>NZ_CP036164.1:2836203-3545254 GCF_004295485.1 Janibacter limosus | reverse complement strand
GGTACTTCGCCTCCGCCGGCTACCGGTGGATGCCGCAGCTGGCCAAGAGACTGCAGTCGAAGCTGCCCGAGCTGACCCTGCAGATGGTGCTCACCGAGGGCTACCCGCCCGGCCAGGCGCCGCCGGTCGACATCGATGTCGTGCCCGACGACCCGACGACGTCCGTGCGTCCGGGCTACGACGTCACGCCCCTGATGACCGATCACTTCGTCGCCCTGGTGCATGCCGATCACCGGCTCGCCGGTCGGCGGCGGGTCGAGATGGCCGAGCTCGCCGACGACAAGTGGATCAGCAACGACATCTCTGCCGGGATCACCCAGGAGATGGTCGACCGCGCCTGCCGCGCAGCGGGATTCCGCCCGAGGTACACGGTCGAGGCGCAGGACCACTACACGGCGACGGCCTTCGTCGCGGCCGGCGTGGGGATCACGGTGATCCCCGACCTCGCGGCCCGCACGATCCCCAAGACGGTGCGCCGGCTGCGCCTGACCAACCCCAACCCGGTGCGCGACATCGTGGCGCTGACCGCCCCGGTGGCGAGGTCCAACGAGGCCGCCAAGCTGGCTGTGGACCTGCTGCAGCAGATCGCCGCGGCGAGCGCCCGGCGGCGGTGAGGCGGGTGGAGGCGGCGAGCCAGTGGGCGGCGGCGACCCGGGTGGAGGTAAACGCGCCGACGAATCACCCGCGCGTCGGCGTCCACCCCCGTCGTCCACAGGCCGTCTGCGCCTTGTCGCAGGGACGTGGCAGCGTTGCCCCCACACCAGACGAAGGGGGATGACGTGACGGCATTCGGGATCGAGAGGGACCGCGACGCAGACGTCGGGAGGTTTGCCGACCGGGTCATGGAGGCGGCCAGCGCGTGGTCCAACCGGCACCGCGCCCGCGCCCAGGCGCTGACCCGCCATCTGGTCGCTGACACCCGGACCGGCTATGACCGGGACTGCGCCGGGTGGGCGATCCTGAGCATCCTCACCGACCGGGTCGGCCAGGCCTTTGACCGCGAGTGGCAGCCGATCGACCTGCACCGACTGGTCACTCGCCTGACCAAGTCCCCCGCGGACGCCCTCCTGGGCGACGCGATGGCCTACGTGCTCCAGCGATATGCGAGGGCCACGGTCGACCCTGAGTGGTGGGCGCAGATGGAGGCAATCGAGGCGAGTGCGTGGTGGCCAGAGGATCGGAGCTATCCGCAGGCGCGCGGTGACCGAGACTCCTGGCCGGAGGTCGTGCAGGCTGCTGTCGAGCTCATCAGCACCATCTGGGCCGTGCCGTCGATCGAGTCCCTCGGGCCACGCCCCGGGGAGGCTCGGCCCTCGACTCGCCGTTCGTCATCACGTGTCGACCCGCGCGTGCTGGAGCGTGTGCGGGCCCTGCTGGCCAAGGCGGAGTCGACGACCTTCGAGGCTGAGGCGGAGACCTTCACCGCCGGAGCGCAGTCGCTCATGGCCAGACACAGCATCGACGCAGCACTGCTGGCCGCGACCGAGCGCACGACTGCCGGCCCGACCCTGCGGCGCGTCGGTGTCGACAACCCCTATGAGTCCCCCAAGGTCTCGCTCCTGTCGGGGATCGCCTCGGCCAACTACTGCCGCGCCGTGTGGTCCAAGGACCTGGGGCACGTCACGCTCATCGGTCACGCCGAGGACCTCGACGCCGTCGAGACGCTCTTCACCTCGCTGCTCGTGCAGGCGACCACGGCGATGGCCCAGCACGGCAAGCAGACCGATGCCTACGGACGCTCCCGGACGGCAGCCTTCCGTCGGTCCTTCCTCATGGCCTTCGCCCTGCGCATCCGCGAGAGGCTGCACCAGGTCGCGGACGCGGAGGTGGCCGCCGTGGCCGAGCAGCGCGGCGGGTCCGCGGGCACCGAGCTGGTGCCCCTGCTCGAGGAGCGGCGCGACGCCGTCGACGACGCGGTGGACGAGTACTTCCCCCATCTGCGCGCCTCACGGCCGACGACGGTCAGCGATGACGAAGGATGGTTCTCCGGCCACGCGGCAGCCGACCGAGCCTCTCTGGGTGGGTCCGGCGAAGTGGAGAGGCGCTGAGGCAGAGGCAGCGATCGAGGTACCCGGGACCGCCTATTCGGTCGCGGTGACCTCGTCCGGCGATACCGCTCCCCACTCCTCGCGCAAGATCCCGTAGGTGTACCCGTCGAGCCAGCCGAGCTCGGCGTGCCACGAGTCCTTGACCCCGTGCTGCTCGCGTCGCATGCCGATGCGCTCCATGGCCCGCCACGAAGGGGTGTTGTCGGCGAAGCAGCCCGCTGTCACCCGGTGCAGGCCCAGGTCGTCGAAGGCGATCGACAGCAGCGCCCGGGCGAGGTGCGTCGCGTAGCCGTGCCCTCGGTGAGCCGGGTCGATCGTGTAGGCCATGCCGCCCTGTGCCCGACTCCAGATGTCATGTCCAGTGTGCCGCTGACCCATGGCGTCCTGCACCCAGAGTGAGCCGGTACCGACCACGTCGTCGTCCACGAAGGCGAGCACGGCGACGTCACCGTCCTGCACGGTCAGCCAGTCCTCCCGCCACGCGTCCGGGTCGACCGTGGTGCTCAGGAGCCACTGCGTCACCTCGGGGCTGTTGCGCCAGGTGAGCACCTGGTTCAGCGCCTCGGGGGTCGGCCGACGCAGAGACAGCGGGCCGGCCTGACGCGGCCAGCTGAGTTCACTCATCCGCGGCCCCCTCGACCCAGCACGATCTCCCGGGGGAAGGCTCGGTGGCCGAGAGCGTCCGTCGGCCTGCTCCTGCGGTGTGAGTCGGCATGGACCCAACGTAGCGAGAGTCCGCCGCCCGCTCAGAAGGGCGGCTCCCCGTAGTCGACGTTCGCCCCCTTCGTGGGGGGCAAGATCGACGCGGCCTCGGGAGAGAGGGTGGCAGCGTGGAAGGCGGCGAGCTGCTCGTCGTCGTCAGCTCCCCAGGACTCATCCCGCGCATTCGCCCCCTCCTCGTGGGGCGGGCACTCGTCCCCGACGTGGACCCACTGCGCGGGGAAGGTCTCGACGACCGTCCCGGCCGGACTGGTCCACTCGGTGCGGCCGTCCTCGCGGAGCGTGTGCGTCCATCCCGGCGAGTGCTTCAGCCGGTGGTGGTGGCGACACAGCCCCGACAGGTTTGCCGGGCAGGAGGGTCCTTGCGGCCACTCGGTCGCGTGGTCGAGGTCGGCGTTGTCCTCGGTGCAGCCGGTCATCAGTCGACGGTTGCAGCCCCACATGCGGCAGGTCTCGTCGCGGGCCGCGACGAACTCGCGCATCGAGTCGGTGACGACATAGCGGGGATTGCTCGTCTCCACGAGCGTCCCCGTGCGGGCGTCGATGAGCGCCCGCGAGACCCTTGTCTCGAGGTTGGCCGTGATCGCAGCCACCGCGTCGGGCGGGATGAACCCGACCCCCGGGATGTCACATCCACCGACCCACGCCTCCTGCCCGCCCGGCCCGAGCGTCGTCGGCACCTGCGAGGCCACAGCCCCGCCGGCCCACTCCTCGGCCATCACCTCGACCTGGTCTGCCCCGTCGCCGGTGACGAAGCGGCCCTCCCGCACGGTCGGACCATGCAGGGCCTCGGCCAGCTCCCTGCTCCCGCCGCGTTCGCCCCCTTCGAAGGGGGCGAAGGTCAACCGGGAGGCCGCCGACGTCACCACCGGGATACCCAGCCGCACCAGGGCCCGGACCTCGACACCGCGCAGCGCCAGGTCGAGCAGGCCGTGCGCCCGGGAGGCGGCAGCGGTCAGGGACGGGTCGAGCGCGCGGCGGGCGGCGGCTGCCTGCTCGATCGCCTCCTTGAGCACGAGCGCGTCCTCCGTCGGCAGCGTCGCGCGCATGTCGGCCGTGCCCACCAGGCCTTCACTGAAGCGCACGTCCACCGCTTCGCGCCGGTTGCGGGCCGCTCTCTCCTGCAACAGCTCCGGCTCGACCCGCTCCAGGACCCTACGGGTCGCCTTGCGCAGCTCCCGCTCCTCAAGGTCCTCGATGCGGGTGCTACCGGGCTTGCCGCGAAGGGGGGCCAGCAGGTGCTCGAGAACCGCAGCCACTGCTTCCTCGCTGGCCTCGCGGGTCTCCTTGGCCACCACGCCCATCGCCCTGGCCCGGATGCGCCCCTCCGCCAGCAGATCGGTCAGGCACGACAGGTCGGTGACGGCCCGCGCCGCGAGGTCACACCGCTCGCCCGCCTCGAAGATCCCCGCCCGCGTCACGACCGCCGCGGCCTCCGCGGCGAACTCCCCCACCTGGCCCGCCGGGAGCTGGACCTGGCGATAGACCCCGTCCGCACCCCACTGGTCCTCGAACCGCACCGCCTGACCGAGCACCGTCAGCTCGAGCGCGTCCGCCGCGCGTCTGAGGCGCTCCGTCGCGTGCAGCGCATCGGTCAACGCCTGCTCGTCGGCCCGGCTCCCACGCTCGCGCACCCCCGTCCGCGCCCTGCCCAGTCCCCGGAAGGACTCCTCCACCTCGGTCAGCTCTTCATCGAACATGCGTCCTAGTCTGGCAGTGGGCGCCGACAGCGCTCCAGCATCGAGCGCCTCACGCCCCGACCGGCTGCGCCCTCGACTCCACGTTGTGGAGGATCTCGACGATCACGTCGACGTCACCGCCATCGAAGAGATACTCCGGCCCGGTCGGGGCCTGGTCGGTGCGTTCGCGAAGGGCGCGAAGCTGCTCATCGGTCGCTTTTGTCCTTGCGTCCTCTGGAACGGGCGTAGGCCTCGACTGCCTTGCGGCTGCTGCGCCAGGTGCCGTCGGCAGCTTGAACCGCATCCAGCCGACCACGTCGGGCCGCTTGGCGCAGCGCCGGCAACTTGAACTGCTCGTCGACCAGCGCCGGCAGTGGAACCATCCGAGCTGGCCGTGTGGCAGTTGTTCACCCATCTGAGAACCCAATTGAACTGAACATGTGCGGAGCTGACACTCACCCACCCAGCCCGATGCGCGCGCGGACACGTCGCAGCAGCTCTGCCTCCTCGACCTCACCACGCACGACCTCCGCGATGTCACGCTCGGCCTTCATGGAGCTCGGCGCACCCGCAGTATTGGGCACCTGGGTGGCCGCAGTCTCGTTCTGCTTCGTCACCGACGGGTGGGCTTATTCACTGCTCGAGGACGCGCAGGAGCGCCAAGCAGACTCCGTCGTCACGCTTGGTTAACCGGTAGAAGTCGTATCCGCGTCACGGCGATCCCGGCGCCCACAAGGGTGCGCCCTGCCAACCTTCGGGGAAGCCCATCTCGGCCACGGACCTCGCTGGCAAGGCGCGAAATGTGCCGTCCACGAGCGAGCGCACCTTGTCAGTCCATGTGGTGCCGGGGGACGTCTGCTGCAGAAGGTGCCCCATGAGCGTGAGCGCACCGAAGACCCGCTCGCTCTGCCCTTCCGGCAGGCACTCAAGCCCTTCAATCGATCTCAGCGCCGCCGTGCCAACAGGAGTGAAGGACCTGTTCCACACCCGGCCGTGGTGAGCCGCGCTGTTCCTGAGGACGCTCAGGTGCTCGAGCCACCGAGCCAGAGGGTGCACCTTCAGCGCCCTCTTCCGCTGATTGCCGGACAATCTCGTTTCGTCAATCCGCACGCCGAGGCGCTCTGCAACAGTCCATTGATCGCGAGCGAGCATCCCGTCGTACAGCTTGGAGACGTCCGAGAAGTCCAGCACCTCCGTCAGGACCCAGATCGGAACTCTGCCGCCGTACTTCTTCTCGTAGTGACGGATCGGCTCGCTGTGTCGCTTGGCGCGATCCACTCGTCGGCTGGCGGTCTTGAGCCACTCTGAGTGGTTGAAGGTCGGGCGGAAAAGCTTGGCATCTTGGTACGCCAGCGGGTCATGTTCCGCGATGAGGTAGCTCACCCTGCTTCGAAGGGCGACCTCGATCCGTTCGATCCCGTCGTGGATCTGGGTCCGCAGCTTCCGATCGAACTCGTAGAGGCGCACGACGTCGTCGAAGGTCGCACCCGGGACGAAGTGGTCACCTCGGACGGCCGAACTGATCGTCCGATACGGGTACCAGTATCCGCTCAGACGGTAGTACCCGACCACCTCCAGCCAACGCGCGGCCTCGTCGCGGTCCAAAGACATTCCACGCCGTCGCAGGATGTCGACCTGATCACTGATACTCGTGAAAGGCTTGACCGGTTGCGCCATGGGGTCTCCCCTCCCCGAAAAGAGATCCAGCCCGCGCCAGGCGAACCTGGGCGGGCTGAACGATTGCGAACAATCTTAGCAGCACTCATCCGCCTGCAGGAGGCCATCATCTCGAGAGTGCGGCCGACGGCATCCACAGCTCACGAAGCTGAGGCACGAAGGTCGTGGTGCACCCAGACATTGGGTTCGACGTAGACGGCATGGTCATTGGCGATGTCGACATGGACCGGGGCGAGCGCGCCGGGCACCTCAACCGCTCCCTCCACATCGAAGGGGAGGCCCGTCCACTCACGCCACTGCGCGAGCGTCCCGGGGATGGTCATCGACAGCGGCGCGACCTCGACGACCTTGCCGCCGAGCCGTGCGTGCACCCGCAGCCACGGGTCCTGCGGCAACCCGTCATCGCGCACCCGGCGCGCGTACTCGTCTGCGCCAGAGCGGGGTTCGAGCGCCTTGCGCGTCGGACGCACCGGGCCGAAGAGGTCCCGGCAGCCCAGCTCGGCGTAGCGGCGCCGCGCCTCGACGAGCAAGGGACCACTCAGCCCCTCGCCGCGTCGGTCCGGCGCCACCCGAGCCTCGATGAGGCTGACGGTGGACAGGTCGGGGGGACCCCCCTTCGCCACCAGCCACTCCGCCCGCTGCAGCGCCCAGTCCCATCCCCTGGGAGGAAGGGAGTCGATGCTCGCCGCGAGCGGGACGGCGTGGAGCCGGGCGACGGCCACGTCGCCGTCCATGACGACGAGGTGCAGCTGCGGGAAGCCCTCGACCGCAGCCTCGTAGGCACGATCCGAGATCGGGTCCTGGAGCATGAAGGTCGGCCAGTCGCCGGGTATCGACCAGAAGGCGTCGAGCAGGTCCGGGCGTTCGGCGAGGGAAAAGGTCTGCACTCCTCCATCCAATCCGGTGCCGCGAGCCGACGCCACCGAGTTCCCGTGAGGTGCGCAGGCCTCACGGCTGCCTGTGGAAACTCAAGATGCGAACTCGCCCGATCTCAATACGCTGGATGCCTGACAGGCGCCGAGATGGGCGCCCGAGGGAGGACAACAACGTGCGACTGGTGCGACGCCCTGCGGCCTTGGTGGCTGCGACCTGCTTGGCGATCAGCGGCCTGTCCGCCTGTGGCGGCGACGCTGACGGCGAAGGATCCAGCTCGACCACCGTCAGCCCCCTCCCCGGCGACTCGACCACGAGCAGCTCCAGCTCGTCGACGAGCTCGACGTCTTCATCGAGTACCAGCACGAAGGGGGGCGACGCGGCGCCTGTGCTTCCGGCTGCGGCCAAGAAGCACACCAAGGCCGGCGCTGTGGCCTTCGCGAAGTACTACTGGGAGACCTTGGGGAAGAGCCTTCAGTCCTCCGACTCTGCGGCGGTCAAGGCACTCGTTTCGGAAGATTGCTCGCCATGCACGCTGATAGTGAAGGGACTCGATGAGAAGAAGTCTCGCGGTGAGCACACGGATTCCAATCCGACGACTGTGAAGTCGGCAAAAATTGCACCCACCACGGATGGCAAGTCGGATGAAGCCGTGACTCTGGCCGTCCACGATGCCGCTCACAAGATCGTCACCCAGGGAAAGCCGACTGGCCGAGTCAAAGCGACGGACTACGAGGCGATCGTCTACTTGTCCTGGAAGGGAGGGCAATGGACCGTTATCGACAGTTTTGTCATCACCTGATCACCGCAGCCGTCAGCTTCGCCTTGATCGTCACCCTCCCGTCGAAAGCACTTGCCCTATCAACCGAGGACCCGGAGCCCGTTGTCAGCAACTTCCTTGTCGACGTCCACGTCAGCGACCACCGTCAGGTCGCCGGCGAGCGCCACCAACAGCGAGCAGCAGGCGACAAGAATGGCAAGTCAGCTCTCGGTGTGAGCGCTCCCTCTGCGGTGCAATGGGAGGCCAAGTTCACTACCTGTACCGGCGGCAGCCTCGATCCCGCCTGCAGCGCAGCCATCATTGATTGCCGCATGAATCCCAACGCTTCCGGGCCTCCCCGCCTGGTCTGGCAGCGCCAAGTCGGGACCGACCAGTGGTACGGCCCGCAGATGACCTGCCTACCCGGCACCCCAGCCCCGCCAGACGTCAACGACCCCCCCATCCCCCGGACACCCCCGCCGCCACCCGTGCCGACGATCGCGCAGATCCGCTCCGCCTTCCTCGAGCTCCCCTTCGCCAAGCCGTCGGTGTCCATGCAGCCCGTCGGCAACAAGACCCTCGTCGGCCTGCAGACGTACTACCAAGCGGACTGGCCCGACACCGACGACCTCCAGCCCGGCGACATCAGCGACTCCGTGAAGCTGCTGTCCTGGACCATCCAGTTCAAGATCCAGGCCAAGGACTACCGCTACACCTACGGCGACGGCACCGACTCCGGGTGGACGACGAGCCAAGGCGGCGTCCACCCGGATGGGGACATCACCCACACGTACAAGACCACCGGCACCCGCTCGGTCAAGGTCGACGCACGACTCGTCGGTCAGTACCGCGTCAACGGCGGCGCCTGGCAGGACCTCGGCGCGGTCGCCGACCTGCAGGACGAACCCGTCACCCGGCTGCAGGTCGCCGGCACCCGTACCCGCCTCGTCGACAACTGAGCGCTCGCTCCCTTCGAGACGGCCGCGGGCGGCCTCCTCAGGGACCGGGGATGGAGGGTTGGCGCAGCATCAAGCCGAAGTCGCCGGGAGCGGCATAGGCTCGGGCCCATGACGGACCGCGACTTCCGCAATCTCTACCGCCACGGCTTCGCCCGGGTCGCTGCCTGCACCCTGCCGGTGACCATGGCCGACCCCCAGGCCAACGCCGCAGCGATCCTCGACCGGGTGCGGCACGTGTCCGACCAGGGTGCGGCGATCGCGCTCTTCCCCGAGCTGAGCCTGACGGGCTACGCCATCGACGACCTGCTCCTGCAGGACGTGCTCCTGCGCGATGTCGAGGCAGCACTCATCGACCTCGCCGAGCAGACTGCGGACCTGCTGCCGCTCGTGGTCGTGGGCGCCCCCCTTCGCCACCGCAACCGCCTGTACAACTGCGCGGTCCTCATCCACCGCGGCGAGGTGCTCGGCATCGCACCCAAGGCCTACCTGCCCAACTACCGCGAGTTCTACGAGAAGCGCCACTTCGCGGCCGGCGCGGGCATCGTCGACGAGTGGTTCCGCCCGACCTTCGCCACCGGTGACGACGCCGAGGTGCTGGACGGTGTCCCCTTCGGCACCGACGTCCTCGTCCACGTCGACGACGTGCCGGGCCTCGTCGTCCACGTCGAGGTCTGCGAGGACATGTGGGTCCCCGTCCCGCCGAGCCACGAGGCCGCGCTCGCCGGCGCGACCGTCCTGCTCAACCTCTCCGCCTCCCCCATCACGGTGGCCCGCGCCGACGACCGGCACCTGCTCGCCCGCTCGGCCTCGATGCGCTGCAACGCCGCCTACCTCTACGCCGCCGCGAGCGAAGGGGAGTCCAGCACCGACCTGTCGTGGGACGGGCAGACCATGGTCTACGAAGGGGGCGACCTCCTCGGCGAGTCCGAGCGCTTCCCCTCCGGTCCCCGCGAGACCCTCGTCGACATCGACGTCGACCGGCTGCGACAGGAGCGGATGCGCCAGGGCAGCTTCGACGACAACGGCGTGGCATTGGGCATCGGCACCGACAGCGCGCCCTACCGCGAGGTCCATCTCGAGCTCGACCCGCCGACCGGCGACCTGGGGCTGCTGCGGCCGCTCGACCGCTTCCCCTTCGTCCCCGACGACGAGGAGCGCCTCGCGCAGGACTGCTACGAGGCCTACAACATCCAGGTCAGCGCGCTGACCCAGCGGCTGCGCGCCATCGGCGGCCCCGACTGGCAGCCCAAGATCGTCATCGGGGTCAGCGGCGGGCTCGACTCGACGCACGCCCTGCTCGTCGCGGCCAAGGCGATGGACCGGTTGGAGCGCCCGCGCACCGACATCATCGGGATCACGATGCCCGGCTTCGCCACGAGCGACGACACCAAGACCAACGCGGTCGCGCTCATGGAGTCGCTCGGCATCACGTGGGAGGAGCTCGACATCCGTCCCGCCGCCACCCAGATGCTGCGCGACATGGGGCACGCCTACGGCCTCGACCCCGAGGCGGACCACCCCGACGAGGTCTACGACGTCACCTTCGAGAACGTGCAGGCCGGGCTGCGCACCGACTACCTCTTCCGCATCGCCAACCAGCGCGGCGGGATCGTGCTCGGCACCGGTGACCTGTCCGAGCTCGCGCTCGGCTGGTGCACCTACGGGGTCGGCGACCAGATGAGCCACTACGGAGTCAACGCGGGCGTGCCCAAGACCCTGATGCAGCACCTCGTGCACTGGGTCGCCGACACCGGCCAACTGCCCGAGGTCTCGCAGACGCTCCTGTCGGTCCTGGACACCGAGATCTCCCCCGAGCTCGTCCCCAGCAAGGACGCCGACCGGCCGCAGTCCACCCAGGACAAGATCGGGCCGTACGCCCTGCAGGACTTCACCCTCTTCCACGTGCTGCGGCGCGGGGACCGGCCGAGCAAGATCGCCTTCCTCGCGGAGCAGACCTGGTCCGACGCGACGAAGGGGACCTGGCCCGGCTCCGTCGCCGAGGAGGACCGCGGCGCCTACGACCTCGCCGAGATCAGGAAGTGGCTGCTCGTCTTCGTCCAGCGCTTCTTCGACAACCAGTTCAAGCGGTCGGCGCTGCCCAACGGGCCCAAGGTGCTGCCGGGTGGGGCGGTCTCACCGCGAGGCGACCTGCGGATGCCCAGCGATGTCGCTGCCACCCGCTGGCTCGCCGACATCGAGGAGCACGTCCCGACCTCCTGACCCGGGGGACGCTGAGTCTCCTGAAGCACAGGGCGGGGCCGGCGTCCGCCGTGAGCGCACGGCGAGCGCGGCGCACAGGATGACGACGGCACCGCCGACGACGGTGAGCGGCGTGATCTCCTCGCCGAGGAGGAGCCCCGCCCACGCGATCGTCATGACCGGCTGGGTGAGCTGGATCTGGCTGACCTGCGCCATCGGGCCCACCGCAAGCCCCCGGTACCAGGCGAAGAAGCCCAGCCACATGCTCATCAGACCGAGGTAGGCGAAGGCCGCCCACTCGGTGGCGCCCGCCTGCGGCGGGTGCCGGACGACGGCGCTGATCGTGAGGACGAGCATGACCGGGGCGCTGATGACGAGGGCCCAGGACACCGTCTGCCAGGCGCCGAGCTCGCGCGCAAGCAGACCCCCTTCGGCATAGCCCACGGCAGCGGCCACGACCGCACCGAAGAGGAGCAGGTCCGCCGACCCGACCTGACCCAACCCGCCACCCTGGAGCACGGCGAACCCGACGGCGGCGACGGCTCCCACCGTCGACGCGATCCAGAAGGTGCGCGGCGGACGCTCCCGGACCCGCACGACGGCCGCGACCGCGGTCGCGGCGGGCAGGAGCGCGATGACGACCGCGCCGTGGCTCGCCTCGGTGCGGGTCAGGGCGAAGGAGGTGAGGAGGGGGAATCCCGCCACGACCCCGGCGGCGACGACCACCAGCCGCCACCACTGCCCCCCGCGCGGCAGGGGCTGACGGGTGCCCGCCAGCAGCAGGCCCGACGCCATCGCTGCCACCACGGCTCGACCGGCCCCGACGAGGATCGGCGACATCGCTCCGTCGCCCACGGCGAGGCGGGTGAAGGGGACGGTGAAGGAAAAGATCAGCACCCCCACGAAGCCCCAGAAGAGGCCCGAACTCACCGATATCGGGAAGCCGACACGGCTGGTAGCGCTACTGTGATCTCTCATGAACAACGATAGCAGCGGGGTGATCGTCACGTCGCTCCGCGAGTGGATCGCCACCTCGGCGCCCGGGGCCAGGCTCCCTTCGACCCGCGCGCTCGTCGCCGAGCACCACGTCGGCCCCGCCACCGTCCAGCAGGCGCTGCGCACCCTCGTCGCGCTCGGGCTCGTCGAGACCCGGCCAGGGGTGGGGACCTTCGTACGAGCGCCACGGGCGAGCCGCACCCACGACTTCGGTTGGCAGACCACCTCGCTGGGCGCCCCGCGTCGCCACATCCCGACCGCCTCCGCGTCGCTGCGCCCCGTGCGGCACGACCTGATCTCGCTGCACTCCGGTTATCCCGCAGCGGAGCTGCTCCCGGAGCGTCTGGTCCGGGCCGCCTTCGCCCGGGTGGCACGAGCCGACGCTGCGATGAGCCGCCCTCCGGCCGAGGGGATGCCCGAGCTTCGCTCGTGGTTCGCCTCGGAGCTCGCCGACCTCACGCCCGCGGCAATCTCTGCCCCCGGCCCCCAGGACGTCATCGTCGTGCCGGGCAACCAGGGCGGGCTGACCGCTTGCTTCCACGCGCTCGTCGGCGCGGGACGACCCCTCGTCATCGAGTCACCCACCTACTGGGGTGCCATCCACGCCGCAGCCCAGGCCGGCGTCGAGCTGGTCCCGATCCCGACCGGCCCCGAGGGCCCGGACCCCGACGTCCTGGCCGGGGCGCTCGCCCGCTCCGGCGCCCGCGCCTTCTACGCCCAGCCCACGTACGCCAACCCGACGGGAGCGAGGTGGTCGGTAGAGGTCGCCGACCGGATGCTCCAGACGGTTCGGGAGGCGGGCGCCTTCCTCATCGAGGACGACTGGGCGAGGGACTTCACGATCACGGGGGAGGCGAGCCCCTTGGCGGCCCGCGACGACAGCGGCCACGTCGTCCACTTGCGCTCCCTGACCAAGAGCGTCGCTCCGTCCGTCCGTGTCGCGGCGGTCACGGCCCGGGGGCCGGCGCGCGAGCGCATCCTCACGGAGGTGCGCGCGGCCAACATGTACGTCAGCTCGGCGCTGCAGGCCGTCGCGCTGGATGTCGTGACCCAGCCCGGGTGGCGCACCCACCTGCGCGCGATGCGGCGCCAGCTCGGGGAGCGTCGCGACCTCCTCGTGGACGCGGTGCGCGAGCATCTACCCATGGGCGAGGTCACGCTGCCGGCCGGTGGGCTCAATCTCTGGGTGCGGCTGCCCGACGATACGGACCTGCCGCGCCTGGTCACCGGCTGCGAGGCGAAGGGGGTGCTCGTCGCGGGTGGCGACGACTGGTTCCCCGCGGAGCCGGTCGGCAAGCACCTGCGGCTGAACTACTCCGGGCCCAACCCGGGGGCCTTCGACGAGGGGACGCGCCTCATCGGCGCGACCCTCGCGGAGGTCACTTGATGCCGAGCGACTCGCTGTTGGTGGCGGTGTCGCCCTCGGCGTAGGTGTAGCTGCCCATGCCCATCTTGGACATGACGACTCCGGCGACGATCGTCACGACGGTCATGACGACCGCGGCGATCGCGAAGGCGGGGCTGAGGACGACGACGGCCCAAGTGCCGAGGGCGCCAGCGATGATCCCGAGGACCATGACGGTCCACCAGGCGGCGTTCTGCGCGTGGCCCAGGTCCTCGACGGCGTGCGGTCCGGTCGGGGGGTGCGAGAGGCGCTGGTAGGTGTGCTTGCTCATGGCGCCATCATCCCACGAGCCACTGGGAAGAAGACAGGGTCTCTCGCCTCCATCGATACCGTCTCGGGGGCTACCGTGAGCCGAGTCACTACACCTGACGAAAGGACGGCTCCGATGGACGTGGCCACCCGGCTCCGCCCCGCTCCCGCACCTGCCCACCAGCCGGCGCACGCACGCGAGGTCGACACCCTCGAGCAGTTCCCGCCGAACTCCGGCATGGGCTGGGCCGACCACGACCTCCCCCACCCTCCCGGGCGTCGTCGGGTGCTCGGCGACGCCTTCCGCAAGGGGATGGACCCGACGCAGCCGGTGCAGAACATGCTGCGCCTCGGTGTCGGGCTCGGGCCGATCTTCGAGATGCTCGCGCTGGGCCGCAAGTTCGTCTTCGCGTCGGGCGTCGACCTCGTCGGTGAGCTGTGCGACGACAAGCGCTTCACCAAGACCTTGGCTCCCGGGGTGCAGGACCTGCGGATGTTCGTCGGCGACGGGCTCTTCACCGCAGAGACCGACGAGCCCAACTGGCGCCTGGCCCACGACCTGCTCATGCCCGCCTTCTCCAAGTCGGCGATGCGCGGCTACCACGACGTCATGCTCGACGCGGCGAACGAGCTCATCGGGGTGTGGGACATGGCCTCTGGCGAAGGGAGGACCGTCGACGTCTCCCCGTGGCTCACCAAGCTGACCCTCGAGACGATCGCCCGAGCGGCCTTCAGCCACACCTTCGGCAGCTTCGAGACCGAGGAGGTCGACCCCTTCGTCACGACCTTCGTCCGGGACATGTCGCACGCTGCGAGCCGGTCCAATGTCGCGGCGCTGCCGCTCGTCGGCAGGCGGAGGGTGCGCCGCCAGGACCAGACGGCGTTGGCGCGGCACGACTACATCGACGGCCTGCTGAGGCAGATCGTCGCGGACCGCGAGGCGAGCGGGGAGCGGCACGAGGACCTGCTCGGCCGGATGATGCACGAGCCGGTCGACGACTCCGGGGCACTCCTCGAGGCGCAGAACGTGCGCCACCAGATCCTCACGATGCTCGTCGCGGGTCACGAGACCACCTCTGGTGCAGTCTCCTTCGCGCTCTACCACCTCACCCGCGAGCCCGAGATCCTCGCTCGGGTGCGTGCCGAGCTCGACGAGGTGCTCGGCAGCGACCCTGCGGTCGACCCGACCTTCGAGCAGGTACCCAAGCTGCGCTACCTGCGCAGGGTCGTCGACGAGACCCTCCGGCTGTGGCCGACCGCACCGGGCTTCGCGCGATCACCCCGGGAGACGACGACCATCGGTGCCGACGGGTCGGCCGGCGTTCCCGGAGGCCTGCGGATGACACCGGACGACAAGGTGCTCGTCTTCATCCCCCTGCTCCACCGCGACCCCGACGTCTGGCCGGACCCCGAGCGCTTCGACCCCGACCGCTTCCTGCCCGAGCACAACCGCGCGCGGCCCGCCCATGCCTACAAGCCCTTCGGCACCGGCGAGCGGGCCTGCATCGGGCGCCAGTTCGCGCTGCACGAGTCGGTGATCGTCCTGGCCAAGCTGCTGCACCGCTTCGACCTCACGCCGGAGCCGGGTTACGACCTGACGATCACCGAGCGGCTGACGCTCATGCCGGTCGGCTTCCGGGTGGGTCTGACCCGGCGGTGACGACGAGGCCGCCCGGTGGATGCGGGCGCGCCGATCATTCGTCGGCGAGTCCACCTCCACCCAGGGCCGGCAGGTCGCGGCGGACGACCTTGCCGTTCGCGGTCCGGGGCAGGGCACCGACGAAGCGCACCTCGCGGGGTCGCTTGTAGGGAGCAAGTCGCTCCTCAGCACGGTCAATCACCTTGCCGCGCAAGGACACTGGATCGACGTCCGGCTCGGTCGGGACCACCCAGGCGCAGATCACGCTCACCCCGTCGCCGACATCGAGCGCGGTCACTGCCACCTCGCCCACACCGGGAGTCCCGGCGAGAGCGTCCTCGACCTCGACCGGGGAGACGCGGTAGCCCATCGCGTTCATGACGTCGTCGGAGCGGCCGTGATAAGTCAGGTAGCCGTCCTCGTCGAGCTCGCCGAGGTCACTGGTGACGAACCACTCGCCGCGCATGACCTCGGCGCTCTCCTCCGGCCGCTGCCAGTACCCGAGCATCAGGCCGGGGTCGTCGCGGTGGACCGCCAGGCGCCCGATCTCGTTGGACGGCAACGGCGTCGGGTCATCGAGACGCTCCGGGTCGAGCACGGCGATCCGTCGACTGGGCTGCGCCCGTCCCGGGCTGCCTGCCCGCACGGGCACGTCAGGACCGCTCGAGACGAAGGTCGAGATCTCGCTCATCCCCAGCGACTCGTGCATCGGCACGCCCGTCGACTCGGTCCACTCCTGCCACAGGGCCGAAGGGAGCGCCTCTCCCGCCACGAGGGCGGCCCGCAGCGAGCCCAGGTCCCAGGTGCGCGGGTCGCCGTGCCGCAGCAGGTGGCGGTACACCCCGGGCACGGCCGCGAAGTGGGTCGCCTTGTGCGAGTGGACGATCCGCGGCCAGACCTGGCCGTCACGAGGTCCGTCGTAGACGATCGCGGTCGCGGCGTTGGCCCACGGGTCGGTCAGCCCGACACCCAGGGTGTAGGTCCAGTTGAGGGCGCCGGCGTGGAGCATGACGTCACCCTCGCCGAGCCCGTACCAACCGCGGTACATGGGGCGTCTCCCCCAGGCGCTGCGGTGGGCGTGGACGACTCCCTTCGGCCTGCCGGTCGTGCCCGAGGTGTAGGTGATGAAGGCCGGACGGTCGGGGTCACCCACGTCGTGGCCGGCCCGCTCCCCGTCAGCCACCCAGCGGGGGATGTCGTCGGCAGTGACCACCGAGACGCCTTGTGGCACAGCGAGATCGAGGTCCGGGTCGAGCGCGACCGCCCGCGCGCCGGAGTCTGCGAGCAAGCCGGCTGCCTCGTCGGCAGTCAGCTGCGAGCTCGTCGGCACGGCGACGAGTCCGGCCGCGATCGCCCCGAAGAAGACGAAGGGGAACTCCGCCCGGTTGCCCATGCGCAGCAGCACCCGCTCACCCGGGCGCAGCCCCAGCCCGAGCAGCCCGGCGGCCACGGCCCGCACGGTGTCGTCGACCTCGGCGAAGGTCCAGCGGGAGTCGTCACCGTCTCCGTGGACGACGACGAGCGCGTCCCGGTCGGGCGCCCTCAGCGCCGGGTCGGCGACGCAGTAGGCGGACATGCCGAACTCGGCAGGCACCGCCTCGCCGGGCTCGGGCCGCACCGGCCACCGCGCAGGAGCCACGCCGGGCGAGGGCACGTCAGGCAGGCTCACGCGGTGTGGGCGTCCGCCACGGACAACGCCTCGTCGAGGATCGCCAGGCCCTCGCGGACCTCGTCAGGACTCGTGGTCAGGGGCGGCACGACGTGCACGCGGTTGCCCGAGACCATCGGCCAGAGACCGGACTTCTTGCACGCGGCAGCGACCTCACCCATCGGAGCGGCATCGGAGCCGGTGGCGTTGAAGGGCACGAGCGGCTCGCGGGTCTCGCGGTCGCGCACGAGCTCGACCGCCCACATGACTCCGAGGCCACGCACGTCACCGACGCTCGGGTGCCGCTGCGCGATCTCGCGCAGGCCGGGGCCGATGACGTCCTCACCGAGCGACCGGGCCCGCCCGATGATGTCGTCCCGCTCGAAGATCCGCATCGACGCCACGGCGGAGGCGCAGGCGAGCGGATGCCCTTGGTACGTCAGCCCGCCCGGGTATGACCGCTGGCCGAAGGTCTCGCGGATCGCCCCGCTGACGATGACGCCGCCGAGGGGTACGTACCCGGAGTTGACCCCCTTCGCGAAGGTGATGAGGTCGGGCGTGACGTCCCAGTGGTCCACCGCGAACCACTCGCCGGCCCGGCCGAAGCCGGCCATGACCTCGTCGGCGATCATGACGATGCCGTACTCGTCGCAGAGCTCGCGGACACCGGCGAGGTAGCCGTCCGGAGGGACGAGCACGCCGTTGGTCCCGACGATGGTCTCGAGGACGATCGCTGCGACCTGGCCCGGCCCCTCGACCTCGACGGTCTGGCGCAGGTGCGCCAGCGCTCGCTCGCACTCCTGCTCCTCGCCGTCGGAGTGGAAGGACGAGCGGTAGGCGTAGGGGCCCCAGTAGTGGACGACGCCGGTGAAGGACGGCTCGCTCCCCCACCGCCGCGGCTCACCGGTCAGCGCCATCGCCGCCGCGGTACCACCGTGGTAGCTGCGGTAGGCCGCGAGGACCTTGTGCCGGCCGGTGTGGATGCGGGCCATCCGGATCGCGTGCTCGTTGGCATCGGCCCCACCGTTGGTGAAGAAGACCGAGTCGAGGTCCCCGGGCGCCTTGTCGGCGGTCATCGCGGCCGCCTGCGAGCGGGTCTCGGCGGCGAAGCCGGGCGCCATCGTCGTCATCCGCGAGGCCGCCTCGGCGATCGCCTCGACGAGCTCGGGGTGCTGGTGGCCGAGGTTGAGGTTGACCAGCTGAGAGGCGAAGTCGAGGTACTCCCGACCGGTGTGGTCGGTGAACCGGCTGCCCCGTGCGGACACGATCGCCGGGGGGTCGATGAGGTCCTGCGCGCTCCACGAGTGGAAGACGTGCGCGCGGTCCAGGCGGCGCACCTCGTCGGGGTCGAGTCGGGGCAGCAGCTCCATCACATCTCCTCGTGGGAGACCGGGTCTGCGCCGAAGAGCCGCCCGTCGGGGCGCCCGAGCGCGGTGATCGCGTCGACCTCGGCCTCCGACAGGTCGAAGCCGAGGACCTCGAGGTTGTGGCGTTGGCGCTCCGGGTCCCCCGACTTGGGCAGGGGAAGGGAGCCGAGGTGCAGGTGCCAGCGCAGCACCGCCTGGGCCGGGGTGACCCCGTGCGCCTCGGCGGCCGCCACGACGGGAGCGGCGTCGAGCACCTCGCCGCGACCGATCGGGCTCCACGCCTGGGTGGCGATGCCGCGCTCGGCGTCGGCGGCGCGCTGCTCCACCTGCGGGAAGGCCGGGTGCATCTCGATCTGGTTGCTCGCCGGGGTCACCCCGGTCGCCGCGATGATCTCGTCGAGGAACTCGGGCGTGAAGTTGCTGACCCCGATCGAGCGGACCAGCCCGGCCTCCTTGGCCTCGACCAGCCCCTCCCACGCGCGCACGTAGCCGCCCTGCGAGGGGTTGGGCCAGTGGATGAGCACGCTGTCGAGGTACTCCAGGTCCATGACGTGCAGCGAGGTCTCGATCGAGTGCTTGGCGCTGCGGTGATCGCGCCCGGGCACCTTGGTCTGGATGAAGACGTCACCGCGGTCCAGGCTGCTCGCGCGCACCGCCTCGGCGACCTCGCGCTCGTTGCGGTAGTTGACCGCCGTGTCGATGAGGCGGTACCCGACCTCGAGCGCGGAGACCATGGCGCGCACGCCGTCGTCTCCCCGCAGGGGGTAGGTGCCGAAGCCGAGGACCGGGACGGAGACGCCGTCGCCGAGGGTGCGGGTGGGGAGCTCAGTCATGCCCCCCACGCTAGCGACGTGGGCAACCCCGCGGCCGGGGCGTTCCGCGGGTGGATGCCGGCTCGCCGACGATTCGTCCGCGCGTATACCTCCACCCGCCGGCGAGGGCGAGCGCCGGGGAGTGGGGGTGGCGGGGGCGGGGGCTGGGGCGGAAGGGGCTCACCCGCCGATGACGGCGAGCAGCTCCCCCTTCGCCTGGGTGTACTCGGCCTCGAGCTGGTCGACGAGCTGGGCCACCGGCAGGACCTCGTCGATGCCCGCGACGGAGTGGCCCGCGCTCCACACGTCGCGCCAGGCCTTGGGCGCGATCGTCGAGGAGGTGCTGCGCGGCTCCTCCTCGGTGTGCGGGTTGGTCACGTGGGAGACGTCGATGCGCTCCGGGATCGGGAGGTTGTCGGGGTCGAGCCCGGCGCCGATGATGCTGCCGCGCAGGAAGTTGGCCGGGATCGTGCTGATCGACGGCGTGTAGACGATCTCGTCGGCACCGGACTCGACGATCATCCGGCGGTACTCCTCGGAGACGATCGACTCCTCCGTCGCGAGGAACCGCGTGCCCATGTAGGCCAGGTCCGCGCCGGCGGCCTGCGCCGCGAGGACGTCACGGCCCGTGCTGAGGGCGCCACCGAGGATGAGCGGCCCGTCCCACACCTTGCGCACCTCGGCGATGAGGGCGAAGGGGTTGAGCCCGCCGGAGTGCCCGCCGGACCCTGCCGAGACGAGGATCAGCCCGTCGACACCGGCCTGCGCGGCCTTGGCGGCGAAGGGGGCGTTGACGACGTCGTGGAAGACGAGACCGCCGTAGGAGTGGACTGCGTCGACGACGTCCTTGGCGGCACCGAGGCTGGTGATGACGAGCGGCACCTTGTGCTCGACGATCTTCTCCAGATCGGCCTCGATGCGCTTGTTGGTCCGGTGCACGACGAAGTTGACCCCGTACGGGGCGGCCTCGCGACCGGTCGCGTCGGGCTCGGCGAGCGCCTCGTCGATCTGCGTCAGCCAGCCGTCGAACTCCTCGGTGGTGCGCAGGTTGAGCGACGGGAAGGTCCCGACGACACCGGCACGGCAGGTGCCGATGACGAGGTCGAGGCCGGAGCCGAGGAACATCGGCGCGGCGATGATGGGCAGGCGCAGGCGGCCCTGGAGCTGCTGGGGCATGGTCATGCCCCCCATCGTTGCAGCCGCTACTTCCGCTTTGCCGCCAGGGCCATCGCACGGCTCATGACCGACCAGTAGCGCGAAGGGGAGATCCGCGCCATCGTGTCGAGCGCCTTGGCGTCGTTGCCGATGAGCAGCCGGGGCCTGCGGGCGACGGCGGCCTCGATGATCTCCTCGGCTGCCTTGTCCGCGGGGAAGCTGAGCATCTTGGCGAAGGCCCTGCGGTTGCGCTCCGCCTCCGCGGGGTCGACCCCGCCGGCCACGCGCGCGTTGACCGCGATGTTGGTCCGGATCCCCCCGGGGTGAACGACGGTGACACCGACCGGCTTGCCCTCCTCCTCGAGCTCGCTGCGCAGCGACTCGCTGAACCCGCGCAGGCCGAACTTGCTCGTGCAGTAGGCGCTCTGGCCTGGCGGGCCGACGAGTCCGAAGAGGCTGGAGGTGTTGACCACCTGGCCCTCGCCGTTCTCCAGCATCAGCGGCAGCAGGGCCCGGGTGAAGCGGATCGGCACGAGCAGGTTGATCTCGAGCAGCCAGTCGAAGTCCTCGGCGTCCACCTGGGTGAAGCGTCCACCGACGGCCACACCGGCGTTGTTGAAGAGCATCGTCACGCCCGGGTGTGCGTCACGGATGCGCGCGATGACCGCGTCCGCGGCGGCGCGGTCGGCGAGGTCGACGACGTGGCTCGTCACCCGGGCACCCGGCGTCTCCCGACCGATGTCGGCGACGACCCGGGCCAGCCCGTCGGCATCACGGTCGAGGATGACGAGGTCGGCGCCCCTACGGGCCAGGCCCTTGGCGATGTGCTCGCCCATGCCACCGGCGGCACCGGTGACGACGGCGGTCCCGCCCGCGACGACCAGCTCGGGGCGCTTCATCGGGCCACCTCGAGGGTCTCGTCACGGACGTCGCCCGGCGAGCCGTCGACATTGCTGGACGTCCCCGGCAGGGCGAGCTCCGCGGGCGCCGCAGCACCCTGCGGGAGGGTCTCCCCCTTCGCCCCGACCGGCACGAAGTGCATGTCCGTGGTGACGTCGGCCCGGGCGAAGGCGAACTTGTCCTTGACGTAGTTCTGCGGCATCGTCCACGGCGCCCGGTCGCCCACCTTGGGGAAGGCAGAGACGACGCGCTGGACGTAGCCGGCCGTGAGGTCGAGGATCGGGCCGGCGGTCATCCCGTCGGGCGCGACGGGCACGGCGATGCCCAGGCCGCGGTCGCGCATGTGGGCGATGAGCGAGGCGACGTACCTGCTCACGAGGTCGGCGCGCAGGGTCCACGACGCGTTGACGTAGCCGACGGTCATCGCGACATTGGGGACGCCCGCCAGCATCAGGCCGCGGTAGGCATAGGCCCGCTCCATCGCCACCGGCTCGCCGTCGACGGTGAAGGTCATGCCGCCGAGCAGCTTGAGCAGCAGGCCGGTCGCGGTGACCACGATGTCGGCCTCGACGACCCGGCCGTCGGTCAGGCGCACGCCCTCGGGCACGAAGCGGTCGATGTGCCCGGTGACGACCTCGGCGCGCCCGCGGCGGATCACGCTGTAGAGGTCACCGTCAGGCACGGCGCACAGGCGCTGGTCCCACACGTCGTACGGCGGGTGAAGTGCTCGTCGACGACGTCCTTGGGCAGGTGCCTGCGCAGCTCGGTCAGGGCGATCTTGTTGGCCGCCTTCGGACGCCGCCGGGAGAGCTCGTAGAGGAAGTACTGCATGCCGAGGTTCTTCACCCGTGCTGCCTTCTGCACGGCAGCGGGGCTGAGCCGGCGACGCAGCATCTGGACGAAGGGGTCGACGCCCGGCTGACCGAAGACATAGCTCGGGGTGCGTTGCAGCATCGTCACGTGCGCGGCGGTCTCGGCCATCGCAGGCACGACGGTCACGGCCGTGGCGCCGGAGCCGATGACGACGACCCGCTTGCCCGCGTGGTCGAGGTCCTGCGGCCAGAACTGCGGGTGGACCACGGTCCCGCGGAAGTCCTCGACCCCCTCGAAGCCCGCGTCGTGCGCCTGCTCGTAGTTGTAGTAGCCGCTGCCCAGGTGGATGAACCCGGCGCGCACCTGCCGGCGCCCGGTCGGGGTGTCGACCTCGACGGTCCACTCCTGCTCGTCGCTCGACCAGCTCGCCGCGACCGCCCGGTGCCCCGTGTGGATCAGCTCCTCGAGGCCCGACTCGTGCGCGGTCGCGCGGATGTAGTCGAGGATGTCGCCGCCCGCGGCGATCGCCTTGCGCCCCTCCCACGGGCGGAAGGGGAAGGACAAGGTGAACATGTCGGAGTCCGAGCGCACGCCCGGGTAGCGGAAGAGGTCCCAGGTGCCCCCGGTCGCCGCCCGCGCCTCGAGGATCGCCAGCTCGATGCCGGGATTGACCTCGCGGATGCGGTGGGCGGCCCCGATGCCCGACAGGCCGGCGCCGACGACGAGCACGTCGACCCGCCCCGGCAGCTCGGTGCGGGCGATGTCCTCGGGGGCGTGTCCTTCGGGCGCGGCAGTCATCGATGACCTTCCATCACGGTGGCTTGTTTCCTCGTCAGTAACCTACGCCACTTGTGACACCGACGCGCCGGCCCCAGGGCTACGCGGGTCGCGGCACCCGCAGCAGGCACGCACCGGGCTCGGCGAAGGGGGTGAGCTCGGCCTCCGCGTCACCCTCGCCCCGGTCGATGATCCCGTCGACGAGACCCAGGTGGACCTGGCAGATGACGTCGGGGTTGGCGACCGCCAGGTCGAGCAGGGGGCAGGTGGTCAGGCGGACCACGTCCGCGTCGCGCTGCGGCCCGAACCCGAGCTCGGCCAGGACGCCGTCGAGATCCGGCGGGGCGGCTCCCTTCGCCGGCGGTGGGGTCAGGCTCTCGCCCCAGGTCCGGCCGATCCGACGGGCCCGCTCGCGCACCTGCGGGCCGCTCCCCTGCGTGACCAGATCTGCGGCGAAGGTCCCTGCGAGGGAGCGGTACTCGTCGATGCGCACGCCTGGTCGGGGCCCAGCCGAGTAGAGCACCGCGGGGCGCCCACGGCCCTGCACCGGGGCCGTCTCGGACTCGACCAGACCGAGATCGATGAGGGTCGCCAGATGCCCGCGCACGGTGTTGTCGTGCGAGCCGACGGTCCGCGCGATCTCACCGACCCGCAGGGGGTGCGCCGCCCCACGGATGGCGGCCAGGACGAGCCCGGCGGCACCGAGATCATCCGGGTCCGCCTCGGGGGCGGGACGCGGGCCGAGGGGATTATTTTTCACGGCTCACAATGTAGTAAATTGATGGTCACCGGGCAACACGACCCGCCACGCGCTCCTCGAAGGGATCTCCACCATGACTGAGACCAACCTCCAGATGGCCGAGGAGATCCCCGCCCTCGACGTGCGCCCGATCCCGCGCTCCATCCGGCACGCGACCGTCATCGGAGCCCTCTCGGCCATCCGCCCGGGCCGCTCGCTCGACCTCGTCGCGCCGCACGACCCGCAGCCCCTGCTGCGCCAGGTCGAGGGCCTCGAGCCGGGCGTCTGGTCGGTCGAGTACCTCGTCGAGGGTCCCGAGGCCTGGACCCTGCGCCTGACCCGCGCAGCCTGAGCGATGTGCTCCTACTGCGGGTGCCGGTCGATCGACATGATCGGCCGCTTCACCGCTGAGCACGAGGAGCTGATCAACGCGACCGGCCTGCTGCGGCGCGCGGCAGCGGTCGGCGCCACCGACGAGGTCGTCGAGCTCGTCGACGAGGTGGCCACGCTGCTGGCGCCGCACACCGACGCGGAGGAGGCAGGGCTCTTCACCGTCCTGCGGCGGGACGAGGACTTCATCCCGTACATCGACTCCCTGTGCAGGGAGCACGCCACCCTCGACGAGCTGCTGGCCCGGCTGCGGGCGGGCAAGCTCGACCTCGCCGACCGGTTCTACGCGGACCTGCGCTCGCACATCGAGCGCGAGGAGGACGGCCTCTTCCCGGCCTCGCTCACGACTCTGCGCGGCGACGACTGGGACGAGGTCGACGCCCTCACCGCTGCCGCCGTCCCCGCCACCTCCGCCCCACCACCAGCTGCACTGTGACCGGCCGACCGGCCACCCCACCCCGAGGTCCGGGCGGGGTCTGGGCGATGCGCGACCGTCCCGGCGTGCTGTGGCTGATGGCCGCCGCGCTCACAGCGCTGGTCCACCCCTTCGTCCCTGACGCGACCTGGCTGATGGTGCACCTGGTCGCCCTCGGCGGCCTCACCCACTCGATCATGGTGTGGAGCACGCACTTCGCGACGACCCTGCTGAAGAACCACCCCGACATCGACGTGCGCGCGACGCAGAACCGCCGCCTCGTCCTGCTCCACGTCGGAATCCTCGCCGTGCTCGTCGGCGTGCCGACGACCTGGTGGTGGCTGACCCTCGCGGGGGCCGCGGCCATCGTCGTCGCCGTGGCCTGGCACGCGTGGCAGCTCGTGCGCCGACTGCGCGGGGCCCTGCCCGGACGCTTCCGCATCGTCGTCCACCACTACCTCGCCTCGGCCGCCTTCCTCCCCGTCGGGGCGACCCTCGGCGTGCTCCTCGCCCGCGGCCAGGGCGACGACATGCATGCCCGGCTGGTCCTGGCCCACTCGCTGGTCAACGTGCTCGGCTGGGTCGGCATCACCGTGACCGGCACCCTCATCACGCTGTGGCCGACGATCCTGCGCGCCCGGATGGACGACGCTGCCGAGCGCCGCGCCCGCCAGTCGCTGCCCGGGCTCGTCGGCGGCCTGGGCCTGGCCTGCACCGGCGCCCTGCTCGGGTGGCGCTGGCTGGTCCTCGCCGGCATCACCGGCTACCTCGTCTCACTGCTGTGGACCGCCCGCTCGCTCGTCGCGCCGGCCCGGCAGAAGCCACCACGCCACTTCGCATCGTGGTCCGTCATGGCCGGAGCGGCATGGTTCCTCGTCGGCATCGGCATGGTCGGCTGGCGCGTGGCCACGGCCGAGGACCTCGCGGACGCGACCTCCGGGTACGGCCGGGTCGCGGCCGTGCTCGTCATCGGCTTCGGGTTGCAGGTGCTCACCGGGGCGCTGAGCCACCTCGTCCCGGCGGTGATCGGCGGCGGGCCGCGCGTGGTCCGGGCCGGCATCGAGGGCTTCGACCGGCTCGGCATGACCCGCATCGTCATCATCAACGTGCCCTTCGCCCTGGCCCTCCTCCCGGTGCCCTCCGGCACGCGCGTGGTCCTCGCCGCGCTCGTGCTCGTGGGCCTGGCCGCCTTCGTCCCGATCCTGCTGAGCACCATCAAGCGGGTCGTCGCCGTCCGCAAGGAGGCCGTCCTGGCCACCCCAGAGGAGCGTCGGGCCGGCCTGGAGCAGGGCCGTGCCGAGGCCGCCCGGGTCCTCGATCCGCCCTTCCCCCGGACCCAGCTCATGGCCGGCGTGACGCTCGTGGCGCTCGCCCTCGCGACCGGCCCGGCCCTCCAGCCGGTCCTCGACGGTGGGAGCGGGGGCGTCTCTCCCGCAACGACTGTCGCTCCGACGGGGCACACGACCGAGGTCGCCGTCCAAGCGAAGGCGGACATGACCTTCAGCCCGTCCCGCGTCGAGGTCCCCGCCGGCGACCGGCTGGTCATCACCCTCACCAACACCGACGGCAGCACCGTGCACGACCTCCACCTCGACGACGACATGGAGACCCCACGCCTGACGAAGGGAGAGTCCGCCACCCTCGACGTCGGCATCGTCGGCGCCGACCGACAGGGGTGGTGCACGGTTGCCGGGCACCGGGCGATGGGGATGACCTTCGACATCGTCGTCACCGGCGCACCAGCGCAAGCACCGGCGCACGGGTCCGAGCACGCGGCCGGGCACGACGAGGCGGGGAGTCCCCCCTTCGCCCTGCAGCCCGGGGCCACCTGGCCGGAGGGCTTCGAGGCCGACGACGCCTCTCTCACACCGCTGTCCGACAAGCGGACCCATCGCGTGACGCTCCGGGTCCAGGAGATCGAGGTCGAGGTGGCGCCGGGAGTCACCCGTACCCGCTGGACCTTCGGCGGCACCGCCCCCGGCCCCACGCTGCACGGCCGCGTCGGTGACCGCTTCGTCATCACCCTGGTCAACGACGGCACGATCGGGCACTCGATCGACTTCCACGCGGGCTCCCTGGCTCCCGACAAGCCCATGCGCACCATTGCTCCGGGCACACGACTGACCTACACCTTCACCGCCGAGCGCGCGGGCATCTGGATGTACCACTGCTCGACGATGCCGATGTCGACCCACATCGCCCAGGGCACGTTCGGCGCCGTCGTCATCGAGCCGCCCGGCCTGCCGCAGGTCGACCGCTCCTACGTCCTCACCGCGTCAGAGCTCTACGCGGGTGAGGACGCGAGTGGCGAGCCGCCCGCGACGGCCTTCAACGGCCGCGCCTTCCAGTACGACGCCGACCAGCTCACCGCACGGGTGGGTGAGCGAGTGCGCTTCTGGGTGCTCGACGCCGGGCCCGACGGACCGCTGTCCTTCCACGTCGTCGGTGGGCAGTTCGACACCGTCTGGCAGGAGGGCGCCTACCGGATCGGCGGGCCCGACGAGGTCGGTGGGCCGACAGCCGGGTCGCAGGCCCTCGGGTTGCTGCCCGCGCAGGGCGGGTTCGTCGAGCTGACCTTCCCGCAGGCCGGCCACTACCCCTTCGTCAACCACGTGATGACGCAGGGGGAGAAGGGCGCCCACGGCATCGTGCGGGTGCGCTGACGGCCTCAGACGGCCGTCGCGTCCGCGGCCCGCTCCATGGTCGCGACGACGAGGTCGACGACGAGCTCGGGATGGTCGATCTGCGGGCAGTGCCCGCAGTCCGGGAGCGAGACATGCGTCGCCTCGGGCAACCGCTCGCGCGCGACCTTGGCCTCTGAGGGCAGGAGCAGCCGGTCGGTGTCACCCCAACCGATCGTCGTCGGCACGATGACGTGCTTGGTCGTGCGCAGGAAGGTCGCGCCGAAGAAGTGCGGCCAGAAGCCCTTGGCCCGGCGCAGGTTGAGCGTGTCGCCCACGGCGTCCTCCACGGAGACCTTCTCCGGGTGCGTGTAGAGCGAGCGGAAGGCGAGCTTCCTGAACCACTCGAACCCGTTGAGCTTGCGGTGCAGCGCCTCTGGCAGGTGGCTGCCGCCCTTCATGAAGAGCAGGTTCGCCGCGACATTGGGCAGGTGGAGCACGGGGAAGAAGCCAGCCGGGGAGAGCGCGGTCGCACTGCGCACGATGCCGCGGTGGGCCATCTCGAGGACCATCGCGCCACCGAGCGAGTTGCCGACGACGTGGGGCCGCTCGATGCCGAGCTCGCCGAAGAGCCGCTCGAACTGCTCGGCGTGGCTGCCCATCGAGTACCCGTACGGCTTCGCCGGGACCGGGGAGGCGCCGTGACCGGGCAGGTCGACGACGTAGACGTCGTGGCCGCGCGCGTTGAGCAGCTGCGGCACCTCGCCCCACGCCTCGCGTCGGTGACCGATGCCGTGGACGAGGACGACCGGCTCGCCGTCACCCGCCAGGTGCGTGTACTCGATGGTGCTCGTCATGGAGGCGAGGTTACTCACGAGTCATCTAGTGGGCCAGCAGACGGCCGAAGGGTGGGACGCACCTGCGTGCGTCCCACCCTTCGCCATCGCTCACCCGCCGCGAGCTCAGTGCTCGTTGGGGTCGGCGTCCTGGTCGGCCTTGGTCGCGTGGACCGTACCGTGCACGTGCTCCGGCGGGCCGTAGAGGGAGTAGACCTTGAGCGGTACGTCACCGATGTTGGTGACGTTGTGCCACTGCCCGGCCGGAACCATGATGATGTCGTCGTCCCCGACCTCACGGTCGAAGGACAGGTCGTCCTCGGCAGGTCCCATCTGGGCGCGGCCGCGACCCTCCTCGACGCGCAGGAACTGGTCGTGGTCCTCGTGGACCTCGAGGCCGATGTCGTCGCCGGGGGCGATCGCCATGACGGTCAGCTGCAGGTTCTTGCCGGTCCACAGCGTGGAGCGGTAGTTGCTGTTCTGCAGCGTGGCCGACTCGATGTCGACGACATAGGGGGCGGGTCCGTGGTCGGACAGGTCGATCTGCTCGCTCATGCTGGCTCCTGGTGTCGAAGGGGGACGATCACGACGTGAGGCGCATTTCCTTGAGGTCGTGCACCCGGACGGACGCATCTCCTCAAGGTCGTACGCATTCCCTTGCGCACGACCTTAAGGAAATTCGAAGGGTCCTGCTCAGGCGGAGGCGCCGACCGAGTCGGGCACGTCGATCTGGTCGCCGGCCTCGAGCGGGCCGTCGGCCGCCTTGGTCGCGGCGATCGCCGACTCCTCGTCGGGGGCGCTGGTGCGGATGAGGTGGTCGAAGGCGCTCAGGGAGGCCGTCGAGCCGGCACCCAGGGCCGTGACGATCTGCTTGTAGGGCTCGACCGTGCAGTCGCCCGCGGCGAAGACACCCGGGAGGCTGGTGCGGCCGACACCGTCGATGACGATCTCGCCGCGCTCGGACAGCTCCAGCGCGTCGCCGAGCCACTCGGTGTTGGGCAGCAGGCCGATCTGGACGAAGACGCCCTCGAGGTCGAGCTGCTCCCCCTCGCCGCCGTCACGCGGCTCGATGGCCAGGCCGGTGACCTTGCCACCGTCTCCGATGACCTCGGTCGTCTTGGTCCCCAGACGGACCTCGACATTGGGCAGCGAGCGCAGCTTGCGCTGCAGGACCGCGTCGGCGCGCATGTCGTCCATGAACTCGATGAGCGTCACGTGACCGACGATGCCGGCCAGGTCGATGGCGGCCTCGACACCGGAGTTGCCGCCGCCGATGACGGCGATGCGCTTGCCCTTGAAGAGCGGACCGTCGCAGTGCGGGCAGAAGGTGACGCCCTTGTTGCGGTAGTCCTCCTCGCCGGGGACGCCCATGGTGCGCCAGCGGGCACCGGTCGCCAGGATGACGGTCTTGCCGGACAGGCTCGCGCCATTGGCCAGGTCGACCGTGGTCAGGCCGTCGTCGCCGGCGGACAGCCCGGCAGCGGCCTGGCTGCGGACCATCTCGACGTCGTACTCGGTGACGTGGCGCTCGAGGTCAGCGGCAAGCTTGGGGCCCTCGGTGTGCGGGACGGAGATGAGGTTCTCGATCGACATCGTGTCGAGGACCTGCCCGCCGAAGCGCTCGGCGACGAGCCCGGTGCGGATGCCCTTGCGCGCGGCGTAGATCGCGGCGGACGCGCCGGCGGGGCCACCACCGACGACGAGGACGTCGTAGGGCTCACGCGCGGAGAGCTCCTCGGCGGCGCGGGCCGCGGAGTCGCCACCGGACAGCTCGTCGACCTTGCCGACGATCTCGGCCAGCTCCATCCGGCCGGAGCCGAAGGTCTCGCCGTTGTGGAAGACGGTGGGCACCGCGAGCACGCCACGCTGCTCGGCCTCGGTCGGGAAGACCGCGCCGTCGATGGCGGTGTGCGTGATCCCGGGGTTGAGCACGCTCATCAGGTTGAGCGCCTGGACGACGTCCGGGCAGTTCTGGCAGCTCAGCGAGAAGAAGGTCTCGAAGTGGTGGTCACCGCTCAGGCCCTGGACCTGGTCGATGAGGTCCTGCGAGGCCTTGCTCGGGTGGCCGCCGACCTGCAGCAGGGCCAGGACGAGCGAGGTGAACTCGTGGCCCATCGGGATGCCGGCGAAGCGCACGGAGACGGCGGGATCGGACACCCGGGTGATCGCGAAGGAGGGGACGCGCTGGTCCAAGTCGCTCCCTTCGGCCACGCGGCGGGTGATCTGGCCGCTCATGCCCTCGATCTCGACGAGCAGCTCGTCGAGCTCTGCGGACTTGGGGCTCTCGTCGAGGGAGGCGACGAGCTCGATCGGCTCGCGCAGGTTGTCGAGGTATGCCTTGAGCTGGGTGGCGAGGTTCGGATCGAGGGCCATGGTGCGTGCGACTCCTGACGGACGAAGGGGGGAAGACGTGGCGAAGCGGGGTGTGGGTGAGGGGCGGCGACGAGCGCCGCCCCTCACCCGAGATGCGTCAGAGCAATCAGATCTTGCCCACGAGGTCGAGGCTCGGGGCGAGGGTCTCGGCGCCCTCTTCCCACTTGGCCGGGCAGACCTCGCCCGGGTTGTTGCGCACGTACTGCGCGGCCTTGACCTTGCGGACGAGCTCGGTGGCGTTGCGGCCGATGCCCTCGGCGGTGATCTCGAGGAACTGGATCACGCCGTCGGGGTCGACGAGGAAGGTGCCACGGTTGGCCAGGCCCTCGTCCTCACGCAGGATGTCGAAGTTGCGCGAGATGGTGGCGGTCGGGTCGCCGAGCATCGGGTAGGTGACCTTGCCGACCGCGTCGGAGGTCTCGTGCCACGCCTTGTGCGTGAAGTGGGTGTCGGTGGAGACGGAGAAGACCTCGACGCCCAGGCCCTTGAGCTCGGCGTCGTACTGGCCGGCCAGGTCCTCGAGCTCGGTCGGGCAGACGAAGGTGAAGTCCGCCGGGTAGAAGAAGAAGATCGCCCACTTGCCGGCGATGTCGGCCTCGGAGTAGTCCTTGAACTCACCGTTGATGTAGCCGGTGGCCTGGAAGGGCTTGATCTGGGTGTTGATGAGCGACATGCGTTGGTCTCCTGTGCATCTCTGGGTTTCAGGTGGTTCAACCGGTCGCAGCACTCGCTTGAGGCTCGCGTCGATTGGAACGATTCCAGATTAGCGCAGGCGTGGTGGGAGTGCAAACCCGCGCGCGTGAAGTTGCCGTGAACGGTGAGTGCGATCGGCGAGAACCCCCCTTCGGCCCGTCAGGAGGTACCGGGGTCCGTCCCGGACTTGGTCAGACCGGTCCCCAAAACGGTCAGGACCCATGGCGCAGCGGGCCGCGGGGCGCCACCTTCGACGGACCAGCCGGACACCCCGGCGCGACAAGGAGAAGGCAATGACCCTGCGCAGCACCCTGACCCTCACCGGAGCACTGCTCGGCGCGAGCGTCGTGATGGCCCCACTGGCCTCCGCGGCGGACGTCCCCGACAGCCAGGTCCAGCGGACCGACCCGATGACGTCCTTCGTCATGCAACGCGACGGCAAGACGTCGGCCCAGGCCAAGAGCTACCTGGCGGCGAAGGAGCGCAAGCAGTCCTCCCTTCGGTCCCTGGAGGCGAAGGGGGTGAACGCCGACGGTGCGTGGTTCGAGGGCACCCAGCTCGTCGTGGGGGTCAGCTCCTCCGCGGACGCGGCCAAGGTCCGCTCCGCCGGACTGCGGCCGAGCACCACCGTGAGCCAGAGCAGCCTGGACGCGGTCGCCGACCGGGTCCTCGCCAAGGCCGGCAGGCAGTCGGGTCACGTCGTGACCGTCGGACCCGACCTGAGCACCGGGGTGGTCGAGGTCCGCCTGGCCAAGGACGCGCCCGCGAGGCTGCGCCGGACGATCGCGGCGATGGACCGGGTCACCGTCACCACCGCCGACGAGCTGACCACCCAGGCCGACGTCGTCCCGGGCCGCATCATGGACCTCTCCCCCGGCACCAACTGCAGCCTCGGCTTCCCCGGGACGACCTCCAGCGGCAACAACGTCCTGCTCACCGCCGGCCACTGCGTCGAGGGGCTGCCCGACATCCTCGACGTCAACGGCACGCACATCGGCAGGGGCACGCACTCCCGGTTCCGCGAGGGGTACAGCAGCGTCGACATGGGTCTGATGGACATCGACTCCGAGGACGTGGGCCAGCCGTACGTCGACAGCCGCGGGCACTCCGGCTACTACGCCGTGCAGGGCGCGAGCAAGAACCCGGTCGGGTCGGAGATCTGCAAGGCCGGCAACACCACGGGCTGGACCTGCGGGACGATCAAGGCCTACAACCGCACCGTCAACTACGGCGGCACCTCCGTCTCGGGGCTCGCCGAGGCGAGCGTGTGCACCGAGGGCGGCGACTCGGGGGGCGCCTACATCGGCGTCGGCAACCTCGCGCAGGGGATGACCTCCGGCGGTCCGGTGGGCGTCGAGTGCGGGTACAACCAGGGCTACGACGCCGGCTCGTACAGCTTCTTCCAGCCGGTCGTCGACGCGGCCAACTACTACGGCGTGCGGGTGGCCGTGGCCAACTGATCCACCCCCATGCTCACATTCCCCCATGGCAATGCAGGGTCCGCGGACCGTTCGTCTGCGTTGCCATGGGGGAATGCGGGTTGGGGGTCGTGGCGACTCAGGTGGCGCGGATCGCCTTGAGCGTCAACGGTTTGCTGCTGCGCTGGGAGAGCTCGGCCACCTGGGCCAGGTAGAGCTCGGCGCAGGCCAGGGCGTCCGTGAGGGGTTCGTGCGCCCGATATCGCGGCAGGCCGTACCGCTCCCGGGCCGCCCACAGACGCAGGGCCCCGGGCAGCGGGTCGGGCTGCGCGCCCAGCCCCTCGGTCAGCACCCGTCGCTGCAGGTGCAGCGTGTCCACGCTGGTCGCGACGAAGGGCACCCCGTGGACCCGCCGGCACGCGGCATCGAGGAAGCCGACCTCGATGCTCGCGTGGTGCGCGAGCAGGACCCGCCCGGACAGGGCCCCGAGCAGCTCGGTGAGGACGGCGACCGGCAGGTCACCTGCCGCGATCGCGTCGTCGGTCAGCCCGTGCACGGTCGCCGACTGCCCCACGTCACGCCGGGTCGCCAGGACGCGGCGACGCGCACCGGACAGGTCGATGGACAGCCCGTCGACGGGCACCCAGCCGACCGCGAGGACGCGGTCCTCCTCGACGTCCAGCCCGGTGCTCTCGACGTCGAGGGCCAGCAGCGACAGCTCGGTCACCGGGGTGGCGAGATCGGGGAAGGGAGCGGACAGGTAGTCCCGCAGCGGGCCGGGTGGGGCCGCGGTGGCGGCGTCCTCGCGGCGCCGCTCGGTGGAGCGTCGGATGCCGAACATCAGGTGAGGTGGCCCGGGCTGCGCTGCGCCAGGGCCTGCTGCGCATCACGCACGACGTGGAAGGCCTCGCGCAGGGTGCGCTGCTCGAAGGGGGTCAGCTCGCTCGGTCGCAGCCGCGAGTCGGGGGTGGCACCCGAAGCGGCCTGCCGGGTCTGGTGCGCCAGGCGCACGTGCGAGATGAACTCGAGTGCGTCGACGAGGCTGGCGGCGACGGCCGGGTCGAGCGCACCGGCACGCCCCGCGGCGAGCAGGCGCGAGCGCGTGTTGACCGAGACCAGCCCGGCGCCGAGGGCATGGGCCCGAGCGAGGTCGACGATCGCGCCGACACCGCCGCGCTTGAGGTCGAGGGTGTCCTTGTGGTCCCCGGCGCGGGCGAGGACGAACCCGCGGAAGAAGCCGAGCGGCGGTTCGTTGGCCACGGCGGCGGCCACGAGGTGGCCGAGGAAGTTGTGTCCCTGCGGCGCCCAGGCCGCGATGTCCTCCGCCAGGCGCGCATGCAGGGTGTCGTCACCGGCGAGCGGGCGGGAGTCGAAGAAGATGCTCGCCGTCAGGACCGCATCTGAGGTCGGCTCGTGGATCCACTGGCGGAACTCGCGCCGCCAGCCGGTCAGGCGTTGGCGCCAGCGCGGGTTGCTCGCCATGACATCGCCCTCGCAGCGCGGGTACCCGCAGGCCTCGAGGCCGGTGACGACGATCTCGGCAAGTGCCCCGATGTAGTCCTCGGCGCCCTCCGGTGCGTCGTCGGCGAGGATCACGCCGTGGTCCTGGTCGCCGCCCAGGGCCTGCTCGTGGCGGGCCCTGGAGCCCATCGTCATCCAGCAGTAGCGCGGCGGCGGACCGTGGCCCGCCGCGGTCAGCTCGTCCTCGGCGAGGGCGATGAGCCGACGCTCGATGGCATCGCCCACCGTCGTCACGACACGGGTGATGTCGTCGGCGGCCACGTCCTGCCCGACGAGCTGCTCGACCAGCCGGGGCAGGCGCCGGGCCATCGCGACGACCCCGGCGACATCCGGCTGCTTCGACACGTCGCCGACGATGTGCACCATGTTGACCCGCTCCAGGCGCATCAGGTCCGTCGTCGTGACCACCCCGAGCGGCCGCCCTGCCTCGACCACCGGCAGGTGGTGGATGGTGCGCTCGGTCATCGTCACCAGCAGCTCGAGCGCGGAGGTGTCCGCGGCGGCGACGACGGGGTCCGGGGTCATCACCGATGTCACGGGGCCCGCCGGGTCGACGCCGACCGCGAGCACCCGCCGACGCAGGTCACGGTCGGTGAGGATCCCGACCACTCCCCGCCCGTCCATGACGAGGAGGGAGGACACCCCTTCGTCGGTCATCACGCGGGCCGCCTCGGCGATGGTGACGTCATCGCCGACCGAGACCGGCGCCCGGTGGACCAGGTCGCGCGCGGACGTGCGCAGGATCGCCTCGCCCGCTGGGTTGGTCGCGACCGACGAGACCGCCGTCCGCAGGCGGTCCGCGCGCTCGGCGTCGAAGTGGTCCGCGAAGTCAGGATGCGCCTGCGACAGCTCGTGGAAGACCTCGGCGGGCAGGTGCAGCGCGAGGGTGTCCTCGATGGCCACGACGTCGAATCGGGACGGGTTGGGCCCGATGAGCGTCGTCGAGCCGGCCGTGGATCCCTCGGCGCACCGGTCGACCAGTCCCCCGTCGGCGTCCCGGATCTCGATCGCCCCCGAGCGCACGATGATCAGGTCGTGGTTGTCGACGCCCACGGCCATGAGCGAGCTGCCCCGGCGGTGGTAGCGGATCGTCAGCCGGGCCGGGAGCGCACGCAGGACCCGGGCGGGCAGGGCGGCGAAGGGGGCGTGCCCCGCCAAGAAGTCGGCCACCTCGGCGAGCTCGGTGTCGGCCATGCCCCCATCGTGGCAGCACGCCCTCGAGGACGTGCGGGTCCACGAGCTCGACGTCAGGCGGAGTGGGTCAGGCACCCCGCGACGAAGGTCGCGAGGACTCGCGTCCCGCGAAGCCTGGCTGCCTGCTCCGCAGTACCGGACAGCCCTGCGGGACAAGGGTCCTCGTCGACCAGCACGAGGTCGCCCACTCCCCCGACCGCCAGCTCGCTCACCCCGTCCGTCGAGGCGAGCAGCGCCTCGTGGGGAGTGATCGCCTGCTCCGGGGCCCACGGCTCACGCTCGTCGGCGCTGCGGTGGACCGCCGCCGACATGGCCAGCCACGGGTCGAGCGGGGAGACGGGAGCGTCCGACCCCAGGCGAAGGGAGATCCCCGCCTCCGACATCGACCTCAGGGCGAAGCAGCGCTCCAGCCGGTCGGGCCACAGCGCCTCCGTCGAGTCCCGGTCGTCGAGCAGGTGGGCGGGTTGCACGCTGGCGACCAGGCCCAGCTCGGCGAAGCGGCCCAGCACCTCCATGCGCACCAGCTGCGCGTGCTCGATGGAGCCGCGCGCGCCACTGGCCGCGTAGGCATCGAGCGCGTCGAGCAGGGCGGCGTCACCGATGGCGTGCACGGCCCCGTCGAGTCCGTGGGCGTGGGCCCGACGCAGCAGCTGCGTCAGCTCCTCGGGGTCGACGCTGCGCTTGCCGTGCGGGTCGCCGAGGTCGTCGTCGGTGACGAAGGGCTCGCAGCACCAGGCCGTGCGGGTGTTGAGCGAGCCGTCGGTGATGACCTTGAGCGGGCCCATCGTCACCAGCCCGGTCTCGTCGAGGACGTCGCCGGTGCGTACGCCGGCCGCGATCGCGTCCTCGAGCCCCTCGGGGTAGGTGCAGGTGCGCACCCGCAGCCGGTCCAGCCCGGCAGCGGTGCGGGCCGGCCACTCCAGGCGACCGGCCTCGAACTCCATGTCCCCGATCCCGACGACACCCTTGGCCGCGGCGGCCCGCATCGCCGCGTCGAGGCTGGCCCGCACGACCGCCGGGTCCTCGGGCAGGTCGGCCAGCCGCGTGTAGATGGGGAACCAGTCGTCCTCGTCGAGGTGACCCTCGTGGACCGGCAGCCCGAGCGCGCGGAAGGCGGCGCTGCTCAACCAGCCGGCGTGGCAGTCACCGCTGATGAGGATGACGGGACGGTCACCGGCGACCTCGTCGAGCTCGGCGGTGCTCGGCAGCCGGTCCCACCCGGCGACCCGCCAGCCGAAGCCCTGCACCACGGTCCCGGGAGCGGGCCGCTCCGCGGCGATGTGACGCGCGACCCGGGCGGTCACCTCGTCGGGGCTCGACGTGTCGGCGACATCCACCCTTCGCGCCATCGCGGCCCACTGGCCGAAGTGCACGTGCCCGTCCCACAGGCCGGGGACGGCGAGCGCTCCCCCGGCGTCGTGGACGGCCGCTCCGGCGCGCGGCAGGCCGGCGCCGATCTCGGCGATCCTGCCGTCGCGCAGCCTGATGTCGACGGGGGACGCACCGAGCCGCAGCCGAGCGCCGGTGAGCAGCGCATGAGGGGCGAAGGGGGCCATGCTCGGCACCTTACGTGCGGATACCTTGGGGCGCATGCACCCACTTGTCGTCGCCGCCATCGCGGCCGAGGCCGCGTATGTCCCCGAGGAGATGGAGGTGCTCCTCACCGGGGTCGGCAAGACCCTCGCGGCCGTCGCCGTGACCCGCGCGATCTGCGAGCATCCGCAGCGTGACGAGCTCGTCGTCATCAACATCGGGACGGCGGGATCCTTGCGGGAGGACGTCACCGGGCTCCACGAGATCGGCACGGTCCTCAACCACGACCTGTCCGCCGAGGCCATCCGCCAGCTCGGCATCGACCCGCGCGAGCGGCTCGAGATCAACCCCGCCCACGCGACGACCCTGGCGAGCGGGGACCTCTTCGTCACCGACCCGGCCGTCCGCGACGAGCTCTCCCGGCGCGCCGACCTCGTCGACATGGAGGGCTACGCGATCGCGCTGGCGTGCACCGAGCTCGGCGTGCCCGTGCACCTGGTCAAGATGGTCAGCGACAACGCCGACGAGACCGCCCACGACTGGTCGGCGGCCGTCGACGGCTGCGCGCGAGAGCTGGGGCGCTGGCTGGCGGACTTCGCCGGCTGATGGGAATGGTTCCCAACTCAGCGGTGTTGGGACGCACATGATGACGCGCACCGACTCCCTCTACGGCTTCGAGCGGTACGAGCGCGCGAAGCACGCCTTCGACGACGCTCGCTACACCGACGCCGCCCGCGAGCTCGAGGACTTCTTCACCGACCTGGCCGCGGCCCGCGCCGACTGCGAGCCGGACGCCTCCGCCGACCCGATCGGCCACGGCACCGCCGAGATGCACCTGCTGCTGGCCCGCGCCTACTTCCACTCCGCGCAGCTGGAGCGGGCAGCGGCCGCGGCCCGTGAGGTCATCGCCCAGTCCCCGGACGACGCCTATGCCCACCTGCTCCTCGGGCGCTCCCTCCAGCGGGCCGGCCGCCGGGACGAGGCGCGCGGCCCCCTTCGCCTGGCGGAGCTGCTCGGCGGCTACCCGGCAGGATCCGACGCAACCACGCAGGTGGCCGACGAGGACCTGTGACCCCACCTCGACCACGACGAAGGGGAGGGAAGACCGATCGGTCTTCCCTCCCCTTCGGGCTGTGCTCGGTGCTCGCTCCTGGTCAGCCGGCGCTCGGGTGGGTCATGTCGGCCGGGACCACCCACGCGTCGAAGTCCTCACCGGAGATGTCGCCGGAGGCGATGGCCGCCTCGCGCAGGCTGGTGCCCTCCTTGTGCGCCTTCTTGGCCATGGCCGCGGCCTTGTCGTAGCCGATGTGGCGGTTGAGCGCCGTGACGACCATGAGGTTGCGCTCGAGGTTGGCCTCGATGACCTCGGTGACCGGCTCGATGCCGACGGCGCAGTTGGTGTCGAAGGAGACGCACGAGTCGGCGATCAGGCGGATCGACTCGAGGACCGCGTGCGCCATGACCGGCTTGTAGACATTGAGCTGGAAGTTGCCCTGGCTGCCCGCGAAGCCGACCGTCGCGTCGTTGCCGAAGACGCGTGTGGCGACCATCGTCATCGCCTCGGCCTGGGTCGGGTTGACCTTGCCCGGCATGATCGAGGAGCCCGGCTCGTTCTCCGGGATGGCCAGCTCGCCGATGCCGTTGCGGGGACCAGAGGCGTACCAGCGCACGTCGTTGGCGATCTTCATCAGCGCGCCGGCGAGGGTGCGAAGGGAGGCGCTCACCTCGACGAGAGCGTCGTGCGCGGAGAGGGCGGCGAAGAGGTTTTCGGCCTGGGTGAACTTCAGACCCGTCTCGTCGCTGATCTTGGCCGCGGTGAGCGCGCCGAACTTCGGGTGGGCGTTGAGCCCGGTCCCGACGGCGGTGCCACCGATGGCCAGCTCGCGGGCGCGCTCGTCGGCGTACTTCACGGCCTCGAGGGCGAAGTCCATCTGGGCGACCCACCCGCCGATGACCTGGCCGAGGGTGACCGGGGTGGCGTCCTGCAGGTGGGTGCGGCCGACCATGACGACGTCGGCGTACTGCTTGGCCTTGGCGTCGAAGGTGTCGCGCAGCTGCTTCACCGACGGGTAGAGGCGCTCATTGAGGTCGAGCACGATCGCGATGTGCATCGCGGTCGGGAAGGTGTCGTTGCTCGACTGGCCGCGGTTGACGTGGTCGTTGGGGTGGACCGGGGCCTTGGAGCCCATCTCGCCGCCGGCGATCTCGATGCCGCGGTTGGAGATGACCTCGTTGGAGTTCATGTTGGACTGCGTGCCCGAGCCGGTCTGGAAGACCACGAGCGGGAAGTGCGCGTCGAGGTCACCCTTGATGACCTCGTCGGCGGCCTGGGTGATCAGGTCCGCGACATCCTGCGGGAGCTCACCGAGCTCGGCGTTGGCCAGGGCGGTCGACTTCTTCAGCGTGCCGAGCGCGCGGATCATCGAGCGGCCCCACACGAAGGTGTCCCGGCCGATGTCGAAGTTGCCGAGCGAGCGCTGTGTCTGCGCTCCCCAGTACTTGTCCGCGGGCACCTCGATGGTGCCCATGCTGTCCTTCTCCGCGCGCATCTGAGTCATGGGCTCAACGCTACTCGGCCGTCCCGGACGACATCGCAGGGCTTCCCCCCTTCGATCCGGGCCGGCAACGTGCCCGAAACACGCGCGTCCGCACCAGGAAACGAGATCAACGCATCATCTGCGCATGAGCGCCCAACCCACCTTCGTCCCGTATCGCCGTCAGGCACCGCAGACCCCGCCCGCGAAGGGAGCCCGGATCGTGGCCTATGGGTGCACGACGGACGGGATCTTCCGCGTCGTGTGGCCGGAGGTGGACGCACCCCTTGTCCATCCCTGCCCTGAGTGCGACGCCGCCGCACTGCGACTCATCGGCACCCGGCCGGACACCACCTGACTCGCACGACCGCGAGGAGATGCGGGGGGGGCCTCAGGTCAGCGGCCGGAGCATCCGCGTGCCGACTCCGCGGGACTCCAGCCCGGCGAGCGCTGAGTCCAGGTCGGGGGCAACGACGATGTCGTCCAGGCTCGCCTGCGACATGAAGCCGGCCTGCGAGATGCCGCGAAGGGAGTCCAGCAGCGGCGTCCAGAAGCCGTCGGCGTCGAGGAACCCGACCGGCTTGTCGAGCAACCCGATCTGGCGCCAGGTCCACACCTCGAAGACCTCCTCGAGGGTGCCCATCCCGCCCGGCAGCGCTAGGAAGGCGCTCGTCAGGTCGGCCATGAGCGCCTTGCGCTCGTGCATGGTCTGCACCACGTGCACCTCGGTGAGGTCATCCCGGCCCCACTCCCGCTCGATCATGAAGGAGGGGATGACGCCGATGACCTCGCCCCCGGCGTCGAGCGCGCCCTGGGCGAGAGCACCCATGAGGCCGCCGCCGCCCGCGCCGTAGACCACCCCGATCCCACGGTCGGCGAGGTCGGACCCGACCGCACGGGCCAGATCGACCCACTTGGGGTCGTTGCCGGTGGTGGATCCGGTGAAGCACGTCAGTCGCTCGATCACCCGCCGACCCTATGCGAGCCTCAGGCCGCGACGAGTCGGCGCAGGGCGAGTCGTGCGATCGGTGCATAGGACAGTGCGAGCGGTCGGGGCGCGTCGATCTCCACCCACGCCCGGCTGCCCCTCCCCGACCGGTCGACGCCGTGCCGCATCCGGACCCGGACCGGACCCACCGCGGGGGTCCACACCCAGCACATGGCATCGTCGTCGACGGCCTCGACGACGAAGGGGACCCGGAGCCCGAGCGGGCCCCGCACGACGCCCATCCCGTCGGGAGCGATCCGGCCAATCGGGTGCTCGACACCCCGGATCTGCGGCGCCCAACCGGCCCACAGTGCGGGGGTCGTGTACCTGCGCCAGACCTCGTCGACGCTCGCGGGCCCGGTCTCCTCGAGGCGAAGGGGGGTCCGGTGCCACCTCATCGTCGGTGCCCTGCGCTCGGCGTCATGGCTCGACACTATGGCTGGACGCCAGCGCGTCCTAGGCTGGATGCGTGGCCAGAGCCCCTCGCGTCCTCACCTCACGGACCATCGACGCCGCCCGGCGACGTCTGGCCGAGGCGCTGCGCAGCCGGGTGGCGGGACCCGACGCCCGCGACGCCGCAGCGCACATCTGGGACTCGCCGGGCGCTAGGTGGTTCACCAGCGACGACCCGATCTGGCGGGTCCACGCCGACGCCTCGATGTTCAGCGGTGGGGTGGCAGCCCTGCTGCTGCAGTCCCTGCACCCCTCGGCCATGGCGGGCGTCGCCGGTCACAGCGGGTTCCGAGGCGACCCGTGGGGCCGGCTGCAGCGCACGAGCCACTACATCGCCACGACCACCTACGGCACGATCGAGCACGCCGAGCAGGCGATCGACGTCGTGCGGGCGGTGCACTCGCGGGTCCGGGGCATCGACGACCTGGGCATGCCCTACGCGGCGGACGACCCGCATCTCCTTCGCTGGGTCCACGTCGCCGAGGTCTGGTGCTTCCTGCGCGCCCACCAGCACTTCGGGGCCAGGCCGTTGACCGTCGACGAGGCAGACACCTATGTCGCCCAGGCCGCGGTCCCGGCGCACCGCCTCGGCGGTCGGGACCTGCCGACGTCGGTCGCGGACCTCGAGGCCCAGCTCGCCGACTACCGGCCCGAGCTCGCCGCCACCGAGACAGCCCGCGACGCAGCGACCTTCCTGCTGCGCGAGCCCCCGCTGCCGGCGCTCGCCCGCCCCGGGTACGGCCTCATCGCCGCCGGAGCCCTCTCGGTTCTGCCGCCCTGGGCCGGCGAGATGCTTGACCTGCCAGCGACCCGGGGCGGCCGGCGCACTCTCGCCCGCGCCGCGGGGCACACCTCGACCCGCCTCGTGCGCTGGGCGATGGCGGCGAGCTGAGCGCTGCGGCTCCCCCTCACGCCGTCTGCGGTCCACACTGTGCCCATGGCCCTCGCCGACGCCGTGACGTCCCGCCAGCGCTGGTACCTGCTGGCGACGCTCACCCTGGCCAACGTCGTCAACTTCTACGACCGGACGATCCCGGCGGTCATCGTCGAGCCGCTCAAGGACGAGTTCGGCCTGAGCGACACGATGATCGGTGTGCTCGGGGGGTCCTTCACCATCGTGTACGCCATCGCCGGGGTGCTCCTCGGGCGGCTGGCCGACCGGGTGCCACGCCGCTATGTCATGGCCGGAGGCCTCGTCGTATGGAGCCTCTTCACCGGGGCGAGCGGACTGGTTCAGGGCTTCCTCTTCCTCTTCCTCTTCCGGCTCGGCGTGGGGATCGGCGAGGCCAGCTACGGGCCGGCGTCCAATGCCCTGATCTGCGACGCCTACGAGCCGAAGCGCCGCAGCCGCGCCATCAGCATCGCCTCCCTCGGCATCCCCATCGGGCTCCTGCTGGCCTTCCTCACCGTCGGAGTCGTCGTCGAGGCCACGGGGACCTGGCGCGCCCCCTTCATCATCGCGGCTGTGCCCGGTCTCCTGCTCGCGATCGCGATGCTCGTCATCAAGGAGCCGGAGCGTGGCGCCACCGACACGGCCGAGATGCGCGCGGCCGCGCAGGAGAGGCATCCGTACCGGGCGGTGCTGCGGATCCGCACGATCACCTGGCTCATGGTGGCCGGCATCGGGTTGCAGATCCCGACCTACGGCGTCGCCACCTTCATCGTCCCGCTCCTGCAGCGCTATTTCGGCCTACCGATCGGGGCCGCGTCCATTGGCGCCGGAGCGATCCTCGGCCTCGCCGGGATCGTCGGCCTGCTGGTGGGCGGACGCCTGGCCGACCGCGCAGCCGATCGCCACCCCTCCGGTCGCCTCGTCGTCCCGGCCATCGGATTCGCCCTCGCCATCCCCCTCACCCTCGCGGCCCTGCTCCTCGGGTCCGGCAACGCGGTGCTCTTCATCGCCCTCTTCGCCACCGGTTGGACGGGCACCCAGTTCCTCTCCGCCGCAGCCTCGCCCGCGATTGCCGATGTCACACCACCGGACATGCGAGCAACCGCCATCGCGGTCTACTTCGCGTCCTTCAACCTCGTCGGGGCGACCCTCGGACCGATCCTCGTCGGCATCCTCTCCGACACCTTCGCGACACCGGTCGGTGGCCTGAGCGCCGAAGCCGTCGGTCTTCACCGCGCCCTGCTCGTCATCGTGCCCATCGGGTTGGTGGTCGCCGTCTTCGGCTCCTATCGGGCCAGCCGGGCACTGCCTGCCGACCGGGAGTCGATGACCGGCCCGTCGGGAGTCACTGCGACAGCGTGACCACGCCCAGCAGTCGGGCGAGCCGAGCCGCCATGTCCTCGGCTGAGTGGTCCTCGTGGTCCTGCCACCACGTGACGGCGGCAGCGACGATCGACTCCCACAGCCGGTCGAGGAGGTCGTGGTCGAGCGGGTCCGTCAGGCCGGCGCTGGAGAGCACGTCACGGGTGCCGACGGTCCCCATCGTGCGCAGCTGCACCCGCAGCTCCATCGCGCGGGCCGCAGCGGCGGACCCCTCGGGCAGGGTCTCGTCGTTGATGAGCGCCCACGCATGGCGGTGGTCAGCCATCGCGCTGAAGATCGCGGTGAAGGTCTCCTGCGCCCGCTGCCCGGGGTCGCTCGCCGTCTGCGCCATCGCGATCGACGCGACCAGGCCGGGCCCGACCTCCTCGAGACAGGCCAGTGCGAGCGACTGCTTGGAGCCGAAGACGTTGTGCACCATCGCCTTGGAGACACCGGCGCGCTCGGCGACATCGGCCATCGACGCCCCGGCATAGCCCCTCCGGCCCAGCTCCTCGACGGCCTCGTCGACGAGCTGCCGCCTGCGCTCGGCGCGAGCCACGCCCTTCGTCCCGATCCCGGTCACATCTCCTCCTCCTGTGATGCGGCACATCTTGTCACCGGCCTGAACTGACTCTAGAGTCAGTTGTCCCCCTCTCGATGCGGCAAAGGAGCCCCGACATGCAGCGACCCGATCTCACCGTGCTGGCCATCCCGGCCTTCGTCGGCGCCATGGGAGCCGAGTTCTGGTGGCAGCGCAAGTACCCGGCAGCCCCGGGCGAGGACCGCGCGGGCGACTACGAGCTCAATGACACGATCGCCAGCCTGGCCATGGGCGTCGGGAGCCTGATCGCTCCCTTCGTCACCGGTCCGATCATCCACCGGCTCTACCCCGGCCGCACCCGGGCTGGCAATGTCCTGGTCGGCCTCGGGGTGGCTGCCGGGGTCGCGACTACCGTCGGCGATGTCCTGCGCCGGCGCGCGGACCACGGAGGCAGGCTGCCCGAGGCGGGCACTCTCCCCTCGGACCAGACACCCGCCACCACCGTCCGCTCGCGTGTTGACGCCCTCGGCCTGATGACCTCGGGGTCCGCCGTCGCGGCCGTCGGCTCCTCGGCTGTCGCCGCCGCCTCGATCTGGGCGGTGCAGACCTCCGCGACCAAGCTGGCCGAGCGCAGCCCCCTGTCGATGCGGTCCGGTACTGCCGCCTACCTGATCGCCATCGCGGGCTGGGACTTCATCTACTACTGGAACCACCGCCTGTCCCACGAGTCCCGCTGGCTCTGGGCGGTCCACGTGGTCCACCACAGCAGCGAGCGCTACAACCTGTCCACGGCACTGCGTCAGCCGGTCGCGGACGGCGTCACGATGGCCGTCCCCTACGGTCTGCTCGCACTCCTCGGCATCCCTCCGCGGTACATCGAGGATGCCCGCGCGATCAACCTGATCTACCAGTTCTGGATCCACACCGAGGCGGTCAAGTCGATCGGCTGGCTCGAGAAGTTGCTCAACACCCCGAGCCACCACCGCGCCCACCACGGCAGCCAGCGCCAATACCTCGACATCAACCACGGTTCGATCCTCATCCTGTGGGACAAGCTCTTCGGCACCTTCGAGCCCGAGGTCGAGCGGGTGCGCTACGGCCTGACCCGCAACATCGAGACCTACAACCTCGGCACGATCGCCACCCACGAGTGGCGCGCCATCGCCTCGGACATCGCCTCGTCGCCCACGTGGTCGGACCGGTTCGGCTTCCTGCTGCGCGGGCCCGGCTGGGCCTACGAGCGGCGTGACGAGCTCGCCCCGCCAACGCACGAGCCGGTCTCCGCGCCCGTCGCGGGCTGAGCGCCCGACGTTACCTGCGGGTACGACGTGCACCTGCCGTGACCGCTCGATCCTCACGCCCGGCAACTCGGGCCCCGCGCCCCTCCCGCGGCCGAAGGTGCACGTCGTACCCGCAAGTAACGAGTCAGTAGTAGACGGCGAGCGGCCCGTTGGGCCCGGCGATCACCTGCACGGGGGTGTCGAAGACCCGCGTGAGCACCTCGGCGGTCATGATCTCGGCCGGCGTGCCGAACTCCACGACCTTGCCGTGCTTGACCGCGCAGATCCGGTCGGAGTAGTGACCGGCGAAGTTGATGTCGTGCAGGACCACGATGATCGTGCGCCCCAGCTCGTCGGCGGCCCGGCGCAACATCCGCATCATGTGCACCGAGTGCTGCATGTCCAGGTTGTTGAGCGGCTCGTCGAGCAGGACGTAGTCGGTGTCCTGGGACAGGACCATCGCCACATAGGCGCGCTGCCGCTGGCCGCCGGAGAGCTGGTCGAGGTAGCGGCCCTCGAGCCCACCGAGGTCGAGGAAGTCGATCGAGCGGGAGATGACCTCCTCGTCCTCGACGGTCAGCCGCCCCTGCGAGTGGGGGAAGCGCCCGAAGCCCACGAGCTGGCGCACGGTCAACCGGGTGATGAAGTGGTTTTCCTGCCGCAGGATCGAGACGATCTTGGCCAGGTCCTTGGACTTGGTGCTCGCCACGTCGTAGCCGGCGACCTCGATGCTCCCCTCGTCGAGGTCGAGCAGGCGACCGATCATCGTCAGCAGCGTCGACTTGCCGGCGCCGTTGGGTCCGACGAGCGCAGTGACACCACCGGCCGGGATCTCGAGGTCGACCGGACCGATCGTCACCTCGCTGCCATAGGTCTTGCGGACATCGGTCAGGGTGATCACAGGCGCCCCTTGCGGAGGATGACGATGAGGAAGACGGAGCCGCCGACGAGCTCGATGATGATCGAGACGACGCCCTGCGCGTAGAAGACGTGCTTCATCACGAAGTACGCCCCCGACAGGACGACGAAGCCCACGAGCACGGCCACGGGGAAGATCCGCCGGTGGTCATAGCTGTCGGCGAACTGGTAGGCGAGGGTGGCGACGAGGAACCCGAGGAAGGTCATCGGCCCGACGAGCGCCGTCGAGACGGCCATGAGGATCGAGACGAGGAAGAGGGTCACCATCAGCTCGTGGCGGTGGTTGAGCCCGAGGTTGGTGGCGGTGTCGCGGCCGAGCGCCACGACGTTCAACCGGCTCGAGCGCCACCACAGCAGGGCAGCGGCGACGATGCACAGGGGGATCGCGACGGGGAAGTACATCGGGTCAGCGTTGGCCATCGACCCGAACATCCGCGCGGTGAGCACGTCGAACTCGCTGGGCGTGAGCATCCGCCGCATGAAGGAGGAGACCGAGGCGAGCCCGCCGCCGATGACGATGCCGATCAGCAGCATGATCTCGACATTGCCGTAGCGCCCGGACAGCAGCCACCCGTAGAGCGCGAGGGAGAGCCCGACCATGATCGCGATCTGCAGGACGAACTGGGGCAGCCCGGTGAGCATCCCCAGGCCGGCGACGCCGAGGAAGTACACGGCGGCCGTCTGCACCGCGACGTAGAGCGACTCGAAGCCCATGATCGAGGGCGTGATGATCCGGTTGTTGGTCACCGTCTGGAAGCTCACGGTGGCGATCGCCTGGCAGACCGCGACGACCGCCATCGCCACGAGAGAGCTCGCCCGCAGCTCGGCGACGAGCCAGAATCCCTCGGAGCCGAGCGGCATCGGGTTGTCCCAGGCGAGGTGCCCGAAGCCGAAGCCGACCGCCAGGACGATGAGCACGGTCAGGACGATCCGGTAACGCCGGCGGGAGCGAGCGGTGGGAAGGGGGCCTGACGCGCGTTCGCCCGTGGTCACCGCGGAGTCCCCACCGACCACGGAGTCCGTGATCGGTGGGGTCACGCGCTGCCGCGTGGACGCCTCAGCCACGACGACGCTGCCTGAGCAGGAGGGTGACGAAGACGACCGCACCGACGACCCCGAGGATGAGCGAGACCGGCACCTCGAAGGGCGCGATGACCGTGCGTCCGATGAGGTCGCAGACCGTGACGATCGCGATGCCGAGCAGGCAGACCCACGGCAGGTTGCTGCGCAGGTCGTCGCCGCGGAACATCGAGACGATGTTGGGCACGATCAGCCCGAGGAAGGGCAGGTTGCCGACGACGACCGTCACGACCCCCGTCGCCACGGCGATCAGGCAGGTGCCGATGAGGATGACCTGGTTGTAGTTGAGCCCGACATTGGTCGAGATCTCCTCGCCGAGGCCGGCGACGGTGAAGCGGTCCGCGACCACGAAGATGGCGATGGCCACGAGGGCGACGATCCACAGCACCTCGTACTGGCCCCTCAGGACCGAGGTGAAGCTGCCGGCGAACCAGATCCCCAGGTTCTGCAGCATGTCGGTCTGCAGCGCGATGAAGGTGGAGACCGAGCCCACGACGGCGCCCAGCATGATCCCCACGATCGGGACGATGAGCGAGGACCGGAGGGTCACCCTTCGCAGGAAGAGGAAGAAGACCATGGTGCCGATGAAGGCCGCGACGATCGCGCCGATCATCCGCTCCATGAGGCTGGCGCCCGGGAAGAGGATCATCACGGCGAGCAGGCCGAGACCGGCCCACTCCGTCGTGCCGGTCGTCGTCGGCTCGACGAAGCGGTTCTGCGTCAGCAGCTGCATCACCAGGCCCGACATCGCCATCGCGGCGCCGGCGAGGACGAGGGCGACGGTCCGCGGGATGCGGGTGATGGCGAACATCTCGCCCCCCCGATCCCCGCCGAAGATGTCGTAGACGCCGGTGAAGAGAGAGACGACGAGGAGCCCGCCCACGGCCAGGATGCCGAGGGCGAGCTTCGCGTCGAGGAGACGTCCCTTGGAGGCGACGCGCTCAGCGGTCGTGGCGCTCAGCTCTTCTTCCCCTCCAGCGCGTCGGCGAAGGTCGTGAAGAACTCCGTGAAGGTCTGGATGCCCTCGTTGGTGTAGGTGTCGGCGGGCATGAAGACGACATTGCCCTCCTTGACCGCGGTGACGTCCTTGAGCGCCTCGGAGTCCTCGAGGAGCTGCTTGGCGGGCGTGTAGCCCTCCTCGTCGGCAGCCACGGCGGCGTCGCGGTCCATGACGAGGATCCAGTCCGGGTCCGCCTTGGCGATGGCCTCGACGGAGACCTCGTCGCCCTGGTGGTCATCACTCGCGCCCTCGACCTCGAGGGCCGGCTCCAGGTCGAGCAGGTCGAAGACCGGGCCGAGCGTCTGGCCGACCGTCGGCGCGATGTAGCCGAGCTCGCCGCCGGAGGTGTTGATCGCCATCACGGTGTCGCCGGGCTGGTAGGCGTCCTTGACCCGGGCGACCTGGGCGTCGAGATCCTTGCCGAGCTTGGCCGCTTCGTCCTCCTTGTCGAAGACCTCACCCAGGACGGTGGTCGCGCGCTTGAGCTCGTCGTCGAGAGGCTCGCCCTCGCGCGGGTCGAGGTTGAGGAAGGCCGCATCGGGCGCCAGCTCCTTGAGCTTGGGCTCGTGCTGGGCGTAGCGGTTGCCGTTGATGACCAGGTCGGGCTTGGCGGCGACGATCGCCTCGAGGTCGGGCTCACGGTGGCTGCCGAGGTCGACGATGCTGTCGTCCTTGGTGTAGTCGATCGTGTCCGGCATCAGGGTCACGGCCGCCGCGGAGAGCTTGACGTCCCAGTCGGAGAGCGTCTCGAAGGTGCGGTTGTCGGTCGCGACGACCGACGTCGGCGCCTGCGGCACCGCCACGGTGCCGGAGTTGTCCTGCACCTCGATGGTGGGTCCGGCGGCGGTGTCGGCGTCGGAGGCTCCGCCGCAGGCGGACAGGGCGAGGGCGAGCCCGCCGACGAGGGCGAGCGAGCGGGTACGAGTGAGCACGAAGGGGGGTCCTTACGACGGGGCGCACCGCACCAGCGGACGCCGGGTGGCGAGATGCGGTAAGGCTAGCCTCACCATACGTGCACCTGTCACGTGGGTCCCACCCTGCGGAACGCCCGGCCCCGGAAGAGGTCCGCTCGACCGTCAGTCGACCGGCTCCCCCAGCACCGTCGTCAGCCGGTCAATGACGTCCTCGTCACCGTCCATCTCGACCAGGTGAGCCGGCCCGCGGTGCCACAGCCACAGGTCGAGGTCCTGAGCTGTCCCCGAGACGAGCGCATCGGCATCGCCGTGCCCGTGCACCGCCCGATCGGCGACCCGCAGGTGTGGCTGGTCGATGTCTGCGTCGTCCCTCGGGTTGTGACCGGTGACCCGACCGAGGGCGACGAGGATGCGATGGCCCGTGTCGGTCACGTGGACGAGCACCGTGCCGCCGTCCGGGGCGAAGCTCGCCCAGCGCGGCAGCCCGCCGTACATCCAGTCCAGCGCCTCGAGCACACCGTCGGCCGCCAGCTCGGTGTCGAGCGGGGTGGGGTCCCCGATCGCGAGCTCGGCGTCGACCCGGTGGATGAGCGCCTCGTGCGCCTGCCGGCGCATCGTGAAGCCGACCGTGTGCAGCTCCGGGTCACCGCTCCACGACCAGGCGCCCTCCGCCGGGTCGGCGTTGCGCAGGCGCAGCATGAGGTCCTCGTGGGCATGGTCGAGGACGTGCAGCAGGCCGGCCCGGTCCGCGGGACGCGCCGGCTCCTCGTAGGCAGCCGGCGCGTCCGGCCGGTGGGCGATGACCCACGCCCAGAAGTCCTGCACCTCGCCACCCAGGTGCCACAGCAGGTCGTCGGCGCTCCAGTCCGGGCAGCTCGGTACCCGCGCTGACGGGTCGGCGTCGGCGAGGCACTCGCGCGCTCGTCGGGTCTCCCGCTCCAGAGCCGCGAGATAGGTGTCGAAGGGGAGCCAGTGGGCCTGCACGTCACCAGTCATGGGGTGAGACTTCCCCCCTTCGGCCTGCGGCGCAACGGCATTGTCGGCACGCGGGTGCAGGATGGTCCGGTGACGACCACCGTCTTCTTCCACGCCCACCCCGACGACGAGGCCAGCGGGACCGCCGGCTCGATGATCCTCACCTCCCGCGCCGGCCACCGGGTGGTCGTCGTCTACGCGACGCACGGCGAGCACGGCACGGTCCCCGACGATCTGGGCGAAGGGGGGAGCCTCGCCGACCACCGTCGGCGCGAGGCCGAGTCGTCGGCCGCGATCACCGGCACCGCCCGGGTCGCGTGGCTCGGCTACGCCGACTCCGGCATGACCGGGTGGGAGCAGAACGGTCACGAGACCTCCTTCCACGCCGCTGACCTCGACGAGGCCGCCGGACGGCTGGCGCGCGTCCTCGACGAGGAGGACGCGGACATCCTCGTCGGCTACGACTGGCACGGTGGCTACGGCCACCCCGACCACGTCAAGGTCCACCACGTCGCCCACCGGGCCGCGGAGCTGGCCGTACGCCGCCCCCGCGTCCTGGAAAACACGATGAACCGCGACCGGATGCGTGAGCAGATCGAGGCGGCCAAGGCGATGGGGATCGACCCCAGCTTCTCACCCGACGACCCCATGGACGACGGCAACCCGATGGGCCTGCCGCAGGACGAGATCCACCACGCGGTCGACGTCACCGAGGTCATCGACGTCAAGCGTGCGGCGCTCGCGGCCCACGGGTCCCAGGTCGACGTGCAGCAGATGCTGGCCATGCCGCCGGAGATCTTCGCGGTGGCCTTCGGCGTCGAGCACTACGCCGAGCCCGGGCTACCACAGCAGCTGTCGACGGAGAACCCCTTCGTCTCATGAGCGGAACACAGGGTAGGCAGGCCTAACCCCATGGGTCTATCGTGCGGGCATGGGCAAGAAGGTGAAGATCGGCAAGGTCAAGGTCAAGGAGAAGTGCTGCGTCAGCAAGAGTCGCTGCAGCTCCTGCCCCATCCGCCTGCTCAAGGAAGGCCGTCTGCCCGACGGCTACGCCGTCCACAAGCGCAAGCTCGTCACCACCAAGCAGAAGGCCAAGCTGCGCGCTGCCGCCTGACCCCGCGCCCCTGAGGCGTCTGCGAGCGCACGTAGGGTCGCCTGTCCTTGCTCGAACAGCGGCGGGCTCGACCATAGGCTGGCGCGATGACGACGTCGAAGTTTGCCGCCCAGCTCACCGTGCAGATCGGCGAGGAGTTCGCCGCGCACCAGCAGTACCTCGCGATCGCCGCGCACTACGAGGGCATGACCCTGCCCCAGCTCGCCGGCTGCTTCTACCGCCAGGCCGCCGAGGAGCGCGGCCACGCGATGATGATGGTCCAGTACCTCCTCGACACCGACCAGCCGGTGCGCATCCCGGCCACCCCGGCACCGACCTGCGACTTCGAGGGGGTCGTCGCCCCGATCGAGCTCGCCGTCGAGCAGGAGAAGACGGTCACCCGGCAGATCAACGCCCTGACCCGGATCGCCCGCGACGAGAACGACTTCGCCGCCGAGCAGTTCATGCAGTGGTTCATCAAGGAGCAGGTCGAGGAGGTCTCCAAGATGCAGGACCTGCTCACTGTGGCCCGTCGCAGCGAGGGCGACCTCAACGACATCGAGACCTATGTCGAGCGCGACATGGGCGCCGGTGCCGCCGACCCGGCCGCGCCCCGTCAGGCCGGGCAGGTCCAGTGAGCATCGCTCCCTCAGGAGGCGCGCCAGCGCCGTCTCGAAGGGTCCCTGAGGAGGCGCGCCAGCGCCGTCTCGAAGGGTCCCTGAGGAGGCGCGCCAGCGCCGTCTCGAAGGGTCAGCGCAGGCTGACCCGCACCCGCCCGTCGACGACCTCGAAGAGCACGTCGGCGAGCGAGCCCACGACGAGGTCGGCGCCCGCCAGGGCGTCGGCCTCGCTGGTCGTCGTGACCGCGAGCACGGTGCACCCGGCCGCCCGGGCCGCGGCGACCCCGCTGGGCGCGTCCTCGCAGACGAGGCAGTCGGCCGGGTCCACGCCCAGGCGCTGCGCCGCGAGCAGGAAGGGATCGGGGTGCGGCTTGCCGCGCTCGACGTCGTCGAAGCTGACGACCTCGTCGATACCGATCTCCGCGGCTGCCAGTCGGACCCGCGCCAGCTCGCGCGTCGCGGACGTCGCCACCGCGACCGGCGCCCCGTCGAGTGCGGCGATCGCCTCGAGCACCCCGCCGAGGGCGATGACCCCCTCGACGTCGGCGAGCTCGAGCTGCTCGATCCGCGCGAAGGCTGCCACCGGGTCCACGTGCGGTGCGACCGAGGCGATGATCGCCGGTGCCGGCATCCCGTGGTGGCCGGCGAGCGCGCGCGGGTCGATGTCGTGCTCGAGCGCCCACCTCACCCAGGAGCGCTCCACCGACCCCGTCGAGTCGACGAGGGTGCCGTCGTTGTCGAAGATCACCGCGGCGAAGGTGCGGTCGGCGAAGGGGGCCGGGCCTGCTGGGGTTGAGTCCATGCACACGACCTTAAGGAGATGCGCACCGATCTCGTCCTAGTCTGGGCGCAGAGCCCCTGGAGGTGCCATGTACAGCACGACATCGGCCGGACCCGACCGCGAGCCCCCGCCGGACCGGTCCGCGATCGGACCCGACTCCCGCGGCCTGTGGCTCATGGGCAATGACGTGGACCTCGCCCGCCGCCTCGCCGGCACGGGCTTCGACTGGCTCGCCCTCGATGCCCAGCACGGCGCGATCGACCGCTCGGCCCTCGTGGACCTCGGTCGTGCCCTCGGTGACGTCGGGGCCAACTACGTCGTCCGGGTCCCCGGGGTCGACCACGCGTGGATCGGCGCCTCGCTCGATGCCGGCGCCGCGGGTGTCGTCGTTCCTTCGATCGCCTCCGTGGAGGACGCCCGCGAGGCCGTGCGAGCGACCTACTACCCGCCGCTCGGCGAGCGCAGCTGGGGTCCGCTCACCCCGATGTGGGACGGCTACGCCCCGGATGCCGAGCGCGCCAATGCCCAGGTCCAGTGCGCGGTGATGATCGAGACGGTCGGCGCGCTCGATGCCGTCGAGGAGATCGCGGCGCTGGAGGGGGTCAACCTGCTCTTCCTCGGCCCGGTCGACCTCTCCCTCTCCCTCGGGATGAGCCTGGACGACCTGCTCGCCGACACCTCCGACTCCGGCCCCGTCGGTCGGATCCTCGCGGCTGCACGCGGCCACGGCGTCGAGGTCGCCGCCTTCGCCGGCGATCCGTCGAGGGTCCCCGCCCTGCGGGCCCTGGGCATCAGCCGCATCGCGGTCGCCACCGACATCGCCCTCGTGGCCCTCGGCGCCCAGCAGGTCCTCGACCTCACCTGAGCCACGTATCCTCGGGGTCCGTGAGCACCACACCCGAGGACCCCGCGCGCACGACCACCGTGGCGGGCGTCGACCCCGACGACCTGGCCACCACCCTTCGCGTCCTCGGGATGCTCCACGAGCTGCCGTCCGGCCACGACGACATCTCCACGGTCAAGCGGGCGACCAGCTCGATGTACAACCGGGTGAAGAAGACCCGCCGCCGCGAGGCCCGCCAGGCCGAGCGCGGCCCCAAGGTCATCCACGACCAGGCGATCCTCGACCAGACCGCGACCGGCTCCCCGTTGCGCATCGACGACGAGACGAAGGGGATCCCCCTCACCTCCTCGACGGGGGCCCGCTACGCGGGCGAGCTGCAGATCCCGCGCGGCTGCTACATGTGCCACGCCGACTACACACTCGTCGACGCCTTCTACCACTGGCTCTGCCCGGACTGCGCGGCCATGAGCCACGAGCGCCGCGACCAGGGCACCGACCTGCGCGGACGTCGGGCGCTGCTCACCGGTGGGCGCGCCAAGATCGGCATGTACATCGCCCTGCGCCTGCTGCGCGACGGAGCCGACCTGACGATCACGACCCGCTTCCCCAGGGATGCCGCGCGACGCTTCGCCGAGCTCGCCGACTCCCCCGAGTGGATCGACCGGCTGACGATCATCGGCATCGACCTGCGCGACCCGACGCAGGTCGTCGCGCTGACCGACGAGGTCGCTGCCGCAGGGCCGCTCGACATCCTCATCAACAACGCCTGCCAGACCGTGCGCCGCTCCCCCGGCGCCTACTCGAGCCTCGTCGACGGCGAGTCCCAGCCGCTGGAGACCGGTGGGGCGACGCCCAGGATGCTGACCTTCGACCGGGTGAGCGAGGCGCACCCGGCCGCGCTCATCGGGACGCTGGGTGAGCACCCGGTGCCGCACGCGGACGTCGCCGCACGCAGCGCCGCCGACCTGACCAAGCTCGCTCTCTCCGCCGGCAATGCCTCGCTCGAGGCGCACCTCGCCGGCACTGCCGTCGACGCCGGTGGCCTGCTCCCCGACGTCGTCGCGAGCAACTCGTGGAAGCAGACCGTCGACGAGGTCGACCCGCTCGAGCTCCTCGAGGTGCAGATGTGCAACTCGGTCGCTCCCTTCCTCCTCGTCTCCCGGCTGCGGCCGGCGATGCGGGCCGCAGTGGAGCGGCGCAGCGAAGAGGTCGGCCACGCTGCTCGGGCCTATGTCGTCAACGTCTCGGCGATGGAGGGGCAGTTCTCCCGGCGGTACAAGGGCGCCGGCCACCCGCACACCAACATGGCCAAGGCCGCGCTCAACATGCTGACCCGCACCTCTGCCGGCGAGATGTTCGAGACCGACCGGATCCTCATGACCGCCGTCGACACCGGCTGGATCACCGACGAGCGTCCGCACCACGAAAAGCTGGAGATCGCGGCCCAGGGATGGCACGCCCCGCTCGACCTCGTCGACGGTGCCGCCCGTGTCTACGACCCGATCGTGCGTGGCGAGCGCGGTGAAGACCTGCACGGGGTCTTCCTGAAGAACTTCGAGCCCTACGCCTGGTAGAGGTGTGCGGGGCCCCCCTTCGGGTATGAAAGAGGCTACGGTGACAGAGATCACCACCTCGTGACGAAGGAGCAGCCGCAATGGCACCGAAGGACTCGACCTTCTTGGGCTGGCCCGTCCTGCGGCAGCTGGCGTCCGGCGACTTCCTCGGCCGCGGCAACGCGGTCACCTCACGCACGACCCGTGAGATCGAGCCGCGCACGTCGACGGCCGACCGTGTCGTGCAGAGCGTGTGCCCCTACTGCGCCGTCGGCTGCGGTCAGCGGGTCTTCGTCAAGGACGACAAGGTCGTCCAGATCGAGGGTGACCCGGACTCGCCGGTGAGCCGCGGGCGGTTGTGCCCCAAGGGTGCCGCGAGCGAGCAGCTGGTCAACTCCCCCACCCGTCAGACGCACGTGATGTACCGCGCGCCCGGAGCCACGGAGTTCAAGCGGATGGACCGCGACGCCGCGCTCGACATGGTCGCCGACCGGTACCTGGAGGCCCGCGCCAACAAGTGGCAAGAGGTCGACGACAAGGGTCGTCGCCTGCGGCGCACGATGGGGATCGCTTCGCTCGGGGGCGCGACCCTCGACAACGAAGAGAACTACCTGATGAAGAAGCTGTACACGGCTTCTGGCGCGATACAGATCGAGAACCAGGCGCGTATTTGACACTCCGCCACGGTTCCCAGTCTGGGATCCTCCTTCGGGCGCGGCGGCGCCACCCAGTCTCTGCAGGACATGGCCAACGCAGACTGCATCATCATCCAGGGCTCCAACATGGCCGAGTGCCATCCCGTGGGCTTCCAGTGGGTGGCCGAGGCCAAGGCCCGCGGCGCCCGGGTGATCCACATCGACCCCCGCTTCACCCGCACCTCCGCGATCGCTGACACGCACGCCGCGATCCGGGCCGGTACCGATGTCGTCCTGCTCGGCGCGCTGATCAACCACGTCCTGGCCAAGGACCTCTACTTCCACGACTACGTCGTCGCCTACACCAACGCGGCCACGCTGGTCAGCGAGGACTTCGTCGACACCGAGGACCTCGACGGCGTCTTCTCCGGCTACGACCCCGAGACCGGTACCTACGACATGTCCTCGTGGGCCTACGACGAGCGTGACGATGGCGAAGGGAGCGGCGAAGGGAGCGGCGAAGGGGGCGATGGCGCCGGCGATGACGTCGGTGGCCCCACCGGTGGCCACGAGCACGGCTCCAGCAAGAGCGCTCGCGCCGCGGGCGACCAGCACGGCGGCTCAGGGCCGGCCCTCGAGCACGCCCGGGTCATCCGTGACGAGACCCTGCAGCACCCGCGCTCGGTCTTCCAGGTCCTCAAGCGTCACTACGCCCGCTACACGCCGCAGATGGTCGAGGACCTCTGCGGCATCCCCCAGTCGCAGTTCCACGAGATCGCCGACGCCCTGACGGCGAACTCCGGTCGCGAGCGCACCACCTGCTTCGCCTATGCGCTGGGCTGGACCCAGCACAGCCTGGGCGCGCAGTTCATCCGCACCGCAGCGATCCTCCAGCTGCTCATGGGCAACATGGGTCGGCCCGGTGGCGGGATCATGGCGCTGCGCGGGCACGCGAGCATCCAGGGCTGCACCGACATCCCGACGCTCTTCAACATCCTGCCGGGGTACCTGCCGATGCCGACCGTCGGTCTGCACGACACCTACGAGGACTACCTATCCAGCATCAGCTCTCCGCTGCAGAAGGGCTTCTGGACCGAGGCGCCCTCCTACACCGCCAGCTTGCTCAAGGCGTGGTTCGGTGACGCCGCCACACCGGACAACGACTTCTGCTTCGACTACCTGCCCCGTCTGACGGGTGCCCACGGGACCTACCAGACCGTCATGTCGATGATGGACGACGAGGTCGAGGGGTACTTCATCCTCGGGCAAAACCCAGCGGTCGGCTCGGCCCACGGCAAGATGCAGCGGCTGGCGATGACGCACCTGAAGTGGGTGGTCGTCCGCGACTTCCAGCTCATCGAGTCGGCGACCTTCTGGAAGGACTCCCCCGAGATCGCCAGCGGCGAGCTCAAGACGGAGGACATCGACACCGAGGTCTTCTTCTTCCCCGCCGCCAACCACGTGGAAAAATCGGGCACCTTCACCCAGACCCAGCGGATGCTCCAGTGGCACCACCAGGCGGTGCTGCCCCCCGGCGATGCGCAGAGCGAGCTGGAGTTCTTCCACGAGCTCGGCGTGCGGATCCGCGCACGTCTGAAGGGCTCGACCGACGAGCGCGATCGTCCGCTGCTCGACATGACCTGGGACTACCCCAAGGACGAGCACGGCGAGACCGACGCCGAGGCGGTCCTGAAGGAGATCAACGGCTTCCACCTGAGCGGCGACAAGGCCGGGCAGCTGCTCGACAAGTTCGCCGACATGAGGCCCGACGGCTCGACCTCCGGCGGCTGCTGGATCTACACCGGCGTCTTCGCCGGTGGGGTCAACAAGTCGGCCAACCGCGTCCCCGGCCAGGAGCAGGACGAGACCGCGCTCGACTGGGGCTGGGCCTGGCCGATGAACCGCCGGATCCTCTACAACCGCGCCTCCGCCGATCCCGAAGGCCGGCCGTGGAGCGAGCGGAAGAAGTACGTCTGGTGGGACGCCGACGCCAAGAAGTGGGTCGGCAAGGATGTCCCGGACTTCCCCATCGACCGCGACCCGTCCTTCCGACCCGACCCGGACATCGGTGGACCGGCAGCGATCGCCGGTGACGACCCCTTCATCATGCAAGCGGACGGCAAGGGGTGGCTCTTCGCACCCAAGGGCATGGTCGATGGCCCGATGCCCAGCCACTACGAGGCGCAGGAGTCGCCGGTCACCAACCCGCTGTACTCGCAGCAGCGCAACCCGGGCCGGCTGGTCTACCCGCGCAAGGACAACCTGTGGAGTCCGTCCGGTGACGAGCCGGGATCGGGTGTCTACCCCTTCGTCTTCACGACCTACCGCCTCACCGAGCACCACACCGCCGGGGGGATGAGCCGCTGGCTGCCGTACCTGTCGGAACTGCAGCCGGAGATGTTCTGCGAGGTCTCCCCCGAGCTCGCCGAGCAACAAGGGCTGGTCAACGGCGAGTGGGCGACGATCGTCTCGGCGCGCAGCGCCATCGAGGCACGCGTCCTGGTCACCGAGCGCATGACGCCGCTGACGATCATGGGCCACACCGTCCACCAGATCGGTCTGCCCTACCACTGGGGCGTCGGGCGCGATGCCGTCGTCGAGGGCGACGGCGCCAACGACCTGCTCGGCATCGCCCTCGACCCCAATGTCCAGATCCAGGAGTCGAAGGTCGGGTCCTGCGACATCCAGCCCGGCCGACGGCCCCGTGGCGAGGAGCTGCTGCGTCTCGTCGCGGAGTACCAGTCGCGCTCCGGCACCACGGTCGAGACGGGCAACCAGCACCGCGACGACCAAGGAGGAGATCGCTGATGGGGTACCTCTCCCGACAGCTCGCCGGGCCCACTGACCCGGCACAGGACGCCGGTTGGCAGGACGCTCCCAGCCGCAAGGGCTTCTTCACCGACACCTCCATCTGCATCGGCTGCAAGGCCTGCGAGGTCGCCTGCAAGGAGTGGAACGGCATCCCGCTCGACGGGCTGGCGATCACCGGCAACTCCTACGACAACACCGGCGACCTGGGGGCGAGCACCTGGCGGCACGTCGCCTTCGTCGAGCAGACCCAGGACCGCATCACTGCCGCCCGCGAGTCGGGCCAGGCGCTCGTGGACCTCGGGATGCCCAGCATGGGTGCACCAGCAGCCACGCCCGAGCCGTCGATCGCCTCCCCCGCCGGGTACGGCACGCTCCCCGCGCCGATCGAGGGGCACGGGCCTGCGCTCACGGACATGCTCAACGAAAAGGCCACGGTCGAGGCCGGCGGTACGGGCGACTACGGCCTCACCGTCGACGGCGTGCCGATCGTCGGGGCGGTGCCGGAGTTTCGTTGGTTGATGTCCTCCGACGTCTGCAAGCACTGCACCCACGCCGGCTGCCTGGACGTGTGTCCCACGGGCTCGCTCTTCCGCAGCGAGCACGGCACCGTCGTCGTGCAGGACGACATCTGCAACGGCTGCGGGTACTGCGTCGGCGCCTGCCCCTTCGGCGTCATCGAGCGTCGCACTGACAAGAGCGTCTCGGTCACCGCCGACAGCCACGTGCCCAATGTCGGTGTCGCCCAGAAGTGCACGCTCTGCTACGACCGGCTCGAGCACAACCAGACACCCGCCTGCGCCCAGACCTGCCCCACGACCTCGATCAAGTTCGGGGCCCACGAGGACATGGTGACCACGGCCCGCGAGCGCGTGGTCCAGCTGCACGAGCAGGGTTTCACCGAGGCCCGGCTGTACGGCGCCAACGAGGACGACGGCGTGGGCGGCACCGGGTCGGTCTTCCTCCTGCTCGACGAGCCCGAGGTCTACGGCCTGCCGCCGGACCCGATCGTCCCCACCGCCAAGCTGCCCGAGATGTTCCGCGCTGCGGGCCTCGCCGGGATCGGCCTGCTCGGAGCCGTGGCCGTCTCCTTCATCGGGAGCAAGCCGTGACGACCTCTCCCTTCGACAGCTACCGCCCGCCCGAGGAGGGTCGGCGCAAGCGCCGCCGTGACTCCGGGATCCGCCGGGCCGGCGATCTGGCCAAGGGGGCCCAGCGCAGCTGGCTCAGCCGTGACGGCGGCGGTCGTCGGGAGGCGCCCGCGGTTCCGGACGCCGAGTTCTCCAGCTATTACGGCCAGGCGATCGTCAAGCCGGTGCCGTGGGACCACAAGATCTCCGCGTACCTCTTCGTCGGGGGCATCGCGGGGACGTCCGGCATCATCCAGGCGGGAGCTGCGGCCACGGGCAATGCTGTCCTGCAACGCAATGCACGACTGACGGCGATGACCACCGTCGCGCTCAGCGGCGCAGCCCTCGTGGCCGACCTCGGTCGACCCGAGCGCTTCCTCAACATGATGCGCACCGTCAAGCTCACCTCCCCCATGTCGGTCGGCACCTGGATCCTCACCGCGTACGCCGGCTGTGCATCAGTCACCACGGGCGCCGAGGTGCTGCGACTCCTGCCCGCGCGGGGACCGGTCACGGCCCTCACCCGGGTCACGGACGCACTCGACACTCCGTCGACCATCGGTCAGGCCGCCTTCGGCGCGCCGCTCGCGGCATACACCGCTGTCCTGCTCGCCGACACCGCCCACCCGGTGTGGCATGAGAGCCGGCGCCAGCTCCCCTTCGTCTTCGTCGGCTCTGCGGCCCTGGCCTCCGCTGGCGTGCAGATGGTCCTGACCCCCGCTGCTCTTGCCGGTCCGGTGCGTCGGCTGGCTTTGGCGGGTGTCGCCACCGAGCTGGCCGCCATGCACCAGCTCGAGGAGCACCTGACCGACCTGGGCATCGACGAGCCGGTCACCACCGGGCAGGGCGCGGGCAAGCTGCGCATGGCCAAGGGGCTGGCCATCGCCGGCGGCCTGGGCACCCTGCTCGCGGGGCGCAGTCGCGTCGCCGCGATCGCCTCGGGCACGGCCCTGGCGGCCGCTTCGGCCCTGACCCGCATGGGGATCGTCGAGGCGGGTATCGAGTCGGCCAAGGACCCCAAGTACACCGTCCGTGTCCAGAAGGACCGGCTCGACAAGAGACGACAGCAGGGCTCCATCGACGACAGCATCGTCACGGTCCGCTGACCAGCGGGCCGTGCCCCTTCGTACCAGGAGGTCTCCATGAGCACGGCAACCACGAGCTCCGCTTCGGCCGCCACCGGCAACCGGTGGCTCATCCTCGCTGGTGGTGTCCTCGTCCAGCTGACGATCGGGGCCGTCTACGCATGGAGCACCTTCAGCAAGGCGATCCAGGGTGACGCGTCGGCGATCGAGCTGTCCAAGGTCCAGGCCACCATCCCCTTCGAGGTGGCCATCGGCATGCTCTTCCTGGGGACCTTCCTCGGTGGGCGCATCCAGGACAAGCGCGGACCACGGCTCGTCGCCCTGGCCGGTGTCGTCATCTACTCGATCGGCATCATGCTGGCCAGCCTCACCCGGGAGGCCTCCGACCTGTGGCTGCTCATCCTCGGCTACGGCGTGCTCGGCGGCTTCGGTCTCGGCCTGGCCTACATCGTGCCGATCGCCATGTTGCAGAAGTGGTTCCCCGACAAGCGCGGCCTGATCACCGGCATCGCTGTCGGTGGCTTCGGCTTCGGTGCCGTCATCACCTCCCCGCTCGCCCAGCGGATGATCGACGGGATGGCTGGCTATGACGTCCACCCGACCAAGGCCTTCCTCTGGTTGGGCGTCGCCTACCTGGTCTTCGGCCTCATCGGCGCCTCGGTCTTCAAGAACCCGCCGGCCGGCTATGTCGCGCCCGGCGTGGCCGCGGCAGAGGCGAAGCACGACACCAAGAAGCAGGAGCAGGCCAAGAAGGCCGCCCGTGACTTCACCCAGCAGGAGGCGCTGAGCACCCCGCAGTGGTACATGCTCACGCTCATCCTGACGATCTCCGTGACCGCCGGCATCTCACTGATCTCTGTCGCCGCCGGGACCGCCACGGACGTGGCGGGCATGAGCGCCGCCGCGGCCGCGACCCTCGTCGGCGTCATGGGCCTCTTCAACGGCGGTGGTCGCATCCTCTGGGCGGCGGTCTCCGACAAGATCGGCCGCATGCCGGCCTTCATGGGCATCCTCGGGCTGCAGGGTCTGGCCCTGCTCGCGATCCCGCACATCGGCAATGCCGCCGCCTTCTACGTGCTGTGCGCCATCGTCTACACCTGCTACGGCGGCGCCTTCGGCACCCTGCCGGCCACTGCTGGCGACTTCTTCGGAGTGAAGAACTCCGGTGGCATCTACGGCCTGATGCTCATCGGCTGGTCCATCGGCGGGATCATCGGCCCGCTGCTCATCTCGTGGCTCATCGGCGAGGACCAGGCATACACGATGGCCTTCACCGTCATGGGCATCATCGCCCTCGCCGGTCTGGTGATCCCGTTCATCGCCAAGCCGCCGAAGCACGCGTAGCCACTCGGCAGCCCGAGCCCGGCGTCGTTGTGCGCGCCCGGACCCCCTTCTCGGGTCAGCCGGGTGCCGTCAACGACGCCGGGCTCACTCCCGGATGTCCGCGGGGCCGGCGTGGAGCGCGAGGCCGGCGGCGATCCACCCTTCGACCCCATCGATGACATCGGTCGCATCCACTCCCAGTGAGCGAAGGGAGGCCGCCGCCAGGCTCGAGCTGTAGCCCTGACGGCACAGCACGATGACCGGCACGCCGGCGGCCGCCTCGGGGATGCGGTGCGGGCTCGTGGGGTCCAGTCGCCACTCGAGGACGGTCCGATCGATGACCAAGGCACCGGGCAACTCGCCCTGCCGGGCCCGTTGGGCAGCGGTCCGGGTGTCGATGAGGAGGGCTCCCCCCTTCGCCGCATCGTGTGCTTGCTCGGGGGTGAGGCGGGTCAGGCCGGCACGGGCCGACTCAAGGAGCCGGCCGATCTCGTTCACGCCACCTGCACCAGGGCGCCGTCGGGCAGCGAACCGGCAGCGACGGTCTCGCCGACGACCGGGGCACCGGGTACCTCACCGACGACGAGCAGCCCGCCAGAGGTCTGCGCGTCCGCGAGCAGGATGAGCTCGTCCTCGGTGATGCCAACCGCGGACAGGTGCGGGCGGACCCAGTCGAGATTGCGCTTGGACCCGCCCGGGACGTGCCCGGCAGCCAGAGCCTCGCGGGCACCCGTCACGTACGGAACCGCAGCGGCATCGATCCGAGCGGCGACACCAGAGGCCCGGCACATCTTGTAGAGGTGGCCGAGCAGACCGAAGCCGGTGACATCGGTCGCGGCCCGGACACCTGCAGCCAGTGCCGCATGGGCGGCATCGCGGTTGAGGGCAACCATCGAGGCGATGGCTTCTTCGCTGCGCTCCCCGGTCGCCTTGTGCCGGTTGTTGAGCACGCCGACGCCGAGCGGCTTGGTCAGGCTGATCGCCAGGCCCGCTTGTGCAGCGTCGTTGCGCATGAGCCGGTCCGGGTCGGCGGTGCCGGTAACGGCCATGCCGTAGATCGGCTCGGGGGCGTCGATGCTGTGGCCACCGAGCACGGGGAAACCGGCCTCGGTGGCGACGTCGAGACCCCCACGGAGCACCTCGGTCAGCAACTCGGTCGGCAGCAGCTCCCGCGGCCAGGCCACGAGGTTGATCGCCATGATCGGGTCCCCACCCATGGCGTAGATGTCGGAGACCGCATTGGCCGCGGCGATCCGACCCCAGTCATAGGGATCGTCGACGACGGGCGTGAAGAAGTCCGAGGTCGAGAGCACCGCGCGGCCGCCCTCGATGCGCACCGCCGCCGCGTCGTCGCCGTCGTCGAGACCGACGAGGACGTCGGAGCCGGGCGGGGCCGCGACGTGCAGGCCGGCGACGATCTGCTCGAGCTCACCCGCCGGGATCTTGCAGGCGCAGCCCCCGCCGCGGGCGAACTGGGTCAGTCGGATCGGCTCCATGACCTCACCATAGGACCCAGGTCACACCGGGGGGGAGTCGCGGTCTCAGAGCAGGACGGCGAGCACGGCGCCGGCCACGATCCCGGCCCCGGCCACCACACCGGCCGTGGCTGCGGTGACCCGCCAGGTGAGCGAGCGGCCGACCATGATCAGCGAGGGCAGGCTGACCGCGGGCAGTGCCATGAGGACGAGCCCGAGCACCCACGGGCTGGCGCCGATCGCGGCGAGGGTGAGCAGCACCGGGATCTCACCACCCGTCGGGATGACGAGGAGGACGACGATGGCGGCGACCGCGACGAGCGCGATGCCTCCACCCGTCACCCAGGCCGCGTCGAAGGTGAAGACGTGCGCAGCCGCGCCGACGAGGGCGACGACGACGAGGTACTCGGGCACGAGGGTGATCGTGAAGCGCGCGAGGGAGCGCACGAACCGCTGGAGCGAGGGCCCGTCCTGCTCCTCGCTCGGCTCGGGGACGAGGTCCGCGGAGGTGGGGTCCACCCAACGCCTCGGGGCCAGGCGGGCGGCGAGGGCCGCAGCCCCGAGCACCAGGCCCATGCCGACGACGAGCCGGGTGGCGGCCCACTGCCACGGTCCGACGAGGGCGAGGAAGACGAGGACGGCCGGGTTGAGCACCGGGTTGCCCAGCCAGTACGCGACGACCGAAGGGAGGGGAACCCCGGTGCGGCGCAGGGAGACCGCGACCGGCGAGGCACAGCAGGTGCACATCATGCTGGGCATCGATGCCGCGCCCGCGATCGCGGCACCGGCGGTGGTGCTGCGACGGGTGAGGACCCGGCGCAGCCACTCGCGGGGCAGCAGTGCGTCGATGGCAGCGGCGATCAGCAGGCCGACGAGCAGGGCCTTCCACACCGCGTCGCTGTACGCGATGGTGAACTCCCACGCGCCCTGCCACCACGTCGGCGCGTCCCTCGCGACGTCGACGAGCGCGCCGCCGTCCCACGCCCGGCTGTCGACGAGCCCGTCGATCTTGAGCGTGTAGGGCCACCACTTGGCCCAGACCAGCCCGCCGACGAAGAGCAATGTTGTGAGGGCCGCGCCGAGGACCCAGCGGTCGAGGGGCCGCGGCGCGCGAGGGGTGGGTGCGGTGCTCACCAGCAACACCATAGGACCCACCCGTGTGACTCGAGCCACCTGCCATAAGGTGGGAGTCGGAGGCGTCTGGGTTCCTGGTGGTCCCCCCGGTCTTCAACACCGGTGAGGCCGAGCATCTCGGTCTGGCGGGTTCGATTCCCGTCCGCCTCCGCCACCTCTTCACCCGGACGAAGGGAGCGCAACCCGTGAGCGAGGACCCGCGCCGGGCCATCCCGCGCACCGACACCGTGTTGGCCCAGGCTCCCTTCGTCGCAGCGGTCGAGCAGCTGGGTCGCACCGTCGTACGGACCGCCGTCGCCGCGGCACAGCAGCGAGCCCGGGACGGCGAGATCGCCCCCGACGAGGTGGTCGACGCGGCACTGGCAGCCTTGCCCACCCGGACCAGCTCGCTCACCCCGGTGCTCAATGCCACGGGGGTCGTCGTCCACACCAACATCGGCCGAGCGCCTCTCTCCCCCACCGCGATCGAAGCCGTCGTCGACGCCGCCGGGTACGTCGACGTCGAGATGGACCTGGCCACCGGGGCGCGCAGCCGGCGGGGCGCCGGGGCCCTGGCGGCGCTGCTCGAGGCGGTCCCGGACGCCGCAGGTGCGTTGGTGGTCAACAACGGCGCCGCAGCGCTCGTCCTCGCCACCACCGCCCTGGCCGCCGGCCGTGAGGTCGTCGTCTCCCGGGGCGAGATGGTCGAGATCGGCGACGGCTTCCGCCTGCCAGACCTCATCGCCTCGACCGGGGCGCGGCTGCGTGAGGTCGGCACGACCAACCGCACCCATCTGCGTGACTACACCGATGCGATCGGCCCCGAGACCGGGTGCGTGCTCAAGGTGCACCCGAGCAACTTCCGCGTCGACGGGTTCGTCACCTCGGTCGGGCTGGACGAGCTGCGAGGGCTCACTCGTCCTGATGGCTCGAGCGTGCCGGTCGTCGCCGACATCGGCTCCGGTCTCCTCTCCCCCGACCCGCTGCTGCCCGACGAGCCGGATGCGACGACCTGGCTGCGCGCCGGCGCCACGATCGTCACCGCGAGCGGCGACAAGCTGCTCGGCGGACCGCAGGCCGGGCTCGTCCTCGGTGACGCGGAGGTCGTCGAGAAGCTGCGCCGGCATCCCCTCCAGCGTGCGCTGCGCGTCGACAAGCTCGCCCTCGCCGCGCTCGAGGCGACCGTGCGTGGACCCGTCCCACCCGTGACGGCGGCGCTGCACGCAACCGCCGACGACCTGCGGCCCCGTGTCGAGGCACTCGCCGCCGAGGTCGGTCGCGAGATCGTCCCGGTCGAGGGTCGAGTCGGTGGCGGGGGCGCCCCCGGGGTCCCACTGCCAGGATGGGCCGTCGAGATCCCCGTCGCTGCGGTCGAGCGACTACGCCAGCCCGAGGGTGACCTGCCGGTCGTCCTCGCCCGCGTCGAAGGGGGCCGTGGCCTGGTCGACCTGCGCTGCATCCCCGTCGACCGGGATGTCGACGTGCTCGCAGCGCTGCGAGCGGCACTGGGGCACGACGGATCTGGCGCGACTCCCCCTTCGTCGTCATGAGGAGAGTGCTCGCCACTGCCGGGCACGTCGACCACGGCAAGTCGACCCTCGTGCAGGCCCTCACGGGGCGCGACCCCGACCGGCTGCGCGAGGAGCGTGAGCGCGGACTGACGATCCAGCTGGGCTACGCGTGGACGACCCTGCCGAGCGGGGCGGAGGTCGCCTTCGTCGACGTGCCGGGGCACCAGCGCTTCGTCGGGACGATGCTCTCCGGGCTCGGCCCGGCGCCAGCGGTGGTCTTCGTCGTCGCCGCCGACCAGGGCTGGCAGGCGCAGAGCAGCGAGCACCTCGCGGCCGTCCAGGCCCTGGGCATCACCGACGGGCTGCTCGTGCTCACCCGCTGCGACCTGGCCGACGAGCCCCAGCGCGATCAGGTGCGGACGGAGGCCACCCGGCGGTTGACGGAGGCCGGGCTCGACGTACCGGCGGTGGAGGTGTCGGCCGTCCGCGGCGACGGCATGGACGCGCTGCGGGTCGCTCTCGACGACCTGGCAGGGCGACTGTCCGAGCCGGATCCCGGTGCGCCCGTGCGGCTCTGGGGCGACCGCAGCTTTTCGGTCTCGGGCGCGGGGACGGTCGTCACCGGCACGCTCGGCGCCGGCACGGTCCGGGCCGGCGACCGCCTGACACTGCTGGACCACGGACGCGCTCGTGAGGTGAGCGTGCGCGGCTTGCACAGCCAGGACTCCGCTCGCGAGGAGGTCGGACCGGTCTCTCGGGTCGCGGTCAACCTGCGCCGGGTCGAGTCCGACGAGGTCGGCCGTTCGCTCGCGCTGCTCACGCCGGGAGCCTTCGAGCTGGCATCGGTCATCGACGTCGCGTTGACCGAGGTGGCCGTCACCGAATCCGCGCATCTGCCTCGGCAGATGCAGGGTGAGGGTGACCACGACAGGGGCGTCGACCGGGCAACGCTGCACGTCGGGTCGCTCGACATCGCCGTCCACGTGCGTCCGCTCGCGGACGGGCTGGCCCGCCTCTCAGCCGACGTCGACCTGCCGTGGCGGGTCGGCGACCGGGCGATCCTGCGCGACGCGGGCAGCCGCCGACTGTGGGCGGTGCGGGTCCTCGACGTCGACCCGCTCCCGCTGACCCGCCGCGGAGCCGCGGGACGCAGGGGGCAGGCCCTCACCGCTGCCGGCCCCTCCCCCGAGGCCCTGGCCGGGGTCCGCCTGACCTCCCGCGCGGCCGACCACGCAGGGGTGCTCGATCGGCTGGGCCTCGAGGCACCGAGCAGCGCTGTGCAGCACGGCGACTGGTGGATCGACCCCGACGCTCTGCAGCTGTGGCGCGACCGTCTGGCCAAGGCGGTCCGGGCGCGTCACGCGTCCGATGCGCTGAGCGCCGGCCTGCCTCTGGCGGAGGCCGCACGCTCCCTGGGTCTGCCCACACACCTGCCGACCGCCCTAGGTCAGGCACTCGTGCCGACGCTGGCAGCGGAGGTCGAGCTGACCGTCACCGACGGCCGGGTCCACGACGCTGCGGCAGCCGGCCTCGGACCCGCGGAGGCGGGGATCGCGGCTCTCGAGGAGAGGTTGCGGGGCACCCCCTTCGTCGCGGCGGATCGGGGTGAGCTCGCCGACCTCGGGCTGGGTACCGCGGAGCTGGCTGCCGCCGAGCGGCTCGGTCGGGTCATGCGGCTGCCCGACGAGGTCGTGCTGCTGCCCGACGCCCCGGCTCGGGCGATGCGCGTGCTCGCGGGGCTGGAGCAACCCTTCACCCTCAGCCAGGCGCGGCAGGCGCTCGGGACCACGCGACGCGTCGCGGTACCCCTGCTGGAGCACCTCGACGCGCGAGGGTGGACCCGGAGGGTCGACGGCACGCTCCGCGAGGTCGCCCGCTGACGACGAACCCCCACAGGCAGGGCCTGCAGGGGTTCGCGGTCGGATGCAGATCGCTCAGGCAGCGACCTCGAGGCTCGTGGTCACCGGCACGCCGTTCGTCAGGTTGTCGAGCACCGGGCAGTGGGCGGCGACCGCCTGCTCGAGACGCCGGTACTCGGCCTCGCTCTCGGGACCGGAGACCTTAATGCCCAGCTCGATGCCCTGGAACCCCGGTCGCACCGAGTCGTCCGTGCCGAGGAAGCCGGCGAGGTCGAGGTCGCCACGCAGGTCGACGTCGATCGTGTCGACCGTGAGGCCGAGCTTGTCGGCCCAGACCTGGTAGCTGATGACGGTGCAGGAGGCGAGCGCAGCGAGCAGGTGCTCGACCGGGTTGGCGCCCTTGTCGGTGCCGCCCAGGGCCGGTGGCTCGTCGATCGTGTAGCTGAACTGGCGGCTGGTGAGGGTCACCTCGGTCCCGGTGACGAGCGAGCCCTGGGTGGTGACCTCGAGCAGGGTGGTGGGGACAGCAGTTGCAGTCATGGATGGCTCCTGAAGATCAAGGGCTCTGGCGAACCCGCGCTTGGCGCGGCCGGTCGGCCGACGCCCTGGTCGTCACCCGGGGCACCCCACCGAGGGTGGAGGGTTGCCGCCCAGCAAGCCGGGGCTTCGCGCTGGGACTCATGACCTACACATAAGATGACACACAGCCACCCATAACGTCCAGTTATGTATCAATGGGCGGGACGGGCTGCTTCAGGTCCACGGTGAAGAGCGGCAGGAAGAGCTGCGCGAGGGGGCCGATCGCCAGGGCGTAGATGACGGTGCCCAGACCGACGACGCCTCCGAGCAGCCAGCCGACGACGACCACCGCGACCTCGAGGCCGGTGCGCACCACCCGGATCGAGCGACCACTGACCCGGGCCAGCCCGGTCATCAGCCCGTCGCGGGGGCCGGGGCCGAACTGCGAGCCGATGTACATGCCGGTCGCGACCCCGTTGAGCACGATCCCGCCGAGGGTGAGCACGAGCCGCCAGGCGATGTGCTCCGGCGGGTCGATCAGCGACAGGACGATGTCGGCCGACGGACCGATGAGCAGGGCGTTGCCGATCGTGCCGACACCGGGCTTCTGCCGCAGCGGGATCCAGCCCAGCAGCACGAGCAGCGAGACGCAGATGACGATCGTGCCGAAGCTCAGCGGGATGTGGTGGGAGACGCCGACGTGCAGGACGTCCCACGGGATCTGCCCGAGCGTCCCGCGGATGACCATGGCCATCGACCCGCCGTAGAGGAAGAGCCCGACGAGCAGGAGAGGGAGGCGGATCGTCAGCCTGCCGGCCCTCAGCTGATCGATGGGGCCGATGTCGGCCAGTGCCCGGTTGCGTGGCTGGGTGGGTCGTGCAGCATTCTTCGTCACGAGGTCACCTTGCACCTGCAAGGCCGAGGGTGTCGACCTGGCGCTCCAGGATCGCGGCGAGGAGTCGGTCCGCCGGCGCCACCAGTGGCAGGTTCAGTCCCCGATGAGCTTCTTCCCGCGAGCGACGACCTTCCTGTCCGGGGCGTAGACGACGGCCGTGTCCTTGCCCTCGTAGTCGAACTGGTTGAGGAAGTAGCGGATCGCGTTGATCCGCCCCCGCTTCTTGTCATTGGACTTGATGACGATCCAGGGCGCGTGCCGGGTGTCCGTCCGCTCGAACATCGCCTCCTTGGCCGCCGTGTACTCGTCCCACTTGTCGAGGCTCTCGAGGTCCATCGGGGAGAGCTTCCACCGACGCACGGGGTCGATCTGGCGGATCGCGAAGCGGGTGCGCTGCTCCTGCTGGGTCACCGAGAACCACAGCTTCGTCACGTGGACACCGGCGTCGGAGAGCATCCGCTCCACCTTGGGCGCCTGGTCGATGAAGCCCTCGTACTGCTCATCGGAGCAGAAGCCCATGACCCGCTCGACCCCGGCGCGGTTGTACCAGGACCGGTCGAAGAGGACGATCTCGCCGCTCGTGGGCAGGTACCGGAGGTAGCGCTGGAAATACCACTGCCCTTCCTCGCGCTCGCTCGGCTTCGTCAGGGCGACCACGCGCGCACCGCGCGGGTTGAGGTGCTCCGTGAAGCGCTTGATGGTCCCGCCCTTGCCCGCGGCGTCACGTCCCTCGAAGAGGACGACGAACTTCCGCCCGGTGTCCTGCGCCCAGTACTGGAACTTCAGCAGCTCGATCTGGAGCAGGTACTTCTCGACGTCGTAGTCGTTGCGGGTCATCAGCTCGTCGTAGGGGTAGTTCTCCCGCCAGGTCTCGACCGCCTTGCCATCGGGCGCGATGAGCATGGGGTCATCGCCCTGGTCGTCGCGGACGGTGTAGCCCTCGACCATCAGCTGGTCGATGTACTCGCGGAGGTTCTGCTTCTGCATGAGGTGTTCTTACCACCCCGAGATGACGAGCAGGTGGACAGCGACACCGGGCCGTGCCAAGAGGACACTGGACCCATGAGCAAGAGGACGAAGGGGGGCGGCGCCACCCCTGCGACGCGGGCGCTGGTGGCGGCCGGGGTGGAGTTCACCGAGCACCCCTACGAGCACGACCCGGCGGCACCGTCGTACGGGCTCGAGGCGGCCGAGGCGATCGGCGCACCTCCGGAGCGGGTCTTCAAGACGCTGCTCGCCCAGACCGACCTGCCCCGCGACCACGGCCTCCTCGTCGGCATCGTGCCCGTCACCGGGCAGCTCGACCTCAAAGCCCTCGCGGCGGCAGTCGGGGCCAAGAAGGCGAGCATGGCCGACCCGGCACTCGGGGAGAAGACAACCGGATATGTCGTCGGCGGCATCAGCCCCATCGGTCAGAAGCGTTCGCTGACAACGGTCCTCGACTCCTCGGCGCTGGAGCACGCGACGGTCTTCGTCAGCGGGGGGCGACGCGGACTCGATCTGGAGCTGCTCCCTTCGGACCTGGTGGCGGTCACCTCTGCGACGGTGGCCGCCATCGCCAAGGACTGAGGCACGACCGCGAGTCGTACTGGAGTTCAGTCCCCGTGCCCGGCGTCGTTGTGCGGGGTTGGCCGACGACATACCGTCAGCCAACCCTGCACAACGACGCCAACCCTGCACAAGGACGCCGGGTCAGCGCCCGAGCGGGTCGACCTGACTCACGCAGCCGACGGGCAGGTCGCCGCCGTAGACATGGGGGAAGAGCTCGTCGCCACCGACGACCGCCGGCTCGTACCGCACGTCGAGGCCGTGGGTGGCGAGCGCCTGCTCGTCGAGGGTCAGGACGAGCAGGGGCTCGGTCACATCCGCGTAGAAGCGACCCGCGACTGCGTCCCGCTGCTGCTCGGACCCGCTGCAGTGCATGAAGCCCTCCTCCGCAATCAGCCGACCGCGAGTGGAGATCGGGTAGGTGCCGGCGGCCTGAGCGGCCTGCCAGTCGGACTCGAGGGCGATGTGCTGGAGGGTCATGGGTCCATGGTGCCCCTCACATCTTGACGCCGATGTACTTCGTCTCGAGGAACTCCTCGATGCCGGTCATGCCCCCTTCGCGGCCGAGGCCGGACTCCTTGATCCCGCCGAAGGGAGCGGCGGGGTTGGACACGACGCCCTGGTTGAGGCCGACCATCCCGGCCTCGAGCGCCTCGCTGACCCGCAGTCCGCGGTCGAGACCCTGGGTGAAGACGTACGAGATCAGGCCGAAGGGAGTGTCGTTGGCCAGCGCGATCGCCTCCTCCTCGGTGTCGAACTCGGTGATCGCCGCGACCGGACCGAAGATCTCGGCCTCACCCATCTGCGCATCCGCCGGCACGCCCGTCAGGACCGTCGCGGGATAGAAGAAGCCCTCGCGATCGACCGGCTCCCCGCCGAGGGTTGCCGTGGCTCCCCTGCCCACCGCGTCGCGGACGAGCTCGTCGACCTTGTCGACCGCCTTCTGGTTGACCAGCGGCCCGACGACGACGCCCTCCTCGACGCCACGGCCCATGGGCAGCGCGCCCATCCGCTCGGCGAGCCGCTCGCCGAACTCCTTTGCGACAGAACGCTGCACGAGGATCCGGTTGGCGGCGGTGCAGGCCTGGCCGATGTTGCGCATCTTGGCCGCCATCGCGCCCTCGACCGCCACGTCCATGTCGGCGTCGTCGAAGACGATGAAGGGGGCATTGCCCCCGAGCTCCATCGAGGTGCGCATGACCGTCTTGGCGGCCAGCTCCAGCAGGTGCTTGCCGACCGGCGTCGACCCGGTGAAGGAGAGCTTGCGCGAGCGCGGGTCGAGGATCATCGGCGCCATGACGTCGTCGCTCCTGCTCGTCGTCACGACGTTGACCACGCCCGCGGGCAGGCCCGCGCGCACGAGGATGTCGGCGAGCGCGAGCGTGGACAGCGGGGTCTCGGCGGCGGGCTTGATGACCGAGGTGCAGCCGGCGGCGATGGCCGGGCCGATCTTGCGCGTGCCCATGGCCATCGGGAAGTTCCACGGGGTGATGAAGACGCATGGGCCGACCGGCTGCTTGGCGACGAGGAAGCGCGAGCCCCCGGCCGGGGCGGTCATGAAGCCACCGTCGATGCGCACGGCCTCCTCGGCGAACCAGCGGAAGAACTCGGCGGCGTAGGCGATCTCCCCCTTCGCCTCCGCCAGCGGCTTGCCCATCTCGAGGGTCATGATCAGCGCGAGCCGGTCGACGTCGGCGAGCATGAGGTCGCGGGCCCGGATGAGGATCTCGCTGCGCTCCCGCGGCGGCGTCCTGGCCCAGTCCGCCTGGGCCGCAGCGGCGGCGTCCAGCGCGGCGGCCGCCTCGTCGGGGTCGGCGTCGGCGATCTCGCACAGAGGCTGCCCGGTCGAGGGGTCGACGACCGGCATCGTCGCCGCAGTGGTGCGCCACTCCCCCCCGATGAAGAGACCCGTCGGCACCGAGGCGATGGCCTCGCGCTCCTGCTCGCGGGTGACCTCTGCCGTATCCGTCGTGGTCATGGGTGACTCCTTCGTCAGCGTCCTTGCCGTCCCCCTCACCGTAGACGTATTGTCAACAATCAGACGAACAACTCGGAGGTTCTGATGACAGCGTTGTCCCCCCTGCTCAAGCAGGCCACCCCCGTCACGATCGACCATGCCCTCGGCAGTGAGATCTTCGACGTCGATGGCAACCGCCACCTCGACTTCACCGCCGGCATCGGCGTCGTGAGCACGGGCCACTGCCACCCCAAGGTGGTCGCCGCCGCGCAGGAGCAGATCGGCAAGCTCATCCACGGTCAGTACACGACCGTCATGCACAAGCCCCTCCTCGCGCTGGTCGAGCGACTCAACGGCGTCCTGCCCGAGCACCTCGATTCGCTCTTCTTCGCCAACTCCGGCAGCGAGGCGCTGGAGGCCTCCCTGCGCCTCTCCCGCCAGGCGACCGGTCGGCCCAATGTCATCGTCTTCCACGGCGGCTTCCACGGTCGGACGGTCGCGACCGCGACGATGACGACCTCCGGCACCCGCTTCTCGGCCGGCTTCTCACCCCTCATGGGCGGGGTGCACGTCGCGCCCTTCCCCAATGCCTACCGCTACGGCTGGAGCGAGGAGGAGGCCACCGCCTTCGCCCTCAGGGAGCTCGACTTCATCCTCGCAACGCTCACCTCGCCGCAGGAGACCGCCGCCTTCATCGTCGAGCCCGTGCTGGGCGAAGGGGGGTACGTCCCGGGCAACACCGCCTTCTTCCAGGGTCTGCGCGAGCGCGCGGACAAGCACGGCATCCTCCTGGTGATGGACGAGGTCCAAACCGGCTTCGGCCGCACCGGCAAGATGTTCGGTCACCAGCACTTCGACGTGCAGCCCGACATCATCACGCTGGCCAAGGGGATCGCCTCCGGCTTCCCCATCTCGGGCATCGCCGCCTCGCAGGAGCTGATGAGCAAGGCGTGGCCCGGCTCGCAGGGTGGCACCTACGGCGCCAACGCGGTGGCCTGCGCTGCCGCTGTCGCCACCCTCGACGTCATCGAGGAGGAGGGCCTGGTCGCCAACTCCGCCGAGCGCGGCGCCCAGCTGCTCGAGGGCGCGAAGGCCGCCGCCGCCCTTCGAGACGGTCGCGGGGCGACCTCCTCAGGGAACGGGACCATCGGTGACGTGCGGGGCCTCGGCCTGCTCGTGGGCAGCGAGTTCACCGCCGCCGACGGGACCCCGGACAGCGCACGGGCCGCGAAGGCCCAGCAGCTCGCCGCGACCAAGGGTCTGCTGCTCCTCACCTGCGGCGCCCACATGAACACCGTGCGGATGATCCCGCCGCTCGTCGTCACGGCCGAGCAGGTGGACGAGGCCCTGGACATCTGGGGCAAGGTCCTCGCGGAGGTCTGACCCCCTTCGCCGGTTGGAGGTAAACCCGCTGATCAATCGTCAGCGCGTTCACCTCCAACCGGAACGATGAGTTGGTGCTGGAGGCGCACATGAGTCGGTACATGTCGATCACCCTCGAGTCGCGCGGCGTGGTGTGCCGGGCCCGACTGCTCGAGGAGGAGGCCCCGCTGACCTGCGACGCCGTGTGGGACGCACTGCCCGCGGGCGGTGACGCCTTCCACGCGAAGTACGCGCGCAACGAGGTCTACACGCTGCTCCCGCGGATCACCGCGGCCCCCCATCGGGAGAACCCGACGATCACCCCTATCCCCGGCGACGTGTGCCTCTTCGACTTCGAGCCCTGGGAGATCGGCAACCCCGCCTACGGGTACGACCCGGGCTCGACCGCCCACGCCGAGCAGGGCGCGACGGACCTGGCGATCTTCTACGGCCGCAACAACCTGCTCATCAACGGCGACCTGGGCTGGGTGCCCGGCTCGGTCTTCGGCGCGATCGAGGAGGGGCTGCCCGAGATGGCCGCCGCGTGCAACGACCTGTGGCGGCACGGCTTCGCCGGGGAGCGGCTGGTCTTCGCCCGGGCCTGAGGCCCGAGCACGAGAGGGCGTCCTGGTGCATTTCGTGGCGGAATCTGCCACCGAATGCACCAGGACGACCCTTTGTGCACGGGCAGGTCAGGGGAATGTCGTCCGGAACCAGGCCCGGGCCCGCGACTCGTCCTGCGCGGTGATGGCATGGCCGACGGGCAACACCTCGTGGGTGACGGCAGCATGCATGCCGCGCAGGTCCCCAGCCAGCAGGGCCCCATCCCCCACAGCTCGACGCTCGTCGTGGGCACCGTCGAGGACGAGGACCGGCACGCCACCCAAGTCCACCAACGGCGGCGTGGCGAAGGGAGAGAGCGGCCGGAAGAGCACAGCGCCCGCGATCAGCTCGGGGTGCGACATGAGCACTGCAGCCGCCATGATCGCTCCGTTGGAAAAGCCGACCACCACGGGTCGGGCGCCGAGGTCGCGCTCCATGCCCAGGATGAACTCACGAAGGACGGGAACCCTCGCCGAGAGGTCTTCCTCGTCGATCCGCCGGTCTGCGTGGCGTCGGAAGAATGCGTGACCGCCCAACATGACGACTCGCCCACGCACCCCGAGCTTCGTGGCTGTGGGTGAGAGTCGATGAGCAAGCCCCAGCAGGTCCGACTCGTTGCCATCCGACCCATGGAGGAGCACCAGAGAGGCGCTCCCCGTGTTGGTACCGGGGACAAGGACATGCTCATGGGGTGGCGAGCTCACACTTCATCCTCCCCCGAGCCCGTGGAACGAGTCAGCCCGCGAGCACGCCCTCGATCCACCGGGCGGCAGCGAGGACGAGGTCGTCGGAGTGGCGCGGCCCGACGATCTGCAGGCCGACGGGCAGTCCGGCGGCCGTGGTCCCACAGGGGATGCTGATCGCCGGCTGCTGGGTCATGTTGAAGGGATAGGTGTACGGGGTCCAGTCGGGCCAGCCGCGCATCCCGCTGCCCGGCGGCACGTCGTGACCGGCCTCGAAGGCCACGATCGGCATGGTCGGGGTGAGCAGCAGGTTGTGCTGCTCGTGGAAGGCGCCCATCGTGATGCCGAGCTGGGCCGCCACGCCGCGCGCCTGGAGGTAATCGACTCCCGAGCTGGTCTCCCCTTCGTCCCAGACCCGCCCCAGACCCGGATCGATGGTCTCCCGCGCACCCGGCATCCCCCGCAGCAGCGTCGCGGCGCCGGTCGCCCACAGCAGCTCGAAGGCCGCAAGCGGGTCCCCGAAGCCCGGGTCGGCCGCATCCACGGCCAGCCCGGCCGCAGCGACGCGTGCGACGGCCGCATCGACGACCCGGCCGACCTCGTCGTCGAGATCGACGAAGCCCAGGTCGCGTGAGTACGCCACGTGCAGACCGGTGAGGTCCCGGGCGAGCTCCCCGCGGAAGGTGCGCGTCGGCGGGGCGAGCGAGGTCGGGTCGCGTGGGTCGGGCATCGAGAGGATGTCCATGAGCAGGGCCGTGTCCTCGACCGTGCGCGTCATCGGGCCGGCGTGCGCCAGCGGGCCGAAGGGGCTCGCGGGAAACATCGAGATGCGGCCGTGCGTCGGCTTGAACCCGACGATCCCGCAGAAGGACGCGGGGATGCGTACGCTGCCACCCCCGTCGGTGCCCACCGCGACCGGCCCCATGCCCGCGGCAACCGCTGCCGCCGCGCCCCCCGACGACCCTCCTGCAGTCGTCGAGGGGTCGGCGGGGTTGCGGGTGATGCCGGTCAGCGGCGAGTCGGTGACGCCCTTCCACGCGAGCTCGGGCGTCGTCGTCTTGCCGACGAAGACCATCCCGTCGGCACGCAGCCGCGCGGCGACGGGCGAGTCGACGTCCCACGGCTGGTCCGGGTTGATCGCCTTGGAGCCGCGAAGGGTGGGCCATCCCTGGGTGAGGAAGATGTCCTTGATCGAGATGGGCACCCCGTCGAGCAGACCCTGCGGGTGACCCGCATGCCACCGCTCCTGCGAAGCGCGCGCCTGCACGAGCGCCGACTCCCGGTCGACGAGGCAGAAGGCGTTGAGGTCACCGTCGGCCGCCTCGATGCGATCGACGACCGCATCGGTCGCCTCCACCGGGGAGAGCTCGCTGGACCCGTAGGCGGCGACGAGCTCGACAGCGGTCATCTCGGTGGGGTTCATGCAGGGCTCCCGTCGGTCGGTACATATCCCAGTGAGGTGTCGACGACGTGGCGCAACGGCTCCTCGTCGACCCACCGGGTGAAGTTGTCGGCGAAGAGCCGCACGAGCTCCTCGCGCCACCCCACGAAGTCCCCCGAGCTGTGCGGGGTGATGACGACATCGGGCAGGTCCCACAGGGGGTGGTCGGTCGGCAGCGGCTCGGTGTCGAGCACGTCGAGGGCAGCGCCGGCGATGGCACCCTCCTGCAGCGCGGTCACCAGGTCGTCGGTGACGACAGACTCGCCCCGGCCCACGTTGATGAAGCGGGCGTGATCGGGCATGGCGCGGAAGGCTGCGGCGTCGAACATCCCTCGTGTGGCGTCCGTCAGCGGGGCGATGCAGACGACCCAGTCGGCTCCGGCGAGCGCGTGGTGCAGGTCCCCCTGGGCGGTCACCGTGCCGAAGTCCGGGTCGCCGGTGCGGGCGCGGCGACCGGAGGCGGAGACCTCCATGCCGACGGCGCGCAGGAGTCGGGCGATCGCGCGACCGATCTGACCGGTACCGACGACGAGCACGCGCGAGCCGGCGACCCGCTCGGACTCGCGGTGCACCCAGCGGTGGGCTTGCTGCAGCTCCCACGAGCGCGGCAGCCCCTTGGCGATGCTCACGACCTGCCCGAGGACGTACTCCGCGATCGCCTCGTCGAAGACGCCACGCGAGTTGGTGAGGACGACATCGCTCTCGCGCACCTCCGGGGAGAGGATCGCGTCGACACCCGTGGAGGCCACGTGGAGCCACTCGAGGGAGTCTGCCGCAGGCCACGCGTCAGGGATCGCGGTGGAGAAGAAGTCGTAGGCGAAGAGCACATCGGCGCCGACGATCGCCTCGGGCAGCTCGGCTGCTGTCGCGTAGCGCACCTCGTGCGCCCGCTCGAGGACCGGCGCCATCGCCTGCTCGCTCGGGAGATCTCCGTCGTGGAGCACCACGACCACGGACTGCCTGGGCATGTTGACAACGTAGGAGCGGGTTCCTAGATTGTCAACAATCTGGCAATCCGATGCGAAGGGTGGTCCGCGCGTGGAGCTCACCGGCGTCGAGTTCGACGGGCCGCTGGCCCAACGCGGCATCGGGGTCATCGCCCCCTTCGACCTGGCGCTGGAGCGAGAGCTGTGGCGCTGGGCCCCGCTGGAGGTCAGCTTCCACCTGGCGCGCACCCCCTTCGAGCCGGTGCCGGTCAGCCTCGAGATGGCGCAGCGGGTCTCCGACATCGGCGCGCTGCAGGCCGCGACCCGCGAGCTGCTCGGTGTGGACCCCGAGGTCGTGGCCTACCTGTGCAGCTCGGGCAGCTTCATCCACGGCCGCGACGGCGAGGTGGCGCTCGGTGATGCGATGCGGGCGGCAGGCGCACCAGATGCGGTCACGTCGTCGGGTGCGCTGGCGGAGGCCGTCACGTCGCTGGGGTTGCGCCGGATCTCGGTGATCACGCCCTACGACCGGCCGCTGACCGACCGGCTCGTGGAGTTCCTCGGTGAGCTCGACGTCGAGGTCGTCACCGCGCAGCACCTGGGTCTCGGGGGCGGCATCTGGCGAGTCAATTACCGCACCGTGGCCGAGCTCGTCTGTGCCGCAGACGATCCCGCGAGCGAGGCGCTCTTCGTCTCCTGCACCAACCTGCCGACCTACGACATCATCGACCCGCTCGAGCGCGACCTCGGCAAGCCGGTGCTCACGGCCAACCAGCTCACGGTCTGGGCCTGCCTCGCGCGCATGGGCCTGCCGATGATGGGGCCGGGCAGCTGGCCGGGAGAGGTGTTCGGCTGATGAGCGGGGCGAAGGGAGTCACCGCCGGGATCATCTACCCGGACCACGCCGCCGAGGACGAGTACCCCTGGGCCGCAGACCTGCTCGGCGTGCACCTGCCGGTGACGCACGTGTACGGCACTGACCTGCATGCGGTGCCCGAGCTGCTCGACCTCGGCCGTCCCGACCGGCTGGCAGCCGGTGCGGCGGCGCTCGCCGAGCACGACCCCCAGTCGGTCATGTGGGCGTGCACGTCGGGCAGCTTCGTCTACGGGCCCGAGGGCGCGCGGCAGCAGATCGACCAGCTCGCCTCTGCCGCAGGCGTGCCCGCGTCGAGCACGAGCGCGGCCTTTGTCGACGCTCTGTCCCACCTCGGTCTGACGCGCGTGGCCGTGGCGGCGAGCTATCCCGAGGACGTCGCTCGGCTCTTCGTCGAGTACCTGGCCGCCGCGGGCATCGAGGTCGTCGGGATGTCCAGTGCGGGCATCGACACCGCCGCCGAGGTCGGCGCCCTCACCCCCGAGGAGGTCATCGACCTCGCCGTCACCCACGACCGTCCCGAGGCGCAGACGCTCCTCGTCCCGGACACCGCCATGCGTACCCTCGGCGTCATCCCCGACCTGGAGGCCCGCCTGGGCAAGCCGGTGCTCACGGCCAACCAGGTGACGATCTGGCAGGCGCTGCGGCTGGCCGGGTCGCGGCCCACCTCGTCCGTGCTCGGCACCCTCTTCGCGCAAAGGCAGGACCATGCCCGTCAGTGACCTGACCCCCCACCCGCGTCGCTCGACGGTCGAGCACATCGCCGACGAGCTGCGCAGCGCCGTGATGACCGGGCGCCTCGAGCCGGGCGAGCAGCTCGGCGAGGCCGACCTGGCCGCGCACTTCGAGGTCTCGCGGGGGCCGCTGCGCGAGGCCATGCAACGGCTGGTCTCCGAGGGGATCCTGCACGCCATCACCAACCGTGGCGTCTTCGTCAGCGAGCTGACCCTGGAGGACGTGCGCGACGTCTACCGCACCCGCTCGGTCATCGAGCGTGGCGCGCTCGAGGCCGTCCTCGACGAAGGGCACCGGGAGGCGACCGCCGACGAGCTCGACGACGTGGTCCGCCGGATGCGACGGGCGGCGGCGAAGGGGGACGGTCCCGCGGTCTCCGACGCGGACCAGCACTTCCACGAGGTGCTCGTCGAGGCATCCGGCAGCCCGCGACTCATCCGCGCGATGCGCACCCTCCTCGTCGAGACCCGGATGTGCCTGGGCGAGCTGCGCACGACCTACACGGACCTCGAGACGCAGGTCGACGAGCATGAGGCCCTGCGGCGCACGATCCTCGAGGCGACCCCCGCCAAGGCCAAGGCGGCCCTGCAGGCCCACCTCGACGATGCCGTCGAGCGGCTCGTGGCCAAGCGCACCTGAGCTGCCGCCTCCTCCCCCTTCGCACGACCTTAAGGAGATGCGCACCCAAGACGCACGACCTTAAGGAGATGCGCACCCAAGACACACGACCTCAAGGAGATGCGGAAGGGCCAGGTCAGGGGATGACGATCTGCGCGCCCTCGAGCAGCCGCAGGTTGGTCGACGCGAGGTTGAAGGCGGTCTGCCGCATGGGGATCCGCTCGGTGAGCCAGTGCTCGGCGAGCACCGCGACCTTGGAGCGCATCTCGGTCGACAACCTGCGGAAGGAGTCCTCCGGGTCGGTCCCCACCTGCCCCTGCAGCAGCCACCAGGCCCAGGCCGCGGCGCCGGTGTTGGCGATGAAGTCAGGGACGACGGCGACTCCCCTGGCCACGAGCGCGTCCTCCGCGGCCCACGTGGAGGCGGCATTGGCGGCCTCGACGACGACGCGGGCTGCCACCCCTTCGACGTTGTCCTCACGGATCGCGTACGAGACCGCCGCCGGCACGAAGATGTCGGCCGTGATCCCGAGGATCGCGTCGCGGTCGAGCTGCTGCACACCGGCCGGGACCTGCGACCGGTCGACCTCGCCGTAGACGTCCCGCAGCTCGAGGAGCGCGTGGACGTCGAGGCCGGCAGGGTCGAAGAGCGTCCCCCGGGCGTCGGCGACTGCCGTGACCTTGGCGCCGGCTTCCTGGAGGTACCAGGCAGCGCCACCGCCCATGGTCCCGATGCCCTGGATCGTCACCTCGGTCTCGGTGACCGGCCAGCCGAAGCCCTCGGCCACCCCGAGGCAGGCCTGCGCCACCCCGTAGCCGCCGATGATGTCGCCGAGCGGCAGCCCGTCGGTCATGACACCGAGGCCGGCGTGGACCCGCTCGAGGGTCGCGGACGGGTCGGGCGAGCGGGTGATCGCCGCGTGGAAGGACTGCGAGAGGCCGATCTCCTCGAAGGCCTCGTCGATGAGCTGCTGGGTCACGCCCAGGTCCTCGGCGGTCACCCAGTGACCGTCGAGCCACGGGCGCATCTGCTCGAAGAAGCGGGTGAGCACACCAAAGGCCCGCGGGTCCTTGGGGTCGAAGTCGACCCCGCCCTTGGCCCCGCCGACGGGCAGGCCGAAGGCCGCGGTCTTGGTCGCCATGCCGCGTGCCAGGTCGGCGACCTCGTCACGGGTGCACCCGGCCCGCATGCGGGTGCCACCCGTCGCGATGCCGCACACGAGGGTGTGCACGACCAGGTACCCGTGGGCCCCGGTCACGGGGTCCACCCAGTGCTCCTCGTGCGCGGGGGCGCGGTCGACGAAGTCATGAGCAGCGTTGGTGGGGTGCGTGAGGGTCATGGATGAACCACCTCTATTCGTGGGGACCGATGACCCCAGCGTCCGGCTGTGACACCGCTCACGTCCAGTTACAGAAGGTGGGCTCGATCGTGCACCTCCACTGCACGATGACTCGGGCCTAGGGTGACCACATGGAGCTGTCCCTGCGACGACTGCAGATGCTGCGCGAGCTGCACCGCCGTGGCACGGTCACCGCTGCGGCGCAGGCCCTGCACTACAGCCCCTCCGGCGTCTCCCAACAGCTCGCCCAGCTCGAGCGCGAGGTGGGCGTGCAGCTCATCGAGAAGACGGGCCGGCGGGTGCAGCTCACCGCGCTGGGGCTGCTGCTGTCCGAGCACGCCGAGGAGATCCTCGCGTCGGTCGAGCGCGCGACGACCGCCATCGAGCAGGCGCAGTCAGGCATCACCGCGCGGCTGAGCGTGGGGGTGTGGGCTTCCGTCGCGTCGGGCCTGATCCCCCGGGCCCTGTCGGTGCTGGCACTCGACCATCCCGGCATCGCGGTGAGCACGACGGAGCTGCTCCCGGAGGAGACCGCGAGCGCGGTGCGCGACGGGCGGGTCGACGCGTCCTTCGTCATCGACTACTCGGGTCGCACCACCGACTGGGAGCCGTCGCTGCACCGGTCGGTCGTCGCCGTCGAGCGCTTGCACGCTGCAGTCCCGGAGGGCGCGATCCCCGACGACACGGTGTCGTTGAATGCGCTGGCCGAGTTCCCCTGGATCCTCGCGGGGCCGCGGTCCCACTTCGGTCGGGCGGTGCGCGCCGAGTGCCACGCCCGGGGGTTCGAGCCGCGGATCGCCCACACCGTCGAGGAGCAGTTCACCGCCCTGGCGATGATCGCCGGCGGTCTCGGCGTCAGCCTCGTCACCGACCTGGGCCTGACCCTGCTGCCGCCCGGTGTCGACGTGGTCCCCCTCGAGGAGCCGATCCTGCGCACCCTGTCGGTCGCCCATCGGGCCACCTCGACGCCGCGCCCCTCCATCGACCTCTTCGTCGAGGCGGTGCGCACCGCCGCCGAGGAGCAGGGCCTGGGCGCCGGCGGCACTCCGCCCGACGCCGCACGACCTTAAGGAGATGTGGGGTTGGTGCCGCACGACCTTAAGGAGATGCGGGGCCAGGGCGCACGACCTTAAGGAGATGCGGGTTTGGGAGTGCTGATGCGGGACTCGGTGGCTGGGCGAGGTGCCGGAGCAGGCACCAGCAGGAGGGCGGCGCCGGTGGCGATCTGCCAGACGATGACCGCGTCGACCGCGAGCCGCTCCACGAGCCCGAACCCGCCGACACCCGTCAGCGCCAGCACGCAGCCAAGGAGGGAGACCAGCGCGCACACCGCGGTCCACACGGCGAGCAGAGGGTGTCGCCCGGCCACTGCGGCCGTGATCGCCGCCAGCAGCACCGCGCCGCCGACGATCGCCATGACGGCCCCGAGCCCGTGCATGTTGGCCCGCTCCGCGGTCAGGCCGGTCGGGTAGAACCCGACGATGATCGTCCCCACCCCGTGCACGACGGCGAGCGGCAGCACCAGCCACCGGACCCGCGGGACGAAGGGAGCGAGCACCAGCGTCGCGAGCAGCACCCGCGCCCCAGAGGCGATGAAGGTCGCGTTCATCGCCACGTGGCGGGTCGAGGCGATCTCCCCCTCGCCGGAGTGGAGGACCTCGGGCACGCCGAGCGCGCTGATCGCGTCCTGCGTCCAGCTGTAGGGCCGTCCCTGCCAGCCACCGACGGCCCACGCCTCACCGATCAGGTAGGCGATCGCGAGCAGGAGCAGCAGCCCACCGAGGCGGCGACGCATCACACCCCGGACGAAGGGGGTCCTGCCGGCGGGTCGTCGTCGGCGGCACCGTCGTCGGGTGCCTGGTCGGCGACGACGTCGACCCCCGCAGCCAGGCCCGAGCGGACCTTGCCGAGGAGTCCGGTGGCCTTGCCCCCGGTGACCCGGTCGACCTCGCCCTCGGCCTTGTCGAGGAGACCGTGCGCCTGGTCGCGGTGCTCGGCGGCGAAGCTGCCGGCGGCGCCCACCGCCTGCTGGGCGAACTTCGCCGCGGCCGCCCCGGCGGCCGCGAGGTGCTTGTCGAGCTCGAGGTCCTCGATCGCCTTGCGGGCGTCTCGCTTGTCATCGGTCACGGGAGTCACTCCCCCTTCGTCGGCAGGTGGTCGTCCAGCCAGCCGATGACGAGGTCGGTGACCTCGTCGCGGTTGGTCTCGTTGAGCAGCTCGTGGCGAGCGCCCGGGAAGAGCTCGAGGGTGACGTCCTCGACGCCACCGGCCCGGAAGGCCTCGGCCGCGGCCCGCACGCCGGCGCCGTCCTTGCCGCCGACCGGGTCCTGCTCGCCCGAGATCACCAAGAGCGGCAGGTCGTGGGGGACGCGGGCTGCCAGCCCCTGCAACCGGTTGACGCCACCGAGCAGGTCGGCGAAGAAGCCGGAGGTGAAGACCTCACCGCAGCGAGGGTCGTCGATGTACTTGCGCACCTCGGCCCGGTCACGAGAGAGCCAGCCGAACTCCCCCTCGGCCTTGAAGGGCTTGTTGTACGCGCCGAAGGTCATGGCATCCATGAGCTTGGACGTGTGGCGGCGACCGCGGAGGCGCGCCTCGACGCTCGCCAGTCCCTGGCCGACCTTGCCCAGCAGGCCGGGGTTGGCTGCCGTGCCGCTCAGGACGGCACCGACGAGGTCCTGCCCGTAGCGGGTGATGTAGTCGCGGCCGAGCAGGGAACCCATGGAGTGGCCGAAGAAGAAGAGCGGCAGTCCCGGGTGGGCCTCGGCGATCGCCCGGGTCACGGTGTGCATGTCCTCGACGACCGTGTCCCAGCCGTGGTCGTCGGCGTAGTAGCCGCGGTCCTCCTGCTCGGTCGAGGTCTCGCCGTGGCCGCGATGGTCGTGCATCCACGCTGCGTAGCCGGCGTCGGTGAGCGCCTGCGCGAAGCGCTCGTAGCGCCCGGAGTGCTCGGCCATCCCGTGGGCCATCTGGACGACGCCCTTGGCCTCGCCGTCGGGCTGCCAGGTGCGCACGAAGAGTGGCAACCCGTCCTGCGGGGAGGTGATGGTCGTCGTCTCTGAACGCATGCAGTCAGACTAGTGGCGAGCACCCTCAGTAGACCTTCAGTTGACGGTGCAATAATCCCGGCAATTCCGCCCCCGCCTACCCCGAGGGACCCATGAGCAGCAAGAAGTCGATGTCCGCCCGCGAGGTCAAGCTCGCCGAGGCACGCAAGAAGGCCCAGTCCGCCGAGCGTCGCCGCTCCCTCCTCCTGGCAGGTGCCGCAGCCGTGGTGATCGCACTCATCGCTGGCACCGTGGGCTATGCCATCGTCAGCGAGCGCGACGACCGCCGGGCCGCGGGAGACCTGTCGGGGGTCAAGACCTTCGACTACACGGGCGGCAACCACGTCGAGGGCAAGATCGACTACAAGGAGTCGCCGCCCGTGGGCGGCGAGCACAACGGCGTGTGGCTCAACTGCGGCACCTACGACACGCCGGTGCCCGACGAGCACGCCGTCCACTCCCTCGAGCACGGCGCCGTGTGGATCGGCTACGACCCCGACCTGCCTGAGGCCGACGTCAAGAAGCTGGACGACGCGCTGCCCGACACCTACACGATCCTCTCGCCCTACGAGGGCAAGATGCCCGGCAAGATCGTCCTGTCGGCCTGGAGCAACCAGCTGAGCGTCGACTCGGCTGACGACCCGCGGATCAAGGGCTTCATCAAGGAGTACCGGCAGGGCAAGCAGACCCCCGAGCCCGGGGCGGCCTGCACCGGTGGTGTGACCCCCGAGACGAGCCTGGTCAAGTGACCCCCCGGGTCGTCCTCGCCGCGGTCGTCGCGCTCGCGATCGGTCTCGTCGCCGGCCTGGCGCTCAGCCGCGTCGGCGGGGACGACCTCCCTGGTGACGACAGCGTCGCCGCCGGCTTCGCCCGCGACATGCAGACGCACCACGACCAGGCCGTCGAGATGTCCTGGATCATCTACGACCGCACCGACGACTCGTTGGTGCGCTCCCTCGCCTACGACATCGCGCGCACCCAGGAGTCGCAGTCGGGGCAGATGGCCGGTTGGCTGCAGGTCTGGGGGCTCTCGCCCACCGGACCCGGCAAGCAGATGGACTGGATGCGTGGCCTGGGCCACGAGCACGGCGCAACGATGACCCTCGGCGATGACGGCCTGATGCCCGGCATGGCGACCCAGGCCGAGATGACCAAGCTGAAGGGGATGCGCGGCAAGGCGGCCGACATCTACTACCTCCAGATGATGATCCGCCACCACAAGGCGGGTGTGCCGATGGCCGAGGCCGCGCGTGACAACTCTCAGAATGACGCCGTCGAGACCCTCGCCCAGTCGATCATCAACAGCCAGACCACCGAGGTCGAGACGATGACCCAGATGCTCAAGGAGCGCGGCGCCAAGCCCCTTCCCGAGTGACACGGCGGGCCGGCCTCGCGACGATGGATGTGCAGGTCGAGGTACGTGAGGAGCCTCGAGGTACTCGGTCAGGGCATCGAGCAGCCGGTCGTCGGGAGCGCTCCCGACGAGGGCCTCGATCACTGCCGACGCGTCGATGACAATCATCGGCGGCCCTCGTGCAGGGCAGCCAGGATGTCCTCTCGCGTCGGGGCTCCACGCCGATCTGCCGCCCGCAGCCTGCTCACCAGCTCGGCATTCGTGGGCCGCTGGGCCAGCTTGCTCAGCTCGGCACCGACGTAGGCTGACAAGGACCGGCCCTCCGTGGCCGCTCGCGCGCTGAGGGTCGCGGCCACATCGCCGGGGATGTCACGGATGTGGAGCGTCGCCATCGCCTCGTGCTAGCGCTCTGCAAGCAACCGCGCCTGGCTTGCCCTCGTCGGTCGTCACCGATGATGGACCCATGGACTTCGGCATCGACAACATCAGGGCGGCAGCGCAGCGGCTCGAGGGCAGGGTGCGGCGGACCCCCCTTCTCTCCTCGCCGATGCTCGACCAGCTCACGGGCGCAACGGTCCTCGTCAAGGCCGAGGCGCTGCAGCTGACCGGCTCCTTCAAGATCCGCGGCGCGCTCAACACCCTGCTCTCCCTGAGCGACGAGGAGCGGGCGGCAGGTGTGCTCGCCTTCTCCACCGGCAATCACGGGCAGGCGGTCGCCGCCTCGGCGCAGATGACCGGCTCGACCGCGACGATCGTCATGCCGCAGGACGCCCCGCGGATCAAGGTCGACGGCTGCCGGTGGTGGGGCGCCGAGGTCGTCTTCTACGACCCGGCGACGCAGGACCGCGAGGTGGTCGGCCGCGAGCTCGTCGCCGAGCGCGGACTGACGCTGGTGCACCCCTATGACGATGTCCGCGTGATGTCCGGCCAGGGGACGGTGGGCCTGGAGATCGTCGACCAGCTGGGCGAAGGGGGGTACTCCCCCGACGCGGTCGTCCTCCCCTGCAGCGGTGGTGGGCTCTCGTCGGGAACCATCGAGGCGGTGCGGCACTCGCTGCCGGGGGTCACCCCCTTCGTCGTGGAGCGGGCCGGCTACCCCAAGATGGCGCGCTCGCTCGCCTCCGGGCAGGTGGAAAAGGTGCCGGCCGTGCCGGTCTTCCTCGATGCCATCGGCTCACCGACGGTCGGTCAGCACACGCTCGAGGCCCTTTCGCGGCACCCGGTCGAGGCACTGGAGGTCACCGACGACCAGGCCCGGGTCGCGATGCGCGAGGCCGTGCGCACGCTGAAGCTCGTCGTCGAGCCCGGCGGGTCCGCAGCACTGGCCGCCGTCCTGGCGCACAAAGAGCGCTTCGCCGGCCAGACCGTCGTCGTCGTGGCCAGCGGTGGCAATGTCGACGCGTCGGTCCTGGCCGAGGTGCTCGCCACCGGTCCCTGAGGAGGCCGCCCGCGGCCGCCTCGAAGGGCCGACCCGACTCAGCCCTGCCCTTCGTGACGCTTGCTGCGCAAACTCCTCAGGACCCGGGAATCGTGGCGACCTGACCGGCCCGCTCCAGGCTCGCCGCGACGAAGCCGCTGCCCTTGAGCTCCTCGACGACAGCAGTCAGCGCGGCCACCTGTGACTCGGGACGGTCGCGGGGAACCGCGATCGCCTGACGGATTGCCTGGAAGGCCGGCTCGAGCACGGTCAGGCCGTTCTGCTGCGCGTAGACGGTCACCGGCTGGCGGACTCCGGCGAGGACGTCGGCGCCACCCTCGTAGACGTCCTCGGCCTCGTCCCCGCGCAGGATCGTCGCGTGCTCGATCGTGCGGGTGAGATAGAGGTCGTAGGCCGAGCCGCTGCGGACCGCGATCTCGATGCCCTCCCGGTCGACGTCAGCGACGGTGAGGTCGGTGTCGCCGGTCGCGAAGACCCCTTCGATCCCGACATAGGGGGTGGTGAAGCGCACGCCCTCCTCACGGGCCGGCTCGATCGCGAGGAAGCCGACGTCAACGTGGCCCTCGACGAGCGCCGCGTACGCGTGGCGTGCGGCGGTGACCGTGGTCAGCTCGAGCTCAACCCCGAGACGCTCCGCCAGCTCACGGGCGATGTCGACGGTGACCCCGGTGGGCGCCTCAGGGGTGCCCTGTGCCAGCACCGGGTTGCCGAGGTTGATGACGACGCGGAGGGAGCCGGTCGGGCAGAGCCCGGGCAGCAAGTCGGAGGAGGTCATACGGGCATCCGATCACACTCGCCCGGCGGGGCTCAGGCCAGCGTCGCCGCCAGCTGCTGGTCGGTCGGGTCGCGGTCGGCGAACCGGCTTGCCGCGCCACTCGGCAGCGGCGATCTCGCGTAGCCAACAACCTGACATCAGCGAGCCACGCTCCATCACCTCAGAGGGGCACTACCCAGTCGCTGATGAGTCTGGTTTGCAGCGGCTGGACGATCGCATCCCAGCCGCCGGTGAGCAGGAGTACCCCGACGATGATCAGCAGGGTTGCGCCGGCGATCTGGATCCTGCGCTGATGACGAAGCAGCCAGTTCGAGACCGGGGCCCAGCGCTCGTAGGCCGCGGCGATGAGGATGAAGGGCAGTCCTAGCCCGAGGCAGTAGGCCACGGCGAGAACGACAGCTCGGGTGATCGAGGCGTCGCCGGCGAGGTTGAGCGCGAGGACCGCGGCGAGTGTCGGGCCCATGCAGGGCGCCCAGCCCAGGCCGAAGACGGCCCCGAGGACGGGCGCCCCGGTCAGGCCGGTGGCGGGCTTGATCGGCAGGCGGAAGGTCCGCTGCGAACCGGCGCCGAGGAAGACAAGGGCCATGAGAATCACCACTACGCCACCGATGCGCATCAGCAGCTCTCGGTGCTCCACGAGCGCGCGGCCAGCGGTGGCGACGAACATCGAGGCAAGAACGAAAACGAGGGTGAAGCCGAGGATGAACAGCAGCGCGCCCAAGACCATCCGGCCGCGGCTGCGCTTCTCCAGTGCTACGTCGGACAGGCCGGTGACGTAGCCGAGATAGCCCGGTACGAGGGGCAGCACGCAGGGCGTGGCGAAGGAGACTAGCCCGGCGAGGGCCGCGACGAGCGCCGCAAGAGGCAGAGCCCCACTGGCGACCTGGTCACTGAGCCCGGTCGTGAAGGAGACGATCATCGGCCCCCCTCGGCAAGGGTGTCCTCGATCAAGCCTCGGAGGGTCGACTGCGTGGTCGCTCCGAGGACAACCGCAGCGATACGACCCTGGCGGTCGAGGACAGCGGTGGAGGGCTGGGTGGTCATCTTGCCTTGCATGGCGATCGAGGTGATTCCGGACTTGTCGTAGATCGAGGGCCAGGTGAAGCCCCACGTCTTGGCTTGTGCTCTGCCGGTCGCCACGGAGGACTCTCGGAAGTTGATCCCGACGAGCTGCACGTCCTCCCCCTTCATCTCCTTGTTGAGCGCGACGAGGTGTGGGGCCTCTTTGGCGCAGGGTCCGCACCAGCTGGCCCAGACGTTGACGACGACGACCTTGCCACGGTGATCGGCGCTGTCCCACGTCTGGCCGTCAAGCGTTTCACCAGCCAGTTCAACCGGTTCGCCCCGCTGGGACTCGTCGAAGGCGGTCACGCTGCCGTCCCCGGATCGATAGCCGAGGTCTTGGTCATCCTCGGCGCCGGATGAGGAGCACGCGGCGAGAGCACCGGTGGCAGCGATGGCACCTGCCGCGGTGAGGAGACTTCGGCGGGATGGACGACGTGCGGTCATTCGGGTCTCATGCTCCTGAGGTTGTCGGCGCGTGTGCGTGGATGCGCGGCGAGGTGTCGGGGTCGTCGTTCGTTGGCGCCGGGGTGGCTGGAGGATGCCGCTCGGCCTCTCGGCGTGATGGCGATTCGGTCCACGGGTCAGTGATCACAGGATCGTGACCCAGTAGTTCCAGAACCTGATGGCGATGAGCACGATGATCACGAGGTACCACGCGGTCAGTGCTGCTGCGCGGTACTCGATGAGCACTGATACCACCCGGGGTACGTGCCGAGCCGTGGTGGCTCGCCAACGCTGGAGGTTGTGGATGGTGGTGTGCCAGAAGACGGCGATGGTCACGACCCACACGACCATGCAATAGGGACACAGTGCGCCGATGACGTACAGGCTCTGGAAGATCAGCCAGTGGATGAACACCACCGCGAGGGTCACCGCGGCCTGGGTCGCGACCCACAACCATGCCCGAAGGCTTGTGCCACTGACCAGGACTGCTCCAAGCATGGCAAGGGCTGCGAACCCGGCGACTCCGATGAGCGGATTGGGGATGCCGAAGGCGTCTGCCTGCGGGGTGACCATGACCGAGCCGCAGGACAGGATCGGGTTGATGCTGCACGAGGGGACGTAGTCCGGGTTCTTGAGCAGCTCGATCTTCTCCACGAGCAGCACGCCGGCGCAGAGCAGCCCGACCAGGCCCCCGACGAGGTACAGCCAGCCCAGTCCGCGTGCGTTGAATGCAGCCGACGGAGTGACGACGGCCGGCTCAGTCTTCGATTGCGGCATCAAGCTTGGTCTCGAAGTCGGCGATGGTGGTCGGCTCGATCTTGTTGCCGTCGAGGAAGAACGTGGGGGTGCCGGTGACACCCAGTGTCTGGGCGTCCTTCGTGCTCTGCTCGATGCGCTTCGCGGCGGCGGGGTCCTTCAGGCTGGCGCGGTACTGCTTCATGTCCAGCCCCAGCTCCTGGGCATATCCCTCGAAGGTCTTCTCCTTCGAGGCCTCGGAGTGGCTCCACTCGGCCTGCGTCTCGAAGAGCTTGTCGTGCATTTCCTCGAACTTGTCCTGCTCACGGGCGGCCTCGGCAGCCAGTGCCGCGTTCATCGAGTTTCCGTGGAGGGGCAGGTAGCGCACCACGAAGGTCACGTCGTTGCCGTACTTCTCTCGCAGGTCTGTCATGACGGGGTGGGCTGCGCCGCAGGCCTCGCACTCGAAGTCGAGGTACTCCACGAACACTGCCTTCTTGCCGGAGGTCAGGCGAGGGCTGTCATCGCGCACCAAGGGCGCGGAGGCACCGCTTCCGGACCCCGTGGGTGCCGCTTCTTCGCCGGCCCGGCTGAACGTCACCGCAGCGACCAAGGCCACCAGGACCGCCACGATCATGACCATGGACAGTTTCAGGCTCTTGCTCATCGGGATCCAATCATCGAAGGGGGCTGCTGGCGCGCAGGGTAGTCATCGATTCTGGCCACAGGCTGGGAATGGCGCTGGGTGCGGATGGCTCGCAGACCGTTGGCGATGACGATGACCTCGGCGACCTCGTGGACCAGCACGACCGCGGCCAGACCCAGCACGCCGAACAGAGCGAGCGGGAAGAGGACCGCGATCAGGACCACGGACAGGACGACGTTCTGGGTCATGATCGCTCGTCCGCGGCGGGCATGTGCGAGGGCCTGTGGCAGCAGGCGGAGGTCGTGGCCGGTGAAGGCAACGTCTGCGGACTCGACTGCGGCGGCGGAACCGCCGGCACCCATCGCGATACCGACGGTGGCAGTGGCCAGGGCGGGCGCGTCGTTGATTCCGTCGCCGATCATCGCCGTCGGGGCCGTGGCCATCGAGGCGCGGATGTGGTCGGCCTTGTCCTGGGGCAGGGACTCCGCGTGCACCTGTCGGATGCCGGCTTCAGCGGCGATGGCCTGCGCGGTGCGTGTGTTGTCACCTGTGAGCATCACGGTGGACACGCCCTGCTGGTGCAGGGCGGCGATGGCCTGGGCTGCCTCGGGGCGTAGCTCGTCGCGGATGCCGATCACGCCGCATGCTTGATCGTTGACCTCGACCACCATCAGGCTCATGCCTTGGCTGGCCATGGCGTCGGCCTGCTCGCTCAGGTCGTTCGGGGCGACCCAGCGGGGGCTGCCCACGCGTACCCGGTGTCCGTCCACCAACCCGCTGACGCCGTGTCCGGCGTGCTCGTGGACATCGCTCGCCGCAGGATGAACTGGTGAGGCAGCGACCACCGCCGACGCCAGGGGGTGGGTGCTGGTGGCCTCCAGTGCCGCTGCCAAGGAGAGCACCTCAGCGTCGGTGTGGCCCTTGGCCGCGTGAGTGGCCACCACCCGGGGGTCGTTGCGAGTCAGGGTGCCTGTCTTGTCGAAGGCGACCGTGCGGATCGTCCCGAGCTGCTCGAAGGCTGCTCCGGACTTGATGATCACCCCGAACTTGCTGGCCGAGCCGATCGCTGAGATCACCGTGACCGGGACCGCGATCGCCAACGCGCAGGGCGAGGCCGCGACCAGCACCACCAGCGCACGCTCGATCCACGTCTGTGGGTCGCCCACCACGAACCCGTACGCCGCGACCAGAGCAGCGGCCAGCAGCACCAGGGGGACGAGCGGTTGGGCGATGCGGTCAGCCAGGCGCGCACGCTCGCCCTTGTCCGCGTGAGCCTGCTCGACGAGCTCGACCATCTGGGTCAGGGAGTTGTCCCGCCCGTCGGCGACTGCTGTGATGCGCAATGTGCCCGACGTGTTGACCGATCCGGCCGCGATCTCGTCGCCGGGCGCGACTTCGACGGGGATCGACTCGCCGGTGATCGCAGAGGTGTCCATCCACGAGTGACCCGCCTCGACCACGCCGTCCGTGCTGACCCGGTCGCCAGCGCCGACGACGAGGACATCGCCCCGCCGAACCTGCTCCGCGGGGATCCGTTCATCAGTTCCCGCTCGTGAAACGACAGCGGTCTCTGGGATCAGGGACAACAACGCCCGCAGCCCGTGACGGGCCCGGTCCATAGCGCGGTCCTCAAGCGCCTCGGCAATCGAGAACAGAAAGGCCAAGGCTGCCGCCTCGCCCACGTGCCCCAGCAGGACGGCACCCGTACCGGCGATCGTCATCAGCAGGCCCACACCCAACCGGCCCTGCCCACGCCCGGTGACGAGGCGGCGGATGGCAGCCGGAGCAAACGTCCACGCACCCGCCCCCAGACCGAGCGCGTACGCGGCCACACCAAAGCCCTCGGCCCCGGCGGACTCCAGAACCAAGCCGGCCAGCCACAACACTCCAGCGGCGGCCGGCAGCGCCAATTCCCGGTCGCGCCACCACGGTGCCAGGTCCTCGTGCACCGGCTCGTCAGAGACCCCACAGCATGCATCGCTCACTGGTCTACCTTCCTTGTATCAGCGTTCTCCGATAGGGCGTTGATGCACCCGAGGTGCCACCAGGCCATCGCCCAGCTCGCTCGATGCGTTGGATGTCCACGATGAGATCTGCGAGGTCTGGTGGTTACCCGGGACGTGCAGACCGTCGACAGGGCTGAGCGCCTCCGAGCGCCGATCAGTGAGCGAACCGGCAGCTGCGTCCCGGCACCAGCGGCACCACATGAGGGTGCCTCCCCACTGGGACTAGCAGCGAGGAGGCTGACATGCAGTCTGCCACCAGCACCACCCTGCCCGAAACCCCACTCAACGACGTCACGGCCGGCATCGATTGGGCCGTGGATGACCACGCCGCGTGCATCGTCGACGGCCGCGGCCGCGAAATAGCGCGCGTCATGGTCGAACACACCACGACCGGCCTGCGCGACCTGGTCATCTTCCTGGCCAAGCACGGCGTCGATGAGGTCGCCATCGAACGACCCGACGGGCCGATCATCGACGTCCTCCTCGAGGCCGAACTGACGGTGGTGGTGATCAGCCCCAACCAGGTCAAGAACCTGCGCGGCCGGTACGGCTCGGCCGGCAACAAGGACGACCGCTTCGACGCGTTCGTGCTCGCCGACACCCTGCGCACCGACCGGGCCCAGCTGCGCCGACTGGAGCCGGACACCCAGGCCACCACGGCGCTGCGCCGCGCCTGCCGCACCCGCAAGGACCTCGTGGCCCACCGGGTCGCCGCCGCCAACCAGCTGCGCGCCCACCTGAGCATCGTCTTCCCCGGCGCGGTGGGCCTGTTCGCCGACCTCGACTCCGAGATCAGCCTGGCCTTCATCGCCCGCTTCGATACCCAAGAGCGCGCCGACTGGCTCTCTCCCGCCCGGCTGGGCAAGTGGCTGGCCTCGGTCGGCTACAGCGGCCGCACCGACCCTGCCGTGCTCCACGCCCACCTGACCCAGGCACCCAGGGGCCTGACCGGCCCGGCGGCCACCGCCGAGGCCGGCAGCACCCACGCGATGATCGCGCTGCTGACGACCCTGGTCGAGCAGATCAAGATCCTGGGCCGCCAGATCGGCGACCAGCTCGACGCCCACGCCGACGGGCACATCTTCACCAGCCTGCCCCGCTCCGGACGCGTACGCGCCGCCCGGCTGCTGGCCGAGATCGGCGACTGCCGCGCCAAGTACCCCACCCCCGAATCCCTGGCCTGCCTGGCCGGCGTCGCGCCCTCGACCCGACAATCCGGCAAGATGCGCGTCGTCGGCTTCCGCTGGGCCTGCGACAAGCAACTGCGCGACGCCGTCACCGACTTCGCCGGCGGCAGCCGACACGCCAACCTCTGGGCCGCCGACCTCTACGACCGGTCCCGAGCCCGCGGACACGATCACGCCCACGCCGTGCGCATCCTCGCCCGCGCCTGGCTCTACGTCATCTGGCACTGCTGGCAAGACAACGCTGCCTACGACCCCGACAAGCACCACGCGCTCCAACGCGTCCTGACCAACCGACGAGCCACCCAAAACCAGGCGGCTTGACACAGGGCTTCTCATCGCGCGACCTCATTCTTCTCATCGAGGGTGAGTGGAGGCGTGGCTCCGCAGCACAGCGGTACATCGCAGTCCGCATCCATGCAGGGGACCCCGTCGTCGACCGCCAAGACCACGTCCATCAGCGACTCCAATGCCCGAGTCAGATGCGCGTCAGCGATCTCGTACCGGGTGCGACGCCCTTCCGGTGCGGTGACCACGATCCCGCAGCCGCGCAGACAGGCCAGATGATTCGAGACATTCGTACGGCTCAGATCGAGGTCACGCGCCAGCTCAGCGGGATAACTTGCCTCCCGCAGCAGCGTCACCAGGATCCGCGCGCGGGTCGGGTCCGCCATCGCCCTACCCAATCGATTGAGCACGTCCAGTCGAGCAGCATTGTTCAGCATGCAGTGACCATACATTGCCAACTGACTCATGGGCCAACCGCGTGGGTACCAACTCATCGTTCAATGGCGGTAGCATCGCTCCATGACGATCAATAGCCAGCATGAAAGTCCAGCTGCGATGGAGGTGTCTGACGCCTGCGCCGCCTTGTTCCACGCCTTGGCCGAGCCCACGCGCCTGGCGCTCCTGAAGCACCTCTCCAGTGGGGAACATCGGGTCCGTGACCTGGTCGACCACATGCACCTGGCTCAGTCGACGGTGAGCAAGCACTTGGCGTGCCTGCGGGACTGTGGGCTGGTGAGGGTGCGGACCGAGGGTCGCGCGTCGTGGATCTCGTTGACCGATCCGTCCCGACTGTCTGACCTTTTCGAAAGCGCGGATGCGCTACTGGCAGCGTCGGGCGCGGTGTTGTCCCTGAGCGAGCACCGTGACCACGACCAACTTGCGACCGAGGAGGTCTGATGGGATCCGACCACCACCACGGCCCGACGAATGGGCAAGCGAGCAGTGGCTTGCGCAACCGCCTTCTGCTTGCCTTCGGCATCACCTCGCTCATCGTCATCGCGCAGGCGATCGGGAGCGTCATCACCGGCAGCCTGGCGCTGCTGACGGACACTGCCCACGCTCTATCGGACTCCACCGGCCTGCTGGTCGCGGTCATCGCGGCCACCATGATGCTGCGGCCTCCGAGCAGCCAGCGCACGTGGGGTTTCGCGCGAATCGAGATCGTCGCTGCCCTGGGCCAAGCGGCGTTGCTGCTGGTGGTGGGTTCGTACGCGGCCATCGAAGGGGTCCGCCGACTGGTTGAGCCCACGCAGGTCCAAGCCAGGGAGCTGCTGCTCTTCGGCATCATCGGACTCGCGGCGAACATCGTCGCAATGGTGATCCTGTCCTCCAGCCGCGACGCGAACTTCAACATGCGCGCGGCATTCCTCGAAGTGCTCAACGACGCCTTGGGTTCCTTCGGGGTGATCGTGGCCGCCATCGTGATCGCCACCACAGGGTTCCAACGAGCGGACACCATCGCCGGGCTGTTCATCGCGGCCTTGATCCTCCCCCGCGCATACAAGCTCTTGCGCGAGACCGTGCGGGTGCTGATGGAGTTCACCCCGAAGGACGTCGACCTGGACGCCGTGCGGACACACATCCTTGAGCTGGAGCATGTTCGTGAGGTCCACGACCTGCACGCCTCCACGATCGGCACTGACCTGCCCGTCATCTCCGCGCACGTCGTGATCGACGACGAGTGCTTCGAGTCGGGCCACGCACCACAGATCCTGGAGCAGATCACTTCGTGTGTGAAGGAGCACTTTCCCGTTTCCTTCGAGCATGCCACCATCCAGCTCGAGACGGCCGCAGTACGAGCGCGAGCATGCACCTCGGTTCAACACACGTAGAGCGACCCGACCCATGAGCACGTCCGCCCACGCGCTCACCGAGAGCCACCCCCGCGTCCCCCTTGCCACTCTGGGCCAAGTGATTCAGCAACTGCTGTACAGTTCACCACATGCTAACCATTGCTTCTCGACTGGACGTCATGCGTCGTCTGGGCCGCGCGCTGGCCGACCCGACCAGATCCCGGATCCTCCTGACCCTGCTCGACAGCCCGGCCTACCCGGCAGAGCTGGCCCGGGACCTGGACCTGACTCGCTCGAACGTGTCCAACCACCTGGCCTGCCTGCGCGACTGCGGCATCGTCATTGCCGAGCACGAGGGCCGCAGGACGCGCTATGAAATCGTCGACTCACATCTCGCACAGGCACTGGCGGCGCTGGTCGACGTCACCCTGGCTGTCGACGACGGCGCCCCATGCATCGATCCAGGCTGCTTTGTCCCGGGCTGCTGTGCAGGAGAGGTGGACGCCTGATGCTCACCACGACACTCCAGGCCATCGGCCTGTTCATGGCCACCAACATCGACGACATCATCGTGCTGTCACTCTTCTTCGCTCGAGGCGCGGGCCAGCGCGGCACCACCACCCGCATCCTGGTCGGCCAGTACCTCGGGTTCGCCGGCATTCTCGGCGCGGCAGTGCTGGTGACCGTTGGCGCCGGTGCCTTCCTGCCCTCCGGGGCCATTCCCTACTTCGGGCTCATCCCTCTGGCCCTCGGGCTCTGGGCTGCGTGGAACGCCTGGCGCGGCGACGATGACGATGACGACGACGCGAAGGTCGCCGGCAAGAAGATCGGCGCGTGGACCGTCGCCGGTGTCACCTTCGCCAACGGCGGAGACAACATCGGCGTCTACACCCCCGTCTTCCTCAGCGTGGACCCCCTAGCGGTCGTCGCCTACTGCATCGTCTTCCTCGCGCTGGTCGCCGTCTTGGTCGTACTCGCCAAATTCGTCGCCACCCGCCCACCGATCGCTGAGATCCTCGAACGCTGGGAACACATCCTTTTCCCCATCGTCCTCATCGGCCTCGGCATCGTCATCCTCGTCACCGGCGGAGCATTCGGTCTCTAGCGAAGACAGGATCGGTCAGGTCCGTGGCGGTCCGCCGGACGACCATCACCGCGCACCCGTCAACATGCGGTGAAGACATGAACGATCCGTGAAGGTCGCCAGCGAGATTGTCAGGTGGCTCCGACGATGCTGGGGTCACCACCCGAGGCGGGCAGCCAGCTCTTCGGCTGTCAGATCTCGGTCGGCATAGATCAGGCGCACGGCGTCCGGGTTGGGGTTGCCCTCGTCCGGGGCGCGGTACTGCCGGGTCATGCCCAGCTTGGTGGCGACTCGCTCGGACGCGATGTTGTGCTCGAGGAGCCACGCGATGACCGGCGACTCAGGAGCGATCTCGCGGGCTGCCGCGAGCGCGGGACGCGAGGCCTCGGTGCCCACACCCGCACAGCGGGCGTCCGGGGCGATGCCGTAGCCGAGGTTCCACCAACCACCCGGCCGCAGCCAGCACCCCGCGTTGCCGAGGAAGGCACCGTCCTCGAGCGAGCGCACGATCCACGGTCCCAGCCCGTCGCTCTCCCACCCATCCATCCAGCCGGCGAGCATGACGAAGGTCGTGCGCTCATCCGTCTGCAGGTCCTCCGGGGAATGCGCCCAGGTCCGCGGGTCCGAGTAGATGGCGTGCAGGTCCGACAGGTCGTCGATGGTCGGGATGTCGAGCCGGAGCCGCTCGGTGCGCACGTGCTGCAGGTCGCTCATGCGGGAGCGATGACAGCGAAACCGAGGTCGCGAGACGCCTCAGCCATGCGGTGGTCGTAGGTCACGATGGCGTCGGCTCCGATGCGTATGGCTGCCGCGAGATGCAGTGCGTCGAGCGATCTCAGGTGGGCCCCACCCAGCAGCCCTGCCTCGCGGAAGAGCGATGTCGGCACCTCGAAGAGGTTCACCCGCTCGATCAGCTGGGTCACCATCTCCTGGGTGAGGTCACCCCTTCGTTGCGCTGCCCGACGCAGCTCCGTCTCGAGCAGCAGGCAGGCCACGAGGTCGGGGGTCTCTGTGTCCAGGTGATCGACCAGCACGCTCGATTCCCGCTCGTCGATCACGAGCTTCAGGGCAGCCGAGGTGTCGAGGTACCACGAGCTCACCGCTCGCCCCGCAGGTCGTCGAGGAGTTCTTGGGTGGACTCGGTGGCACGGACCCGGCGGATCTCGGCGAAGGGCGATCGCTTGGTTGCTGGCCGCAGACACCGCAGGTCCGTCTGCCCGGTGAAGGGTGACAACCGCGCCACGGGGACCCCACGTCGGGTCACCGTGTAGCTCTCGCCCTGTTCGACACCGCGCATGATCTCTGCGTTGTCGTTGCGCAGTTCCCGCTGGCTGATCGTGGTCATGAACCAACTGTAGCGTGCTGTAGCACAAGCAGGCAGCGGTCGAGCGTGTGGACGGTCCGGCGCGCGTTGTCGGTCTGCGCGGATACGGTCTGACCGTGGCACTTCACCTCCACCGCGCGCAGCGCACCGACACCCTCGCCGACGAGCTCGGCGAGCTGCTGTCGAGCCCGCTGCCGGACCCCTTCGCTCAGGAGGTCGTCGTCGTGCCCGAGCAGGGCATCGAGCGGTGGCTGGCCCAGCGGCTCTCCCACCGCCTTGGTACGGGCGAAGGGGGGCACGACGGGGTGTGCGCCGGCGTCACCTTCCTGCGCCCCCGCTCCCTCGTCACGATGCTCACCGGCCGCGACGACGACGACCCGTGGCTGCCGCAGCACCTCGTCTGGCCGCTCCTCGAGGTCATCGACGCCTCGCTCGGGCAGCCGTGGTGCGTCGCGCTGAGCCGCCACCTCGGCCACGGCACCGCGCCGGGCGACCTCTTCGACGTGCGGGCCGGACGGCGATACTCCGTCGCCCTGCGGCTGGCCCGGCTCTTCCACCGCTACGGGCAGAGCCGACCCACGATGCTCACCGACTGGCGCGAGGGCCGTGACACCGACGGGGCCGGCCACCCCCTCGACGCCGACCTCACCTGGCAGGCCGAGCTGTGGCGGCGACTCGTCACGGCCGTCGACGCTCCCCCGCCAGATGTGCGGCACGCCGAGACCGTCGCCCGGCTGCGCGATCTTGCCCCCTCTGGTGGGGGCGACGGCCTCGACCTGCCCGAGCGCCTGTCGCTCTTCGGTCACACGAGGCTGGCCGTCACCGAGGTCGAGCTGCTCGAGGCCCTCGCCCTCTCCCGCGATGTCCACCTGTGGCTGCCGCAGCCGTCGACCGACCTGTGGGAGCGGCTGGCGCCCGCCGCCTCCGAGGGCGTCGTGGCCAGGGTCGAGGACTCGACGAGCGAGCTCGTGCGCCATCCGCTGCTTGCCTCGCTCGGACGAGACTCGCGCGAGCTGGCGCGGGCGCTGGGGGCGGCTGCGTCGGTGGAGGTGGGAGGCGGTCCGCGGCCGAACCTCGACACCGCCCCGGGCTTCGAGGCTCCTCCGTCGCACCTCAGCCAGCGTTCGGTGCTCCAGTGGCTGCAGGCGGACCTGCGCGACGACCACGTACCCGACGAGGGCGAGCGACTGGCCCGCACCGTGCCGCAGGACGACCGGTCGATCCAGGTCCACGCCTGCCACGGCCCCGCCCGGCAGGTCGAGGTGCTGCGCGAGGTGCTCGTCGGGCTCCTCGACGACGACCCGACGCTCGAGCCGCGAGACGTGCTCGTCATGTGCCCCGATGTCGAGACCTATGCGCCGCTCATCGGGGCGGCCTTCGGCCTCGGCGACCACGGCACCGACGCCCAGGGCGTCGACACCCACCCGGCCCACCGACTGCGGGTACGCCTCGCCGACCGGTCGCTGCGGGCGACCAACCCGCTGCTCGCCGTCGCCGACCGGTTCGTCGGGCTGGCCGGGGGGCGGCTCACCGCCAGCGAGGTGCTCGACCTCGCGGCCAGCGAGCCGGTGCGCCGGCGCTTCCGGCTCGATGACGACGATCTCGCGACGATGACCCGATGGGTCGGTGACTCGGGCATCCGGTGGGGCTACGACCAGGCGGGGCGGGCCCCCTTCGCGCTGGACGTGGAGCCGCAGGGGACGTGGCGCTTCGGTCTCGACCGGCTGCTGCTCGGCGTCACCGTCTCCGCCGACGGGCCGCTGCAGGTGGGCGGAGTCATGCCGCTGGACGACGTCGGCAGCGGGTCGGTCGACCTCGTGGGCCGGGTCAGCGAGCTGCTCGCCCGCATCGGCGACGGCCTCGACCGGCTCGAGCGTGCCGGCACGGCAACGGAGTGGATGGACGGCCTCACCGAGACCGTCCTCGCGCTGACCGACGTCCCCACCCGCGAGCGCTGGCAGGTCGGCGACCTGCAGCGCACCCTCTCCTCCGCCGCGCGCCACGCCAGCGACGAGGTCCCACTGCGACTGGCCGACGTGCGCGTCCTGCTCGCCGACCAGCTCGCCGGCCGACCGAGCCGCGCCAGCTTCCGCACCGGGGGCCTCACGGTCTGCACGATGACGCCGATGCGCTCGGTGCCCCACCGCGTGGTGTGCCTGCTCGGCATGGACGACGACACCTTCCCCCGGCAGCAGAGCGTCGACGGCGACGACGTCCTCGCCCGACGTCCGCTGACCGGCGAGCGCGATGCCCGCAGCGAGGACCGCCAGCTCCTGCTCGACGCCGTCCTGGCCGCCCGCGAGCGCCTGGTCATCGCCTACACCGGCGCCGACGAGCACAGTGGCGAGCCCTGCCCGCCGGCCGTCCCCCTCGGCGAGCTCGTCGACGCCGCCCGGGAGACCACCGCCGCCCCGATCGACGTCATGCAGCACCCGCTGCAGCCCTTCGACGCGCGCAACCTCACCGCCGGCGGGGTCGGCGGGTCGCGCCCCTTCAGCTTCGACCGCTCAGCGCTGGACGCCGCCCGGGCCAGCGCCGGCCCTCGGACCGCACCCGGTCGGCTGCTCACCGCTCCTCTGCCCGCGCGCGCGATCGAGGACATCTCACTCGCGGACCTGATCTTGTTCTTCGACAACCCCGCTCGCGGGTTCCTGCGCGACCGGCTGCACGTGGGTGTCTCCCGCGAGGCCGAGGAGGTCAGCGACCGGCTGCCCATCGACCTCGACGGCTTGCAGAAATGGACCGTCGGCGATCGCGCCCTGCGGGCCCGCATCGCCGGACACGACCCGCGCTCGATCTACCGGGCCGAGCTGCTGCGCGGTGAGCTGCCACCCGCCGGCCTCGGCGAGGCGACCCTCGAGGAGATCGGCCGCGCCGTCGAGCTGCTGATGGGCCAGCTCGCCCTCGGCCCGCCCGAGGACCCCCGCTCGGTCGACGTCGAGGTCACTCTGCCCGCAGACGTGCGACTGACCGGCACCGTCGACGGTGTGCGCGGCCTGCACGTCGTCGACGCGACCTACTCTCGGCTGGGCCCCAAGCAGCTCATGGCCTCGTGGATCCGGCTGCTCGCGCTGACCGCCGGCGGCACCGACGACGAGGGCTGGCAGGCATCGGCCCTCGGCAAGGGCTCGCGCGGCAAGGTCGCCCGCACCAGCTACGGCGCCCTTCCGCAGGCTGCGGCCCGCTCCCACCTGGCTGCCCTCATCGACGTCTACTCCCTCGGCCAGACCGCGCCCCTCCCCCTGCCGGTCAAGACCGCCCACGCATGGATGCAGGTCGTCCACCGCAACCCCACCCACCGGCGAGCCGCCACGCAGAAGGCCGTCGGCGAGTGGCTGCCCAACCAGAAGTTCGGCTTCCCCGGCGAGCGTGACGACGCGTGGTGGCGTCTCGTCCACGGGAGCGATGCTCCCTTCGAGGTGCTGCTCGAGGCACCGGCCGGCCCGGGGAGCGACCTGGCCACCCTGGCACCGAAGATCTGGGCCCCGGCCCTCGACAACGTCGGGAGCACCTCATGAGCGCCGGCTTCAGCACGAGCGAGCTGACCCCCTTCGACATCACCGCGGACCTGCCCACCGGCACGGTCCTGCTCGAGGCGAGCGCGGGGACCGGCAAGACGTGGACCATCGGGGCCCTCGTCGCCCGGCACATCGCCGAGGGGGTGGTGCGGCTCGAGGACATGCTCGTCATCACCTTCGGTCGGGCCGCCTCCCGCGAGATGCGCGAGCGGGTCCGTGAGCACCTGCGCCACGTCCACCGGCACGTCGCCGACCCGAGCCTGCCGACGCCCGACCCCGTCGTCGCGCTCCTGCGCGAGGGCACCGACGAGCAGGTCGCCGAGCGGGCCCGCCGGCTGCGCGACGCGCTCACCCACTTCGACGCGGCGACGATCGCGACGACCCACCAGTTCTGCCAGCTGGTGCTGCGCGGGCTCGGTGTCGCCGGCGACTCCGACCCCCACTCCCGGCTCGTCGACGACCTGTCCGACCTGCGCGACGAGGTCGTCGACGACCTCTACGTCCGCGGCTTCGCCCAGGGCGGACCGCCCGCCTTCACCCGGCAGCGCGCCGGGGAGATCGCCCGCGCCGTGACCGACAACCCGCACGCCCAGCTCGACCCCAGCGTCCTCGAGGGTGGGACCGCGGACGCGCGCAGCTTGCGCTTCGCCCATCTCGTGCGCGCCGAGCTCGACCGTCGCAAGCGCCGGCAGGGCGTCCTCGGCTACGACGACCTGCTCTCCCACCTGGCCACGGCCCTCGAGGACGAGGACTCGCCCGCTCGCGAGCGGATGCGCCAGCGGTGGAAGGTCGTGCTCGTCGACGAGTTCCAGGACACCGACCCCGTCCAGTGGCAGATCCTCGACCGCGCCTTCAGCGGCCACAGCACCCTCGTCCTGATCGGCGACCCCAAGCAGGCGATCTACGGGTTCCGCGGCGGCGACGTCGACACCTACCTGACCGCCTCCGAGAGCGCGACCACCAGGCACACGCTCGGGGTCAACCACCGCTCCGACGGGCCGCTGGTGCGCAGCCTCGGGGTCCTGCTCGGCGGGGCCGAGCTCGGCGACTCCGAGATCGTCGTGCACCCGGTGAGCGCTGCCCACGAGGGGTCGCGCCTCGGGGTCGCCGACGGCATCGCTCCCGACGGGCTGCTCGCCCCGGTGCGGCTGCGCGCCCTGCCCAGCGAGCGGGTCCTGCCTCCCGGCGAGCGCTCGGTGTCGATCGGCACCGTGCGCCCGATCGTCGCGGCCGACTGCGCCGCCGAGATCACCCGGCTGCTCACGGGCCGCACGACCTTCGACGGGCGACTCCTGCGCGCCGGCGACGTCGCCGTCCTCGCGCATACCCGCCGGCAGCTCGACGAGGTGCGCTCCGCCCTGACCGCCGTCGGGCTGCGCTCGGTCATCGTCTCCAGCGACAGCATCTACGACTCCCCTGCCGCCACCGCCTGGCTCACCCTGCTCGAGGCGATGGAGCTGACCCACCGACCCGAGCGGGTCCGCGCGGCGGCACTCACTCCCTTCGTCGGCCTGGGTGCCCGCGAGCTCGACGACCGCGGCGACGACGTCACCGAGGAGGTCGCCCACCGGCTGCGGACCTGGGCCGCCCTGCTCGGGCGGCGAGGCGTGGCAGCGGTCCTCGCCGCCGCCACCGCTGACGGGATGGACGCCCGCGTCCTCTCCCGCACCGACGGCGAGCGCCTCCTGACGGACCTGCGCCACATCGGCGAGACCCTCCACCAGCGGGTCGTCACCGAGGACGACGGGCTGGCCTCGCTGACCGCGTGGCTGCGTGAGCGCATGGGCGCGACCCGCAAGGAGGAGCGCGCCCGCCGTCTCGACAGCGACGCCGACGCCGTCCACCTCGCCACGATCCACGCGAGCAAGGGGCTGCAGTACCCGATCGTCATGCTCCCCTTCGTCTGCGACCGCTGGCTGCCGCGCCCGGACGTGCTGCACTTCCACCGCGCCGACCGCACCCGCTGCCTCGACATCGGGATCAGCTCCGACGAAGGCCGCCAGGACCGCCTCGACCGGGCCGCGGCGGAGGAGAGCGGCGAGTCGCTGCGACTGCTCTACGTGGCGATGACCCGTGCCCAGAGCCAGGTCGTCACGTGGTGGTTCCCCTCGGCCACCAACACCGGGCCCTCCTCGCTCCACCGGGTCCTCCTCGGTCGCTCGCAGGGCCAGGGGCCGGTCCCGCGCACCCACCCCGTCCCCGGCGACGCGACGCTCCAGGACCAGCTGACCCAGTGGGAGCACCGCGGCGCCCTGCGCGTCGAGTACGTCGACCAGCCGTCACCCGTGCCGATGGCCCGGCCCGAGACGACCACCGACCTGTCGGTGCGCGGCTTCACCCGCACCGTCGACGACGACTGGCGGCGCACCTCCTACACCGCCCTGACCCGACCGCTCGACGACGTCACCCACGCCGGAGCAGACACCCTCGTGGCCAGCGAGCCGGAGGTCACCGACCGTCAGGACGACGAAGGGAGCGCCCCTCTCGCCGTCGTCGGCGACGGGTTCGCCCCCTCTGGAGGGGGCGAAGGGCTCGCCCCCTCGGCAGGGGACGACGGGCTCACCCCGGAGGGCGGGGGCACGCACATCCCCTCGCCCATGGCCGACCTGCCGGTCGGCGCGGGCTTCGGCTCGCTCGTGCACGCGGTGCTCGAGGAGGCCGATGCACAGGCACCGGACCTGCTCGCCGAGCTGCGGGCCCACGTCGAGGAGCAGATCATCGCGTGGCCCGTGCCCGACCTCGATCGTGATGCCCTCGCCGAGGCCCTCGTCGAGGTGGTCCGCACCCCCCTCGGGCCGCTGGCCCCGGGCACGAGCCTGGCCGACATCGGGGCACGGGACCGTCTGTGCGAGATGGAGTTCGAGCTGCCGCTGGGTGGCGGCGACGACGCGCCGTCACCGTCGGCCGCGCAGGCGGTGCTGGGCGACCTCGCGACCCTCATGCGCGAGCACCTGCCGGCTGACGACCCGGTCCTGCCCTTCGCCGACGTGCTCGACAACCCGCTCCTCGGTGACCAGTCGCTGCGCGGCTACCTCACCGGCTCGGTCGACATCGTGCTGCGCGTCGGGCAGCGCCACCTCGTCGTCGACTACAAGACCAACTGGCTCGGGCCCGTCGACACCCCGCTGACGACGCAGCACTACGACCCCGCCGCCCTGCGCGAGGCGATGAACCACTCCTCCTACCCGCTCCAGGCGATCCTCTACGGGGTCGTGCTGCACCGCTTCCTGCGGTGGCGCCAGCCCGGGTACGACCCGTCGGTGCACTTCGGTGGCGTGCTCTACCTCTACCTGCGCGGCATGGCCGGACCGGACACCCCCACCGTCGACGGGCACCCGACGGGCGTCTTCTCCTGGCAGCCGCCGATCGCGCTCATCGAGGGTGTGTCCGACCTGCTGGACGGTCGTCGGCCCGCGGCGGCCGGACCCTCGACCGCCACCCCCGAGGAGACGCCATGACCGAGATCCTCGACGGCTACGACCGGCGACTGGCGCGCACCGCGACCGGAGAGCTGGCGGACCTCAACGCCGCCGGCATCCTCGAGGCCGCCGATGTCCACGTCGCCACGCGCCTGGCCGAGCTCGTCGACGAGAGCGACCCACTCGCGCGGGTCACCCTCGCCCTCACGGTGCGGGCCGCCCGCGAAGGCTCGACGAGCATGGCGCCCGAGCACGCCCGTGAGCTCCTCGCCGCGGGAGCCACCGCCGGCGACTCTGGAGTCCAGGGCGGCACCGAGGCTGGCGGCGGGACCGCGCGGGATGGCGAGTCCGAGGGTAACGGCGGGATCGAGAGTGACGGTGGGATCGAGGGGACGAGCACAGCCTCCCCCTTCGAGCTGCCGCCCACCGACGCCTGGCTGGACCGGGTGCGCACCAGCGCCCTCGGTGAGGCGGGGGTGCTGCTCGTCGAGCACGGCCTGGTCTACCTCGACCGCTACCACCGCGAGGAGGTCCAGGTCGCCGACGACCTGGCCCGCCGGGCTGCGGCGCCGCAGCCGAGCATCGACGCGCAGATGCTCCAGGACGGGCTCGACCGGGTCTTCGCCGAGGCGACCTGGTCCGAGCAGCGGTCGGCCGTGCAGGCTGCTGCCGGGCGGCTCACGACGGTCCTCGCCGGCGGCCCCGGCACCGGCAAGACCTCGACCGTCGCCGGGCTGCTGACCCTGCTGCTCGAGCAGGCCGAGTCGAGCGGCCACCGGCCCCGCATCGCGCTGGCCGCGCCCACGGGCAAGGCGGCGGCCCGACTGCGCGAGTCGGTCCTCGGCTCGCTGGCCGGGCTGCCCGCCCAGGACCGTGACCGGCTCGGCAGCGACATCGAGGCGGTCACCATCCACCGCCTGCTCGGCTGGCGCCCCGACAGCGGCAACCGGTTCCGGCGGGACCGGCGCAACCCCCTTCCCCACGACATCGTCATCATCGACGAGGCGTCGATGCTCTCCCTCACCCTCACCGCACGCCTGCTCGAGGCGCTTCGGCCCACGACCCGGCTGCTCCTCGTCGGCGACCCCGACCAGCTGGCCTCGGTCGAGGCCGGCGCGGTGCTCGCCGACCTCGTCGCGGGTTACGGCGAGAGCGGACCCGTGGTCCGGCTGAGCACCTCGCACCGATTCGGCCAGGAGATCGGCGAGCTGGCCGAGGCCGTCCGGGTCGGTGACGCCGACCGGGTCCTCGAGCTGCTCGATGCCGCCGCTCCCGGCGGCCCGGTCGAGCACCTGCCCGTGGACGACGTGCTCGGGGCCGACGAGGTCCTGCGGCCCAGGCTGGTCGAGCACGCGGCCCGACTGCGTGACCTCGCGCTGGCCCGTCGGCACGCCGACGCCCTGCGCGCCCTCGGCGAGCACCGCCTGCTGTGCGCCCACCGCGATGGCCCCTGGGGCGTCGGCCCGTGGAACGACCGCGTCGAGCGCTGGCTCGGTGAGACCACCGACTACGCCGGACGCCAGGTCCTCGGACGCCCGCTGCTCGTCACGACCAACGACCGTGGCCTCGGCCTCTACAACGGCGACACCGGCGTGATGTCCCTGCGCGAGGACGGTCGGGTCGTCGGTGTCTTCGGTGAGCCGACCGCTCCCCAGGTGCATGCCGTCTCCACCCTCGGTGAGGTCGACACGGCGCACGCGATGACGATCCACAAGAGCCAGGGCAGCCAAGCCCGGTCGATCACCGTGCTGCTGCCCGACGCGGACTCCCGGCTGCTCACCCGAGAGCTGCTCTACACGGCGATCACCCGCGCCCAGGAGTCGATCACGCTCGTGGGATCGCACGAGGCGATCCGGGCGGCCGTCACCCGCCGCACCCAGCGGGCGACCGGCCTGCGCCACCGGGTCTGACCGCTCGACGAGACGGACCCGGTGGCCCGATCTGCGTGGGTCTACCGGGGCGCGTCCGCAGGCTCCGAGTAGATGACCCGCAGGTCCTCGAGGACGACCGGCATGTCCGGGGCGAAGCCCCGGTCGTGGCTCGCGTGCTCGGTGAAGAAGGCTTCGTGCACCTGCCGCCAGTGGTCGAGCGAGCGGTCGCCCTCCCCTTCGGCCCTGGCGTGCTCCTCGTCCACCTGGTCGAAGGGGACGGTCCGCACCCGGCTCGTCACGACGAGGGCCCGCGGGGCTCCCCGCCCGTCGGTGACGATGCCGAGGGTGCCCTCGGTCGGGAGGTCCTCCCCTTCGGCCTCGTAGTCCCACAGCGCCGACGACGTCGAGGTCTTGGTCCCATCGATCACGAGGGCGAGCAGCTCGTCCGCCTGCTCCGGGGTCGCGCCGAAGGCCCAGGCCGGTGGGCGCAGGAGCGCCATCGGGCTCTCACCCATGTACGAGTTCACCGTCGCAAGCTCGGCGTGCCGCTGCGCGCGCTGCCAGAAGGCCTCGATGTCATCCATCTGCCCATCATGCCCCCGGCAGGCGCGCCTGCGGGCGAGGCCGCGTGCGTCACGGAGGGAGGCGAGCACCGTGGCACGCTGACCGCATGACCACGCCATCCCACCCCTCACGCAGCGACACCCCGACGAAGGGGGCCTTCCCCTCGTGGTCGGCACCCGCCGGCGAGATCGTCGGTCGCCGCGACGGCGCGGTGCTGCGGGCCGGTGGGATCCGCTACGCCAGGGCCGCACGGTTTGCCCCACCCGTGGCCGAGGCACCGGTCGAGCGCATCGACGCCACCGGCCCGTCGCCGGCCTGCCCGCAGCCCCGGGTGGAGTTCCTCGAGGAGGTCCTCGGCCTCGTCCCGGGCGAGCTGCCCTTCGACGAGGACTGCCTGCGGCTGTCGGTGACCGTCCCCGCCGACCTGGGTGGCGACGAGACCCTGCCGGTCATGGTGATGATCCACGGCGGCTCCTACGTCTCGGGCGCCGGTGACCTGGAGATCTACGACCCCGCGGTCCTCGTCGTCGAGCAGCGGGTGGTCGTCGTGCGCGTGACCTACCGCCTCGGCCTGCTCGGCTATCTCGGCGACGGCGCGACCCGCCCCGCCAACCTCGGTCTCCTCGACCAGATCGAGGCGCTGCGGTGGGTGCGCGCCAACATCGCGGCCTTCGGCGGCGACCCGAGCGAGGTCACCCTCTTCGGTCAGTCCGCGGGCGGCGACGCGATCGCGCACCTGATGATCGCCGAGGGCGCCGACGGGCTCTTCCGCCGCGCCATCATCCAGAGCCCACCGATCGGCGTCATGCCCGGACGGTCGGCGATGACGGACGCGATGATGCGGGTCGCGCAGTCCCTCACGATCGAGACCGACATCGACGACGTGCTCAGCGCGCAGCCGTCGGTCGAGCCCTCGATCGCGCGCCACGGAATCGCTGCCGGCATGCCCTTCGGCGTGCAGTACGGCCACCACCCGCTGCCCGCCGAGGAGGACCTCGACGCGGCCTGGCGCGAGGCCGCGCAGCGGGTCGACGTGCTCATCGGGTCCACCGACCGCGAGGCCTCGCTCTTCCTGGGCAAGGCGCTCGGTGACCGGGCGCTGAGCCCGTGGCTGGCTCCCTTCGTCCAGCGGGTCGGGCAGGCGCTGACCGACCGGATCTACGGCAACGGCATCCTCGACTTCGCCGAGCGGCACCACCGGGCCGGCGGGCGCGGACAGCGCTACCTCATCACCTGGGGCGTCTCCGGCAACCCCTATGCGGGCGCACACACCATCGAGCTCCCCCTGCTCCAGGGACGCCTCGAGACCTGGTGGGGCGCCGACCTGATCGAGGGCGTCGACCCGGACGACTTCGAGCGATCGGGTCGGCGGCTGCGGCAGGTCTTCGCCGACTTCGCCCGCACCGGTGACGTCGGCGTGATCAGCGAGCCGGGGCTCATCGAGGTCCGCGAGCTGCCCTCGCGCTGACTCCCCGCCACCCACCGCGGACAGGCAGACGCCCCCTTCGTCCGTGGGGGGAGCTCGGACGAAGGGGGCGTCAGTCGTGGGGCGGGAGGCTCAGGAGCCGTAGACCGAGCGGATCCCGTCACGGTCGGTGGAGGTCATGCTCAGGTCGTCGCTCGACCCGTTGCACTGCGGGTAGTGCATGATCGACGCCGAGTCGTAGGGGGTCAGCGGACGCCAGTTGTTGTCCTCGAAGCAGGTGCCTGCCTCCGGTCGGGTGTGCTCGTGGCGGAAGCCGAGGGTGTGGCCGAGCTCGTGGGCGAGGATGTTGCTCGGGGTCCACGAGCCGGCGTTGAAGAGCTGGTTGGTGCTCACCAGGACGTTGCGGCTGCGCTTGGGGGTGCTGGGGAAGAAGGCCCGCGCGATGTAGCTCGTCGTGTTGGTCGGCTCGACGGAGAAGAGGACGTTGCTGTTGCGGGTGGTGCACTTGCCGTCCTGCGCGGCGACGTGGGTGAAGTTCACGCCGGAGCTGGCGGCCTCCCACTGGGCTGCCCCGCTGGCCATCGCGGCAGCCACCGCGTCGTGATCGGTCCCGAACTTCGTGCTCACGCAGTAGGTGAGGTTCTTGGCCTGGGTCGCGGTCCAGACGTCGTCCTTGCCGTAGACGGTGTTGACGATGAGCTGGTTGTCCTGCCCCGGGCTGACCATCCCCTGGTAGAACTCGCGCAGCTGCTTCTCGCCGGACACCGGGATGTCGCCGTTGACGATGTACTGCTGGTCGGCGTCCTGGAGCGTCTGCGACTTGAAGTCCTGGTAGGTCGGCTCCTCGGTCACCCCGGCGTACCCGACGCTGGCGGCCCCCAACGAGACGGTGGCGGCGAGAGTCAGGACGGTTGCTGCACGCTTCATGCGATTCACCCTTCGACGAGTCCCGGGGCGCGGTCGCGCCGACCGGGTGGTGGGAATCTATGACCGCGGGGGCGCGCACTCCACCAGACTTCGGGTGAGGTTGTGCATGGGTTTGGTCAAGTCCTCGGGCCCTTGTCGTCGGGGCGAAATCCGCTCCGAGACAGCAGGATGCCCCCTCGCGACGGGGAGGAGATCCATCGCGAAGGGGCATCCCTTCAGGGGTGGTTCCGAGCCCGGGGAGACTCAAGAACCAGTGATCGGGTGGACCCCCTCGCGGTCCGCCCGATCAGGTCTCGTGCACGATGTCGACGCTACGCGCCGACCGCGTCACGACTCCATCCCCGGGGCGTCAGGGTTCCGGCAGGAGACGTGCGGACTTCGTCAGGACCGAAGGGAGGTCAGCTCGCCCGACCCACGAGGCCGGCGAGGATCTCGAGGGTGCGCACCCGCTCGTCGAGACCGGGTGCCGGGTTGGTGAGGATCAGCTCGTCCGCGTCGGCGAGCGCGGCGAAGTCGCTCAGCCCCGACGCGACCTGCTCCGGGTCGCCGACGATCGTGTGGGTGAGCATGTGGCGGGCCTGGGCCCCGACCGCGCTGTCCATGAGGGCGGTGACCATGTCCTCGTCGAGGCTGCCGCTGCCGACCCGGCCGGCGAGCATCCGCACCCGGGCACGCAGCACCTTGTCGGCGAGCTCGGTGGCGGTCGCGGAGTCGTCCGCGGCGACGACATTGGCCGCGGCGATGACGTACGGGCTGCTCAGCTGCTCGCTCGGGGTGAAGCGCTCGCGGTAGACCCGCACGGCCTGCTGCAGCGCGTCGGGGGCGAAGTGGCTCGCGAAGGCGTAGGGCAGACCGTAGGCCGCAGCCAGCTGCGCGCCGAAGAGCGAGGAGCCGAGGACATAGAGGGGCACCCGCGTCCCGCGGCCGGGGTAGGCGTGGATCCCGTCGATGAGGGTGTCGCCGGAGAGATAGCCCTGCAGCTCACGCACGTCCTGGGGGAAGGACTCCGCGGCCCGCGGGTCCGTGCGCAGCGCGCGCATCGTGGCGCCGTCGGTGCCCGGGGCGCGGCCGAGACCGAGGTCGATGCGGTCGGGGTAGAGCTCGGCGAGGGTGCCGAACTGCTCGGCGATGACGAGCGGCGAGTGGTTGGGCAGCATCACCCCGCCGGAGCCGACGCGGATCCGCTCGGTGCGCGCCGCCACGTGGGCGATGAGCACGGAGGTCGCGGCGGACGCGATGCGCGACATGTTGTGGTGCTCGGCGAACCACAGCCGCTCGAAGCTCCCGAGCTCGTCGGCGCGCTGCGCCAGGGTGACGGTGTCGGCGAGCGCCTCGCTGATCGGCTGGTCGCGGCCCACGGTGGCCAGGTCGAGGAGAGAGAGTTTGGGGAGCACGCCCGCGACAACCCCGGCAGCGCGGCGGGTATTCCCCGACGACACCCTCGACGACCCCGGCGAAGGGGGGTTGTCGGGGGCAGCGCCTACCCTCCTGCTCATGGACATCGGGGAGGCGCGGCGCATGGGTCGCGCACTCATGGACGAGCACGGCCTGGAGGACTGGCGGCTCGTCGTCGACCGCGCCAAGAAGCGCGCGGGGGTCTGCCGCGCGGCGGAGCGCACGATCGGCCTGAGCGGCCCCCTCACCGCACTGCACTCGCCGGAGCAGGTCCGCGACACCGTCCTGCACGAGATCGCACACGCTCTCGTCGGGCCCCGGCACGGCCACGGGCCGAGGTGGCAGGCGATGGCCAGCAGCATCGGAGCCGCACCGGAGCGGTGCCTGCCGCAGGACGCCCCGAGCGTCCCCGGCGCCTGGGTGGGCACCTGCCCGGCCGGCCACACCATCGACCGGCACCGCCGCCCGTCACAGGTCACCTCGTGCCGTGAGTGCAGCCGCTCCTTCAGCGCGCAGGCCATCTTCACCTGGACCCACCACGGCGTCGCGGCCCCGATGACACCGGCCTACCGCCGTCAGCTGGCGACACTGCGCGCCACCGCCGACCGCGGCGGCAGCGGTGACCTCGTCAGCATCGGCGACCGCGTGCGGGTCCTCACCCCCGGCCGCTACCAGGGCTTCGTCGGGGTGGTCGTCAAACGGGGCCGTACCCGCTTCCACGTGCGCGGCTCGGGGTCCCTGCTCACCGTCCCCTTCGACCACGTCGAGGCGGCACAGGTCCCCCGGGTGCAGGAGATCTGGCGAAGTCGTGGTTGGCTGGAGGGGTGAACGTGCGCGAGATCCTGCCCCCCGGCCTCGACCTGCCCGCTGACGGCACGGTCACGATGTTTTCCACGACGTGGTGCGGCTACTGCCGTCGGCTGAAGTCGCAGCTCGACCGTGAGGGCATCGGATACACCGAGATCAACATCGAGACGACGCCCGGCACCGCCGAGCTGGTCAAGACGATCAACCGTGGCAATCAGACGGTGCCGACGCTGCTCTACCCCGACGGCTCCTCCGCGACCAACCCGTCGCTGGCCGACGTCAAGAAGGCGCTGGGCTGACATGGCCCGTCTGTCGCCCGCCACCCGCACCGCCGTGGGCACGACGCTCGCCGGGACAGCACTGTCGGCGCTGTCCACCGCGCCGCACCAGCTGAGCCACCTCTTCCGCGGTCGCTTCCCGGCGGTCGCCGTCACCGGCATGACGGGTGTCGGCAAGACCCGCCTGGCCGACCGGCTCGCCCGGCGCGCCTCCGCCGAGAGCACCGTCGAGGTCGGCTCCGCCACGATGGAGCGCCGCACCCGCCGCTCGGCCAAGGGCAAGGGCTTCCGCTTCCGCGTGGTCCCCGGCGACAACGCCGCGACCCGGCTCGGCGCCCTCGACGAGGTCTTCCACGACGACCCGGTCGACGGGATCCTGCACGTCGTCGCCAACGGCTACGCCACCCCCCGCCGACCTGCGGGCACGACCGGCACGGCCGTGGCCACCCGCGAGGAGCAGCTGGCCGCCGAGCTCGAGGACTGGACCATCACCTCGCACCGGATCGCGTCGATGGCCCTGCGCCGTGACCGCCCGGTGTGGCTGGTCATCGTCGTCACCAAGGCCGATCTCTTCCCCGACGGGGTCGAGGACGCGGTCCGCTACTACTCCCCCGGCAGCGGGTCTCCCTTCGCCGTCAAGCTCGACGAGCTGCGCTCCCTCGCCGGCGGGGCACGCCTGTCCGTCGACGTGCTGCCGATGTGCACCGAGCCGGGCGAGGCGTCCGGCAAGGCCGCCCGCAAGGACGCCGGCAAGCGCTGCAGCGCGATGCTCGCCGCCCTCGAGTCGCGCATGGCCCAGCTCAGCGGTCACGTCTGAGCCTCCACACCCCTTCGCCCCGCTCCCCCTTCGCTCCACCCCCCCTTCGCCGGGTGGAGGTATGCGCGCCGACGAATCATCCGCGGGTCTGCCTCCACCCGAGGCGCGGGCACGGGCGAACGGGGCGGGTGGATGTCGACACGCCGACCTTTCGTCCGCGCGTTTACCTCCACCCGGCGCCCCTCAGAACGTGTGGCGAAGGGGGTAGCCGCTCACCCCGACGTCGTCCGTCCTGGTGGCGAGCAGGTGGGTCAGCTGGACGTCGTTGCGCTCGAAGCCGATGCGCGAGCCGACCATGTACAACCCCCACAGGCGGGCGGTCCCCTCACCGACCTCGGCGACGGCCTCGTCCCAGTTGTCCACGAGGTTGTCGACCCAGCCGGCGAGCGTGCGCGCGTAGTGCATGCGGAAGTTCTCGGCGTGCTGCATCTCCAGGCCCGCGTCCTGGAGCTGGACGAGCAGCGTGCCGGCACCGGTCAGCTCCCCGTCGGGGAAGATGTAGCGGTCGATGACCGCCCCGGTACGCGTGGCGCGGTTGTGGTCGCGCGTGATGCAGTGGTTGAGCAGCCGACCCTGGGGCCGCAGCTTGCCACGCAGCGCCGCGAAGTACGCCGGGTAGTTGCGGATGCCGATGTGCTCGGTCAGACCGATCGAGCTGACCGCGTCGAAGTCCCCCTCGGGCACGTCGCGGTAGTCCATGAATCGCACCTCGGCGAGGTCACCGAGACCCTCGCGGTCGATGGCCCGCTTGGCCCAGTCGGCCTGCGCCTGCGAGAGGGTCACGCCGAGCGCCTTGACGCCGTGGTGCTTGGCCGCGTGGATCACCATGCCGCCCCAGCCGCAGCCGACGTCGAGCAGCCGCTGCCCGGGCTGCAGGTCGAGCTTGCGGGCGATGAGCTCGTACTTGTGGGCCTGCGCCTCCTCGAGCGTCGCGTCGGCGGTGGGGTAGACCGCGCACGTGTAGGTCATCGACGGGCCGAGGATCATCTCGTAGAAGCGGTTGGACACGTCGTAGTGGTGGTGGATCACCTCGGCGTCGCGGGCCCGGCTGTGCCGCATGCCCTCGACGACGCGGCGCCAGCGCGGCAGGTGCTCCTGGGGCGGGATCGGCGGCGGGTTGAGCTTGTCCCACCCGATCCCGCGGATCAGCTCCAGGGCCTGCGCGGGACCGGGGATGCGCCACCGGTCAGTACTGCTCATCAGGTCGAGCACCGGGTAGAGGTTGCCGGGGTGGAAGCCCGTGCCGACGAGGTCGCCGGCCACCCAGGCCCGGGCGAAGCCGAGGTCGCCGGGCGCGGTGAGCAGGTAGCGCAGACCCCGCTCGTTGCGCAGCTCGAGCCCGATGTCGGCGTCGACGGGGCCGGCGGAGCTGCCGTCGTAGGCCGTCAGCCGCACCGGGAGGTCGGCGGGCATGATCCCCGCCAGTGCTTCAGCAATCTTGATCGTGCTCACCTGGTCTGCACCACCTTGTCGTAGAGGTCGGTCAGTCGGCCGGCCGGGTCGTAGCGTCGCCGCACCTCAGCGAGGTTGGCGCCGTCGTAGAGCTCGTCGAAGACGTCTCGTGGGTAGAAGGCCTCGGAGTACAACGACTTGTGCCCGCCGAGCTCGTGCACCTTGGCCTCGACGGCACGGTTGGTCGGCCCCTCCGGGGCGTCGTCACCGACGTGCACCGTGCCCCAGAAGCCGACGTTGACGTAGGTGCGGCCCGGGTCGAGGGGGTAGGAGGGCCACGTGCGGGCACCGTCGGCACCCTCCCGGAGGCGAAGGGGGCACAGCCACACCGGTCGCATCCCCACCTGGGCGTCGAACCACTCGAGGAACTCGGGGAGGCGCTCGCTGAGCACCTCGATGTCCTGGATGACCCGCTCGCGCTGCGGCCGTCCGGCCCTGCGGTCCAGCCTCCCGACGACGTCGAGGCGCCGGTCCAGCCCGACGAGTCGGTGGTAGACGTCGGAGCGTCGCCACCGGCGGGGCCAGAGTCGACGGATCGCCGGGCGGTGCAGTCCGAAGGCACCGGAGCACCAGAACCAGTCGGTGTCCCACCGCCACAGGTAGTCGTGCATCGTCAGCAGGTCGGTGCTGCGCTCCTGCAGCGAGCGGTAGAAGATCTGCTGGCCCGTGTAGTCACTCGTGGGCCGCGCGTCGTGCGTCCACGTGGCCAGCGTCAGGTAGATCTCGTCGGGCGCGAAGGCGACGCCGTCGAGCGCGTCCACCCGCACGCCCTCGTGCTCACCGGCGTCGACGATCGCGTCGATGGCGTCGGTCGCGGCCCGTGCGTCGTGGAAGCGCAGGTGCCGCAGGGCGACCCGTGGGGGCACGGCCTCCAGCTCGATGTGCAGCCGCACGGCGTAGCCGAGCGAGCCGTAGGAGTTGGGGAAGGCGAAGAAGAGGTCCGAGTGCTCGTTGTCGGGTCGCGCGGTCACGACCTCACCGGACCCGGTGAGCACGTCCATCTCGAGGACCGACTCGTGCGGCAGGCCGTTGCGGAAGCTGGTCGCCTCGATGCCCAGCCCGGTGACCGCGCCCCCGAGCGTGATCGTGCGCAGCTGGGGCACGACGAGCGGGATCAACCCGTGCGGCAGCGTGGCGGCGACGAGGTCCTCGTAGGTGCACATGCCCTGCACCTGCGCGGTCCGGGAGGTGGGGTCGACCTCGATGACGCCGGCCAGCCCCGAGACGTCGAGACCGGCCACGTCGGTCGCGGCACGGTGGCGGAAGAGGTTGGAGGTGCGCTTGGCCAGGCGCACGGGGGAGCCGGCCGGGATCGAGTCATGGGAGCGCACGAGCCGGTCGACGGCGTCCCGGTGTGCCTGCCATCCAGTTGTCTGCATCGCACACACAATCTACTCCGGGTGCTGCGCGTCAGTACAGCGGGTTGTCCTGCTGCTCGCCCCGGGCGAAGCGGGCGACGGCGGCCAGGCACTCGCTCGGCGACTGCCACAGGTCGTTGTGCGTGCGACCGGGCACGACCACGCGCAGCGCCGACGCCAGACCCCGCTCGAGCTGTGCGCTCATCGCCGGCGGGACGAGGTCGTCGAGCTCACCGTGGACGAGCATCGTCGGCACCTCGATCCGCTCGAGCAGGCCGTCGGTCTCCCACCGGTCGGGGACGAGCCGGCGGGGGAAGCCGCGCACCACCCGCTGGACCATCGCGGTCATCGACGTGAAGGGGGAGACGAGGACGAGGCGGCCACTCCCTTCGTCATCGGTGAGCAGGCCCTCCGCGGCGAGGTGGGCCGCCACCGACGAGCCGAGCGACTCGCCCACGAGGACGGTGCGCTCCGCGGGAAGGGAGAGGTGGGCCAGCCCGTCGCGGGCAGCCGAGAGGATCCCGTCCTGGGTGGTGCGGCCGGTCGCGGGCCCGTAGCCGGGGTACTCGACCGCGGCGAAACCCAGTCCCTGCTCGTCGAAGAGGCCCGCGAGCGGGTTGGCCGACGCGAGGTCGGAGCCGTTGCCGTGCAGGTAGACGACCGTGCGACCGCCCTCGGGGGCGGGGTGGTGGACCAGGTGGGTACCGCCCTTCGTCGTGGTGACGGGCAGAGCGATCGCCGGGTCCCAGGCGGGGACGGGGTAGATCAGGCGGCGCAGCATCAGATCTCCTGCAGCTGCTCGACCGGCTGGCCGTCGCCGGGGTCGGGATCTGGCAGCACCTCGTCGTGGTCGATGAGGTAGACCGTGTAGCCGTCGAGCCGCAGCCGGCGCAGGGCCTCGAGGAGCATGTGCCGGGCCGGGCCGCCCACCGAGCTGACGTGGGTGAGGTCGACGACGATCGTCCGCTCGACCGGCTCCTCCTCCGCAAGGCGCCGCACGACCCGCTCGGCACCGGTGAACCCGATGGTCCCGGCCAGCTCGAAGACCCGCACGGCCTCCTCGCCCTCACCGACGACTCGCGAGCGCTGGATGACCGAGCGCGCGGGTGGGGCGACCTCCATGAGGTGCAGACCCATGTCGTGGGAGAGCCGCTCGAAGGTCTCGATCCCGCGCACGCTGCTGCCGTGCGGGTCCAGCCGCGGGGCGAAGGTCGCGATCCCGACCTGGCCGGGCAGCGCGCCGATGATCCCGCCGCCCACCCCGCTCTTGGCCGGGATCCCGACGTTGGAGACCCAGTCACCGGCCGAGTCGTACATGCCGCAGGTGAGCATGACCGAGAGCAGGTGACGCACCTGGTGACCGGAAAAGATGCGCTGGCCGGTCACCGGCTGCACCCCCGCGTTGGCCAGCGTCGCCGCCATCATCGCGAGGTCCTCGGCCGTGACGAGCACGGCGCACTGGCGCACGTAGGCGGAGACGACCTCCTCGGGCGAGTCGCTGATGATGCCGTGGCTGCGCAGCAGGTGCGCGATCGCCAGGTTGCGGTCACTCACCGACATCTCCGAGGCCCACACCTCCTCGTCGACCGAGAGCTCGCGACCGGCGAGGTCGCACAGCAGCCGGTGGATCTCCTCGAAGCGACCCGCGGAGCTCACCCCGTCGCCGCCGACGAGGGCGTGGGTGGTGATCGCTCCGGCGTTGATCATCGGGTTGCGCGGTCGCCCGGTGCCGTCCTCGAGCGACAGCTCGTCGAAGGGGTCGCCGGACGGCTCGACGTCCACCTTGCGCAGCACCTCGGTCAGGCCCCGCTCGCGCACCGCCAGCCCGTAGACGAAGGCCTTGGAGATCGACTGGATGGTGAACTCGTGACGGGCGTCCCCGACGGAGTACAGCGCGCCGTCGATCGTCGCCATCGCGACGCCGTAGCGGTCCGGGTCGACCGAGGCCAGCTCCGGGATGTACGAGGCCGGCTCGCCGGAGGTCAGCGACGCGCAGGCTTCGGCGACCTCGGCCAGGTAGTCGGGCACGGGGTTGTCCATGCGGCCGATCCTGTCACGCGACACCCGGCTCGTCGGACCGGCCGCACGTCGGGTCGAGCCCGTCGGTCACCAGATCGACTCGACCCACTCCGGGTGGTCGATGAAGGGGTTGCGGTTGCCCTGCCAGTTGGCGTAGATCCGCTCGTTGCGGCGCTGCTCGAAGGCGTCGGGCGGGTCCTGCTGGCTCCACTGCTTGAGGACGGAGACCCGTCCCATGTACGGGGCGGAACCGTTGCCCACCCGGTCGTTGACCTCGAGGTCGACCATGTCGCCGGCCTCGTAGCGGACCGACATGTAGAAGATCATCCGGGCCACATCGCCCTTGACCGCGTCGCGCGGCTCCCACGAGTCCCCGTCGGCGTAGTTGCCCGGGGCCTCAGAGTTTTCGCTGCCACCGTTGTCGAAGTCGAGGTTGCCGCGCGCGGAGTTGACCGTGACATCGGTCGGTCGCAGGTGGTGCAGGTCGGTGCCGGGTCCGTTGGAGGTGCCGAAGTCGCCGTGGCTCTTGGCCCAGACGTGCTCGCGGTTCCAGTTGTCCACTCCCCCACCGTTGTTCGACTTCGGAGAGGTTGTGCCGGAGTAGAGGAGTCGGACGCTGCTCGTGTCCTGCGTGTCCTCGTCGACATCCTTGAGCCCCTCCCAGACCTGCGAGTAGCTCAGCACGGTCTGGTTGCTGATGATCCCGTGCAGCTCCTCCTTCAGCGCCTGTCCGCTCAGGCCTGCGGTCCCGTCGTAGTAGCTGCCGGGGTCGGTTGGCTCACCGGGCTCCTCGGGGTCGCCCGGGTCCTCAGGAGTGCTGCCGTCAGCGAGCGCGATCGAGCTCGTGCCCTTGACCCCGGGATGGGAGAAGTACGCCTCGAGCGCACCGGTCACGTCGACCTGCTGCCCCATGAGGTCGGGGTTGGACGCGAGTCCCCACTGCGAGCGCAGGGCCGCGGGCACCTGGACATAGAGGATCTTCGACGTGTCGGTCTCACCCGCAGAGGCGGCGATCGCGATGGCGTAGTCGTTGGGGAAGCCACTGGTGACCACTCGCTCGCTCGCAGTCGGCTGCCCGACGACGACGCCGCGCACGGTCTGGGTCGAGCCGTCCTGCTGCCCCAGTGCCGCGCTGACCCCGAGCGGCGCGGCCGTCGCCGCGAGCGAGGACGTGGACTGGGTGGTCGCGGAGCGAGCGGCCTGCGAAGGGAGGGCCGGCACGGCCACGAGGGCGGCGGCTCCGGCGAGACCGACGAGGCGGCGGAGGGTGCGGGACATGGGTGGACCTCACGGGTGGGGGCTGGGTGTGGGCCCAGCCTCACCGTCCGCGAGGCCCGCTGGGTGAACGGCGAGTCAACGAAGGGTCGAGGTTCTCCCCCCTTCGTCCATGGAACCGCTGGCGTCCGGGCGGCGTCAGACCATCACCACCATCCAGGGAGGACCCATGACCATCCGACGCCGCACCCTCGCCCTCGCCGCCGCCGCCTCATGCCTGCCCGTGCTCACCGGCTGCGGCCTGCTCGATCCCGACCCCGGACCGGTCCCGGTGACCATCACGAGCAGCTCGTGGAACGGCTGGGATCGCAACCACAAGCCGACCCCCAGGATCACGACGGTCGATGCGACGAAGGGGGCCAGCGTCCCCTTCACGGGGCACGTCGACTTCGACATCACCTTCACCGACGTGGACGAGGACTCCGTCGAGTTCACGACGAGCGAGCCGATGTCACCGCGTGGCGAGGGCGGTGGCTTGAGTCTGAGCGACACCGAGACCGAGTTCACCGTCGAGCGCGGAGAGACGCTGAGGTTCTCCACGCCGACGACGGACGGCGGTATGCACTACGAGGTCACCCTCGCGTCGTGAGGGTCAGATCGTCGAGGCGTCGATGACGAAGCGGTAGCGCACGTCGGAGGCGACGACCCGCTCCCAGGCCTCGTTGACCTGGTCGGCCGAGATGACCTCGATCTTGGCGCCGATGCCCTTGTCCGCGCAGAAGTCGAGCATCTCCTGGGTCTCGGGGATCCCGCCGATCATGGAGCCAGCCAAGGACTTGCCGCCACCGATCAGGGAGAAGGCCGGGACCTGGAAGGGCTCGACCGGCGCGCCGACGTTGACCAGCGTGCCCTCCACCCCGAGCAGCGACAGGTACTGCTGGATCGGCAGGCTCGCGCTGACCGTGTTGAGGATCAGGTCGAACTTCCCGCGCAGGTCCTCGAAGGTGCTGTCGTCGCTCGTCGCGCGGTAGTCGGTCGCACCGAGGGCGAGACCGTCCTCCTGCTTCTTCAGCGACTGGGACAGCACGGTGACCTCCGCGCCGAGCGCGACGGCCAGCTGGACGCCCATGTGGCCGAGGCCGCCGAGACCGATGACGGCCACCTTGGAGCCCTCACCGACACCGAAGCGGCGCAGCGGGGACCACGTGGTGACACCGGCGCACAGCAGGGGGGCCGCGACGTCGAGGTCGATGCCCTCGGGGATCTTCAGGGCGAAATCGGCGTCGACGACGATGTGGGTCGAGTAGCCGCCCTGGGTGATGGTGCCGTCGCGGTCGGTCGCGTTGTAGGTGCCCACGGACTGTGGGCAGTACTGCTCCTTGCCAGCGGTGCAGGCATCGCACTCACCGCAGGAGTTGACCAGGCAGCCGACGCCGACGCGGTCACCGACCTTGTGCTTGGTGACGGCGGATCCGACCTCGGCGACGGTGCCGGCGATCTCGTGGCCGACGACGAGCGGGTAGGGGGCCTCGCCCCACTCGCTGCGGGCGGTGTGGATGTCGCTGTGGCAGATGCCGGCGAAGGCGATGTCGATCAGTATGTCGTTGTCGCCGACGTCCCGACGCTCGATGGTCGTCGCGGACAGGGGTGCGGTGGCGGAGGTGGCCGCCCAGGCCTTCACGGTGCGCACGGGTGCGCTCCTCTCATCGGGGGAAGACGGATCCCCCTCAGTCAACTCCTCGCGCCCCGAGTCACCAAAACGAGCCGAGGATCCACAGGCGAAGGGCAAGAGTCAGCTGACATCAGACGGGCGGTGGCGGCTGCCCGTGCGGAGGCCGGCCCCCCACGACGGGTGGACCGGCCGCCTGCCACGGCGGCATCCCCTGTCGCAGCCCCTGCGCGATCTGATCGATGGCCCGTCCGCTGTCGGACCAGCCACCGCCCTCGGTCTCCCACGCAAAGGTCCAGCCCTCACGCACCTCCACCCACCAGTGCCGGCCGAGGAGCATCCGGCCCACGACGGCGAAGGGGAGGACCAGCAGCAGGAGCAACATCTCCAGGGCGACGACGAGGCCAAGCACCAGGACCGGGATGAAGAGGATGAGCAGGACGACGCCGATGATCGCGCTGATCGGGTCGTCCCCGAGGCTGCCGCTGAAGACGGGCCCGTCCCCCCAGCTGCCGAAGCGTGTCTTGCGCCGCCACGGCATCCACCGCCGCGAGACACGCCATGTCCGGCCTTGCGGGTCGACGACCTTCATCGCGAGTCCGCCCCCGCGACGAGCAGGCTCAGCAGGGGCGCTGAGTCCTGCGGCAACGGCCGGCTCACGTCGACCCACCGGACCTCCTCGATCTCGGCAGCGGGGACGACGCTCGGACGCGACCGGTCTGTCAGGTGCGGGTGGCGGAAGACGCTCGCGACGAGCGCCATGCCCGCCTCGTTGGCGGCGGCCGTGCGGTGCACCGCCAGGAGGTCGAGCCGCTCCGGGTCGAGGACCAGACCGAGCTCCTCCTCCACCTCACGGACCGCGCACTGCGCAGGGGTCTCGCCCGGCTCCGGCTTGCCACCGGGGTGCATGAAGGAGTGCGTGCCCCGCTTGCGGACGGTGAGCACGTGGCCGTCGGCATCGGCGAGCACGACCGCGCTGACGACGATCGCGTCACCGACGTCGTGCGGGTGGTCGCTCGCCAGCGCGGCGTACACGAGCGAGTCGGTCCACTCCCCCTTGCTCCAGTAGTCCTGTCGCGGCTGGGCCTCCAGCTGCATCCCGAGCCGCTCGGCGACGCGCGCCGAGGCCGTGTTGCGAGCATCCATCTGGGCGATGACCCGGTGCAACCCGTAGCGGGCGAAGCCGACCTCGAGGACTGCGGCCGCCGCCTCGGTGGCGAAGCCCTGCCCCGCGACGTCGGGGCGGAAGGCCCAGCCCATCTCTCCCTTCGCTCCCGCCTCGTCGGTGACCCAGAGCAGGACGTCCCCGATCACGCGACCCTCGTGCTCCACCACGAGGCCGAGGCTGCGGGCCGGGGTGTCCAGTCCCAGACACAGCACCCGCTTGGCCAGGTGCTCCCGGCCGGTCTCCCGGGTCCACGGGTGGTAGGGGAGGTAGCGCGCCACCTCGGGCAGGGACTCGTACTCCAGCAGCGGCTCGAGGTCGCCCACGCGGTGCGCCCGAAGGGTGAGGCGCTCGGTCCGGATCGGCAGGAAGGTGTCGGCGTGCACCCGACCAGCATGCCCGGTCCGCGCCCTGCTGCCTCCCAGACTCGACCCCTAGGCTGGCTCGGCACCCGACCCCGGAGAGACCATGACCCAGCCCCCCGCGCTGCCAGCGGAACTGTCCGACGACGCGATCCGCCGGTTCGCCCAGATCCGTGACGACTTCACGCGGATGATGCTCGGCTACCGGTTCGGCATGGAGCAGGTCGCGATGCGGCTGGAGATCCTGCGCGAGGAGTTCGCCGAGCTGCACCTCGACAACCCGATCGAGCACATCTCCACCCGGGTCAAGAGCCCGGAGAGCATCCTGGAGAAGGCCGCCCGCCAGGGGGTCGAGCTGGAGATCCCGGACCTGCGCGAGCACATCACCGACATCGCCGGGGTGCGGGTCATCTGCTCCTTCGTCGCCGACGTCTACCGGCTCGTGGACTCGCTCACGGCGCAGGCCGACATCACCGTGCGGGTGGTCAAGGACTACATCGCCAACCCCAAGGCCAACGGCTACCGCTCGCTGCACGTGATCCTCGAGATCCCCGTCTTCCTCTCCTCCGGGCCGGTGCAGGTGCCGGTCGAGGTGCAGTTCCGCACGGTGGCGATGGACTTCTGGGCGAGCACCGAGCACAAGATCTTCTACAAGTACGAAGGGGACGTCCCTCCCGACCTGCGTCAGCGCATCACGGATGCGGCTGCGACGGCCGCGCGGATGGACGAGGAGATGGCGCAGCTGCACCGGGCCGTACACGGTGGCGACTGACAGACAAATTCGTCCACACCCCCGTTACCGTTTCGTGTCCCAATGCCTTATCCTTTTCGCGACCCCACACACGAGGGGTTGCCACCGGGCCGCCTAATCCTGCCAACCCGACTGGCCCCCTGAGTCAGCACGGCAGGAGCGGGGGACCCACCGAACCATGGCCTTGCAGCCTTGGGGTGAAGTCCTCGTGGTCCACGGACCACAGGGCGGAGTGATCTCCACTCCAACCCGACAGCTAACTCCGCAGGCGTAGGAGAGACCCATGTCGATGTTCTACGCCGGACGCCACCGCGGTCCGAGCCACCCCTCGCAGGTCGGCAAGCGCGCTGGCGCGACCATGGTCGCCGTCGCCGCAGTCAGCCTCGGCACCGCCACCATCGGCGCCCAGTCCGCCACCGCCGCTCCGTCCGCCACCTCCGCCGCCACCTTCTCCGGTCTGGTCAAGCAGGGCTCCCGCGGCACCGTCGTCAAGCAGATCCAGCAGAAGGTCGGCGTCAGCGCCGACGGCATCTTCGGCTCCCGGACCGCCTACGCCGTCAAGCGCTGGCAGCGCAGCCACGGCCTGACCGCCGATGGCGTCGTCGGCCCCCGCACCGGCACCAAGATGGGCCTGGGATCGACCACGACCCGCTCCAGTCGGACCACCGCGTCCTCCACCGCGCGCACCAACTTCACCGGCCTGGTCCGTCAGGGCTCGCGCGGCACCGTCGTCAAGCAGGTCCAGCGCGTGGTCGGCGTCAGCGCCGACGGCATCTTCGGCTCCGGGACGGCCGCCGCCGTCAAGCGCTGGCAGCGCAGCCACGGACTGACCGCCGACGGCGTCGTCGGTCCCCGCACCGGCTCCGCGATGGGCATCACCGGGTCCACCCGCTCCACCACCACGACGACCTCGCGCTCGACGACGCGCACCGCGGTCTCCAGCAGCGGCATCATCAACACCGCCGCGAGCCTCGTCGGCACCCCCTACGTCATGGGTGGCACGAGCCCCTCGACCGGCTTCGACTGCTCGGGCTTCACCCAGTACGTCTTCGCCCGCAACGGCAAGACCCTGCCGCGCACGGCCGAGCAGCAGCGTCAGGCCACCACCCGGGTCTCCTCGCCCCGCGTCGGCGACCTCGTCTTCTTCGGTGCCCCCGCCTGGCACATGGGCATCTACGCCGGCAACGGCCAGATGTACGACGCCGGCAACTCGCGCGTCGACACGACCAAGCGCGCCATCTGGACCAGCGCCGTCACCTACGGTCGCGTCTGATCCACCAGTGACGACGCACCGCGTCGCCACCATCGAGGGGCCCCGACCGTCACGGTCGGGGCCCCTCGGCGTTGCGCCGGCGGGGTCAAGGCATGCTGGCCGGTCAGCGTCGAGTGCGCCCCCACGGCTTGTACACCGAGAGGACAGTCGCCAGGGAGAGCACGACGAGGGACACGATCGGCGGGAAGACCAGCTCCGAGACGTCCCCCTCCGGCACGAGGCCGGCCGCCAGCTGCTCACCGTGGAGGACCACCTCGGGCATCCCCGGCCGTAGCGCGACGACGATCAGCACCGTGAGCACGAGCGTGAGACCGAGCTTGACGAGCACCCACCAGTACCGAGCCAGACCCCACTTCGTCCCCAGGCCGAGCAGCAGCCCGGTCGCGAGGCTCGCGAGTGCGGCTGTGAGCATCGGGACGACGACGAAGCTCCCGAGGGCCCGGTAGGCCAGACCGGCCGTCGCCGGATCGCCGAGCGTCCCGGCGAGGACGAGTGCACCGACGAGGACGTCGATCCCGATCCATCCGCCCACCGAGAGCAGGTGGAGGACGAGCACCCCCTTGCGCAGGGCGGGCCTCATCCGCGGTCGCCGGGCATCGGCGGCGGTCGAAGGTCGGCGAGTGGTCGTGGCGGTGGACATGGCTCCAAGAGTCCTGCCGCACGGGCGCGGGCGCGTCACCCACCGGACGCAACCGCAGCTACGTCCGGGGACGTAGGCCCTGTTACGCCGCAGGCGGGGTGACGGGTGGGCCCTCCTGCGCGAGAGTGGACATCGCCCACACCGACGAAGGGAGAGCCGTGCCGCGACGCAGCACCGGTCGGCCGGCGCCCGCACGAGGTCCCGGGTGGCTGCGCGAGGTCCCGCTCGCGCTGCTGCTCGCCGTGCTCGGCCTCGTCACCCTCCCCTTCCTCGGCGGGGGCGAGGGCCCGTGGGGACGCCAGGGGCAGGGACCCGGTGACGGACCCCCCTTCGGCCCGGGGGCCAGCGACGCCGTCCCGCCCGATGCTCTGGCGCTCGCCCTCGTCGCCACGGCCGCCGTCGCGCTGGTGCTGCGGCGGCGGCAGCCGGTGTGGACCCTCGTCGTCACGACCACCGCGACCGCCACCTACCTCGCGCTCGGCCACCCGTACGGTCCGGTTCTGCTCAGCCTCGCCGTGGCGGTCTTCGCCATCGCCCGGCACCGCCCCACCCGCGAGGCGGCGCTCTGGTCGTCGGGGGCCTTCGTCGCGCTGCTCGTCCACCTCTTCACCCAGCCACCGGGTGGCAGCGCCGTCGCCGGTGTCGTGCCGGCTGCCACCTGGGTCGTGCTGCCCTTCACCATCGGGTGGGCTCGCCAGGTGCTCGCGGACGCCAGGGCCCGCTCCCGGGCGGACGCCGACGAGCGGCTCGTCCAGGCAGAACGCGTCCGGCTCGCTCAGGAGGTCCACGACGTCGTCGGTCACGGTCTCGCCGCGATCCAGATGCAGGCCGACATCGCCCTGCACGTCCGGGCGGCGCGCCCGGGCCAGCCGGAGGAGGCCCTGCGGGCGATCAGCGCGGCGAGCGCGGAGGCCCTGGAGGAGCTGCGGACCACGCTGTCCACCCTTCGGCCCGAGGACTCCGGGGCGCCGGACGACTCGCGGGCACCGACCCCGGGAGTGGCCCGACTCGGCGCCCTGTGCGAGCGGGTGCGGGCGGCGGGCGTCGAGGTGGATCTCGAGGTGAGCGGTGTCGACGCAGCGCTGCCCGCGGCCACCGATCTGGCCGTGTACCGGATCGTCCAGGAGTCCCTCACCAATGTCGTCAAGCACTCGGCGCATCCTCGCGCCGAGGTCCGCGTGGGTCGCGACGAGGACGCCGTCACGGTTACCGTCACCAACCAGGACCTCCACGCCGACGACCACGTGGCCGGACTCGGCATCACCGGGATGCGCCACCGCGCGACCCAGCTCGGCGGCGAGCTGGCCCACGGCCCGGGTCCTCGACCGCACACCTTCCGGATCCACGCCGTCCTGCCTGCCCCACCGAAGGAGTCCCCGTGACCTCCGTGCTGCTCGTCGACGACCAGGAGCTCGTCCGCCTCGGACTGCGGGCCCTCGTGGAGGCCACCGAGGGTCTCACCATCGCGGGCGAGGCCGCCGACGGGATCGCCGCGGTCGCCCTGGCGCGCGCCACCCGTCCCGACGTCGTCCTCATGGACATCCGGATGCCCGGTATCGACGGGCTCGAGGCGACCCGTCGGATCGTCGGGGACCCCGACCTCTCGCACACGCGCGTCCTCGTGCTGACGACCTTCGAGCTCGACGAGTACGTCTTCGATGCGCTCCGGCACGGCGCGAGCGGATTCCTGCTGAAGAACACCCCGCCCGCGACTCTGGTCGAGGCGATCGAGACGGTGGCCGACGGTGGCGCCCTGCTCTCGCCGTCGGTGACCCGGACCCTCATCCGCGAGTTCACCGCCAACGCACCCCGACGTCCCCGACCGCACCCCCGCCTGGCCGACCTCACCGAGCGCGAGCGAGAGGTCGTCACCCTCGTCGCCGAGGGGATGAACAACAAGGAGATCGCCGAGCGTCTCGTCGTCAGCCCGGCCACCGCGCGTACTCACGTCAGCCGGGCGATGATCAAGCTCGGCGCCCGTGACCGGGCCCAGCTCGTGGTCTTCGCCTTCCAGTCCGGCCTCGCCTGACGCCATGACGAAGGGGGGAGCCCGCGGCTCCCCCCTTCGTCTCGAGATCACTTCTCGCGCAACACCGTGCGTCGGGCGCGGTACTCCTCCTCGTCGATCGACCCGTCGGCGTACCGCTCGGCGAGCAGCCGCTCGCCCGAGCGGCGTCCGGCGGTGGCCTCGCGGCGGCGGCGACCCAGGACGGCGACGGTGATGATCCCGCCGACGAGCAGCAGCCAGACGAGCGGGAAGATGACGAAGGGCGGTCCTGCGCCTTCGGCCCACCGGCCGTCGCCGGCATGGACGGCAAGCTCGGGCAGTGCGGTGATCAGGGTGTTCATGGGGTCCTCCTGGAGTCGGCTGGTGATGTGTCCACACTCCTCGGGTCGTCGCCCTGCGACATCCGCCCGTGAGCGACACCCGGCGTACGTCGCGAGGCGCATGCCGGGCGGCGACGGGGTGGATGTCGACGAGCTGCGCCACCCCAAGCGCTCGTTACCATTTCGTGACCAAATGGCCTAGTGTTCTCCGCGGCCCCGACACGCGTCGGGGTACTTCGGGGCACGCCGTGACCTACCACCCCGGAGGTTTCCCCTGCAGTGCCGGTAGGCGTGGTGGAGCAGAGCTCGCCGCGGGCGCAGGAGATCTACATGAGTACCTTCCACACCGCGCGTCACAGCGCACGTCGCACGCACCGGACCGCCGCGCACCGCGCTGGCGCCGGAGTCCTCGCCGCAACGGCCCTCGGCCTCGGAGCATCGATGATGACCGCGACGGGCGCCGCCGCCCAGGGCGGACCCGAGGCACCGGCGTCGTCGACCTCGACCGCCAGCGCACCGAGCGCCGGCACCGCGACCAGCAGCTCGTCCTTCGACGACGTCGTGCGCGTCGGCGACCGTGGCATCGTCGTCGAGCAGATCCAGGACAAGGTCGGCGTCACCTCCGACGGCGTCTTCGGCAGCGAGACCGAGCAGGGCGTCATCAGCTGGCAGAACGACCACGGACTGTCGGCCGACGGCATCGTCGGCAGCGAGACGGGCTCCAGGATGGGCCTGTCGAGTGGCTCCACGACGTCGACGGCGAGCTCCTCCGAGACCGCCGCTGCCTCGACGAGCAGCCCGGCATCGGACTCCTCGATCGTCGAGACGGCCCGCGGACTCGTCGGGACGCCCTATGTCATGGGCGGCACGAGCACCTCGGGCTTCGACTGCTCGGGCTTCGTCCAGCACGTGTACGAGGCTGCCGGCAAGGATGTGCCGCGCACCACCCAGGACCAGCAGGCGGCGGCCACCCCGGTCTCCGACCCACAGCCCGGTGACATCGTCTTCTTCGGCAACCCCGCGTACCACAACGGGATCTACGCCGGAGACGGCAAGATCATCGACGCAGGCAACCCCAGCACCGGAGTCAGCGAGCGCGACATCTGGACCGACGACGTGACGTACGGTCGCTTCTGATCCACCACTGACGACGCACCGCGTCGACACCACCGAAGGGTCCCGACCGTCACGGTCGGGGCCCTTCGGCGTTGCGCTCCCCTGTCGGTTGTCCCAACCCGGTGGCAGGGTTGGCACATGAGCAGCGGACACGAGGGACACGAGCACACCGGGCACGGGCACGAGGGCCACGCAGGTCATTCGGGCAGCGGGCACTTCGACGACCGGGCCTCGACCTGGGACGACGACCCGGACAAGCTCCGGCAGTCGGGTGAGGTCGCCGAGGCCATCGCGGCCGCGATCTCCCTTCCTGCCCGTGCCCGGGTGCTCGAGTACGGCGCCGGCACGGGCCTGGTGACCGCCGCCCTCCTGCCGCACCTCGTCGAGCCCACGCTCACCTTCGCCGACAACTCCTCGGGCATGCGGCAGGTCCTGGCGGACAAGGTCGAGGCGGGGGCCCTCCCTTCGCCCTCCCGGGTGTGGGACCTCGACCTCGAGTCGGCCCCGGTCCCGACCGACCGCTTCGACCTCGTCCTGACGTCCAACGTCATGCACCACGTGCAGCAGCTGGACCGGGTGCTCGCCGGCTTCGCCGAGCTGCTCGATGCCGGAGGTCACCTCTGCATCGCCGACCTCGACCGCGAGGACGGCAGCTTCCACGACCACGACTTCGGCGGGCACCACGGGTTCTCGCGCGACGAGCTGGCCACGCAGATCGAGGCGGCCGGACTCACCGACGTGAGCGTCGGCGACGCGGGCAAGGTCGTCAAGGAGGGCCGCGACTACTCCGTCTTCCTCGCCGTGGCGCGCAAGGCCTGAGTCGTGCGTCTGGTCGACGACCGCGAGCGCCGCGCCCGGCTGGCGGTCCGGCACGGGCTGCACCCCGAGCACCGGGCGAGCGGTCCGGTCGGTGCCGCCGAGGCGGTCGTCTGCCTCCACGCGACCGAGGCGGCGACCGTCCACCTGGCCGTCGGCGCCCGGACCAGGGGCACCACCCCCGCCGACGTCGAGACGGCGCTCTACGAGGACCGCTCGCTCGTCAAGCAGCTGGCGATGCGCCGGACCCTCTTCGCCTTCCCCCGCGACCTGCTTCCGGCGGCACTGGGCGTCGCGCTCTCACGGATCGCGCCCGAGCAACGGCGCCTCATCGCCCGCGATGCCGCACGGCACGGCATCGCCGCCGACGGTGACGCCTGGCTCGACGCCGCCGGCGCGGCCGTCGTCGACCGGCTGACCGGCTCGCCGGCGCTCCCCGCCAGGGCCCTGCGTGAGGAGCTGCCCGAGCTGTCGGGCGCCATCACGGTCAACGCGGACAAGCGCTACGGCGGCACCTTCAACCTCGCTCCCCGGGTGCTCACGTGGCTCGGCGCCGAGGGGAGGCTCACCCGGGGGCCCAACGCCGGTCACTGGCGACTGTCCAAACCGGCCTGGACGCTGCTGCCCGACTGGCTCGGCGAGAGCATCGCGCCACTGCCCCTCGACGATGCCTATGCCCAGCTCGTGCGACGTTGGCTGGCCCGCTTCGGCCCCGGGACGCTCGAGGACGTGCAGTGGTGGCTGGGCGCGACCAAGGGCGCCACCCGGGCGGCCCTCACCGCGGTCGGTGCCGTCGAGGTCGCCCTCGAGCGCGAGCGCACCGGATGGGTGCTGCCCGACGACCTCGACCCGGTCGCCGACGTCTCCCCGTGGGCCGCGCTGCTACCCACCCTCGACCCGACGACGATGGGGTGGAGGCACCGCGAGGCCTACCTCGACCCGGCGCACCGCGAGCTGCTCTTCGACAGCAATGGCAACGGCGGCAGCACCGCGTGGTGGGACGGCCGGATCGTGGGCGCCTGGGTCCAGGACGACGACGGCGTCGTGTCCGTCGTCGAGTGCCCCGGCACCGACCTCGGTGGCGAAGGGAGGTCCGCCCTCGCCCTCGAGGCGCAGCGGCTGACCGCCTGGCTCGACGGGGTGCGGATCACCAATGTCTACAGCTCACGACTGATGAAGGGCGAGGCACTCCCCTGAGTGGCCGGTCGGCAGACGGCTCGCCGCGGTCCGACGGTGGTCGCTGGCGGGTGCCACCCTCGCCCGGCACACTGGGTGGATGAGCGAGCAAACCCCTGACGAGGCAGCCGTCGACCTGGCCCACCAGCTCTTCGACTGGGCGCGGGAGGGCCAGACCGATCGGGTCGCCGCCTATGTCGACGCGGGCGCTCCCGCCGACCTCGCCGACCCGGCGGGCAACACCCTGCTCATGCTCGCGGCCTATCACGGCCACGCCGGGCTGGTCGGTGAGCTCGTCCGACGAGGGGCCGACGTCAACCGGCCCAACGACCGCGGCCAGACCCCGCTCGCGGGCGCTATCTTCAAGGCTGAGCCCGACGTGGTCGCCGTCCTGCTCGATCACGGCGCCGATCCAGACGCCGGGACACCCACCGCCCGGGCGACCGCCGAGATGTTCGGTCAGGCCGCGTTGCTCGAGGAGAGGACGTCATGACCGACGAGTACGACGTCGTCGTCATCGGCGGCGGCCCCGTTGGCGAGAACGCGGCGCAGTACGCGACGGAGGGCACCGACCTCGGCGCCGTCCTCGTCGAGGGCGAGCTCTTCGGCGGCGAGTGCTCCTACTGGGCCTGCATGCCGAGCAAGGCGCTGCTGCGACCGATCTCCGTCGCGGGCACCACGCACGACCTGCCGGGGGTGCACCCCACCGAGGTCGACCGCGACGCGCTCCTGGCCCGACGTGACGCCTGGGTCTCGTCCTATGACGACGCGGGGCAGGTCCGGTGGGCCCACGACACGGGCATCGCGACCGTGCGCGGGCACGGCCGGCTCGTCGGTGACCGCCTCGTCGAGGTCACCGGGCCCGAGGGCACCCGGCGGCTGCGTTCCCGGCACGCCGTGGTCATCGCGACGGGCAGCGCACCCGCCGTCCCCGCTCCCTTCGTCGACGTGCGGCCGTGGGGGTCACGCGACGCGACCGGCGTCGTCGAGGTGCCCGACCGTCTCGTGGTCATCGGCGGTGGCGTCGTCGCGTGCGAGGCGGCCACGTGGATGAGCGCCATCGGCTCGCAGGTCACGATGCTCGTGCGCGGCGAGCGGCTGCTGTCCGGGCTGGAGCCCTTCGTCGGCCGGGAGATCGCCGACTCCCTGCGGGCGAAGGGGGTGGACGTCCGGTTGTCGACGTCGAGCACCGGCTGCACCCGACCCGACCCGCAGGACACCGGAGTCGGCCGGGTCCACGGCGGTCCGGTCACGGTCGAGACCGACGACGGTGCGGTCGAGGCCGACGAGGTGCTCGTCGCGACCGGTCGACGACCCCGCCTCGACGACGTCGGGCTGGAGACGGTCGACCTCACCGCCGACGACGTCCTCGAGGGCCGTCTGCCCGGGTGGCTCCACGCCGTCGGTGACGCCAGCGGGGACGCTCCGCTGACCCACTGGGGCAAGTACCGGGCGCGGGTCGTCGGGGCCCAGATCGCCGCCTCCGCGACGGGCGCCCCGGCACCCGCCGTGGTCGAGGACGCCCCCGTGCCGCAGGTGGTCTTCACCGACCCACAGGTGGCGTCGGTCGGGATGACCGAGGAGGAGGCCCGCGATGCCGGGCACGACCTGGTCGTCTCGTCGGCCCCCGTGTCCGGGGTGGCCGGCGCGGCCCTGCTGCGCGATCACGTCTCGGGCACCGCGCAGATCGTCGTCGACCGGCGGACTCGTCTGCTGCTCGGAGCGACCTTCGTGGGGCCGGACGTGGGCGAGCTCGTCCACGCTGCCACGGTGGCGATCACCGGCCGGGTCCCGGTCCACGTCCTGCGCCACGCGGTGCCGAGCTATCCGACCTCGGCCGAGGTGTGGCTGCGCCTGCTCGAGGAGCTGCCGGTCGAGCTGCGGAGACCGGCGTGAGAGCGGCGTGCCCGGCGTGAGGCGGGCGCTCAGTCGACCGGGCCGGAGGGGGCCGCGCGCAGGTTGAGGTCCGCGTAGTCGGGGTGCCTGGCCATCCAGGACTCGATGAAGGGGCAGACCGCGAGCACCTGGCGCGTCCCCTCCGCCCGCACCTGGTCGAGGGCGCCTCGGGCCAGCGCCCCACCGACACCCTTGCCCTCGTGCGCCGGGTCGACCTGCGTGTGGGTGAAGACGTAGAGGTCGTCGGTGAGCTGGTACTCGGCGAAACCGACGAGCACCACTCCCTGATGAGCCTCGAAGCGGCCCTTGTCCGCGTGGTCGGTGACGACGATGTCCGGCACGTGAGCTCCTGGGCAGTTGACGCTGTCGGGGGTCGGGGGTTCGATCATCAGTATGGATCAGATCTCAGACTTCCGTCCCGATCTCGACACCGCCCAGACCTGGGTCGCCGACCTCATCAGTGCCGTGCGACCTGATCAGCTCGACTCCCCCACACCGTGCACCGAGTACGACGTCCGCGGCCTGCTCCAGCACATCTCGGCACTCCCGGCCAAGGTCACGGCCGTCGCCGCGGGCGGCAACCGGCGCGAGCTGCCCCCGCAGGTGGCCATCGACGAGGAGGGCGTCGGGGAGCGCTACCGCGAGGAGGCCGCCGCGGCGCTGGGCGCGTGGGGCGACGACGCGCTCCTCACGACCACCCTCACGGCACCGTGGGGACCGGCTCCGGGTGGGGCCGCGCTGGGCGGGTTCGTCATGGAGACCGTGGCGCACGGGTGGGACCTGGCCGTCGCCACAGGTCAGGACCCCGAGGCCGACCCGGCCCTGGCGGCCAAGGCCCACGCCATCGGTGAGCGCGCGCTGGCCGAGGCACCCCGTGGGTCCGGGATGCCCTTCGGCACCCCCGTCGAGGCCCCCGCCGGAGCGGGACCGACGACCCGGCTCGCCGCCTTCCTCGGGCGGTCCTGGGACCGCGGCTGACCGTCGGTCCGCGGCTCAGGTCCGCTCGTGACGATCGGTCAGCAGCCAGCCGGCCGTGATCGACAGCCAGGCGTCCTCGCCGTCCCGCAGCCGGACCAGCACGTCGTCGACCTCGGGCAGGCCGAGCTCGGCCAGTGCCTCGATCGCGGGCAGGACGACCTCCTTGTCGTCGTGCTCGACGACGCGCAGGAGCGCCGGGGCGGCCACTCGGGCAGCGGGGTCACCGATGCCCAGCAGCACCTCGGCCGCGTGCCGTCGCACGGACGCGTCCGCGTCGTCCAGCCTGGTCGCCAGCCCGGCAACCGCAGCCTCGCCTGCCTGCTCCAGGGCCCGAGTGAGCTCTCGGCGACGGAACTCGTCCTCGTCACCGAGATGGTCGACGAGTGCCGCGACGGCGCCCGGGGTCCCGATGCGCCCGAGCGCCCACCACGCCTTGGCCGCGACCGCATCGTCCTCGTCGTCGGCCAAGGGCAGGATCTCGGCGACCGAGGCCGGCTCACGGATCTTGCTCAGGGCGTGGAGCACCTGCACGCGGGCGGGACCGGGGTCGGCCAGCGCCTGCACCAGCAGCGGGTAGGTGCTCACCGACCTCGTCACCACTGCCCACGTGAGCGTCTCGCGGACGTAGAAGTCCGGCTCGGTGACCAGCAGTGACACGAGCTCCTCGGCGATCGACTCGTCGCCGTGGGTACCGAGCCAGAAGGCGGCCCGCTGCCGCACGGAGGAGTCGTCGTGGCGCGCGGCCCGCAGGGCCCGCTCGAGAGAGCTGCTCATGGTCGGGACGCTACCCGCGACCCTGAGCAGCCGCTCAGTGCGTCGTGCCCCCGATGTCCGTCCCGCGCGGTGTCAGGACGAAGACCGTCGCCGCCACGACCAGCATGAGGACCCCACCGACCAGGCCGGCCGTCTGGAGCGACTGGGTGAAGGCGGCCCCCGCGTCGTGGGCGAGGGCGGGCAGCCCGAGCCGGTCGGCGGTGGCGGTGGCCGCGCCCAGCGAGTCCTGGGCCTGTCGGGCGGCCTCCGGGCCGGCCTGCTCGAGTACTCTCGAGCCGGCGAGGTGGTCCTTGTAGACCAGGGCCGAGATGCTGCCGAGGACGGCCACACCGAGCGTCCCGCCGAGCTCGTAGGAGGTCTCCTCGAGTGCGCCTGCGTTGCCGGCCTTGTCCTCGGGCGAGCCGAGCATGATCATCGCCGAGGCGATGGCCAGCGACCCCGTACCGGTCCCGACGAAGAGCATCGCGACGAGGACCAGGCGATAGGTCAGGACATCGGGGCCGAAGCCGACGACGAGCAGGCCGACACCGGCCATGGCGAGGCCACCGGCGAGGACGGCCCGCGCACCGATGCGGTGGGCCAGCGGCGGGGCCAGGAGTGAGGCGGCCGCGGCCGCTAGCGCGACAGGGATGAGCTTGATGCCCGACTCGATGGGGCTCGAGTGGTCCACGAGCTGCAGCCACTGGGTGAGCAGCAGCAGCGCGGCGAGCATGGCGAAGGTGGTGCCGAGGGCCGCGATGATGCCGGCGGAGAAGGGTCGGTTGCGAAAGAGCCTGATGTCGAGCAGCGGGTGCGCGCTGCGCAGGCAGCGGAGCACGAACCACACCATGGCGCCGATGCCGACCGCGAGGGCGAGCAGCGCGGCGGGGTCGGCGAAGGTCGCCTTCTTGCCGAAGTCCTTCAGCGCCCACACCACGAGGACCATGCCGACCAGTGACAGCGCTGCGGCGAGGGCGTCCCACGGTCCGGCGCCGACCACCTTGGACTCGGGCAGGATCAGCAGCCCGGCGATGATCGCGACGATCATCAGCGGCACGTTGACGAGGAAGGCCGCGTGCCAGGAGAAGTGCTCGAGGAGGAAGCCTCCGACGAAGGGCCCGACGGCCGCCCCGAGACCGGACACCGCGGCCCAGATGCTCAGCGCGGTCGCCCGCTTGCTCGCGTCGGTGAAGATCACCCGGATGAGCGAGAGGGTGTTGGGCATGATCATCGCGCCGCCGACACCCAAGAAGATGCGCAGGGCGATGACGGACTCCGCAGAGTCAGCCAGGAGCACGAGGAGCGAGGCCACGAGGAAGATCGCGTACCCGGTCATGAGCATCCGCTTGCGGCCGATCCGGTCGGCGATCGCCGCGAAGGAGACGAGCAACCCGGCGAGGACGAGGGAGTAGACGTCGACGACCCACAGCTGCTGGGTGGCAGTCGGCCGCAGCTCGGCGGACATCTCCGGCAGGGCGATGTTGAGGATCGTCATGTCCATCGTGACGACGAGCAGGCTGGCGCTGAGGACGGCGACGGCAGCCCAGGCGCGGCGGGTGGACACCGGCTCGGCCACGGAGGTCGTGAGGGTGGTGGTCATCGGGGGTCACTCCCTTCGCTCGGGGGGATGGTCATGAGGGCTCGGAGGGTGCGGGCCATGGCGTCGGCGGGGATCGGCTCGTCGTGCAGGCCGGCGTGGAGGGTCACGCCGTCGAGGTACACCGCGATGGCTTCCGCTGCCTCCCGGCCGACGTGCTCGGTGAGGATCTCGGTGAGCCGATCGGTCCACCGACGGGCGATGTCGCGCAGACGAGGGTCGGTCATGCCGGACCCCATGAGCTCGATCTCGGCGCGGACCTGCCGGGTGTCGGTGAGGAACTCGTGCATCACTGCGGCGAACCGCTCGGGCGCGGACTCGAGCGGCAGGATCTGGTCTGCGACCCGCGCCAGGTCGACGTCGACGTCCTCGGCGAGAGCCTGCAGCGCGGCCTCGCGCAGCTCGTCCAGGGAGGTGAAGTACTGCGTCGTCGAGCCGAGTGAGACCTCGGCCCGCGCGGCGACTGCGCGATGGGTGATCGACGCGGCGCCACCCTCGACGATGAGCTCGGCGGCGGCCGCGATGATCGCGCGACGACGCCCCTCGGGGTCGCGTCGCCCCGGTGCCGGCCGGTCCTGCTGGGAGCCCACGGCTCCTCCCTTCGATCCTGTACAGACGTACATGTACAGGTGTACATGATCGCCGTGGGTGACGCAAACGGGGAGCGTTCCCCATCGCCACCCCACGACCGCGGTGGCACAGTGCCCCCATGGCATCCGACACCGGCACCGAGCTCCCGTCCTGGTGGCGCGTCGTCGCCACCCTGGCGGTCGGGACCGTCATCGCGCTGGTCCTGGCGCTCGCCGTGACGACGCTGGGCGAAGGGGGCGACCCCCGCCCCGTCGCCGACGTCGGCCACGTCTACGACCATCCCTTCGCCGAGGACGAGCTGCCGCACGCCGGCGCGGTCTCCCTGCCGTGGGCGCGGATCGAGGTGGCGGTGGGCACTCCCCAGCGCGAGCTCCCCACGATCCTGGACGACGCCGTCGACGTGGCGCCACCCGAGGGTGGCAGCTTCGTGCGGGTCGATGCCCGTGCGGCCGAGCCCGCCCAGCTGGCCTTCGCCGCGACCGGCCGTCCCCTGCAGGCGGAGGTCGAGGTCGTGCTGCGGGCCGACGGCGCCGAGTACCCCCTGAGCGGTCCCGGAGGGCTGCGCTTCGACCCCAACGACGCCTTCGTCGGCTCGACGGGCAGCCGGTGGGTCGCCGTCCCGGGCCGCCCGAGCGAGCTCGAGGTCGCCGTCCTCGTGGACGGCGAGGAGCAGACCGTGCACGCCGACGGCACGGTGAGCGCCGGACGAGCCACCGGCCTGGCCGAGCTGCCGACGTTGAGCTCGACCAGCCGGCCCGACGAGGTCGCGTGCGGCCCGGCCCGCCGCACCGACCACTCGTCGCTGCGACCGCCCGAAGGCCTGGACGACCTGGCCTGCACGGTCAAGGCGACCTTCCGCACGCCCTATGTCGACGGGGTCGGGTGGGCGCCCGAGGGGCGTGAGTACCTCGTCGTCGCGGCCCACGACGACGTCCCCGCGGTCGACGGCCCGGCCGGCGAGAGGTGGAATGCCACCGACACGCTCACGGGACGGCTCGACGGGGCCGAGCCCGTCGTCGCCCCGGTCGACGTCAACGCCGTCAACGCCGGAACCCTGGCCTTCCAGGACCCCGACGACCCCCGCATGCTGGTCTTCGAGGTGGCGGAGACGGGCTCCACGGGTGACCTCGTCCTGCGGCTCGACGTCGACGCCCGACCCGACGACCCCGCGGCCTCCGGCCACGAGCGGATGCGCCTGGAGTCGACCGTGCCCGAGGAGGACCTGCGATGAGCCCGGGACGACACCCACGCCGGCACACCCACCCACGCGCCACCCCGGGCGAGGTCAAGCTGGCCCTGACGGCGCTCTTCGCCGTCCTCGTGCTGCTCGTGACGCTGGCGGCGACGACGTCGCCGGACTCCTCCCACGTCGTCTCGGTCGGCGAGCAGCTCCCCCTGCAGGCCGCCCCCTACAACGGCGACGTCCACGAGGTCATCGTGCCGAGCGCCACGGTCACCCTGCGCGTCGGCCAGCCCGTCGAGGAGATCGACAGCGCGCTGGTGGACCTCGAGGACGTCCCGGACGCCGATCGCGCCCAACGCTCCGACGACCCGGTGCGAGCCACCGCTGGAGCGACCCTCGTCCCCGTGTCGTGGAGCGTGCGGCCGGCGACGAGCGGCAGCAGCGCCGAGATCCAGGCCGTGCCCATCACGATCCGGCTCGTGGCCGGCGAGCGGTCGCTGGACCTGGCCGACGGCCCGCTGATGTCATTGCGCTCGCCCGAGGGCGAGACCCATCCCCCGATGTCGCTCGTCGGGGTCGAGCGGGCTGCCGACCTGTCGATCGAGGTCGAGTACGACGGCGTCACCCAGACCCTCGACATCGCGACCGGCGAGCTGGACACCGGCCTCGCCGCAGGCATCTACTCGCCCACGTCCACCATCGACACCGGGTGCGGGGAGGGCGCAGGGTGCCACCTGGGCACCGACCCCGGCTCGACCTGGCAGGTCGACCGCAACGACGCCACGATCACGGTCCGGCCGCTGACGATCCGTCCCTACGACCCCGAGCTGGGCTGGGCGGCGTCGGGGCAGCGATGGGCGACGGTCGGGATGCACATGGCGTCAGCCAGCGGGGTCAGGGACGGCGAGAGGTACCGGTCCGTCGACCGGGCCGGCCCCTTGGAGGTCACCCTCGACGGGGCCGAGCCCGAGCGCTCCACGGGCCTGGGTGATGACCGCTTCGTGGATACGCGGGTGGGCAGCGCGGTCTTCGCGGTCGATGCCGACACCCCGCCTCGCGAGCTGTCGGTCGACCAGGCCCTCACGCTCGAGGGCAAGGAGTCACCGCGGACGGTGGCGATGCACCTCTCGATCCCGCTCGACGGTGGGAAGTGAGAACCCTCCCTCCACCTGCGCGGAGGCTGCCGCGCCGGGCACCGGCCTACTCCACGGGTCCGGCGACCTACGCTTGATGACATGCAGCACCGCATCTTCACCACCGCCGTCGCCGACGTCCACCCCCTCTACGTGACCAAGGTCGAGAAGAAGGGGCGCACCCGCGCCGAGGTCGACGAGGTCATCCGGTGGCTCACCGGCTTCGACCAGACGACGCTGCAGGGTCACCTGGATGCGGGCACGACCTTCGCCGACTTCTTCGACGCGGCGACCCTCAACCCGCACACCGACCTGATCACCGGCTCGGTGTGCGGGGTCAAGGTGCAGGAGGTCGAGGACCCGCTGATGCAGAAGATCCGCTTCCTCGACAAGCTCGTCGACGAGCTGGCCAAGGGCAAGGCGATGGACAAGGTCCTGCGCGGCTGACCCAGCCCCTCACCTACGCCCGCGGCAGACCCGCGAGGGCGGCGGCTACCCCTCGAAGGTGTCGGCCAGCGCGACCGAGGTGTCCCGCAGCCGATCGGTGGCGTCGCGACCGAGCCAGGCGCGCAGGTGGTCGGTCGCGTCCCAGTCGTTGGTGTGCATGGCCGCGACGACCGTGCCGTCGCTGATCATGACGGCGTTGAGCACCCGACTGGCGTGGTCACCACGCACGACGATCTCGTCGTAGCCCTCACGCCCGAGGTGGCCGACGTACTCCATGCCCAGGTCGTACTGGTCGGTGAAGAAGTACGGCTGACGGGCGTAGGGCTCCTCACCACCGAGCATGCTGCGGGCGGCGTGCTGCCCCTGCTTGATCGCGGTGTCCCAGTGCTCCACGCGCAGTCGCCCGAGCTCGGGGTGGTCGTGGTGGGCGACATCGCCGGCGGCGTAGACGTGCGGGTCGCTCGTGCGCAGCCGGGCGTCGACGAGGATCCCGTGGTCCACCTCCAGCCCGGCCGCCTCGGCGAGCGCGGTGTCGGGCACGGCGCCGATGGCGACGAGGACGAGGTCGGGGCGCACCTCGGTGCCGTCGGAGAGGACGGCGCGGGTCCCCCCTTCGTCCTGCTCGAGGGTGGTGAGCGAGGTGTCGAGGTGCAGGTCGACGCCGTGCTCGCGGTGCAGGTCGGCGAAGACGCGCGCCATGTCCTCACCGATCGCGCCCACGAGGGGAAGGGGGGCGCTCTCGACCACGGTGACCGCGCCACCTGCCGCCCTGGCGGCCGACGCGACCTCGAGGCCGATCCAGCCGGCACCGACGATGAGCAGGCTGCCGCCGAGGTGCTGCTTGAGCTCCTCGGACTCCTCGACGGTGCGCAGGTAGGCGACCGGCACACCCGACTCATCGGCCATCGGCAGGTGCCGCGAGGTGGCGCCGGTGGCGATGAGCAGGTCGTCGTAGGAGATCGTCCGGCCGTCGACCTCGAAGGTGCGGGCCGCGGTGTCGAGTGCCGTGACACGGGTGCCGGTGATCAGCTCGACACCGTTGTCGGCGTACCAGCCCTCGTCCTTGGCCGCGGCATCGGCGGCGGTGCCCTTGCCGAGGAGGATGTCCTTGGACAACGGCGGTCGCTCGTAGGGTGCGTGCGGCTCGGCTCCCACGAGGACGATGTCCCCGTCGTAGCCCTGCTCGCGCAGCTCGGCGGCGGCGCTGGCGCCGGTCAGGCCGGCCCCGATGATGGCGATGGTCATGGCGTGCTCCTGGTGAGTGCGAGGAATTCGGCGCGGCTGCGCGGGTCTTCCCGAAGTCGTCCGAAGAGTGCTGAGGTCGTGGTGGCCGTCCCTGCGACCCTAGCCCCGCGGAGTGTCATGCAGGTGTGCTCGGCCTGGACGACGACGCCGACGCCCCGCGGGCCGAGCGCGTCGTCGAGGTGGGTGGCGATCTGATGCGTCAGCCGCTCCTGGGTCTGCGGGCGACGGGCGTGCCACTCCACCATCCGGGCGAACTTGGACAGCCCGAGGATGCGCTCGCCCGGCAGGTAGCCGACGTGGGCGACCCCCGTGAAGGGCAGGATGTGGTGCTCGCAGACCGACTGGACCGGGATGTCGCGCACGAGGACCAGCTCGTCGTAGCCCTCGTCGTTGGGGAAGGTCGTCAGCTCGAAGTCCTCGCTGCTCGTCATCTCGATGAGCGCCTGGGCCATCCGGTGCGGTGTGCGGGCGAGATGCTCGGCGGTGAGGTCGAGCCCGAGGGCGGCGAGCAGGGCGGCGGCTGCCGCCTCGGCAGCGGCCGGGTCGACCGCAGGGTGCGTGCCGGCCACCCGCAGGTGCGGCCGCGACGCCTCGCGGGCGTCGTGACCTGCTGCGGGCGAGGGTGCGGGGGTCATGCGCTGGTCCCGCGATCGGTGGCGGCGCGGGCCGTGACGCGGTCCGGGGTCGCCAGGACGTAGAGGGACAGGGCCGCCACGAGGAGGCCGAAGTCGCGCAGGGCCACGTCGTAGAAGCCGCTGTAGGTCAGCAGGTTGACGATGATGCCGATCAGCCAAGCGGACACGAGCAGGGCTCCCCAGCGCGGGCGGGTCGCGACGACGATGCCGGCGACGATCTCGATGACGCCGACGATGTACATCGCCTGCTGGGCGTCGCCGGGGACGATGTTGTCGATCCACGGCGCGAGGTAGGCGGGCCAGTCGGTGAGGACGTTGGCGAACTTGTCGAGGCCGAAGACGATCGGCGCGATGGTGAAGACGGTGCGCAGCAGGAGGAAGGCGCGCTGGGCTCCCTTCGTCGAGATGTCGGGGGTGGCGAGGGCGTTGTGGGAGGGGGAACGGGGTGCGGTGGTGGCGCTCATGACGGGACTCCTTCTAAACAAGATGTGATTCGATTTTAGACCCGTCACCATGTCTTGTGTCAACGACATTGTGTTTTAGAGTGGGGGTATGAACCTTCGCTCCCTCGCCTCCGGCATCGGCTCGCTGTCCGACGACACCCGCCGCGAGCTCTACGAGTACGTCGTGGGCCGGGGCGAGCCGGTGAGCAGGGAGGAGGCGGCCACCGCCACCGGGCTGCGCCCGCACAAGGCCAACTTCCACCTCGACCGCCTCGTCGAGGAGGGACTGCTCGAGGTGGAGTACCGCCGGCTCACCGGCCGCACCGGCCCCGGCGCCGGCCGTCCGAGCAAGCTCTACCGCCGCTCGCGGCAGGAGTTCGCACTCTCGCTGCCGCCGCGCCGCTACGACCTGGTCGGCGACATCCTCGCGGCGTCGGTGACCCGGGCGAGCGCGGGCGAGCCGCTCGACGCGGCACTGCAGGACTCGGCCCGCGACCACGGCATCGAGGCCGGGCAGGCGGCACCCCACGACGACCCGGCGAGCATCGAGGACCTCACCTCGGCCCTCGCCGGCCAGGGGTACGAGCCCGGCGAGGAGGATGGCGTGCTGGAGCTGCACAACTGCCCCTTCGACGCCCTCGCCGACCGACACCGAGCCCTGGTGTGCGGGCTCAACGAGTCCTACGTGCAGGGGGTCGCCGACGGCATGGGGTGCGCGCGGGCGGACGCCCGGCTCGAGCCCGGCGACGGCCGGTGCTGCGTGCGGGTGCACCGGCGGGAGTGATCAGACGGGGGTTGGTCGCGGAGTGGGTCTGCGGGTCGGGTTGCCCCGGCTCTGGACGTGACGGCCGTCACCCAGTTGGATGGGCGCATGAAGAGCACCATGCAGGACGACCAGCTGACCATCGCCTCCTTGGTGCGCCACGCCACCCGGGTGCACCCCGACTCGCACGTCGTCACGGCCACGGCCGACGGGAGCAGGTCGATCACCTACGGCGAGCTCGGCGGGCGGGTGGCCCGGCTGGCCGGCGGCCTGCGCTCGCTCGGCATCACCGGCGACGACCGGGTCGCGACCTTCCAGTGGAACAACCAGGAGCACCTCGAGGCCTATCTGGCGATCCCCGCGATGGGCGCCGTCCTGCACACCCTCAACATCCGCCTCTTCCCCGAGCAGCTGATCTACGTCGCCAACCATGCACAGGACAAGGTCGTCATCGTCGACGACTCCCTCGTGGGGCTGCTCGCCGCCCAGCTGCCGCACCTCGAGACCGTGACCCACGTTCTCGTCGCCGGGCCGGACGCTGCGGGCGCCGACCTGGACTCCCTTCGCTCCAGCGGCAAGGAGGTCCTGCTCTACGAGGACGTCTTGGCGCAGCAGGAGGAGACCTTCGACTGGCCCGAGGTGGACGAGCGGGACGCGGCGGCCATGTGCTACACGAGCGGGACGACCGGCAACCCCAAGGGGGTCGTCTACAGCCATCGCTCCGCCTACCTGCACTCCCTGGCGGTCTGCACCGGCAATGTCGCGGGGCTGACCTTCGCCGACCGGGTGCTGCCGATCGTGCCGATGTTCCACGCCAACGCGTGGGGCCTGGCCTATGCAGCGATCATGAGCGGCGCCTCGCTGTGCATGCCCGACCGGTGGCTGCAGGCCGAGCCGCTGGTCCGCTTCATCCGCGAGACACGACCGACGCTCTCCGGCGCCGTGCCGACCGTGTGGAACGACGTCCTCACCCACCTCGACAACAACCCGGACGTGCAGCTGGACTCCCTGCAGCGGATCCTGTGCGGCGGGTCCGCGGTGCCCGTCGCGCTGATGAAGGCGCTGCGTGAGCGGCACGGGCTCGACATGGTCCAGGCCTGGGGGATGACCGAGACCTCCCCCGTCGCCTCCGTGGCCAACCCTCCCCTCGGCGTCGACGGGGAGGACGAGTGGCGCTACAAGGGCACGGCCGGTCGGCTCCTGTGCGGGGTCGAGGGCCGAATCGTCGGTGACGACGGCGCGGTCCTGCCGCGCGACGGGGTGGCCGTCGGCGAGCTCGAGGTCCGCGGCCCGTGGGTCACGGCGAGCTACTACCTGTCCGACGACCCCGAGTCGGAGGCGAAGTTCGACAACGGCTGGCTGCGCACCGGTGACGTCGGCAACCTCGACGAGCGTGGGTACATCACGCTCACCGACCGGGCCAAGGACGTCATCAAGTCCGGAGGCGAGTGGATCTCGTCGGTGGACCTCGAGAACGCACTCATGGGGCACCCGGCCGTGCTCGAGGCGGCGGTCGTCGGCATCCCCGACGAGAAGTGGCAGGAGCGTCCCCTCGCCAACATCGTCGTGCGCGAGGGCGCGAGCGTCACCGCTGCCGAGCTGCGGGAGTTCCTGTCCTCTGACTTCGCGAAGTGGCAGCTGCCGGAGGCCTTCGCCTTCATCGACCAGGTCCCGCGCACGTCGGTCGGCAAGTTCGACAAGAAGGTGCTGCGGCAGCGCTTCCGCGAGGGGGACCTGAGCGTGGAGCAGGCCTGAGCCGAGCGTCCCCGGTCTCAGTCCCCCGGGTCGAGCAGCGCCCGGATGTCGGTCGAGGTGATCGCCCCCGACAGCGCCCCGCCCTCGTCGACGACCCGCTCGAAGAGGTCTCGCTTGCGCTCCTGCAACGCCAGCACCTTTTCCTCGATGGTCCCCGTCGAGACGAGCCGGTAGACCATGACCGGCCTGTCCTGCCCGATGCGGTGCACCCGGTCGATGGCCTGCGCCTCGGCGGCGGGGTTCCACCAGGGGTCGAGGATGAAGACGTAGTCGGCCTCCGTGAGAGTCAGCCCGACTCCGCCGGCCTTGAGGCTGATGAGGAAGGCGGTCTGCTCCCCCTGCTTGAAGCCGTCGATGACCTCGGGCCGGTTGGTGGTCGAGCCGTCGAGATAGCTGGTCGTGATGCCCTCGGCGTCGAGCCGATCGCGCACGAGCCCGAGGAACCCGGTGAACTGGCTGAAGACCAGGGCCCGGTGCCCCTCGATCGCCAGCTCGCGCAGGTGCTGGACGAGCACGTCGATCTTGGCCGAGGCGCCCTGCCCGAGGAGCTCCTCGTCGACGAGCCCGGGGTCGAGGCTCAGCTGACGCAGCCGGGTGAGGGAGGCGAGGATCGCCACGCGGTTGCCGTCGGGGTCCTCGAGGAGGCCGAGCACCCGCTTGCGCTCGCGCTGCAGGTGCCGGTCGTAGACCCTGCGATGAGTCGGGGTGAGGTCGACGGGCAGGACCTGGACCTGCTTGGGCGGCAGGTCGAGCGCCACCTGCTCCTTGGTGCGCCGCAGCATGAGCGGACGGATGCGCCGGCGCAGCCGGTCGAGGAGCTCGGGCTGCGCCCCGGACTCGATGGGCTTGCGATAGAGGTCGTTGAACTGGTCGCGGCGGGGATAGAGCCCGGGTGCCGCGAGGGCGAAGAGGGACCACAGGTCCATCAGCGAGTTCTCCAGCGGGGTCCCCGTCACCGCCAGGACGAAGGGAGCGGACAGCCCCCGGAGTGCCTGGTGGATCTTGGACCGGTCGTTCTTGACGAACTGCGCCTCGTCGAGGATCACCCCTCGCCACTCGACCTCGGTGAACTGCTCGGCGTCGATGCGCAGCACGGCGTAAGAGGTGACGACGAGCTGGGCACCCTCGACGGCCTCGACCACCGAGCTCCCCCGCCGTTTGTGGGTGGACCCGAGGGTGCACACCTCGAGGTCGGGGACGAACTTCGCCGCCTCGCTCGCCCACGTGCCGACGACGCTCGTGGGGGCCACGACCAGGACAGGACGATCGAGGTCGCCCGCCTCGTGGGCCCGGGCGAGCAGCGCGAGCGTCTGCACCGTCTTGCCCAGACCCATGTCGTCGGCGAGCACGCCACCGAGGCCGGCGTCCCAGAGCGTCGTCAGCCAGTGGTAGCCCTCGAGCTGGTACGGGCGCAGGGTCGCCCCGAGCGAGGTGGGCACCGAGGGTGCGGGCAGGGTGTCGATCTCACGGAGAGTCTCGACGCTGGCCCGCCACGCGTGCTCGCGGTCGACCGCGATGTCACCGAGGTCGGACAGCTCGTCCCAGAGGTCGGCCTGGTAGCGACTCAGGCGCAGGTGGCCGGCCTCCGGCTCGGCGAGCTCACGGGCCTCGGCGATGAGCGCACGCAGGTCGGTGAGGACGGGGTGGTCGAGGCGGAACCACTCGCCAGTCGGCAGGTGCATCAGCTCGTCGCCGCGGACGAGCGCCTCGAAGAGCGGCTCGAAGGGGATCTCGACGTCACCGATGGTCACCGAGACGTGCAGGTCGAGCCAGTCGGACCCGCCGGATGAGTCGCCGGCACCGATCGCGATCTGCGGCTCGTCGACGAGCTCCTCGTAGGTCGGCAGGTCGTCGTCGAGCTCGACCACGACGCGCGGGTCGTCGTCGAGGCGTGGCACGACGTCGGTGAGCACGTGGACGGCATCGGGTCCGTGGAGCGTGACGGCAGGCTGCAGTCGCCACCGGGTGCTGCCCTGCACCCTGGTCGTCGCCCCGGGGACGTCATCGAGCACCTCGATCCCCATGAGCAGCGCCTGCTCGCCCCTGGTGTCCCTCGGGGCGCTGCCGCCCGCGGTGGCGTCGACGACGTGGCTGCGCGACCCGGTCGTGTAGACGAAGCCGAGTCTGAGTCGGATGCCGTGACCGGCTGCCTGCACGCGCACGTGCAATCGCGGGGGTTGCGCCTCGGGCAGATCGACGCTGCCGTCCGACGAGATGACCGTGAGGCGCTCCCGCAGGCGCGGCAGGTAGAGCGTGACGAACCGGTCGACGTCGCCCTCGGGGATCTCCAGCCCGCGGGGCCGGTCCACCAGGTCGGCGACCTCGGGGTCGAGCGGGGCGACGAAGGGGGTGAGCGCGAGGGTTGTCCCCCGCGTGACGGCCACGCCGTGGCGCGGCCGACCGATGAGCTGGGTCTCCCGGAGGTCAGCGCTCGGGCCTGAGCCATCGGCGCCGACACCCTCGACGAGCGGCTGCAGGAGGAGCCCCTCGCCAGTGCGCACGAGGTCGACGGCCGCCTCGACCGGGGTGTCGTCGAGCAGGACCGGCTCCCCGGCCTCGCTGCCGATCAGGACGACGCCCGCGTCGCGCACGCGGCGCAGGACTGGCCACACGTCCGGGCCGAAGTCGTCGAGGTGCAGCGTCGTGGCCTCGGCCAGGTAGTAGCCGCGCCGGCCGCCCGTGCTGCGGTCGTGCAGCTGGACCAACGCGGCGAGCACCGCCCGGTGGCGCTCGAGGGCGTCGCCGCGACTTTGGCTGCGCATGGGCGTGCGCACCGAGTTCCACGCGGTGTTCTTGGCCCACCCTCCCGCCTTGGTGCGCTGGCTCGGACGCAGCCGGATGCGCGGCTCCCCGTGCCGGCTCCAGGTGTCCGGTGGGGCGATGACGCTCTCGACGATGAGTGCCAGGGGGACGCCCTGGTCGAGCCGCTCGGGCGTGGGGTCGGCGGCGAGGGGCGCCAGGGCCTCCTCCCACGCGACGGTCGCGGGCTGGTCACCGCCGAGGGCGTCGCGCACGGTGAGGATCACGGCCACCGCATGCTTGCAGTCCGTCGCCACCGGACAGCTGCAGCGCGCGCTCCACTCGAGGACGTCGTCCTTGGGGTCGCTGTGCTGGGAGATGATCGTCTGGTAGCTCTGCGCGCCCGAGCCCTTGACCTTGGCCACGACGACCCGGCCGCGGTTGAGCGTCGCGATCTGGGTGACCATCTCCTCGTCGGCATAACCCACCCCGCGCTGGAAGGTCCCCAGGTCCAGCGCCTCCTCGAGCCGCTCATCGGTCAGCGCGCGCACCCACGTCGCGGAGGCCAGGTCCCAGACCATGGGTCAGCTCCGGAGTGGGGACGGACGGAAGATCAGCACGTGTCCACGATAAGTGCCGGGCCCGTCAGCCCTGTCCGCGGCGGCAGTCGTGTGGGTGGGCGGAGCCACCCCTGCCAGGCTGTGGATGACACCTGCCGGGACCGGGGTCCAGCGTGTTGCCGTGCTCGGGTGCGGGGCTGGTGAAGACCAGGCCGTGACCGTCAGACTGTGACCGTGGTCGACGACTTCCTCATCGCGCGCAACCCCGAGGCGGACAGCACGCTGCCCTATCTCGTGCGCATCCCGCTCCGGGACCGCGTCATCGTGCTCAAGACCAAGGACGTCTGGCCGCGCACGAGCAAGCTCTACTGCCACCGGGCCGAGGCCTGGCCCACCACCCCAGAGATCGTCGAGCGGGTCCCCATCCGCACGTGCTCGAGCCGCGGCGCCGCGATCGACCTCGTCATCGACCGCGCCCGCGAGAACCGCTCGCAGTTCGTCCTCACCCGCGCCCGCGGACGCGAGGTGATCTTCTGGCAGAGCGCCCGCACGACGAAGCAGGCCCGTCCCCGCGTCACCATCCCGACCGCTCGCGCGCAGGGCGGCGCAGACCTCGAGATCCTCGTCGACCACCGCGAGCGGTACGCGTGGAAGTTTTCCCACCAACAAGCCACCACGGAGCGAAGGGGGCTGCCCGCCGGCGACTACGCCGTCGAGGTCGACGACACGATCGTCGCGGCCGTGGAGCGCAAGTCCTTGGCGGACCTGGCCTCCAGCCTCACCAGCGGCCGCCTCGGCTACGTCACGGCGGAGCTGGCCTCCCTTCCCCGGGCTGCGGTGGTGGTGGAGGACCGGTACTCGCAGGTCTTCGCCCTCCAGCACGTGCGGCCCGCTGTGGTCGCCGAGGCCATCGCGGAGAGCCAGGCGCGCTTCCCGCAGGTACCGATCATCTTCGCCGAAAACCGCGCACTGGCCCAGGAGTGGACCTACCGCTTCCTCGCCGCTGCACGGACGGAGGTCGGCCTCGGCGGGCCGACGGGCTCCGCGCTCGAGTCGCTCACGCCACCCGCGCCGGCGAGCGCCGCAGACATCCGCCGGTGGGCACGGGAGGCCGGCTACGAGGTGTCGGCCCGCGGGCGGATCCCCGAGGAGATCAGGCGGGCCTTCGAGCGCCGCTGACCGCGCCACCTGGCAGGACCGCACCACCACGGGCTGAGGCCGGGCCTGGTCCGCGTGGCGACGGGCGCTCGTGTTCACCCCCACGCACCCACGCTCCAGCCCGGGTCGACCACCCCGCGGCCGGCGACCCAGGCCATGAGACTGCGCTGGTCCGGTGCACCCAACCGGTCCGGGAGCGTCGCGAGCAGGACGCGCAGGTCCCAGTCGACGTAGTCCTGCGGCCAGTCCGCCACCGCGTACGACAGCCCGAGGTCGACGTGGTGCATCTCGACCTCCCGCAGGCGGTGCGCTGGGCAGGCCGTGACGGGGTATGCCTCGCCACCGAGGAGCTCGCCGTGCGGCCAGCCCGCGGCGTCGGCCGTCTCGAAGAGCTCCAGCAACCGCGACTGGCTTGCCCGTAGGCCCGCCAGGACCTCGACCGCGGGCCGGTGGGCACCCCCTTCGATCTCGTCGAGGGGCTGCTGGGCGCCGCCGGCGTACTTGCCCAGCCCCTCGCCGCGCAGCGCTCCCTCGACCCGGCGGGCGTGGCCGTCGGCGTTGCTCGCGAGGTGGGTGAGCACGTGGCCGACCGACCAGTCCGGCAGGCGGCTGGGGACGCGCAGATCGTCGTCACCGAGCTCGGCGACCGTCGCCGCCAGGCGCTCCTCCGCTGCGCGGCACAGCTCGATGGCTCGGCTGGGGTCCTGGGCGAGGTCGGTCATGGGCTGCTTCCTGCGAAGGGGGCGACGCCCGCAGCCTAGAGCGCCCGCACGGCAGGGGCCGGGGTGGTGATGACAGGCCTGAGCCCCGACCCCGTGTGGGGTCGGGTGCGGGGCGGGAACGCTAGACGGTATGGGTGACCACTCGGGCTGACCGAGGGGTTGCGGGCCGGGGCCTCTCTCACACATGTTCGTGGGTTACCGAGTAGGGGCTGCCTGCTCGGCCTGTCCGACAGTTGTGGGAGGCCCCGGTGTTTACCGAGCGTACGAGTGTTGGGCTCGACGTGCATGCACGATCTGTTGCTGCGGCGGCGATCGATGGTGTCACGGGCGAGCTGTTCCAATCGAAGCTGACTCCGTCTCACGAGCACGTCGTGTCCTGGGTCCAAGCCTTGCCGGGACCAGTGGCGGTGACCTACGAGGCCGGGCCGACCGGATTCGGCCTGTACCGACATCTGGCCGCGGCGGGGATCCGGTGCGAGGTCGCCGCGCCGAGCAAGCTGCAAAAGCCCTCCGGTGATCGGGTCAAGACCGACGCCAAGGACGCGATCCACTTGGCTCGGCTGCTGCGCCTGGACGAAGTCACCTCGGTCGCGATCCCGAGCGTGGACCAGGAGGCCGCCCGGGATCTGGTCCGTGCCCGTGAGGACTGCCGCGGTGACCTGATGCGCGCCCGGCACCGACTGTCGAAGTTGTTGCTGCGCCACGGGGTCGTCTACTACGGCGGTGCCGCGTGGACCGGCAAGCATGACGTGTGGTTGCGCCAAGAGGCACTGTCACAGTTGACCGGTCGTGCCACCCGGCTGGCCTTCGACTCCGATTACGAGGCCGTGCTGACGGTCCAGGCACGCCGCGACCGACTCAACGTCGCGATCGAGGAGATGGCCGCTGACGGCGAGTTCACCGACGTGGTCCACCGGCTCGGGTGCCTGCGCGGGGTGGGCACCCTGACCGGGTTCGCCTTGGCGGTCGAGGTCGGCGACTGGCACCGGTTCACCGGCAACAGCATCGGTTCCTTCGTCGGGCTCGTACCCAGCGAGTACTCCTCCGGCAGCTCGTGCGTGCAGGGATCGATCACCAAGACCGGCAACACCCATGTACGTCGACTGCTGGTCGAGGCCGCCTGGCACCACCGCCCCCGCTACCGGATCGGCAAGACCATGCGTGATCGGTGGGACCTGGCACCCGCTGCTGCCCGGTCCCGCGGGGACGCGGGCAACCGACGCCTGCACGAGCGGTGGGTGAGGTTCAACGAACGCAGGAAGAAGCCCACCGTCGCCAACATCGCCATCGCGCGTGAGCTCGCCGGCTGGTGCTGGTCCCTGGCCGTCCTCGAAGGAGCGTCCATGCCATAGGCCCCACGAACTGCTTCGTCGCCGCGCCGGTACTGGTGGCAGCGCGTGGAGCGACCCGCGAAACACCTATGAGCAGCCAGCCCAGACTGGCCACGCTCGTTGCTAGACACGCGGTCCAGCTCCTGCCGAAAGCACCGTCCTGCGGTAACCAACCCGCGAATATCAGTCTGACCGCGCGTCGGGAAACGACACGCTCGCCAGCACCACGACGACGAAGCATGAGGCGCCCGCCCCCTGATTCGGGGACGGGCGCCTCACCCTGCCTCTTGACAAGAAGTCGCTCCATATCAGGTGTGCCAGGTGACGCCGAAGGCCGTGATGGTGCAGGTCAGGCCATGGGTGTGGACCGTCGTGTGGTGGCGCTCGCACAGCAGAGCGGATCGCCCGATGTCGGTACAGCCGCCCAGGGACCAGTAGTCGACGTGGTGGGCATCGCACCAGTGAGCGGGCATGGTGCACCCGGGGAAGGTGCAGCCGCCGTCTCGCAAGTAGAGCGCCCGCTTTTGCCCCGGACTGAAGTAGCGGGCCGCACGACCGAGCTCGAGGGGCTCGGAGTCGGTGCCCAGGAGCGCGGGGATGATCGCGCCCTCGCAGGCCATCTTGCGCACCACCGCGGGCGCCAGGACCTGCCCGGTCGCCGTCAGCCCACCCGCGTGACCGCCCCCGGCGACTCCTGCGGCGCCCAGTCCGTGTCCCGCACCGCCACGACCGACGCCGCCGCTCACACCGCCACCGAGGTCGCCGACGTGGGCGAGCGGCTGGCCGAAGGCATTGGTTGGCAGGTCCTGCCCGCAGGCTCCGCACCGACCGGCCGTGAGGTTGGCGGTGAGCGCGGCCAGGCTGATGGTCACGACGACCTGGGCCTTGTCGCTCTTGGGTGCCTGGCCCGGCGAGGACACCCCCCGGCCGACGATCGCCAGCAGGGCATCGGCGCGACGTCGGGCCGGGGTCCGATCGTCAGGCTCACCCTCGGGTCCCTTGACCGGGGCCGAGAGGGCAGCGACCGCGGCGTCGATGATCGCGGCGCCCTCGGGGTCCAGCACCAACTTGTAGCGCGTCAAGCCGCACCCGTCGGTGTGCTGGGTCAGCGAGCGCGACGCCTTGAGCCGCTCGTCGTCATCACGCAAGTCCTTGTCCGGGCGCAGCATCCGCGTGGTCATCGTGATGGCGGCTGCCAGCTTTTTTTCGTCCAGGCCGGACACCCGCTGCAGCGTCCGACCCTGCGGACCGGTGAGGACCTCGTCGTCGCGGGCCTGGCCGAGCAGGATGCCGAGGTCGGCCGCCAGCAGGTCGGCATCGGCGACCCGACGCACGCCCTCCTCGAACCGCACGAGCTGGTCGGCCTTGCCCAACGGCAGGTCACCCTCGGTGAAGGCTGCGACCACGTCGGGCACGCCGGCCGCCGGGCTGGACGAGGCCTCGTCGTCCGTGTCGGAGTCCGGGGCTGCCTCCGGGGCCGGCTCGCTCAGGCCGCTCCCGGTCCGCAGGCCGGCCTCGGCCACCCGCACCACCGACCCCACGTGCCGCATCTGCGGACGAGGTGCCCGGCGCCCTTCGCTGACACCGACCCAGTCACGCACCGACCACGACTCCTGCGTCGGCAGACCCCGCGAGACCCCCTCCCGCACGGCCGCGACCTCGGCGACCTCGGTCAGCTGACGAATCTGCCCCACCAGGGCGAGCGCCTCACCCACGTCGCTGTCGGGGACCTGCCATATCGTCGAGACATCGCCATATGTGAGCGCGCGCAACGCGTCTCGCAACCCCGGGAGCAACCCCGGATCCGCGTAACGCACCGTCGCCTCTGACATACCTCGATCGTAGGTACGACCACCGACAGCGTCCCGGGCTCACGAGGCCCTGTGGACGGTCGCCCCCTTCGCCCTGGGGGTGTGGACAGGAGGCTTCGAAGACCCGCCGCTGCTCAGCGGCCAATTGCTCGGGACCATTCCACCAGCCGCAGCTTTCTAGAGTCCGGCCAAGGGTCTTGGCCGAGGTCGATCCCGGGGCTTCCTGGATCGGGACGGCTACCGGAGCCTGGACGCCCCATGGCCTCTTCTGGCGGTCCGCGCTAACCTCGAAGGACCCTCGAGAGGCGGCACAATGAGTGCTCCACAGGCAGTCCAAGAGCTGACGGCCGACGCGTGCTGGTCGTTGATGAGGTCGACCACGGTCGGCCGTCTCGCGGTCTGGCTAGACGACCATCCGGACATCTTCCCGCTCAACTTCGTCGTCGATCAGGGCACCGTCGTCTTCCGCACCGGTGAGGGGACCAAGGTCGCCGGGATCAGCGGGACCCCCGTCGCGCTGGAGGCCGACGGTCTCGACGAGGCCACCGGCGAGGCATGGAGCGTCGTCGTCCGGGGCCGCGCGCACTCGATCACCGAGCAGCACGACGTCATGGACACGGCCGACCTCCCGCTGCACCCCTGGCAAGGCGGGCGCAAGGACCGCTTCGTGCGCATCACCCCCGACGTCATCTCCGGCCGCCGGTTCGCCGTCGCGGACCCCAGCGTCTGGCGGACCGGCCTGGACCACCGATCGGCTGCCACCGACTGACCGCGAGGGCTGCGGCCCCGAAGGGGGTGGCTACGCCTGGTTCGCCAACTGCGGCATCGGCCGACCGGTCGCCGAGTCGCTCGACGCGACGATGAGCTGGCTCGCCGGCTCGACGAGGTCGCTCCCGCCTGCTCGCGGACTGGCCCCCCTCCGGGGAGGCGGTACAGCCTTTCAAGCGGTACGGCGGCTCAGGCCGGCCGGGACCGCAGTTCCCGGATGATCGCTGCCTGCCGGTCACGCAGTTGTCGCATCGAGCCGACCTGCTGCTCACCCTGCTGCAGGCGAGCGAGCTTGAGCTGGTCCTCGCTACGCGCCAGCTGGGCAATGAGCTCCCTCACGGTGAGCATGCAGAGGTCGGTCCCAGACGCGGCGGCCGTCGGGCGCTGGGCTCCCGGAGCGGGCCCGCCTGCGCCGATGGGACGCTCGAGCGTCGTCGCCGATCGGTGCTCGGAGATGGTCGTCATGCTCGCCCTCCTCGGTCCTCACATCAGGTGTCGAGATTGCCCTTCGCCAGCTCCTCGCGCAGACCATCGACCTCGTCCTGCAGGTCGATGACCATCGAGATGCCGGCGGTGTTGAGTCCGGCGTCGAGGAGCACGTCGATGCGGCGCAGACGCACCAGGTCGTCCTCGCTGTAGCGCCTGGTGCCTCCCTCGGTGCGATCCGGACTCAACAGCCCCTGCGTCTCGTACCAGCGCAGCTGCTGCGAGCCCATGCCCACCAGGTCGGCCGCCACCGAGATGCCGTACACGCCTCGTGCCGGGTCCGTCGTCATGATTCTCCAGTGCCTCTTGAGTACGTCCTTGGTGTCTGCTATAAAAAATCTATCACCACCGTCACAGATTGTGGAGGTGGTCAACACGAGGAAGGAGTCCGAAGATGACGCAGATGCTGATGCGCACCGACCCGTTCCGCGAGTTGGACAGGGTGACCCAGCAGCTGTTTCGCGGTGACGGGAGCCTGGCCCCCACATCGATGCCGATGGATGCGTGGCGTGAGGGTGACACCTTCGTCGTCGAGTTCGACCTGCCCGGCCTCCGGGCGGAGGACGTCGACCTGGACGTCGAGCGCAACGTGGTCACCGTGCGGGCGGAGCGCCCGGCCAGAGACGCTGGACAGGAGATGATCGCTGCCGAGAGGCGCAGGGGCACCTTCACCCGGCAGCTGATCCTCGGGGACAACCTGGACACCAGCAGCATCGACGCCGCCTACGACGCCGGTGTCCTCACACTGCGGATCCCGGTGGCCGAGCAGGCCAAGCCCCGCAAGATCCAGATCACCTCCCGGGGCGGTGGTCACACGGCGATCGACGCGTGATCAGGGGTGCGACATGACCATGGCGATGATCGAGCACGACGACATCCTCGACACCACCCGCGAGCGGTTTGTCGACGTCGTCCTGCAGGACGAAGAGCTGCTGCTCCTGGAGTTCGAGGCGATCATCGGGTCCGGCCCACCGCGGGTGACCACCTGCCGCGGGCATCGACGACACCGGCAAGGCACCGGCCCCTTCGATGCCCGACGAGCACCCTCGGCCACGGCGCACCTCGCCCCGACCCTCGAACCGTGGGCGAGGCAGCGCTCGCCTCCGCACAAGCGACCCGCGGTCACTGACGGAGAGTGTGATGACCCCGTGACTGCCACACCGGGGCCGCCGCCCCGCCCCCACATTTCGCACACGCGCGCCCGACGAGATCACGCGGCGACCGTGTCACGACGACACTCCTCGAAGCGGGCCGGGCGGCGGTCTTCGATCTGCCCGGTCTCTCGACACGAGACCTGGAGCCGGCCCCGAGTAGACACGTCGCCTCAGGTGGACGCGCACTCGATGCAGGTCCGCGCGACCGGCCGCGCCTCGAGCCGGCCCGGTGCGATCGGCGCGCCGCACCGCTCGCAGGTCCCGTAGGTGCCGGCGTCGATACGCTCCAGCGCAGCATCGATCTCGGTCAGGTGGTGGCGCGCCTGCTGGACGAGCGCGTCCAGCTGTGAGCGCTCGAAGGCGATCGTCGCGCCTTCAGGGTCGTGCTCGTCGTCGGCATTGCTCCCTTCGCTCGCCTCGACGATGGCCGTGAAGTCCCCGGTGAGCGTCGCGAGGCGGGCGAGGGTCTCCCTCCGCTCCTCTTCGAGTGTCGTGCGCGGATCAGCCATCCGCCCATCCTGCCCCCACGAGGTCGCACGCCGGGCGGGGTTGCAGACCGGATGGCTGACACTGGGTGGTCACGCAGCCGGGCGGTCGCGCACCCCATGCGTCGGCCCGAATCGCACGCGACGACCTCGGAGCACGACGGGCGGGGGATGTTCGTCGAGCTGGGCGCAGCCCTGGCCTCGGCAACCGGAGGCGGACGCGTCCGGCACATCGTCGTCGTGGGCCCGATCCAGCACGAGAGCGTCTTCTACTTCCATCCCGCGGTGACCCGGGTTGGTCACGTCGGCGAGTGGCTGACGGCGTTGGCCTGAAGCGTTGAGCGCGCGAGTACGAGTGCCCCACCGGGACCCACGCGAGTGCTGCGTCGACCTCGGTGCGGTGCGCGGACAGGCCGCGACGATCACACCCCGGCGCGCTCCCGCTCGGCCCACGCTGCGTAGCCACCGACGAGATCGGTCACCTCGGCGTGACCCCGTGACCGCAGCAGGCTCGCGGCGACCGAGGAGCGCCAGCCCCCGGCACAGTGGACGAGCACCGGCCGCTCGGCAGGCAGCTCACGGTGACGACGGGCGAGCTCGGCCAGTGGGATGTGGATGGCCCCGGGGATGAGCTGACCGCCCTCGCGCTCGCCGGCATTGCGCACGTCGAGCACGACTGTCTGGTCGGCCAGCTCGTCCCAGCCGGTGACCTCGACGCGCTCGACCGAGACGACGGCGTCGGGGACCTGTGCCAGCGCGGCCGGCCCACCTGCGACGTGGCCGATGACGGTGTCGAAGCCGATGCGCGCCAGCCGGAGCGCCGCCTCCGCGTGCCGACCGGGCTCGGCGAGGACGAGGATCTCGTCGCCGTGGTCCAGGACCATCCCAGCGGTCTCGGCGAAGCGTCCGTCCAGTCCCACACTGAGCGAGCCCACGAGGTGTCCGGTGGCGAAGTCCTCCGGGGAGCGGGTGTCGACGACGATGGCCCCGCCCTCGATCGCCGCGCGCACCTCGGCGGGGGTGAAGGGGACGACGGTCTCGTCCGGGTCGAGCAGCTCGCGCTGACGCAGGTTGAGCGCCGCGTCGACCTGGAAGTACGGCGGCGCGGAGGGCTGACCGGTGGTGACCATCCGGACGAACTCGTCCACGGGCATCGCTGCGGCGAAGGGGTTGGTCACGCGCTGGGCCCCGATGGTGGACTCGAGCTCGTCGGACAGGCCCCGACCGCAGGACGAGCCGGCGCCGTGGGCGGGCATGACCTTCGTCGCGTCGGGCAGCGAGAGCAGCACGTCGTGCAGGGTGCTGTACATGGCCTCCGCCAAGGACTGCGGCGTCGACCCGTCGGAGACGACGAGGTCGGGTCGTCCGACGCCGCCGATGAAGAGCGAGTCACCGGTGAGCACGGCGTGGGGGCTGCCGTGCTCGAGCGCGAGCACGCTGATCGACTCCCAGGTGTGGCCTGGCGTCTCGAGGATCTCGAGGGTGACCTCGTCACCCAGCTCGATGCGGTCCCCCTGCGCGAGGGGCCGCACCACGAACTCGGCCCGCTCGGCCGCGGTCGGCCCGTAGCCGATCCAGGCGCCGGTCGCGGCGGCCAGCTCGAGGTGACCCGCGACGAAGTCGGCGTGCACGTGCGTGTTGATGACACCGACGATGTCGAGGTCGTGCTCCCGCGCTTCGGCGAGGTAGTCGCTGATGTCGCGTCGCGGGTCGACCACGACGGCCTTGCGGCTGCCCTCGTCGGCGATGAGGTAGGAACCATGCGAGAGGCAGCTGAGGTAGTACTGGGTGAGGATCATCGAGTCGCTCCTTCGGGGATGCGGGGTGTGGTGGTCATGGGGCACGTCCGGAAGGGGGTGGGTCAGGACAGGAGTGCCGGCAGGGACTGCGTGGCGGTGAAGGCGGCGATGACGAGCACGAGGACCGCGAAGGCTTGTGAGAGTCGAGCCGCCGGAAGCCGGTCGGCGACACGGCTGCCGAGGAGGCTGCCGACGACGGCGACCGCGGCAAAACCGACGATGATGGGCCAGTCGAGGTCACCTATGCCCTGCTGCGCCCGGGCGGCCAACGCCGTCGCGCTGTTGATCGCGATGACGAGCAGGGAGGTGCCGACAGCCGCGGGCATGGTGAAGCCGAGGACGAGCACCAGTGCCGGGACGAGCACGAAGCCGCCCCCGACACCGAGGAACCCGGTCAGCAGGCCGACGAGAGTTGCCGCGACGACCAGCTTGATCACGCGCGGGCAGGCGCAGGTCAGAGGGCGCACGGTCAGTATCGGCTCGTGGGGACCGAGGTCGGCGCTCCCCCGGGGGCCGTGGCGACTGCGCCGCAGCATCAGGACGGCCACCACGACCATGAGCGCGGCGAAGACGGTCATCAGGACCTCACCCGGCACCGCCCGGGAGGCCGCCGACCCGGCGAACGAGCCGGCCGTCCCCAGCAGACCGAAGGCCACCCCCTGCCCGAACCTCACTCGCTGCGCACGGTGGTGCGCCGGCAGGGAGAGGAGGGAGGTGATGCCCACGATGAGCAGTGAGCTGGTGGTCGCGGTGACCGGGTCCTGTCCCAGGACGTGAACCAGGGCGGGGACGGCGAGGATCGACCCTCCTCCGCCGAGGGCACCGAGCGCGAGGCCGATGACCAGGCCGAGGGGGATGACAGCAAGGGGCACGGCGCCGGGTGGATCAGCCGCGGCCGAAGAGGCGGGCGAGCGGGTTGCGGGAGGCGGCGGCCCCCTTCGCCGGAGCGGAGTGTCCGGGGCACCGCTGGCTGCCCGGCACTCCCTTCATGACCTGGTCGACGTGCTGGCCGCAGCCGGCCCAGCTGGTCTTGCCGCACTGACGGCAGGTTGTTTGACGGCACATGGGGATCTCCTGGAGCTGGGGAAGGGGGTGGGTCAGCTGGCGTGGCCACGGCAGCTCGCGCTGTGGCCACCATGGACAAATTAATACCCCCGGGGGTATGGTGTCAACACGGTCGGACAGGCCGCACGACACAGGGAGAGACGACATGCGATACGCCATCACCACCACCGTGGACGCTCCGTTCGATCAGACGCTGGCAGCCACCCGTGACGCGCTGGCCGACCAGGGCTTCGGGGTGCTCACCGAGATCGACCTGGCTGCGACCCTCAAGGCCAAGGTCGGGGCCGACATCGCACCCCAGGTGATCCTCGGCGCCTGCCGGCCGCAGCTGGCGGAGCAGGCCGTCGCCGTGGAGGCTTCGATCGGGCTGCTGCTCCCGTGCAATGTCGTCGTCCGGGCCGACGGCGACGACGGACGCACGATCGTCGAGGCGGTCGACCCCGGCATGATGGTCGGCGTCACCGGCAACGAGGGCCTGCAGGCCGTCGCGCAGGAGGCGGACACCCGCCTGCGCGCTGCGCTCGAAGCGATCCCCACCCACATCGCCTGACGCACCTGATCACGAAGGAGAGAGACACAATGGTCACGCTGGACATGGACGAGATGGGCCCGGTCGTCAACCGGCTGCGCCGGGCGCAGGGGCAGATCGGTGGGGTCATCCGCCTCATCGAGGAGGGTCGCGACTGCAAGGACGTCGTGACCCAGCTCGCCGCAGCGAGCAAGGCCCTCGACCGAGCTGGCTTCGCCATCGTCTCCTCCGGCCTGCGCGAGTGCCTCTCCTCCCCCGACGGTGTCAACGAGGAGGACCGCGCGGCGATGGAGAAGCTCTTCCTCACGCTGGCCTGAGACTCGTGGCCTTACGCTGAGACAGTCACCTGGAGGCTCGTCATGACGATCAAACCGCCCACCCCTCCGTTCACCCTCGAGACCGCGACTCAGAAGGTCCGCGGCGCCGAGGACGCGTGGAACAGGCAGGACCCCGACAGCGTCGCGTTGGCGTACACTGCTGACAGCTGGTGGCGTAATCGGACATCCTTCGTCCAGGGTCGCGAGCAGATCATCGAGTTCTTGGAACACAAATGGGCCCGCGAGCTGAACTATCGGTTGATCAAGGAGCTCTGGGCATTCACCGAGACCCGGATCGCCGTTCGCTACTGCTATGAGTCGCAGGCCACCACCGGATCGTGGTACCGATCGTTCGGAAACGAGAACTGGGAGTTCGACCAGAACGGATTGATGCGTTGGCGGCATTCGAGCATCAACGACCTGGAGATCGATGAGGCGGACCGCAAGTTCCATTGGGAGCTTGGCACGCCGAGACCTCCCGATCACCCCGGACTCAGCGAGCTGGGGCTGTGAACGGGTCACGGCGAGCCACCGGTCCGCGCGGTGGGTCGCGCCTCGAGGCGCCCCGCGGCGATCCTGTCACCGTGACCGAGAGGGCGCGGATTCGCTAGCCTCGAGGACCCACCGCACCCAGCGCACAGGAGCGATCATGAGCACTCGGACACCGGAGCCCGCGGACGATCTCCCCGACGACGTCCCCGAGGCAGATGCCGCCGACCAACGACTGTCGACAGGCACGCAGGACGAGGACGGTCAGAGCCTGCCCGAGGAGCCCATCGGGCTGAGCGACGATGCCAATCCCGCCGATGTCTGGGAGCAGTCGCAGCCCGCCCCGGACGACGAGGACGAGCGCGACGAGGTCTGAGACCCGGCGCGGCGAAGGGGGGCGCTACCCCGCGATCTCGGCCACGAGCTCGTCGGCTCCTCGGGTGCTGTCGAGGCGAAGCACCGGGCAGGTCAGGGTGGCGAGCCACGCCTCGTGCTGGGCCCGGTTGCGGCCATCTGTCGTGGGGTCCTCGTAACCGCTCGCCCAGTCCATGAAGTCGCGGTGCGCGCTCTCGTGCATGCCGCCGGGCTCGATGCGCGAGCCATAGCGGGTCACCTCCCGGGCGTGGAGGCGACTCATCCGCACGTCGTGGTCGACGGAGAGGAAGACCACCGCATCGAAGCTCTCGGTGAGCGGGTCGCCCCACCCCATGAGCGACCCGGACAGCACCCAGGCGTCGCGGCCGACGAAGACCTCGCGCATCAGGCGGATCCGCGCGGCCTCCTCGCGCTTGGTCGTGTACGGCGGCGAGGTCGGCACCCAGAAGTAGTCGTCCGAGTCGGCGTGCGGCACCGCCCACTGCGTGGCGAGCCGACGGCCGAGCGTGGTCGTGCCGGTCCCGCTGGCGCCGGTGATGTGCAGGCGGCAGGGCGTCATGCGCCCACTGTTGCACGGACCACGGAAGGGGATCCGAGGCGACGCGCTCCATGGCCTGCAGGGACGAACGATCAGGTCAACGGCCGCGACCGGAGCGGTCAGCTGAGCACATCCTTGCGGGCGAAGTGCCGGTAGGCCAGGGCGAGGAAGACCGTCGCGTAGAGCAGCGCCCACAGGACCCCCGGCAGGAGTGCGCCGTAGTCGGCGTCGGGACCGAACAGGCCGATCCACTCCCGGGCGTAGTGGTTGGGCAGTGCCCGGCGGTAGTCCCCGAGCGCGCTCAGGGAGTCCAGGATCGAGGAGACGATCGCGGCGAAGACCGCGACGCCGACCGCGGCCAGGGGCGCATCGGTGCGCACACCCATCCAGAAGGCGATCGCGGCGAAGGGCAGCTGGGCGAGGAAGACGTAGCCGGCGCTCGCCGCGAGACGGGGCAGCACCTGGCTCCACGTCAGGGAGCCGCCGACGTCCAGCGACAGGGCCTCCCATCCGTAGAAGATGCCACCCACGATCAGGACCCATCCGAGTAGGAGCAGGACCGCGAAGGCAGTCAGGCCCAGCCCGACGAGGAGCTTGCTCGTGAGCAGTCTGGCCCGGGGGACGGGGGCGGTCAGGAGGTAGCGCAGGGACGACCACGAGGCCTCCGCCGGCACCGGGTCCCCGACGAAGAGGGCGGCGAGGATGAGGATGAGCAGTTCGGCGGTCACGAGCAGCATGAACACGGCGAAGTTGGCCGAGCCCGTGGTGGCCAGGTCCGCGAAGTTCTGTCCCTCGTTGCTGTCGTCGCCCAGGGTGAAGGCGGCGACCACGACGAGTGGGAGTGCCAGCAGGACGAGGTAGGTCCAGCGGGTGCGGGGTCGGGTGATCTGCCGTCGCAGCTCGACGCGCAGGCTCAGCGGGCGGCTCACCGCGGCCGCACCTGGTTGAGGTCTGAGCCGTCCCCGGCTCGGGCAATCGTCGACAGGAAGACGGACTCGAGGTTGCGTCCCTCGGCGACACCCAGCTCGTCGACCGAGCCGGCGGCCAGGACCCGTCCGGCGTGCATGACCACGACGTGCGAGCAGGTCATCTCGACCTCGGCGAGCAGGTGGCTGGAGACGACGACGGTGCGCCCCCCTTCGGCATATCTCGCGAGCATCGGGCGCATCGCGGCGATCTGCGGCGGGTCCAAGCCGTTGGTCGGCTCGTCGAGGATCAGCACCTCGGGCATGCCCAGCATGGCTTGGGCGATGCCCAGGCGCTGGCGCATGCCCTGGCTGTAGGCCTTGACCGGGCGGTCGATGGCGTCCCCCAGCGCGGCGATCTCCAGCGCCTCGTCCATCCGTGCCTCCCCTGCGGGGTTGCCGGTGGCCGCCCAGTACGAGACGAGGTTGGCGCGTCCGCTCAGGTGGGGCAGGAAGCCTGGCCCTTCGACCAGCGCGCCGACCCGGCGCAGCACGGGGGCACCTGCGGTGACGGGCTGCCCCAGCACGTGCACCGTCCCTGCGTCGGGACGGATCAGCCCCATGACCATCCGCAGGGTCGTGGTCTTGCCGGCGCCGTTGGGCCCGAGCAGCCCGACGACCTGACCGCGCTCTGCCCGCCAGCTCACGTCGTCGACGGCCCGGTGCCCGTCCGGGTAGGCCTTGACCAGCCCCTCGATGGCCAGGGGCACGTCGGCCAGGTCCTCGCGCACCGGGTGCGGGGCCCGGCGGGACCGCAGGGCCAGGACGCCGAGCACGAGCAGCAGGAGGGCCAGCGCACCGGCTGTCCCGACCGTCTCGCGATCCCAGGGGCTGCTCGAGTCCGCTGTGGCACCGGTGGCGACCGGGACGACCAGGCCGGGGCCGGTGACCCGCACCCGGTCGGCACGCACCTCGTCCGGACCGGAGTACGCCGCATCGGTTGCCGTGACCAGCACCCGCCAGGTCGAGCCCGTCGGCATCTGCCAGGTACCGCCGGGCAGGTCCACCGTCACCGTGGTGGGCTGCCCTGGGGTCACGTCCACCCGGACGGGGGCCACGAGTCGTCTCGGGAGGACCGGTCCGGAGCTCTCCACCTCCCACAGGGACAGGAAGAGGGTGCTGCTGGGTCCGGTCGAGGTGATCTCGAGATCGATCCGGGGTTGACCGACCACGGTCAGGCTCTGGTCCAGGGGCTCGGTGTCGAAGGCCGCCGACTGCCCCGGCAGCGCGGCCAGCGGGTAGGTCGACAGGCTCGACGACAGGCTGTCGAGGGAGCCCAGACCAGGCACGGCCGTGGTGGCCCTGGGCACTCCCCCCGGAGGGTTGATCAGGTCGGTGCCTGCCACCGGCGTCAGCGGTAGCTCCACGCGGTCGGCGTCCGGTGGCGGGTAGGTCCTCGCCTCGACGACCTGCTCGCCCTGAGCCTCACCGCGACGGCGCGAAGGGGGCATCGCGTAGCTGAACGCAGGGACCGGCAGGCTCTCCTGGGTGACGGGTCCGTCGGCGCGCAAGGTGCCGTCCAGCCAGGTGGCGAGTCGCTCTCGTTGCCTTTCCTCCTGGCCGGGCCGACCGCCGCCGTCGTGTCCGCCGTTGAACCAGCTGACGGCCACGGGCACGCCGGCCTCCTGCAGGGCACGGGCGTTGGCATCAGCCTGATCGGTCCCGAAGAGCGAGTCGGCCATGCCTTGCTCGAGATAGACCGGCGCCTCGATGTCGGCGAGCGTTGCGGCCGGGCTGTGCCTGCGCAGCAGTGTGAGCAGGTCGGGATCGGCCTGGCCCGTCTCGGCGGCCGTGGTGAATAGGTCGCACACCTGTGGGGAGAAGCCTCCACACAACCCATCTGCACCTGACCCACCCGGCGCGCCGCCGGAGGCGCTGATGAAGAAGTTGGAGGCCCACAGTGCCTTGAAGGGCCCCGGCTGACTGACCTGCGGCGCTGACTGGGGGAAGAAGGCGTCGGACAGGTCGTGCCAGGTGATGGATGCGATCACGGAGTCGACGCGAGGATCGGCTCCGGCTGCCATCAGGGCGAGCGCACCGCCGTAGCTCCCGCCGGCGACGGCCACCCTGGGGTCGCCGGGGGCGTCCAGGCGCACCCCGGGCTGCTCCGCGAGGAGGTCGATCAGCGCGAGGGCGTCGGCGATCTCGTAGTCCGGGTCGTTGAGGTGGACGTCGCCTCCCGAGTCGCCGAATCCTCGAGCGCTGTAGGTCATGACGAGGTACCCGTCGTCGGTCAGGGCCGTTGCCTGCTCCGCCAGGGCATCCTTGCTGCCACCGAACCCGTGCGCGAGCAGCACCGCCTCGTGGGGACCGTCGGAGTCCTCGGCAGGGCGGTAGATATCGGCATCGATGCGGACAGGGTCACCGTCGGGTTCGGCGCCGACCGGCACCCACACCTGCTCGACCTGCGACGCGGCGCGGCCGTCGTCCCTCGCCGACGCGGTGGGCGCACCCAGCACAGCGAGCAGCGCGACGGCGCTGACCAGACTGCGGGTGATCGGCGCCATGCCCAAATATCGCAGGTCACGACGGCAGTGACGTCGGCGGAGCCCCGCGTACTGGCTCGATGGTCTCCTGACGGTCTATGAAGCGGTGAGCGGTCGCGCCGCGCAGGTGTTGCGGTTGACGATCGTCACCGCACACTCGTCACCGGGCTCAGAATCGGGCATTAGCGACTTGCGCCACACAGGGCACTGACACGGATGGCCAGGCCCTGGGCTCGAAGGGCCCGCACTCTCGGCACATGGCGCGAGAATTCACCTCCGAGGAGACCGTTCCCTTATCTGCCGGGATGACGTCTGGGCCAAGTTGGCCGCGATGGAGGAGTACGCGCTCACGAAGCTCGGCGACGACCCCTCTGCAACGTGCAGGTAGAGACGTGCGGGGTCGAGACTCCTCCGTGGAAGCTGCATGTGAGGCATGGCACGAGCATGGGACCCCCTAGAGCGCAGTCACTGCTTCCACTCACACCGAACCGCTACGTTCAACGTCGCACTTGATGCCGCATCCTTAGACAAGTACGACGTCCCGATCCGCAGCAACAAACAGCAAGTTGTCTGCCACTTGCTGCATCAGGAGCGCTCTCCAGATGCTAAGCCCCCAAGCACTTCAGGAACGCGACACTAGAGCAGCAACGGCCCCTCTAGAGCCGTCCACAGGGTGCCGGCAACGATCCCGAGGGCCAGGCTCGCGGTGGCGGCGACACCGGCGGTGGCGGCAGCCCAGGCGTCCCCGCCCGTGCGGCGACGGGTCGCGGATTCCTGGGTGGGGCGGGCGAAGACGGGACCGAACCAGCGGAGGTAGTAGAAGAGGCTGAGCAGGCTGTTGAGCATCACGAGCAGGGCCAGCCAGCTGTGTCCACCGTCCCAAGCGGCGGTGGCGGTGGTGAGCTTGCCGACGAACACGGCCGTCGGTGGGGTGCCCACTAGGCCGAGCAGTGCGACGAGCAGGGCGAGTGCGAGCCCGGGGCGTTCGTGGACCAGCCCGCGGTAGGCGGTCAGGTCTCGGCGCTCGGGAAGGGCCGCGGTGACCGCGAAGGCGGCCACGTTGGTCAGGGCGTAGGCGGCGAGATAGAACAGCAGTGAGGGCAGGGCGAGGTCACTGCGGCCGGCGGCGGCCACAGGAACGAGGAGGAACCCGACCTGGGCCACGGTCGACCAGCCCAGCAGCCGGCGGGGATCACGCTGCCAGTAGGCGGCGAGGTTGCCCAGGAACATCGAGGCCGTGGCCAGGGCTGCCGTGACGATCAACCATGTCTCGTTCCCGGCAGAGATCGTGGCCACGAACCGGTAGATGGCCACCAGTGCTCCGATCTTGGGCACGGTGGTGAGGAAGGTCGCGGCGGTCACGCCGGTGCCTTGTGCGGCGTCGGGGATCCAGAAGTGGACGGGCGCTCCGCCGGCCTTGAACAGCAGCCCGGTGAGCACGCACAACACGCCCGCGCCCACGGCTGCGGCCGGGGCGCCAGGTAGTTCGTCTTTGAGCCGGGCGTAGTCGGTGGCGCCGGTCAGGGCGTAGAGGAGGGTGACCCCGAGCATGAGCAGGATCCCGGACAGCGCACCCATGAGGTAGGTCTTCATGGCGGCCTCGGCCCCTGAGCGACCGCCGGTCAGGCCCACGATCCCGTACAGGGGGATGCTGGCCAGGAGGAATCCGACGATGAGCACGAGCAGGTCGGTGGTCGCGGCCAGGACCATGACCCCGGTGGTGGCGAAGAGCAGCAGGGCGTAGGTGTCGGACTCCCGGGGGGAGTCGGCGATCTCTCCGGAGGCCACGCCCAGGACCAGCAGGGTGGCCAACGCGGCGATCACCCGGGCGGCGCCGGTGGCGGTGTCCACGGCGAAGGTTCCCGAGAATGCGGTCTGCGCGGGCCCGGCCATGGCCAGGGCCGCCGCGGTCGCGGCACCCAGTAGCGCCAGGGCGGCCACGGCGCGGGCGATCCACTGCCGATGTCTGGGCAGGAACGAGCCGCCCAGCAGGACGATCAGGCCACCGAGGAAGGTGAGGATCTCCGGGAGCAACAGTTCGGGGCGCATCTGCATCGAGGCGTCCACGGTTACCTGCCGACCAGGTCGACAAGGGCGGCCGAGGCCGGCTCGATGACCCCGAGCAGTAACTGCGGCAGGACGCCGATGAGCAGGGACAGGGCCAGCAGTGGGCCGATCGACCACAGCTCTCGACCGTGCAGGTCCGCGAACCCGGGCGACTGGCCCTGCGTGGGGCCGGTGAAGACTCGCTGCAGCGCTAACAGGAACAGGGCGGCAGTGACGAGGATGCCCGGCAGAGCGATCGCGGTGACCGGGGCGACGGCGATGCTGCCGGCAAAGATCTGGAACTCAGCGATGAACCCGGACAACCCGGGCAGGCCCAACGAGGCGAACGCCGCGATCGCGAACAGTGCCGCGAAACGCGGCGCGGGTGTAGCCAGGCCACCGTAGGCACCCATGTCGTAGGTGCCGGCGCGGGTGCGCATCACCCCGGCCAGGAGGAAGAGCGCGGCGGCGATCAGCCCATGGCTGACCATCTGCACAACCGCGCCGGTGACGGCCACCGAACGGGCCTGGGCGGTGTCACCGGCGATGAGGCCGACCGCGCCCAGGGCCAGGACGATGTAGCCCATGTGGTTCACGGAGGTGTAGGCGATCATGCGTTTGAGGTTGGTCTGGGCCAGTGCCACGAATGCTCCGTACAGCACCGAGACGATGCCGACCACCACGATCACCCAGGCCCATGCCCGCCACGCCTCGGGCAGGATCGGCATGGCGATGCGCACGAAGCCATAGGTGCCCATCTTCAGCAGCACCCCGGCCAGCACCGCCGAGCCGGTGGCCGGGGCGTCGGTGTGGGCGGGGGGCAGCCAGGTGTGGAAGGGCACGGTGGGGGTCTTCACGGCCAGACCCACCAGGATCGCCGCCAGCACCAGCCCTCCGGCCAGCGGGCTGTCCTCCAGCGGCGTGGCCGCGACGAGCTCGGGGATGTCGAAGGTGTGGGGATCCGAGGCCACGTACAGGCCGATGAAGCCCAGCAGCAGGGCGAGGGACCCCAGGAAGGTGTAGAGGAAGAACTTCAGTGCCGAACGGGCGGCATTCCCGTGACCCCACCCAGCGATGACGAAGTACATGCCCACGATGGACAGATCGAAGAAGACGAAGAACACGATGAGGTCGGCAGCCACGAACACCCCGAGACTCACGCCCTGCAGGAACAGGAACAGAGCCGTCTGCGCGCGGGGCCGCTCACCGTCCCGAAGAGCGTAGACGGCGCACGCGAGGAAGATGACCGCCGTCATGGCCACCAGCGGCAACGAGAGCCCGTCCACGCCGACGTGGTAGCTGCTGCCGACCCCCGGGATCCACGGCACCTGCTCCTCGAACGCCAACCCGTTCGGCCCCGGATCCTCATACCCGGCCCAGAGGACGCCGACGAGCACCACCTCCACGGCGCTGACCGCGACCCACACCCACCGCGCGGCCGCGGCGCCGAGCGAGGGAACCGCAGCCACGACTACGGCGACGGCCAGGGGAAGGAAGACGATCAGACTCAGCATGCTCAACCCATCACGGCGTAGACGGACCAGACCACGGCGCCGGCGGCCAGTACCGCGACGGTCTGGAGGAAGTACTGGTGGATGGCCCCTGTCTGCGGGGCCCGCGCCAGGTGCCCGAGTCGGCGAACCCGGCCGGCGATAGCCGACACGACCCGGTCCAGGACGTGGTCATCGACGCGGGCAGCTGACCGCGCCAGCATGAGGACCGACCCGGCCACGGCATTCACGGCCCGGTCCAGGACGTGGTCGTCGACGCGGGCAGCTGACCGCGCCAGCACGGGGACCGACCCGGCCACGGCATTCACGGCCCGGTCCAGGACGTGGTCGTCGAACCGCGCCAGAGCGTGCGCCACGGTCAAGGACGGGCGCACCACGACGGCCTGCGCCGCCGCTTCCAGCCCCAGCCACCGCCGAGCCCACCTCGGCGCGGGGGCACGCACTCGCAGCATCAGCAGCACCACGACCACTGCGATCACGGCAGAGACGGCCAGCTCGACGGTCGGGATCTGAGCGTGGCCGCCCAGGGCGCCGGCGAGCATGCCACTGATCGGAGGCAGGGCGAGCACACCCAGCACGACCGCGCCAACGGCAAACACGACCAGCGGGGCCTGCTCCCAGGCGCCTACCTCGCCGGCGTCGTCGGCCCGCGCTTCGGCGCGGGCACCGCGCCGCCAGATCGCCCACAGGGCCTTGCCGGCATAGGCGGCCGACAATGCCGCGGCGACCAGTCCTGCAGCGTAGAGCCACGGGGATGACTCGAGCGCGGCCGTGAGCACAGCATCCTTGGTCGCCCACAGGGACAACGGTGCGATCCCGGCCAGAGCCAGCGCCGCCACGCTCGCGGCCACCCCCACGACCGGCCACCGACGGGCGACACCCCGCAGTTTCGTCAGGTCCTCGCTCCCCAACGCGGTCAGCCAGGCGCCCGCAGCCAGGAACAGCAGTGCCTTGACCGAGGCGTGCGCCACCAAGTGGGCGACGCCGCCACTGACCGCGCCGACACCGGCGGCGAGCACCACGAAGCCCAGCTGGGCGGCCGTGGAAGCGGCCAACAACTGCTTGAGATCCCGCTGCGCCAACGCCACCAGCCCCATGAGCACCGCCGTGAGCACGCCGACCCACGCGGTCAGCGGACCGGCCCACCCGGTCGCGGCCAACAGGGGCTCCACGCGCAACAGCAGGTAGCCACCCATGGCGACCATCGCAGCGGAGTGCAGCAGCGCGCTGACCGGGCTGGGGCCCTTCATCGCTCCGGAGAGCCAGAAGGAGAAGGGCAGCTGCGCTGCCTTGCCCAGTGCCGCCACCAGGATCCCGGCGGCGGCGACATCCCGCCACGGCCCCTGCGCGGACGGCAGGTCAGCCAAGGCCATGCCCGCCCCACCGGCCAGGGCAGCGCCCGCAGCGACGTAGAGGCCCAAGTCAGCTGTGCGCGTCGTGATGAAGGCCGTCAGCCCCGCTGAGACACGCTCGGAGTCGCGCCACCAAAACCCGATCAGGGCGTAGGAGGTCGCGCCCATCACCTCCCAGGCGAACAGCAGCGCCGGGATGGTCGCGGCGGTCGCCGTGACCAGGGCGGCCGCCGCGAAGATGAGCATCAGCCCGTGGAATCGAGCCCGGGACTCCCGGATGTTTCCCGCCGCGAAGATCAGCACCAGGAAGGTCACGGTGGCGACCATCGGCACGACCAGCGCCGCGAGGGCATCGACGTCCAGGGCAAAGTCGGCGCCGGCAACGAAGGGGTAGGACACGGCCGGCCGCGCCAGCGCAGTGGCGAACGCCAAGACAGTCGTGAGCCCGGAGGTCACCAGCGCGATCGGTACCGCACCACGGTGCGGGCGGGCGAGGGCGAGCACGCCACCCACGGTGGCCGGGAGTACCACCATCGCCAGCAGCGCAGTTTGGGGCCCGCTCATCCGGACAGCTCCTCGGCCATGTCGGTCATGTCCGTCTGTGCCCGTCGGTGCAGCAGCGTGGCCACCGCGAAGCCCATGGCCATCTCCACCGTCATCGCGGCTAGCACCACCAGCAGCAGGACCTGCCCAGTCGGGTCCGGGGCCAAGAAGAACCAGAACCCGGCGGCAGCCAGGAGCACCCCGTTGATCATCAGTTCAAGGCCCATCATCACCATCACGACGACCTGCTGGGACAGGGCGCCATACAGGCCCACCGCAAACAGGGCGGCAGCCACCACCAGCACAGCCTCGAGGGTCACCGGCCGACACCTCCTTGTCGGGGGTCGTTGGCCGGGTGGCGGCGCAGATCGTCGCCGAACCGCTCATAGCGGGTGCGGTGGGTAGCCAGGACCACCCCGGCCACGATGGTCGCGACCATGACCGGTCCCAGCACGGCCATGACCAGCATCTTCTCGCCCATGATCTCCAGACCGAGCGCGCGAGTGAGATCCTCGGAAGCGGCGCCACGGCGCTGCGGCCAAGGGATAAACAGCGCACCACTGGCCAGCAGCACGAAGGCTCCGACCGATGCACCGATAGCGGTCTTCTTCCCGTGGGTCATGTCCATGGGCATCAGCGCAGGATTCATCCCCATGAACATCACCATGTAGACGGCCATCACCGCCATCTCCATCACCATCATCAAGATTGTGATCAACCCCAGGTAGCCCTGCTCCAGCAGAAGGATCTGCACTCCCACGGCGATGAACGACAGGGCTAGGGCATACGTGGCTCGTGCCATGGAGTTCACCACGAACACGGCCACGCCCGAGGCCACGGCCATCACGGCCACCACCCAGAACGCCACTCCGATCAGCACGGGTCACCCTCCCCGGACGACGATGAGGGACACCAATAGGTCCTGGGCCACGACCGCCGGGAGCAGCACCATCCACCCGATCTCCATGAACCGGTCCGGGCGCAACAGTGGAACCTTTCGGCGCAGCCATACCAGCACGGCCAACACCACCACGGTCTTGACCAGCACCCAAGCCCAGCCGGGCAACACCGGCCCGGCGCCACCGCCCAGGAACAGCGGCACTGAGAAGGCCGCTCCAGCGGTTAGGAACAGGTAGCGCCCAGCCTGAAAGACGAGACGGTCCACGGCCGAGAGCTCGGCCAGCACCCCGCCGGCGATGTCCGCTGCCAGCGCGGGAGCAAACGGTCCCCACACGGAGAACCCCGTCACGCCCACCAGGTAGACGAGGAAGGCGACCGGCATCCACACCACGAACCACGCGCCGTCCTGGGCGGCCACCACGTCCCCGACACCCAGGCTGCCGGCGGCGATCGCCGGAGCGACCAGGGCGAACATCAGCGGCAGTTCGTAGGCCAGTCCATGGGCCAGGAAGCGATAGCCGCCCACCAAGCTGTGGGCGGAGTTTGCGCCCCACCCGGTCAGCCACACCAGGGCCCAGACCATGACGTCGACGACGTTGAACCACACGATGCCCACATCGGGATCGGCCAGCACCCACCGTCCCATCGGGATGACCGCGACCGTCAAGAACGCGCCGATGAACATCCCGGCGCCGCCGACTCGCCACAGCAGGGTGTCCGCGGCCACGGTGGTGCGTCGGCGTTGCCGCAACAGCCGCGCAGCGCGGCTCAGGGGCGCGGTCCACCCGCCGCGCACACCCAGCTGCCGGGCCGAGAGCACGGCATCGAGAGTCACCGCGACGTAGGCCAGAGCGCACAGGAGGATGCCGGCCAGCACGGCCCACCCCACAGCAACGATCACCACCCCACTCTCAGGCATGCCTCGTCTCCTGGACGGTCGAGAACGGCTCCAGATTCAAGCTGGCCACGGCCAGACGCACGGTGGCCAGCTCCAACCCGGTCACCAGCTGCGGCATCCTCTCCCACGGCACTGCGCCAGACTCCACGGCCGCCGGGACTGCGCCGCATACCTCGCTCCGGAGCCCTTCCACCAGGGACGACAGGCGGTCGTGGGCGTCTCCTCGGCAAACCTCCGGCAGGTCGTGCCGTGCCAGATCGGACGGATCGAGGACCATCACCCCCCGCAGGGACCAGCGCAGCAACCACGATCTCCGCACCGTACGGTGCAACCGCTCGACGGCATCCCGGGCGGCACCCTGATCGCCACGCACCAGGGCGTCCCGGGCCCGGCGAGCACGGGCGGCCGCGTCATCCGCCCCGGCCAACGCCAGCAGCGCCATGACTCCATCGCACCGCACTGCAGAGGCAGGCACTGGTGGGGTCTGGGGCTCCTTGCTGCTGGCTGCGTGGCCCGCACCGTCAACGACGGACGCCGCAGCGTCGACGACGACATCACCTTGCAGCGAGCAGAGCAGCGCCAGCCCAGCCGGCCAAAACGGAAGCACGGGACCGAGCGGTAGATGCAGGACATCCATCTCCAGACCGTCCCGGTCCTGACCACCTTGGGCCAGCGCGATCCCGGCCGGGGCCATGTCCATCCCGCCATGACCCCCGTGGCCCGCGTGGTCCATGCCCTCGTGGTCCATGGCCTCGTGGTTCATGCCCTCGTGCCCACCGTGGTCCATGCCCTCGTGGTTCATGCCCTCGTGACCACCGTGGTCCATGCCCTCGTGCCCACCGTGGCCCATTTGACCGTGGTCCTCAGGAATCCGAGGCTCTTGCGCCCTCTCCCGGGCATCCGCCCGGTGATACGGGGTATCGAGAAGGAGCGTTGCCGCGTCCTCGAGAGTAGAACCCACAACTGCCGGCGAGGCGACGTCGACGCGCGCCCGTGGGCCGGGCATCTGTTCCCACAGGCGCTCCGCGAGTTCTGCCAGCTCGGGACCTGGCACACCGCACACGGCCAGCACGTCCGCATTTGCCGGCGTCCATGCCGCACGCCAGCCTCGGAGCGCCATCTGCTGCTCGAGCTCCACGCGCGTGAGCCAGTGACCCGGTGCCTCGACGATCAGGACATGGGTGGAGTTGACCGCCAGATGGGCGAGGATTCGGGTCAGGCCCATCGGAAGACCCCCTCCCGCCAGGCCCACGTCACGGCGATGAGCAGGGCTCCGAGGAAGAGGAACATCTCCACCACCGCAGTCATCCCTTCCTCGGCCACGATCACTGCCCACGGGTACATGAACAGCATCTCGACGTCGAAGGCGAGGAAGACGATGGAGGCGGGATACCAGCGGGCGTGGAATCGGGAGAGCGCATGTTCCTGGGGCAGCCACCCCGACTGCGCCGGGAGCACCGTCAGTGGCTCGGCCAGTACATTGACAGCCCGGTGGAGCGCATAGAGGAACGCGACAGCGAATACAGCCACTAGCGCCATGGCCACGATCCCGTACACCGCGATCCGCCCTTCTTGACCTGTAGACAACAAACTTCTGTGAGGCAGCAGAGGATCGACGCAAAGGGGGCGTCGTCTGCCACGACCTTCGCACTCAGCAGCATCTCACCGTTCCGGTCACTTGGCTGGCTGGATCTCGCTCTCCACGACCCACTTGTGATTTGTCATCTTCATGCCATCCATCGTGAGGTCGACCATGTACACCGTCTCGTCGGTCGAGCTGTCGATCGTCGCCTCGGCGCCATCCATGCCGGCCATGTGATCGGCAGCCAGGACGACCTCGGTACCCGCTTCCAATGGCGCGTCGCCGGCGTCCTCCAGCTCCTCGTGAACGACCCACTTGTGGTCCGTGACCCGCTCACCGCCCTCCGTGGGCGTGTAGCTGACGGAGTAGGCCGTCGTGTCGAAGGCGTCCGAGATGGTCGCATCGGCCCCCTTCATCCCCGGCATGCGGTCAGCAGTCAACGTCACCCTCGTGCCCACGGGATACGTCGGCGAACTCGCCTGCTCGATACCCTCTGGGGGAGCTCCGCCATCAGTCTTGTGACCACCCATAGCCTCGCTGGTCCCACTGCTGGACGCGGACGAGTCAGACGTCATCGACGACTGTGGTGACTGCGTCGCGTCATCTTCGGCCGTTCCTCCCCACCCTGCCAGCAGCGCAATTGCCGCCGCAGCAGTCGCTGCCGCGTGAACCTTCCGATGGACCGCCGTCATGCCAACTCCCATCCTTCGTGCTTTTCTCCTCGTGAACCTTCATACCACTACCCCCTGACAGTATGTACGGCTGCGTCGGATGGAGCAGGACGAGTTCGAGCAAGGTCCCGACATCATGAACCAGGGCATGGTTACCAACCGTGGGCACATAGCCCAGCAGCTGTCCGCTCCTGTGCCAGACGAGCAGGTTTCGGCATACCTCACTGGGGTAGCCCAAGGACTCTCGTCGACGCGCCGCATGGACCGTTGTCGCGTCGCCCCATTTGATGAAGGAGTACAGACATGCACACCGTGGAGCAGATGCTCGAGACCTACCCGAAAGATCTGGGTGGCATCGACAGAGCCAAGTTGATCGAGTGCATCCAAGCCTGCTTCGAGTGCGCCCAGACGTGCACCGCCTGTGCCGACGCCTGCCTGAGTGAGGACACAGTCGCTGATCTCACCAAATGCATCCGCGCCAATCTCGATTGCGCGGACATCTGCACAACGACCGGCTCAGCGCTTTCGCGCCACACAGGTTACGACGCCAACGTCACGCGGGCTTTCCTCGAGGCCTGTGCGACAGCCTGCAAGTCGTGCGGTGACAGCTGTGAGGAGCATGCCTCGATGCATGAGCACTGCCGCGTCTGTGCCGAGGCGTGCCGGCGGTGCGAGCAGGCCTGCCGCGAGTTGATCACCTCGCTCACCTGACCGATTATCGGGAGCGGGTCGCGCGCCCACCGTGATCCGGCCGGCCGAACTCGCCAAGGCCATGCCGCGCTCAGAGTTCGCGTTGCATGGCCTTGATCTCGGCCTTCTGGGCCTTGACGATGCTCTTGGCCGTTCTCTTGACTGCGTTGTCCTCGGTCGTGGTGAGAACTTGCTCTGCCATGGTTACGGCGCCTTGATGGTGCTTGATCATGAGGGTGAGCCACTGCTTGTCGAACTTGGCGCCAGTGGCCGACTCGAGTTTGGACATCTCATCCTGCGTCATCATCCCGGACCCGTGGTCCATGCCGGAAGAGCTTGGGGTGGGGGCGTCCCAGTCCTTGAGCCAACCTTCCATCGTCTGGATTTCTGGGTCTTGGGCGTCCTTGATGTCCTTGGCGAAGTCATGGACTTGCCGTGATGCCTTGGCGGAAGGGTCGAGAGCGAGGTCGGCCATCGTGATCGCTTGCTCGTGGTGGGGGATCATCATCTGGGCGAACATGATGTCACCTTGCCGGCCATCCGCCGCCGTGGACGTGTCGCTGGTGCTCATCGGTGTCTTGTCATGGTCCATCCCGGACATGGATCCGTCCGAGCCGCTGGAGCAGGCAGCCAAGGTGCCTGCGGTGAGGGTTGTCGCGACCACGAGGGCAGCGCGCCGTGCAAGTCGGGTCATGGGGACTCCTTCGCCAAATGTTTTGCGGACACATCCACCCTCACGTCGCGAGATGATGATTCGACCCCGCTCTCGTTGAGGTTCGATGAAGGCCACCCGTTGATGCACAGGGACGGCGACGACAGGTCACTGAACCAACGTCTGGGTGGTAGTTCCTGCATCCTTGGTGCTGATCACCTGCCCTTCGACAGACGCGATGATCTCCAGCTGCCCGTCGCTGGTGCGGCCCGCCCACAGCGCTTCGGCCTGACCGATGCTCCTGGGGTGAAGGGTCCAGGTCTGGCCGGCGTCCCTGCTGGTTGCGAGTCTTCCTGCGGCTGACGAGGTCACGATGGTCTCTTCGTCGGCCCAAGCGACGAGGACGGCGGTCTGCGGTGGGTCGAGAGAGCTCCAGGTCGCCCCTTGATCCTGGCTCATGAGCAGGCCGGCGCTGGTGGTGGCCAGCAACTTCCCGGACGTGGGAGAAGCGGCCAGTACTCGTGGCGGCGAGGGGATGTCCCGCGTGGTCCAGGTCGTGTTGTCGCTGGTGTGTCGGAGCGTTCCGTCAAACCCGATGACGCCGTCTGGGCCGACCGTCAGGGCGTGGAAGTCCGAGCGTCCACCGAGTGAAGCGACCTGCCAGGTCCGGCCTGTGTCCTGGGATGTGATGAGACCGACTGGCTGGGGCAGATCGGTGCCGGGCGCTGGGTGGCCGGAGGCGTACAGGGTGCCGTCGTCGTCGATGGTGAAGCCCATGAGGTCGATGGCAGGCCCTATGCGGGCGAGTTTGCCATCGACCTTCTGGAACAAGCCTTGGTGTGAGGCCACGAGAAGGTCGCCGGTGAGCGGATGTCGGGCGATCCCGTGAACATGAAGCATGGGTGTGGGCTGTTCGGCCGCAGCGCCTCCTGCAGGGGTCGACGACTGGTTACCGGCGGACTGGGGCGTCCCGGTCTCGGAGGTGGACGAACAGGCGGCCAGCAACGCCACGACAGCGGCGGTAGCGACACCAAGGACAGCACGTCGTCGAAGGGGCCTCATGTGGTGTACTTCAGGGCGATCATCATGCCAGCCTCGGCGTGGTAGATGTTGTGGCAGTGGATCATCCAGTCACCTGTGTTGTCAGCGTCGAGGTCGATGGCGAATGACTGCATCGGGGCCATGAGGACAGTGTCCTTCCTGAGCCCGGAGGGCAGGGCGAAGGTGTGCCCGTGCACGTGCAGCGGGTGGGTCATCATCGTCATGTTGGTGGCGTTGATCCGCAGTCGTTGCCCGGCCTGGACGGTCAACGGTTCGTTCTCGCCGAACGGCGCCCCGTTCATCCCCCACGCGTAGGGCTGCATCGATCCGGTGAGGGTCAGCCGCGTGGTCGCATCAGCAGTCCTGCTGGGTAGCTTGGCAGCCTGGGTGGGTCGGAGGTCGGAGCCGATGAGGACCTTCCCGGACAGTTCTCGTGGGTTGGCGCCCTCACCGGGTGCACTGCCGCTTCCGGTGCGGATCAGGGCCATGGCCTGGCCACCGCTGGTCTTGCCGACCGGCTTGGCCACCAAGGGGAAGACCCCGTCGCCAAGGGTGACGATCGCGTCGTACCGTTCACCCATCCCGATGTAGAACGCATCTGTCTCGGTCGGTTGGACAGGGAATCCGTCGCTGTGCGTGATCGTCATCCGATGCCCTCCGAGAGCGACGGCGAAGATGGTGTCGGAGGCGGCGTTGATGAATCGCAGACGAACCTTCTGCCCAGGCTTGGCAGTGAGCGTCTCAAGGTCTGCGGGCGGGCGCCCGTTGATGAGGAAGTAGGGATAGGTCACATCTCCGGCGTCACCCCAAGGCCCGGCCTCGTCCGTGGTGCCTCGGCTCATGCCATCCATCTCGCCGTGGTCCATGCCACCCATGCCACCGGATCCGGAATCATTGGCCACGAGCTCATCCAGGACCTGCTCGGGTGTGGTGCCCGTTCCGTCGATCCAGTCATCGAGGACAAGGACCCACTCGGTGTCGTAGTCCCCTGGCTCCTTCGGATCGTCGATGATCAACGGGGCGTACAACCCACGGTCGAGCTGGACGCCTACGTGGGGGTGGAAGAAGTACGTGCCCGGGTCGGGCGCAGTGAACTCGTAGACGTAGGAGGCGTCTGGCTTCACCGGGTCCTGGGTCATGCCGGGGACCCCGTCGGCTTGGTTGCGCAGACGAATACCGTGCCAGTGGATGGTGGTCTCGTCCGGCAGCTGGTTGTCGAGAGTGACGCGCAGGAAGTCGCCGGCGTTGGCTCGCAGAAGCGGGCCCGGCACGGCGTCGCCGTATCCCCAGGTCGAGACGGTGCGGCCCGCCAGGTCGAGGGTGATCGGCTTGGCGGTCAACGTCTTGGTCACCACCGCCTGGCCACGGTCAGGTGAGACAGGCGTCGGGGCACCGAACGGGCCCTTCGGTGTACTTGGACTCGATCCCTGGGTGGCGGCATAGGCTCCCAAACCGACTGTGCCGGCGGCACCGAGGCCGCCGATCAGCAGGCCACGGCGAGTGATGGTGTTCATAGTTCCCTTCCAAGTGTCGATGTGCCGACGCACGTCAGCGGCCGTGAATGATCAGATGACGTCGCTTCTCGTACTCATCGACGCTCAGGTCACCGCGGGCCAGCCCTTCGTCCAGAAGCGTCAAGGCGTCAGGTCGAGGGGGCTCTGAGCCGGCCCTCTTCTGCCCGGGGAAGAGGGCACGCACGGCGAGTACGACGATCACCCAGAAGGTGAGGACCCCCGCGGTCATGCCCAGCCACATCATGTCGCAGCCCTGGTTCCACATCATCGGGAGACTCCTTCCTGGCGCCGACCTTCAGCCAGCATACGGACAGACTCTCGGAGGAAGGTCATGGGTTGGTGGTCGCCGCGTTGAGGTTTGACGAAGATCCTCATCGATTCACCGCTGACGTCGGCCGTGGTGCGGCCCTCGGGTGAGACTGTCTGTCGTGAGCACACGAAGCCCTGTCGAGCCGTTGGCGAAGGTGCTCATCATCGAGGACGAGAAGACGCTGGCGGAGATGATCGCCGCCTATCTCGCCCGCAGCGGGTACCAGACCGCCGTCGAGCACGACGGCGTCGCCGGAGTACACGCAGCACGAGAGCAGTCCCCAGACGTGGTGATCCTCGACCTGGGACTGCCCGGACTGGACGGCATCGAGGTCTGCCGCCAGATCCGCACCTTCAGCGACTGCTACGTCATCGTCGCAACCGCCCGGACGGACGAGGTAGACACCCTGATCGGCCTGTCCGTGGGCGCCGACGACTACGTCACCAAACCCTTCAGCGTGCGCGAGCTGGTGGCACGCGTGCAGACGGTCCTGCGTCGCCCACGGGGCGGGAACCCCGGCAACTCCACCGCTGCGGCAACCCCATGGGTATTCGGGGACCTTCAGGTCGACCCGCTCGGGCAACAGGTCCACCTGAAGGGGGAACCAGTTCCGCTGACACCTACCGAACGGGATCTGCTGATGACCCTGGCCCAACGACCCGCGATGGCCTTCTCCCGCACGCAGCTCATCGAAGAGGTCTGGGGTGGCGGCTGGGTCGGCGACGAGCACCTGGTCGACGTCCACATCGCTCACCTGCGACGCAAGCTCGGAGACAACCCCGATCTCGCTCGCTACATCACCACGGTGCGCGGCATCGGTTACCGGATGGGGCCTGGATGAACAAGCGCGTCAACAAGCTCTCCAAGGGTCTGGCGCCTCGATTACTGGCGGGCCAGATCCTGGTACTCCTTGCGGGAGCACTGACCGCCGGTCTCGTCGCCGCCGTCATCGGCCCCCCGATCTTCCACGACCACCTCCTCCAAGCGGGGCACCAGGAGAACGCGCCCGAGCTGGTCCACATCGAGATGGCCTACCGGGACGCTTCGCTCATCGCCTCGGGTGTGAGTCTGCTCATCTCTCTGACTGGGGCGACTGCGGTGGCCTGGTTCCTCGCCCGACGACTGCGCCAACCGCTGGCGCAGATGACCGATGCCGCGCGCGAACTGAGCCGTGGCCACTACTCCACCCGCGTGCCTCATGTCGGTGCGGGGACTGAGCTCGAGACCCTCGCCGGAGCATTCAACGTGATGGCGGCCCGCTTGGAAGGAGTCGAGGACACCCGACGGCGGATGCTTTCCGACCTCGCCCACGAACTTCGCACGCCGATCGCGACCTTGAGCGCCTACCACGAGGGACTGCACGACGGCGTGGTGACCCTGGGTGATGACTCTCGTCTCGCGTTGACCGCCCAGACGGAACGACTCGAGCGGCTGGCCGAGGACATCAACGAGGTCTCCACGGCCGAAGAAGGACACCTCGCCCTCGACATCCAACGCCACAAGGTGGCCGACTTGTTGTGGGCGGCCTACGGGGGCATGCATGACAGCTACTCGGAGAAGGGCATCAACCTGGTCCTGGACGTTGACCAGGCGACAGGACTCGAGACCCTGGTCGATCCCGTCCGATTCGCCCAAGTCATGACCAACCTCCTCACCAACGCACACCGGCACACCCCTGCAGGCGGAACAGTCACCCTGACGGCCACCCGTGAAGACGGTGAGGCCATCATCACCGTCACCGACACCGGCGACGGCATGACCCCCGAGCAGGTACAGCACGCATTCGAACGCTTCTACCGCGGGGACTCGGCCCGCACCAACGACCAACGAGGATCTGGCATCGGCCTGACCATCAGCAAGGCCATCATCGACGCGCATCACGGAGGACTCACCGCATCCAGCCCCGGTCCGGGGAAGGGCTCGTGCTTCACAATCTCCCTGTCGCTCGGGCGCTGAGGAGCAAAGGCATCCTGGGAGCCAGTCGCGTTGCCTATCGTCACCGCACGGCCCTGTGTGGCTCAGAACCTGACGTCACCGGAGTCGGGCCCGACCTGTCCAGCGTCCGGCGTCGCGTGACTGGTCGGTGAACCGGGACAGCCTTATCCATCGATAGTGGTCGTTTGGCGTAGGCCGATCCATCCTGCGGTCGCGGCGGCGAGAAGGAGGGTGGCGCCGAGGTAGTAGACGGCGCGGATACCGAGCGTGTCGGCGAGCAGCCCGCCGGCGAGCAGGGACAGAAGCCGACCTGACTGCCAGAGCATGTCGAAGCCGGCGAAGACCCTCCCACGCAGTTTCTCGGGGGTTTCGGCCTGGAGCAGGGAGTTGAAGGTCACGGCACCTGTGGAGGTGCCAATGCCATAGGCGAGCAGGGTGCTCGTGGCGGCGACGAGGCCGGTCACGGTGGCGAGCACTGCGTCGACGGCTGCCCGCAGAACGAAGGGTCCGAGGACGTAGACCGGGCGACGCGGGTCGTCGGTCAGTCGGGACAGCAGTAGCGGGCCGAGGGCCGCACCCACCCCGATCGCACCCAGTAGCAGCCCGTAGTCACTTGGGCGCAGGGCCAAGTGTTCTTGGGCCAGTACGACGAGCAGAGCACCAGTGGCTCCCGCGGACAGCGCCGCCAAGAACTGGCCAGCGGCCAACGCCCGCAGCAGCCGATGCCCAGCCATGGCGGCAATCCCAGCGGTGGCGTCGGCATACCACGAGGTGCGCGTAGTCATCGCTGGCGCGGCGGGGATGGTCAGGCGTCGCAGGGCCAGCGCGGACAGCAGGTAGCTGACGGCGTTGATCCAGAACGCCCAGGTGTAGCCGAAGCTGACGACCACGATCCCAGCGAGGGGTGCGAGCACGACCTGCGAAATGACCGCGGCGGTCCACAGCCCGCTGTTGGCGGCGACCAGGTCCCGTTCGCGCACGATCGCGGGGAGCACGGACTGCGCGGCGGGGTTGAAGAACACCGCCGCCGCCGACAGGCCGACCGCGACTGCGTACACCGCGGCCACGTGCCCCTGGACGAAAGGCAGCGCGAATGCTAACCCGGCGCGCACCAAGTCGGCGCCGATCATCACCGGGATCCGCGGCAACCGGTCGACCACCGCGCCGGCGATCGGCGCCAACAGGAGCACCGGGATGATCTCCGCGATCACCACGCCCGAGACGCCCACGCCCGAACCGGTTAGGGAGTAGACGAGCAGTACCAGGGCGACGGTGTTGAACGCGTCTCCCCACTGCGACACCGTCCGCGCCACCCACAGCTGCCGGTACGGCCTCTGCCGCAACAGCGCTGTCACCGTTGTCCGCCTAGCCACTATGGTCGCTTGCCCCTCTGCTTCGTGTCCGCAGTCGCCGCTCGTGTGCCCGCTGTCCGATCCGAGCTCGCGTAAGACACACTGGGGGTTCCAGTTAAGGGCAAGGTCAAGGCGAGGAAGTCGAGAACGTGGGGGGGCGGCAGTGCTGATCGGTGAGCTGGCTGCGGTGAGTGATACGACGGCGAAGACGATCCGCTTCTACGAGGCCAATGCCCTGCTCCCCCCGGCTGCGCGTACCGCCGGCGGCTACCGAGACTTCACCCCGAAGAGCATCGCGCGTCTGGACTTCATCCGCCGCGGGCGCGCCGCCAGCCTCACCCTGGCTCAGATCCGCGAGATCCTCCGGATCCGAGACGCTGGCGATGCCCCGTGCCAGCACGTCCGGGGTCTACTCGCCGAGAGGCTGGCCGGCTTGGATACTCAAATCGCCGCCCTGCAGGACCTCCGTGACACTGTGTCCCAGCTGCACGACGGCGTTGCCGCAGGACCCGACAGAAGCGACGCCGTTCGGGTCTGCTGCTTCCTGTGACCGCAGCGGTGCCCTCCTGCGGCACGCCTCAAGAGGATCCTCACCGCACACCGCGACTGGAGAAACTGAGGGCTATAGCAACCAGGGCTCACACCCTTGCCGCGATGAACTTCGGACGATGACAGTTGCCGGCCGCGGCCCTAAAACGAACGACAGTGGGTGGGGATTCCACCCGTGAGACGGGTGATGCCGTAGAGCGCCCGCTCTCGATTTCAGAAGTGGACGGCACGGATTTCAGAAGTCGGATGCACGAACCGCCAGGCTCAAAGCTCCTGCCTCAACAAAGGTTCGATAGCCTGAACTCATGGAGATGGCATGTGCGGATTGTGGATGTGTGGTCCAACGCGGCGTGATCGTGCACGCCTGCGATCGCCATCCAGATTGTTGCTGCCGGGACGTGCCGGTCGCGCAAGTCAGTGACACTGCGGGCGCCTAGCACCCGTCGTGATGGGAGCTCAAGGCGTCGGGCGGTGCGTGGCGGTCGTCGGCGACGAACCGGGAGAGCCCGTAGGCCACGATCCGTCACTGGGACGAGCAGCCCGCGCCACCACTGGGTTCGGAAACGAACATCAGTGGGCCGCGCTCCTTCACATCAGAGGGGCACTTTCCAGTCACTGATGAGTGTGGTTTGCAGCCGCTGGACGATCGAATCCCAGCCGCCGGTTAGCAGGAGTGTCCCGACGATGATCAGCAGGGTTGCGCCGACGACTTGGATCGTGCGTTGGTGTCGTTGCAGCCACGACGAGACCGGGGCCCAGCGCTCGTAGGCCGCGGCGATGAGGATGAAGGGCAGTCCTAGCCCGAGGCAGTAGGCCACGGCGAGAACGACAGCTCGGGTGATCGAGGCGTCGCCGGCGAGGTTGAGCGCGAGGACCGCGGCGAGTGTCGGGCCCATGCAGGGCGCCCAGCCCAGGCCGAAGACGGCCCCGAGGACGGGCGCCCCGGTCAGGCCGGTGGCGGGCTTGATCGGCAGGCGGAAGGTCCGCTGCGAACCGGCGCCGAGGAAGACAAGGGCCATGAGAATCACCACTACGCCACCGATGCGCATCAGCAGCTCTCGGTGCTCCACGAGCGCGCGGCCAGCGGTGGCGACGAACATCGAGGCAAGAACGAAAACGAGGGTGAAGCCGAGGATGAACAGCAGCGCGCCCAAGACCATCCGGCCGCGGCTGCGCTTCTCCAGTGCTACGTCGGACAGGCCGGTGACGTAGCCGAGATAGCCCGGTACGAGGGGCAGCACGCAGGGCGTGGCGAAGGAGACTAGCCCGGCGAGGGCCGCGACGAGCGCCGCAAGAGGCAGAGCCCCACTGGCGACCTGGTCACTGAGCCCGGTCGTGAAGGAGACGATCATCGGCCCCCCTCGGCAAGGGTGTCCTCGATCAAGCCTCGGAGGGTCGACTGCGTGGTCGCTCCGAGGACAACCGCAGCGATACGACCCTGGCGGTCGAGGACAGCGGTGGAGGGCTGGGTGGTCATCTTGCCTTGCATGGCGATCGAGGTGATTCCGGACTTGTCGTAGATCGAGGGCCAGGTGAAGCCCCACGTCTTGGCTTGTGCTCTGCCGGTCGCCACGGAGGACTCTCGGAAGTTGATCCCGACGAGCTGCACGTCCTCCCCCTTCATCTCCTTGTTGAGCGCGACGAGGTGTGGGGCCTCTTTGGCGCAGGGTCCGCACCAGCTGGCCCAGACGTTGACGACGACGACCTTGCCACGGTGATCGGCGCTGTCCCACGTCTGGCCGTCAAGCGTTTCACCAGCCAGTTCAACCGGTTCGCCCCGCTGGGACTCGTCGAAGGCGGTCACGCTGCCGTCCCCGGATCGATAGCCGAGGTCTTGGTCATCCTCGGCGCCGGATGAGGAGCACGCGGCGAGAGCACCGGTGGCAGCGATGGCACCTGCCGCGGTGAGGAGACTTCGGCGGGATGGACGACGTGCGGTCATTCGGGTCTCATGCTCCTGAGGTTGTCGGCGCGTGTGCGTGGATGCGCGGCGAGGTGTCGGGGTCGTCGTTCGTTGGCGCCGGGGTGGCTGGAGAATGCCGCTCGGCCTCTCGGCGTGATTGCGATTCGGTCCACGGGTCAGTGATCACAGGAGCGTGACCCAGTAGTCCCAGAACCTGATAGCGATGAGCACGATGATCACGAGGTACCAGGCGGTCAAGACCGCTGCGCGGTACTCGATGAGCATCGCTACACCGCGGTGTGCGGGCGAAGCGACGGAGCCCCGGTGACGCCGGAGGTTGTGGATGGTGGTGTGCCAGAAGACGGCGATGGTCACGACCCACACGATCATGCAATAGGGGCACAGGGCTCCGATGACGTACAAGCTCTGGAAGATCAGCCAGTGGATGAACACCACCGCGAGGCTCACCACGGCCTGGGTCGCCACCCACAACCATGCACGAAGGCTCGTGGCACTGACCAGGACTGCTCCAAGCATGGCGAGGGCTGCGAACCCGGTGACTCCGATGAGCGGGTTGGGGATACCAAGAGCGTCGGCCTGAGGAGTGACCATGACCGAGCCGCAGGACAGGATTGGGTTGATGCTGCACGAGGGGACGTAGTCCGGGTTCTTGAGCAGCTCGGTCTTCTCGATGAGGAGCACGACAGCGCAGAGCAGCCCGATCAGGCCCCCGACGAGGTACAGCCAGCCCAGTCCACGCGCGTTGACCGCAGCCGCCGGAGTGACAGCGGTCGGGTCAGTCTTCGATTGCGGCATCAAGCTTGGTCTCGAAGTCGGCGATGGTGGTCGGCTCGATCTTTTTGCCGTCGAGGAAGAACGTGGGTGTGCCGGTGACGCCCAGTGTCTGGGCATCCTTCGTGCTCTGCTCGATGCGCTGCGCGGCGGCGGGGTCCTTCAGGCTGGCGCGGTACTGCTTCATGTCCAGCCCCAGCTCCTGGGCGTATCCCTCGAAGGTCTTCTCCTTGGACGACTCAGAGTGGCTCCATGAAGCGACCCAGGTTCTCTGCCGCTCTCATACGGGCTGCGGCTCGGGGTTAAGGGCAGCGTAGTGGGCTTGCTCGTACTCGATGGGTGGGACGTTGCCCAGCGAGCCATGGAGCCGTCGGTTGTTGTACCAGTCGACCCAGCCGGCGGTGGCGTACTCGACGTCGGCGATGCTCTTGTAGGGCCCGTCGTGGAAGACGGTGGTGCGGATGCACTCGGCCTTGTAGAGGCCGTTGATCGTTTCCATCAGCGCGTTGTCGTAGGCGTCGCCGACCGATCCGATCGAGGGCCGGATCTCCTCCAGGGCAAGGTGCGCGGTCAACCGCAGACTCGTATATTGCGACCCGGCGTCCGAGTGGTGGATCAACTCACCGGGCTCGGTGGGGTGCTTCTCGCGGCCACGCTGCCACAGCGCCATCCGCAGCGGGATCATCACCAGATCGGTCTGCTTGGTAGTCGCGGCATGCCAGGCCACGATCCGTTGGGCGTAGACATCGACGATGAACGCGACATACGTGAAGCCAGCCCACGTCCTGACGTAGGTGAAGTCGGTGACCCACACCCGGTTGGGGGCCGGTGCGGTGAAGTCACGATCGAGCAGGTCACCAGCGCGGATGCCGTCCTTGGCAGGGATCGTGGTGCGCACGCCCTTGTCGCGTCGCACGCCGGTCAGGCCAAGGGTGCGCATCGCCCGGTCCACCGCCCCGAACGACGCATCACCGATGACGGTGCGACGCACGCAGGCGGTCATCTTCCGGCGGCCGTAGAGACCCTCCGGGGTCAGCTTGCGCCGGCCGTGCTGGTCGAGGGTCCAGGCGATGTCACGGACCGCGTCCATGACCTGGGCATCGGTCATGGTCCGCGCGGCCACGGCACGGCCACTGGTCTTCCAGCTGCGGTAGGTCCGCGCAGCGATCCGGCAGCCCTGCTCGCGCAGCACCCGGCAGATCGACTCGACCGCGTGGCCCTGGGCCCTCATGGTGTCGATGAATCCCATGATCATCGGTTGCGGGGGTCGAGCTCCCCCGCGAAGAAAGTCGTCGCCGCCTTCAGCACGGCCACGTCCTCGCGCAACCGACGATTCTCCGCCTTCAATCGCTTGATCTCTTGGTGCTCTTGGCTGCTGACGCCTTCGCGACGTCCGGCGTCGATGTCCGCCTGGCTGACCCATCGGCGGACGGACTCCCGCGAGACGCCCAGCTGCTTCGATACCGCGACCATCGCCTCGGTCACCGAGGGGTACTCCTGCTGGTGCTCGGTCACCAACCTGACAGCTCGAGCGCGTAGCTCGGGATCAATCTTCTTCGGCATGTGCTCATCCTCCTGGACTCAAACAGGAGCGGCATCAAACCTGGGGCGCTTCACCAAGCCCCTTGCCTCGCCCCTGATGCACTGCGACTCATAACAAGAACTTTTGAGAACCCATAACGAGAAGTTATTGCTGCAAAGACCTGCCTTCTCTGCAATCTGCGCTGCATCTCGACATCAGATGTCGAGATGCAGCGAAGACTGCGCAGGACACGCGGCCTACTTTGCACAGATCGCGCCCCCAGCGTCGCACGTGCAATCTAGGCGACCCTCGGCTCACCAGTCTCGCCAGAGGGCGCCGGCGGATCCCGGTGACAGCGCATACCCCGTCAGGCTCGATGATGAACTGGGTTTCAGTCCTTTCGTTCACACCTTCTATGGGGCCGCGAGCGTGGCATCGCCCAACTGGGTCAGAGCGAGTTGCGTGAACGAGGCGAGTTGATAGAAGTCGCCGACCCAGTGACCAGGGACGATGTGCTGGTCGGAACTCTTCTCGCCCGGAATCAGGTCCGGCCACGCGTAGCCATGCGCCATCCCAGACCACACGTTCCACATCCACTCGATGTGCTCCTGAAGCTGCTTCTGGATCTGGGGATCGTCAGTTCCATTGGCTGAGTCTCGAGCGAGCGCTTCGGCCATGGTTCGGGCGGTGGACTTGAGCATGGCTCCATCACCCGGCCCGCCCTTGCCGAGGCGATCGATCTCCTCGGTGAAGGGGTCGTCAGCATCGTCCGGGACGCGCTCTGCCTGGAGCCCCTCGAGTTCAGTGAAGTCGCGTGCGCTCTTCACCATCGCCAGGTAGCTCCTCGCCTGCTGACGGGATACCTGACGCGCGTGCTCGACGCGCTCGTCAGCATCCAGCGGACCGAGCACATAGATCACCCGCCCAGTCGACACCAGCGCTGCCCGGGAAAGCGTCGCGACGACGGACGCACGCGGCTCTCCCACTGCCCCGAGGAGGTGGGCCAGGTGCGCCATCGTCGCCATCGAGGTCCGGGCACTCGCTGCGAGGGTGTGGCTGACCCAGATGTCTGCGCCGAGCGCCGCATCGATGCGCGCGATCTCACTCCGTTCGTGGGGTGGCATCACGATTCTTCGCTCTATCGCGTCGAACGTGCCGACGATCGCCACCGCGGCAAGGAGGACCTCATTGGACTCGTCGGTGTTGTTCCCAATACGGCTGCGCATGTTCGTCTTGTCCTCGTAGTCGGCGCGTCATCTCCCGCCTCTTGGGTGAGCGTACGCAACTTGCTCGTCGGACAAGCCCGCTGGTTGCGGACTACGAGCCCAAGACCACGGAGTGGACGCACCGCTTCGCCTCCGAAAGTTCTCCATTCCAGAAGCGAACTTTCGCGAACGGACGGACATCCTGAGCGGCAGCAACACTCCCCGAGTCTGAGATATCCATCTACCAATACCCCCTCAATTACGACCGCTAGCGAACGGGGAAGACGGCCTCCCCTGCGACCGATCCGTGGCTTCCTTCCCACTGGGCGACCGCGCTACACCACTCTATGGGGCTCAACTCGACCGGAGCGCAGGCCAAACGCGCCCGTTGCGCTCCCAACGCCGACACTTCTGTAAGACTGCGGCAGACACGGGACTGCCCAGAGTTGGGTTGACACTCGGGGGTGGTTCTCAGGCCGCGTGTGCGGCCACGTAGATCATCTCAAACTCGACCGGGGTGAGCTTGCCCAGTGCACGCTGGCGACGGCGGCGGTGGTACTTGGTTTCGATCCAGGTGACGATCGCCAGGCGCAGTTCTTCGCGGCTGTCCCAGCGGCGGGTGTCGAGGACGTTCTTCTGCAACAGAGCGAAAAAGCTTTCCATGGCGGCGTTGTCGCCGCTGGATCCCACGCGGCCCATCGAGCCGCGTAGGCCGTTGTTCTTCAACAGCCGCACCACCTTCTTGGAACGGAATTGAGATCCTCGGTCGCTGTGCACGATGGTGGCCTCTGGCGACCGCAGGGCGATCGCGTTGCGCAACGCGGCAGCGGCCAGCCCGGACTTCATCCGTGAGCCGATCGAGTAGCCCACGATCTTGTTGGAGTACACGTCCTTGACCGCACACAGGTAGAGCTTGCCTTCCTTGGTGGGGTGCTCGGAGATGTCGGTCAACCACACCTGGTTCGGGCCGGACGCCGCCCCGACGAAGTCGTGAGTCACCCGGCCCTTGTCGTCGATGCTCGCGAGCAGGTCGTCATGCACGGCCGGCCCAGGCTTGCCGGACTTGCCCCGCCGGCGATGGTGGGAGGCGAACACCCCCGCGATCGAGCACAACCGCCACGCCCGGTTCTCGCTCGCGGCGATGCCGACGTCGGCGAGTTCGTCGCCGATGAACCGGTAGCCGAGAGTGGGGTCGTCGGCGTGGATGTCACGGATCACGTCGATGACATGCGCGTCGTCCCAGTCACGTTGTGACACAGGAGAGTTGACCCACTTGTAGTACCCCTGAGTCGACAGCTTCAGCACCCTGCACGCCACCGCGACCGGCACCCTGACTCGGGCACCGGCCGCGGCCATCTCACGGACGAGCGGGAAGACTATTTTCCCGGCAGGTTCGCCTGCGACAGGTAGGCAGCCGCACGACGCAGAACCTCGTTCTCCTGCTCCAGCAGCCGGTTGCGTTTCTTCAGCTCACGCACCTCAGCCGACTGCCTCTCGGTGACTCCAGGACGGTGTCCGTCCTCGACGTCGGCCTTCTTCAGCCAGTTCGACAGACAACCTTCGGAAATCCCGAAGTCCTTCGCGATCTGCTTCATCGAAGCTTCGCCCTTGCGGGCCACTGCCACGACGTCATCGCGGAACTCCTTGGGATAGGGCTTCGGCATGACAGACATCCTTCCAGCGAAGACGAATCCTCACAGGTCAGGTGTCAACCAAACTCTGGGCAGACCCTATCGCCAGCGCACCCGGGTCTAGTCAGATGCCGTTCATACGCACGGAACCGACGGCCACGAAATATGCACCTCGGCGAAGGGATCCACTTGAGTGCGCGCCGGGAGAACTGGTTCCCGGGATTCTCGGGAAGGTGACCCATTCGCCGCTGGGGATGATGTTAGGCCTACCCGGTTCGAGGGTGCTGTCGACCAGCTCGCCGATGAGCCGGCAGAACCCACCTGGCAGCGCTCGCCTCGAGTTCGCCGAGCTGGCCATGGCGGAGGCCACTGAACGCGACGCTCGTAATGAACTCCCACGTGCCCGCCTTCTCGCGCTGATCGGCAGTGCTCTGGTTGCCGTAGTGCTGGCGGATTCGGTGAAGCAGTGGCCGACCCGTCTGACCCACATACACTGCCTCGCGCCCATCGAAGGCGACATAGACCCGCGGTTCTACACCCTGCGGCCAAAGGACCGGATCCTCGATCTCGCCCCGGCGCACATGCAGCACGTCCAACGGCATCGAGGTCGGCGTGTAGTCCGGCGTCTTGGACAACGTCAGCCATCGGACCCACTGGCCGAGGGCCGGACTGCACTCCTCCCGCGCGACGGCCTCTTGCCACGTCGACACCAGCTGCCGCTGGCCGGCGAACACCAGCGACCTCGACGCGGTAGTGGCCACGGGATCGACCGGCACCAACACACGCTGGCGCCGAGAACGGCCGTGACTCACGGCGATGCCTCGGCTCGTGGCCGTCACTGGAGCTTCCCGATCAGTTTGTTCGCCTGCATCAGCGCATCGTGGAACGCGTCGATGTCCTCCTCGGACAGTCCGGTGGTCGCACCAACTCGATCGTGCAGCCGCCGGACCTCTTCGACGTCCTTCAGCAGGTCCTGAGCCGCGTCCGGGAGCGCGCTGGCGAGGTCCAAGAGCAACTCCTCCTCCGTCTGGCCGCCGTCGCCCGGCTCCTCGTTCTCGGAGTCCTTGTTCGTGGCACGGCCAGGGTCCCCTTGGGCGGCCAAGGTAGCGATCTGCTTTTCGGTCACGCCTACTACGGCCTTGGCCTTATCGCGTTGGATGCGGTCCTCCCGGGCCATATCCAGCGCGGGCAGCCGACTCTTCTCGGCCTTCTGGGCCGGCTTGAAGGTGTTCGCGGCGATGGCCAGAAGGGTCAGCCCCTCCTCGGTCGCGGTCAGCGAACCGATAGTGGTGTTGATCGCTCCCCGGTAATCGAGTTTGCTCTTCGAGCCACCAGAGCCACCGACTACCGCTGTTGTCAGGACCCCATCCGCGAGCAATGCGGTACCGCCGGCAAGCGCCAGCTCGAGCGCGGCAGCCTCGACTTCGTCTTCGTCTGCATCCTTATCGAAAATCAGCTCGACCAAGTCGAGATAATCGGCCGGATGCGTGGGCTCCAAAACTGCGCTACGGAGCTCCGGAAGGACCGGGCCGCCGTAATTCCAAGCCTTCGTCATCGGCTTGTCGGTGCCCCAAGGCTCGCACACCAGCGGAGCGATGTACTCGACCACCTGGTTGAGAGTGAGCCGCTGGTGCCCACCGAACTCGCGCAGGTTCCTCTTAAGCACGTCGTAGGTGGTCTGGCTGCCCAAAACCGCCATGATGCTGACTGCTCGGCGCAGCAGCACCTTCGAATTGTCGACATCATCGTGGGACGGGTGGATCTGCTCGTCAACCACTTCGGGATCGACGCGTCCCGTGCACAGGCCATGGAAGGCGTCCGTGATGTCCCCGTTGTCCAACATCTTGGTCAACGCCCGGACAACCGTGTGCCGCGCCTGATCCTCCGGGGCCCACCCGTCGACGCCCGTGTGAGTGTCCGAGACGACGCCCTGCATGGCCGACTCCATTGCGTGCGGTTCGCCGCTCTCCGTGTGGGTCGCTAGCAGGTACACATCAGCAGGCAGGCTCAAGAACTGCCGGATCGAGATGGCCCGCTCGTCGGGGCCATCCTCGGTCACTCGACCCTCGTAGACCTCGACGTGCTTGTGGTGCTGCCGCTGCATCCGGCGGACCAGATCGTTCGAGCGACTCGACGCCGTCAGGACATTCGTCGGGATCAGCGTCTCCACGATGCTCTTCGCAGCCACTGTCGTGTCCTTGTCCACCAGGTCCAGAACGCCGGCCAGGCACACCGAGAGTCGGCTAATGCCATCACTGGCCATCGGCACCCACTGCTCGGGCGTGCCGTCCTCGAACTGCACCCTCACCATCGATACCGAGATCGGTCGGCGCGTACCCGTCGCCGCGATCTCCAGCGGGCGGCCACGCTTCTTCGCGCGCACCAGCGAGCGGCCGATCGAGTCCGCGCACCACCGCCTCAGGTGTTCCAGGTCTTCGAAGACCAACGTGCGCAGCCCGAGGTGGTCCTCGGCAGCATCGGAATCTTCAATCGGGTCCGGTGCCTGCGTAGGGCGACCGCCAGAGGCGGCACCGCGAGGCTGATCGCCGGGCAGGACCGCGAAGCAAGAGAACACAGTGCGTAGAACGCTGACGTCGGCGATGTCGGTCGACAACATCGTGATGCCTGTCTCGAGGCGATCAACGACCCTCTTGGGGTCCTCAGCGATGCTGCGAGCAAAGGCTCGCACCATGCCTTCAGGAGGGGCGTTGCTAATCAGCCCGGCTGCTTCTGCGCGATCGAACGAACGGAGAAACTGCGCCTCGTGACGTGCCAGCGGGGCATAGGTGGCCGGTTCGGGAGCGAGTCTCTTGACTGCGACCTCTTCACGACCCACGCGGATCGAAACGTCGCTGTCTTGGGTCCACTCAGGCTGCGGGAAGTTGCTGTTACTCATGGGAATGAGCTTTCTGCTGCCGTGTCGACAGGAGGTGCGGCAAGCCGCGAGTCTTACTCCTGCTTCTCGCCCAGGGTCGCGACGGCAGTCAGCGGGCTCGACAGTCTCGTTCTGCTCGACATCCCCTGGGCGGGTGGCGGAACGGTCAGGCGCTGGCATGGGGACCAGCGCCAGATCAGGAACAGACCTTGATTGCCGTTGACCCACATCCGGTGGGGCACGTCGCGCACAAGTTCCAAGCTTTCGCCAACCAGCGCACGCTGGTCATCCATTACGTGAGAGCAGACATACTGTACCGCACTACTCAAACCTTATATGGCACCGCCCGTTGGCGGGACTGCTTCAACATGCGGACAAACGTGGGCAGTCGAGGGAGACATCTAAGCATTGGAACTGCTGCGCCGTCAGGTCAACTCTGCCTATCCAGCCGCGAGCGACGCCGACAGCGCTCCGACGGAACTGAGGTGGACTCCAGTCGGAGGGCTCCCGGTGTGCGATCCTCGCAAGACTGACCCAGGGGGTCGCATGCCTCTCAGCATGTCTTTGTCCTGAGAGGCATGGACCACTCGGAGCCGAGGATGCGCATAACGTCGAGAAGCGCGAGACTGTCCGCGCGCTCCTTGCCTCGCCGCATAGTGCGCTGCAGCGCCATGCCAGCTCTGCGCGCCCCTGAACCCGGATCCACCGTCCGGGTTCTCTTGGCGGCATGAGGGCGGGATTTTCGTGTGGTCCTGGATGAGGGCGTGAGGGGGCCACCGGGCTGTCCGGTTCTTCCACTGCGGGTCCTTGGTCGCGCCCCGGTGGGGGCTGGGTGGTCAGGTCATCGCTGGGCTTGGTGGCCCGCAGGCGGTGGTGAACAGCGCTTCCCAGGCGTCCTGCCAGGGCCAGCCTTGGGGTAGGTGCATGCGTAGGCGTCGGGCGGAGCGGGCCAGCCGGGCCGGGACGGCGATCAGGTGGTTGCGGATGGTGGCGGTGGTGGCCTTGGCGTGGAAGAGCGAGGCCAAGGCTCCGGCGGCGCGCGTGAGGTTGAAAGCGATCGCGGCCAGCACCAGCCAGGCACTGTTGGCCGCGAACGACCCGGAGGGCGCGTGGGCCAGCGGGCCAGATCGTAGGTCGGCGTGGACCTGCTCGATGATGGCGTGAGCGCGGTGGGCGGCCTCCGCTTCGAGCATTCCCAGTGGGGTATCGGTGAACACGCCGTGGTGGCGATAGGTGGCGAACAGTTCGCCCTGCCCGGCGGGCACGGTCTTGGGGTTGAGCCGCTTGACCCGGCGCACGATCAGCCGGGCGGTGATGTGCTCGCTCTTGCGGCGGGAGGTGAACGCGGTGAAGGGAATCTCGGCGACCTCGGCGTCGGAGACCAGGCGTTGTTCCTCCTCGTCCCAGATCGCGTTCGGGTAGTGGATCGGGGTCCACGCCGACTCGGGAATGCTCGAGATCGCCGCGGTCACCGCGGTGTTGTTGCGGGCGGTGACGGAGAACCGGGCGCCGGCCCGGTGGGCTGCGGCGGCCACGTCGTGGCCGTAGTAGGCGCTGTCGGCGCGCACGACCAGCAGCCCGGTGGCCCCGGCGGCGCGGCTGGTGGCCAGCGCGTCGGCGACGAACTTGGCCGCGCCGCGGGCGGAGTTGGTGTTGCCCCGCCGCAGCCGGGTGCCCACGATCATCGGTGCGGCCAGCGGGGTGGAGAGCGTGGCGATCAACGCGTTCAGGCCCTTGACCTTGTTGTAGCCGTACCCGACGCCTTGCTTGGCGTAGCCGTGGGTGGCCTTGATCGTGTCGTCGACATCGAGGTAGGCGATCTGGTCGGCGCCGGCCAGGACCGGCGCGTGCCGGGTCAGGCCGCTCAGGAACCGGGAAGCGATCGCGTCCAGCTGCCGCACGTGCCCGAAGGAGAAGGTCCGCAAGAAGGTCCCCAGCGTCGAGGGAGCCCGTATCCCGGTGAACAGCCGGCCCATCCCGCCGTGGCGCAGCAGGTCCATGTCATCGATGGAGTCGGCGCCGGCGACCATCCCGGCCACCAGTGCCGGGACCTTCAGGTGCGCGTTGGCGCTACCGGGCTTGCTCAAACTCAGGTGCTCGGTGACCAGTGCCGCCAGGCCGGCGCGCTGCGCCAGCGCCATGGTCGGTGCCAGCCCGGCGCACGAGACCAAGTTGGGGTCATCGAAAACCGCGGACAGGTTGTGAGAGGATCGCATCTACCGGATGCCCCTTTTTTGCTCGGTGAACTGGAACCTTTGACAGTCCCAATTCTCCTCGCACGGAGGGGCATTCGCCTGTTCCGACCCGCACGATTCCCTACGTCACCGACACTTCATCGGTGGATCCGGGCTGAATCTGACGCGGACACCTCAACGGTCCCTACGCCAGTGGACCCGACGCCCTCATCCGATCGCCGTCGCGTGGCGAGCGGCGCATTCAAGCGTTCAGACCACGCGCCAGATCCAGCAGACTCTTATAGGAGTAGTAGCCTTCCGGATCGTCATGATCGGTCATGTAATCCTCGTGGAGCCCCTCCGCGAGGTTCTGCCACACATCTTGGGTTCCATCGGTTGCACACGTCTCTCGGTATAGGTTCTGGAGTAGCTCGGGAGTATCCGATGCCTGATAGATCTGGCTATTCGTCCGGATGCAGACGGACGCCCGCTCAAGGTCCTCCGATGAGAGTTGTGGCGCCAACTTCAGAAGACAACGGAGGCGGGTCTCCGCGGCTCGAAACGAGGCGGCTCCCTCGAGAGCGTCGAGCGCTGGACCAACCCATTGCGCACGTTCGACAGATCGCGTTTCGACCAGTCGCTCAAGGTTCACGAACTCCGCTGTCGCCCCGGTTTTGGCGTGGGCATAGGCAGCGGCCACGTCGTCGTCGGCAGGTTCCCCTGCTGCGAACGTTTGGTTGTCAATCAGCATGTCAGGGTCGGCAACTTCGAGCAGGGCAACTACACGTGACTTGGTGCCCGGGCTGATCGTGCTCCAAAGAACCGAAAGATGGCCCAGCGCTCCGACCATACGCAGGAGAACCTCATCAGTTAGCGAGCCAGTTCGCTCCCAAGATGAAACCACCCCGTGAATGCCCTCCCTGACCAAGTCAGGCTGAACTTCATAGATTGCGTGGACGGATGCTCGGCAGCGAGAAGCGACGATCTCGACGCTCATCTTTAGCGCTTCGTCCGTGGGTGGCTGCATCGAGCCCTTGAGCACAAGCTTCGTCAAGTTGATGCACACAGATCGTCTAGTGCCTGAGAGGTATTCCGTACGCAGGTAGTTCGCTAGGTCTCCATCACGTGGCCAAGAACTGGAGTCCACGTCACGCAGGAAATTGTCGAGAGCCTTCCTACCCGAGACTGGGGGTAGGGCGAGCGCACAATCGACGGCTGCTGCCAGATGGCCGCGCACCAGTTCTGCGGTAGGCGCGAACACCTCGCCCGGCTTGACAAATGCAGGGTGTGCGGAGAGGTTCCGGTCCTCATAGAGCCGTTCGAGCTCAACACGCTCTCTGCTTGTCAGGAACTCAAAGCTCGTCTCGCACACTTCAAGGATGGTTCGCTCATGCTGTTGCATCGCAACTGTGTCGCGCTCATCAATGGCCTTGTCAAGCTGCTCGATCTTAACCCTCGCCTCCCCATCGCCCGTATCTGCCAGGTGGCGGATCTTGTTAGTTAGGTCGAGGGCTACCGCAACCCAAGCCTCAACGATTGCCGCGCGGTAGGCACCCGACTGGAAAGCCCTCACTGCCTCCTGAAGGTGGGGTCGTGACAGCGGATCACGCACACTCGTCGCTAATATGTCTAAGTCTCGCATGGTTGCCCGCCTCTAATCTTTCACGTTGCTACTTCGACTGCGTTCCGAATAGCTTCTGACCGGTTGATGATTCGCGGTCTCGTAGAACGCATCTGCCAGCGCCACGACGACCCCGTGCGCCCCGGGCCCGTCGCTGAAGAAGTAGTCCGCCATGGTGTTGTGCGCGTCCTGGTTCTCAACGACCGCCTCGGTGACGGCGGACTGGAAGTCCTGTGACTCTATGAACTGCTTCTTCGTGTTCACCCTCGTCTGCGCCACGAGATCGGGGTAGGCCATGAGCCGCTCCACGAGCCCCAGCACGAACTCCCGAATCTGCGACTCCGCAAACGACTCAGCCCCGAAGAGGTCGTTCATCTTGTCGATGACGACCTGGAGCGCGACGTACTTCGGGTCCTTCTTCGCGCCAGTGCCGGCGGCGCTGATGCCCTTCAACTCGCCATCACCAGTGAGGGAGATGTCGACTGCCGCGCCTTTGCTGTGCTTGACCCCGACGAGCACCACGTCGGACAAGTCGACCTCAGCGGCCCACGACTCGTCCTTGATGACCCGCTCGAGCAGCCGCAGGAAGATCGAGAGCATCTCCATGTACGGGTCGCCGTAGTCGACGATCTGGCTCATGAAGTCATACAGCCGCACGTACGTGGAGACGTCCTTGCGGAAGAGGTCGAGCTCGTTGAGCAGGACCTTGTCGTCGGTCTCGAGTGCCTTCTCGTAGCGCTTGGCAAATGCCCGCTTCGCCGGGCCTACCGCGGCGGACAGGGCGTTGTTGCCCTTGCGTGTCACCCACAGCTCAGCGGCCTTGCGGACTTGGTCCTCGTCGTAGATCCCTGACTGTGCGAGTTTCGTGGCCAGGTGCGCCACGACGTAGGGGTCGGTCTCGGTCTCCAGGGTCGCGCCCTTGAAGTACGGCTCGAACGAGGTCCGGATGTCTTCCGGCTCGTTGATGAAGTCGATGACGAAGGTCTTGCGCTTCTGCTCCCCACCCGCTGCCCGGTGGGTGCGGTTCAACCGCGACAACGTCTGCACCGCCGTCACGCCAGCCAGGCGCTTGTCGACGTACATCGCCGACAGCAGCGGCTGGTCGAAGCCGGTCTGAAACTTGTTGGCGACCGTCATGATCTTGTACGTCTCACCCTTGAACGCCGCCGCCAAGTCACTCCCGGCGCCGGGGTTCATGTTCGCTTCGGTGAACTCGTCGTCCTTCGAGGGCATCGGACCCCACTCAACTGCCCACACCTCGTTCTCAGCCATCGTCACCCCACCGGAGAAGGCGACCAGCGTCCCGTAGCTGTACGACGCGTCCTCGGCCGTCCGCTTGGCGATGTATGCCTCGATCGCCAGCTTGTACTTCACCGCGGACTTGCGCGAGTCAGTCACCACCATCGCCTTGGCCTTGCCCTCGAGCAGATGAGCGACGTTGGCATGGAAGTGCTCGACGATGATCTGGACCTTCTGGCTGATGTTCGTCGGGTGCAACTGCACCCACCGCATCAACCCCTTGCGCGCAGCGCCCTCCTCAACCTCCCCGTCCCCCGTGCTGGTCGCCTTCCCGGCGATCTTCAGCGCGGTGTCATAGGACTGATAGCCCTTAAGCACATCGAGGATGTACCCCTCCTCGATGGCCTGCTTCATCGAGTACAGGTGGAACTCCACCGGCCTACCATCGGCGCCCTTGCGCCCGAAGAGCTCCAGCGTCTTGTTCTTCGGCGTCGCGGTGAACGCGAGGTAGGAGATGTTCGGCGACTCGGCTCGTTCGCTCATCTCCGCGGCCAGGACCGACTCGACGTCGACCTGCCCGCCTTCCTCGATGTCCTTGACCTCCTCGGCGGTGAGGACCGCCTTCAGCTTCGAGGAGACCTGCCCGGACTGCGAGGAGTGCGCCTCGTCGGCGATGACCGCGAACTTGCGGCCCTTCAGCGCCGAGTCGGCGCGGATCTCATCAAGCGCGTACGGGAAGGTCTGCACCGTCACCGCGATGATCAGCTCACCGTTCTTCAACGCGGTCGCCAGCAGGTTCGACTTCGACTTCGCGCCCGCCTTGCGCACATCCTCCGGGCTGATCGTTGCCACGATCTTGCCGCTGCCATCGATCTGCCGGATCGCGTCCTGCAGCTGCCCGTCGAGCACCGTTCGGTCCACGACCACGATGACCGAGTCGAAGACCTTCTTGTCATCGATGTGCAGCCGCGCCAGCCGGTGCGCCGTCCACGCGATGGTGTTCGTCTTGCCCGACCCCGCGGAGTGCTCGATCAGGTACCGCTCACCGACGCCCTCTTCTTCGATGGCGGCGGCGATGTTGGTGACGGCCTCCCACTGGTGGAAGCGAGGGAAGAGCATCGACGTGCGACGAAGGGAGGTCCCCGTCGCCACGTCCCACTCCTCCTTGGTCTCCACGATCATCAGCCGGCCGATGATGTTGAGCCAGGCGTGCTTCTCCCACACCCGCTCCCACAGGTACGCCGTGGCCGACTTCCCGTCCGCCGCGGGCGGGTTGCCGGCCCCGCCATCGTCATCGCCGGTGTTGAAGGGGAGGAAGTGCGTCTTCTCGCCCTCGAGCCGCGTGGTCATCGCGGCCAAGTCGTTGGAGACCGCGAAGTGCACCAATGCCCGGTGCCCGAACGACAGCAGCGGCTCCACCCGGCCGTTGGTAACCGGGCTGCGGTCTTTCTTGTACTGGTTGATCGCCTCGTCCAGCGACTGGGTGAAGTCCGTCTTCAGCTCGACCGTGCCCACCGGCAGTCCGTTGACGAAGAACACCAAGTCGATGCTGCGCTGATCCGCGGTGGAGAAGTGCACCTGCCGCATCACCCGCACCCGCATCGCCTCGTACTGCTCGACGGTCGTCGCGTTCAGCGAGGTCTCGGGACGGAACTGGGCCATCTTCAACCGGCCACCCCCGATGTACTGCACCCCGTTGCGCAGGATGTTCAACGTCCCGCCGCCATGCTCCAGCGGCTTGTCCAGGGCAATTGTGAGCACGTCGAGGAACTTCGCCTGCGACCCCGCCGCCTTCAATGCTTTTGCGTACGGGCCGGGTTGAGTTTCCTTCAGCCACGCGAACAGGTCTTCCGGGAACAGCGCCCGCTCCCGGTCATACCCGGTGTCATTCTCGGCATAGAGCCAGCCGTGCGCCTCGAGGTGCGCGCAGATCTCCGACTCGAAGACCACCTCGTTGTGGGCCGCCATCACGCTACCTCTCGCACGTCGATCTGCCCCGTGACCGCAGCCGTGATCAGCGCCGCCCGTCGCTCCCGCGACAACTCGATGAACCGCTCCGACTCGGCGATCAACACATCGATCTTCTTGATCGCGGCTGCAGACCTAGCGACGATCTCCGCTTGCATCGCGCGGTCCGGTATCGGGATCTCGACCTGCTGGACGACTTTGGTGTTAAGTCGGGCACGAGTGGCGCCGCGCGCCAGCAACATGATCTGAGACCCAGTCTGAGGTGCAGACATGACCCAGGCCAGGTACTGAGGGCTGACCATGTCATTGGGTCGAAGCCGATAGCAATCAGCTTTGACGATCGCAGCTCCCAGGTCAGGGACCACCGCTGCACGCCCCAGCGGCATCCGGTCGTCGCCAAGTCCGGCTACTACGACGTCCCCCGCAACGACCGCGTGCGCTTCCAACTCATCCGCGTACTCAATCGGGATAAACGCTGAGTCATGGTCTTTGAACTCGTTGATCCCAACGTTCCCCAGGCGAATCACCCGCGCACCTTCATCGGTGTAGTGGGCAGACGTCAGGGAAGATCCGAATGGACCGTCAACTATCGAGGAGATGACGCGCTTAACGGGTAGAAGCACTCCGGCGCCACTTGCCGCGTCTACATCGGTGTCCCACGTGGAGTCACGACGCTCGAGGAGCATCTCGATCAGGCGCCGCTGCTCCATGATGAGCGTGTCGATGCGGGCGGTCTCGCGGTCGAGGTAGGCGGCGATGGCACGCTGCTCGTCGACTGGCGGAACAGGTGCGCGCACGACCTTCATCATCGGTTTCGTGATGTGCGTCATCGCGGAGCCGTGCATGAAGCCCTCGAAGCGTGCAACGCTCCAAGTCAGCGCATACGCTAGCCAACGCTTGTCGACGCCTGACGCAGGATCGACGCGAAACAGGTGCTGGTTGAGGAATGCATTGCCTCGGGTCCAAAAGCCCACCGACAAGGAGCCGGACCACGAGAAGATCAAGTCGCCGTCCGAAATTTGGTACTTCGGCTCCAAGTCCCCATCGTAGTGGTCGAAGCTGGCGGCGGGATCGTTCAGTTGGCGGATTCTGACAATGGGAGTGCCGGTATCCCCAAGCTGGTGCGGCTTAAACGGATACCCGTTCTCGAAATTCGCCAGAGCGGCTATCGGCCGCTCGCTCCAACCCAGTCGCGTCATCCCTCTACCTCGCGCAGCAGTTGAAGGATCTTGGCGACCTGCTGCTCGAGGTCGGCGTCGATCTCAGCGAGGGGCCGAGGAGGCACATACGTGTAGAAGTGGCGGGTGAAGGGGATTTCGTAGCCGACCTTTGTCTTCTCGTGGTCGATCCACGCATCGGGAACGTGGGGGGCCACCTCGGCGTCGAAGTAGGCCAGAACGACCTCGTTCTTACCCGCGACCCCAGCGGTGGAGCCGCCGTAGGTAAAGGGCACGTTCTCGGTGTCGCGCTTCTTGGAGTCGGGCTTGGGCTTGCCCTTGCGGTCGGTGACGGGCTCCCCTTCGTCATCCAACTTGGGCCGCTCGACGGTGATGGTCCAGTACCCGAAGTCGTCGTTGCTCAGCACCTTGGAGTGCTCGGCGTCAGCGTCCTTGAAGTCGTCGTAAAGCTTGACGACCTTCGCGCGGTCCTCGTCGCTGATCTCGCGGTTCTTCGAGCCGAGGGTCTTGCGCATCTTCGTCCAGTACGACGTGCCGTCGATGAGCTGGACTTTGCCCTTGCGGTCGGGGTGCTTGGAGTTGTCGAGGATCCAGATGTAGGTCGCGATGCCGGTGTTGAAGAACATGTTGGTCGGCAGCGCCACGATCGCCTCGACCAGGTCGTTCTCCAGCAGGTAGCGGCGGATCTCCGAAGGGCCCGAGCCCGCGCCACCGTTGAAGAGCGGGGAGCCGTTCATGACGATGCCGACCCGGCCACCACCGTCCTGCGGGTCGCGCATCTTGTGCGCCAAGTGGAGCAGGAAGAGCATCTGCCCATCAGAGGTGGACGGCAGGCCTGGCGCGAAACGGCCATAGGGGCCAGCGCTGTCCTTCTCTTCCTTGATGGTCTTGGCGTACTGCTTCCAGTCCACGCCGTAGGGCGGGTTGGACATGCAGAAGTCGAACTGGCGGTTCGCGAAGGCGTCATCGGTCAGGGTGTTGCCGAAGGCGATGTTGGTCGGGTCGTTGCCCTTGGCGAGCATGTCCGACTTGCAGATCGCGTAGGACTGCGGGTTGTACTCCTGCCCGAAGAGGCTGAGTCGCGCGTCGGGGTTCTGCGCCAGCAAGTGTTCCTGAGCGAGCGACAGCATCCCTCCGGTTCCCGCGGTGGGGTCGTACAGCGACCGGACGATCCCCGGCTCAGACAGGCCGGCGTCTTCCTCGGCGAAGAGCAGGTCCACGAGCAGCTTGATCGCGTCGCGGGGCGTGTAGTGGTCTCCGGAGGTCTCGTTCGCGGCCTCGTTGAACTTGCGGATGATGTACTCGAACGCGTCGCCCATGTCCGAGTTGGACACCCGGCTCGGGTGCAGGTCGATCACAGCGAAGGACTTGACGACCTCGCGCAGCAGCTCGGCCTTCTCGAGCGCGAGGATCTCCTTTTTGAAGTCGAAGTACTCGAAGACGTCGACCTCCGGTGAGAACCGGTCGATGTAGTCGTTGAGGTTGTCCGTCAGGCCGTCGGCGTCCTTGAGCAGGTTGGCGAAGGAGTAGTTCGAGGTGTTGTAGAAGGTCCGCCCGGTGGCTTTCTTGACCTCAACCTTGAGCCGGTTGGGGTTGTCGAACTTGGCCGCCAGCTCCCGGACAGTCGCTCGGTCGGGCTCGAGGATGCAGTCCAGGCGCCGCAAGATCGTCAGCGGGAGGATCACGTTGCCGTACTGGTTCGGCCGGTACGGCCCTCGCAGCTGGTCAGCGATCGACCAGATGAAGCTTCCGAGCGTGCTCAACAGGACCCCTCGCGGCAAGACGACGATTGTCTGCGTCATCCTGCCGCAGGTCCATCCGCAATTGGGACAGAGCCCTCGTCAGCTGAGAGTTGGGTCCCCGGCCACCGGCACCCGTAGGTACTTGCGATCCCGGCTCGTCGGGGGGGCCGTAGCCGAAATCTGCCCGTGCTGAATGAGCCTGCGCAGTATCGGGCGCAAGCTGCTCGGTGTCTTGTCGAGTTCCTCCGCCAGCTCATTGATGCTCATCGGCACAACGGCAGACAGCGCACCGAAGACCCGCGCCTCAGCAGGCCGCATCTGCGGCCCATCGCTCCAGAGTTCGTAACGTTCAGCCTCTGCCTGCCGGAGGAGCCCTCTTCCGGCGAGGTCGCCCAATAGCTCTCGTGCATCATCAGAATCAACCCGAAGCAGCTCGCGGAGCGATGAGACGCTCACACTCCCTTCGCGGCGCGCGATGATCAACGCAGCATCGTCGCGATCACTCAATGGTTCCGAACTGAGCCTGGCCAACCAAGCTCGCAGAGCGGGAATCTCGGCGCCGTGGCGCCGCAACTCGACCGTCACCTGATCCGGCGACACCTTGAAGCGGGGACGGTCGAGCGCGTGGGCCTCCATCTCATGCACCATGAGTGCAACCCGCCGCCCTGCCCCTCGACAGTGACACCCACGCTCTCCGCCACGGGGACGTTCTGCAGCAGCTGCATCAACGTCTGGTTTCGGCAGCGCGAGTTCCCATCGTCCAAGTTGTCGAGCGTCTTGCCACCCCATAGCCCCCCTGGGTTGGTAACTGTCACCCGGTTGGGGTAGACGTCCACGGTGATCGGCTGCCCCTGAAAGAGGTCGTGATACTCGCGATGAACGGCGGCGTTTGCGATCGCTTCGCGCAGTACCTCGCGCGGAATCTCTAGGCGGTCTTTGCGCGCCGAACCCTCGACAGTCGAATACGTCCGGAGGTTCCTCGCCGTGGCATCCACGGCTTGGTCGATCGCTTCTACGAGTGGCCCCTCGCACTGCACTCGGTCGAGGAATCTCACTCGCTCACCCGGCGCAGACTTCTCGTTGGCAGGATGCACCGAGACGTCGATGAGGAGACGCGGAAGGTACTGCTGTGGATACTTCCCGAGCGCCAGAAGCCCCGCGAGACGCACCTCTTGATCGCCAGTCATGACATTGAGTCGAGCCAGTTGCGCATCCAGCGCAACAACACCGCGCAGGGCCTTGGACGTCTTCCGTCGCGCCACAAGAGCCTCGACCAAGTTCTCGTCGAGGTCAGCGATGGATGCCTCCCCCACAGGCCTACGGTCGGCGTCTTGAGGGGTGAGCGCCATCTGCATCTCGAAGATCTCGGGTGCTGTGAGCTTGATGTCCTTGTCATCAACGCGCTTATAGCTCCCGCCTTGGACGCCCTTCGACCGTATGTAGCAAGGCTTGTCGCCTAGGTCGTTCTCCGCGATGTCGACGAGGAGGACTGGCGCTCCATCCACCTCTCCTCTAGTAATGGAGTACGCGGGAGGGCTCGCCAGCAGACCAGTTCCTCCACCATCCCCGACGCCCTCGACGAACTGGTCACAGACTCGATCGGCATCGAACCCATCAGCCGGGGCGAAGCCCCCGCCCTGATCAAGCCCGAGGATCAGGAGCCCACCGGTCGTGTTGGCAAAGGCACTCACGGTGTCCCACACGGCGGAGCCCAGGGCCGATGCACACGCCTTGACCTCCACCGAGGCGTCGTCGTTTCGCTGCGCTCGAATGCGTCGGACGATTTGGTCCAGTTCGTCAGGGGCCATGTGCCAGCACCTTCGTTCGCGTCAGTGCACCTCAGTGAACTTCACTGAGGTCCTCACTCTACATTTCGCACCCTCAGTGAAGTTCACTGTCGTGCACTGAGCGACCAGGCAGTGCGCCGAGAGCTCACCGAGACCTACGGCCACAAGGCGAGAGTTCAATTTCTAATCAGAACCCGCCCGAGTCCTTCGCCAGGTTCGAGAACCGCGCGTAGTGCCCCTGGAAGCCGAGCACGATGTCGGCGGTGGGGCCGTTGCGGTGCTTGGCGACGATGACGTCGGCCTCCCCTTCGCGCTCCGAGCCTGGGTCTCGGTCGCGGTGGAGCAGGATCACGATGTCGGCATCCTGCTCGATGGAGCCTGACTCACGAAGGTCGCTCATGGCCGGACGCTTGTCGGTGCGCTGCTCAGGACCACGGTTCAGCTGGCTGATCGCGATGACCGGGACCTGCAGCTCCTTGGCCAGCAACTTCAGCGCACGGGAGAACTCGGAGACCTCCTGCTGGCGGGACTCCACCTTTTTGCCCGAGCTCATCAGCTGCAGGTAGTCGATGACGATGAGCTTGAGGTTGTGCTGCTGCTTCAGCCGCCGTGCCTTGGCGCGGATCTCCATGAGCGACAGGTTGGGCGAGTCGTCGATGTAGAGCGGGCTGTCGCTGATCCGGCCGACGACGCGGGAGAGCTTGCGCCAGTCCGGATCGCTCATCTTCCCTCGCCGCAGGTGCTGCAGCTGGATGCTCGCCTCCGCCGCGAGCACACGCATGGTGATCTCGCTGCGGCTCATCTCGAGGGAGAAGATCGCGCTCGGCATCTGGTGGTGGATCGCCGCCGCACGGGCGATGTCCACACCCAGGGTCGAGTTGTGGGTCGGGATCATCGATCGGCCAGCGAGGTAGAGGTGGGCAGCGTTGTCGACCTCGACGCACCGCACGGGGACCGACGCGACCCGACGGACATCGACGATGGTCCGGGCACGCACGGCCCCGCGACGCTCCTTGTGAGCCACCGCCCGGTCGACAACGCGGAAGACGTCCGCGTCCGCGACGAAGGTCAAGACATGAGGAGTCGAGGACTCCACTCGATGGCCAAGACCCACGACGAGCTCGGCAAGCTCCTCGCCACCACCGGCAACGGTGACGCGACCCTCGTCGTCCACCGAGCCGCCCACGTCGAGCACGCCGGACAAGAGCGCCCTGCGCTGCGGCTTCCCCGCGCGAAGGTAGGTGGGGTCGATCCTCGCGCCACTGTCGTGATTCATCACGTGAGTCACGACCGGAGGGGTGGAACCCCCTTCGTCCTCTGCCTCGAGATGCATCCGCACCTCCGGCGACAGCTCGTCCTCGCCGGTCCATGCCAGACCCAGCCGAACCCCCATGGCATACGGGGCAAGCGGCAGGTCGGTGTCGGCGAGCTCCAGCGGCTGCGTCAGGGCCACCTCGTGCACCTGGTCCAGCGTGGCCGCGAGCTGCTCGGTCGTGCGCACGGCCCCCGTGGTCTGCCACTGGTGCTGAGCATCCGCCACGATCACGGACCCGTCAGAGAACTCGACCTCGTAGCAGGGCCGCTCAGCCATGACCTCGGTCGCTGCCACCACTCGCGTCGGGCGCCCCGAGGCATCGATGAGCTCGTCGCCGACCGCGACCTCGCCCATCGTGGTCCAACCGGTGGGCGTCGGCAGTGGCGTGTCCAGCGCGAGCGCCTTACCCACTGCCGGTCGAGCTGCGATGACGACCATCTGCCCCGGGTGCAGGCCGTGCGTCAGCTCGTCGAGATCGGTGAAGCCCGTGGGCACACCCGTCAGCTCGTCGGTGCGCGCGGCTGCGACCTCGATCTCGGTCATCGTCTCGTTGAGCGTGTCCCACAGCGGGGCGTAGTCCTCGCCGCCGCGCTTCTCCGCGACCCCGTAGACCTCGGCCTGCGCAGAGTTGACGATCTCCTCGACGTCACCGCCGCCCTGGGCATAACCCATCTGGACGATCTTGGTCCCGGCCTCGACCAGCCGCCGCAGCACGGCCCGCTCGGCGACGATCTGCGCGTAGTACCCGGCGTTGGCCGCGGTCGGCACCGACTGGATCAGGTCGTGGAGATAGGCCTGCCCACCCGCGCGCTGCAGGTTGCCGCGCTTGCTGAGCTCATCGGCGATCGTGATCGCGTCGGCTGGCTCGCCCCGGCTGTAGAGGTCGATGATCGCGTCGAAGATGACCTCGTGCGAGGGCCGGTAGAAGTCGTGCCCCCGCACCGTCTCGCCGACATCGGCGATCGCGTCCTTGCTCAGCAGCATGCCGCCGAGGACCGACTGCTCGGCGTTGAGGTCCTGGGGCGGGAGACGATCGGACGGCGGTCCCGACGAGTACGAGCCCGGGTCCCCGTAGCCCGTGTCCATCTCGGTCGTCGTCACCCGCGTGCCCTCCGTCAGTCCTCTGCGACCCCGGCGAAGGGGGGTCCGCACGCCCCCGCGAAGGAGACGTCAGAGCAGAGTCGCACTCCGCACCGACAACGACAAACGGGCCTGTGGACAAGGATGTGGACAGGCTGTGGACGACGCGCCATGGCACTGTGCACAGCCAGTGGACAACCCTGTGGATCCCGCCGTCACACAGGTCACAGCACCCACTCTGACCTGCACAAACGCAATCGCGCAGATGTGGACCCGAAAAAACCTATCCGCAGATCATCCACAGGCACGACACGCCGAAAATCCTTCGGCGACACGCCCGGAGGACATATTTGCCCCCTCCGCGCAAGTCCAGTCAGCCCGTTTTTCCGTAACGAATCCTGGCGCGCTCCTTGGCCTTCTCCGCCTCGACCGCACGGTCCTTGGGCGGGGCATTGGTGGTCAGGTGCGAGAGCAGGTGCTGGGTCACCTGGGCGATCTCCTCGACCGCCTCGTCGAAGGCGGCCTGGTTGGCCTGGCTCGGCTTGGTCGACCCGCTCACCTTGCGCACGTACTGCAGCGCGGCAGCGCGCACCTCGTCGCTCGTGGCCGGGGGGGTCGAAGTTGTGCAGCTGTCTGATGTTTCGGCACATGCGACCAGTCTCCTCTCGACCACCGACGGGCGGCACCCCCTTCGCCCCTCAAAAGCCATTTGGTCACTGTCGGTGCTCTGACCGACCATGGAGGACATGCCCTCCCCCGCGGCCGCGCCGCACCCCGTGACCACGCCTGCCCAGACGACCCTGGTCCTGCGCGTGCTCACCGTCGCCACCTTCGTCGTGATCCTCAACGAGACGATCATGAACAACGCGATCCCGCGGCTCATGGACGAGTTCCACGTCCCCGAGACGACCGCGCAGTGGCTGACCACCGCCTTCATGCTCACCATGGCCGTCGTCATCCCGATGACCGGCTGGATCATGCGGCGCCTGGCGACCCGGCGCACCTTCGCCCTGGCCATGGGCCTGTTCACCATCGGCACGACGATCGCGGCCGCGGCACCCACCTTCGAGGTCCTCGTGGCCGCCCGGGTGGTCCAGGCCGCCGGGACCGCCATCATGATCCCGCTGCTCATGACCACGCTCATGGACCTGGTCCCCGTCGCGGACCGCGGCCGCACGATGGGCAATGTCTCCCTCGTCATCGCCGTCGCCCCCGCCATGGGACCGGCCGTCTCCGGGATCCTGCTCGAGCTCGGCACCTGGCGGCTGATCTTCATCACCGTCCTGCCCATCGCCGCGGTCGCCCTCTGGCTCGGCCTGCGCCACCTCCCCGACGTCGGCGAGCGCGGGGACAGCCGCCTGGACATCCTCAGCGTCGCGCTGGCCACCGTCGGCTTCGGCGGTCTCGTCTACGGCCTCTCGGGCCTCGGCGGCGGCCACGCAGGCCCCGGCGCCCCTGCCCCCGAGCCCGTCGTCGACCCGGCCCTAGCCGCGGGCGTCGCCGCGATCGCACTCATCGCCTTCGTCCTGCGACAGATCGCCCTCGGCCGCGACGGCGACCCGCTGATGGACCTGCGCGCCTTCACCCACCGCAGCTTCACCGGCGCCTTCGTCACCATGTGCCTCGGGTTCGCCGCGCTCATCAGCTCGATCATCCTGCTGCCGATCCACCTCCAGCGCGGCCTGGGCCTGTCCACCCTCGAGACGGGCCTGCTCCTCATCCCCGGCGGCATCGCGATGGGCTTGCTCGGACCGACCATCGGACGCCTCTACGACCGGATCGGCGCCCGCCCTCTCGTCGTGCCCGGCGCCGTCGGCATGACCGTCACCCTGGGCCTCTTCACGGCCCTCGTGCCGCACGTCGGCCAGTGGACGATCCTGCTCCTGCACGTACTGCTCAGCCTGTCGCTGGCGTTGCTTTTCACCCCGCTCTTCACCGCCGGGCTCGGGTCGCTGCCGAGCTCCCTCTACGCCCACGGGTCGGCGCTGCTCGGCTCCTCCCAGCAGGTCTTCGGCGCCGCTGGCACCGCCACGAGCATCGCCGTCATGTCCCTCGTCGCGGGCACGGACCCGACCGTCGCCGAGCGCGCCTCGGGCGTGCAGGTCGCCTTCGGCATGCTCACCGCCCTCGCCGCGATCGCCGTCGTCACCTGCCTGATGGTCACGACGCCGAGGGACGACATGGCGACCGAGGACGTACCCCTCGAGGACGCGCCGCTCGACGACGTACCCGCGTCGTAGTCACCACTGACCCGGCACGAGCGGCGGCGTGCGCCGCAACAGCACGGTCAGCCCCGCCGTGGCCGCGAGCAGCACGAGCGAGAGCGCGACGACCCCCGGCCAGTGACCATGCGTCCACGCCAGGCCCGCGATCGTGCCGAAGACCGCGGAGCCCAGGTAGTACGTGAAGAGGTAGAGCGACGCCGCCTGGCTGGCACTGGCCCCGCCAGCGTGCGCCCGCACGGGCACCCAGCCGCTCGCGATGCCGTGCACGGCGAAGAAGCCGATGACCACGAGCGCCAGCCCGATGACGAGGGTGCTCAGATGATCCGGGAGCGTCACGACTACGCCCACGGCGGCGATCCCCGCCCCCACCGGAGCGACCGTCCGGCGACCGTGCCGGTCGGCGAGCCGGCCGAACCACGCCGAGCTGATCGTCCCGAGCGGGTAGACGAGGAAGACCAGGCTCGCCAGCCCGAGCCCGAGGTGGAAGGGCGCCTCGGTGAGGCGAAATCCGACCATGTTGAAGGGGGCCTGCATCGCCCCGAGGACGCAGCCACCGATGGCGTAGAGCGCCAGCAGCCCTCGGTCGGTGAGCGCCTTCCTCGTCGTGGCGAGCAGCGCCCGCGGGTTGCCGGGCACGGCGACGAAACCCCGTGACGGTGGCAACCACATCCGCACGACCACCGCGCAGACCAGCCCGAGCGCGACCGTCGCCCCGATCCCCCACCGCCAGCCACCGACCTCCGCACCAGCACCGGCGAGCAGCCGGCTGAACATCGCGCCGACGGCGGTGCCACCGACATAGAGCCCGGACGCACTGGCCTGACTGGAGCGGTGCAGCTCCTCGCGCAGGTAGGCCGTGGCGACGGCGGGCAGCCCCGCGAGGACGAAGCCGGAGGCGAAGCGCAGCACGAGCAGTGAGGTCCACGTCGGTGCGAGCGCGGATGCCAGTCCGACGAGCACCGACGCGAGCAGCGACAGGTGGATCAGCCGGGTGCGACCGACGACGTCGGACAGCGGTCCGGCGATGAGCAGTCCGCAGCCCAGCCCGAGGGTGGTCAGCGAGATCGTCAGCGTCGCGCTCTCACTCGAGACACCGAAGTGCCGGGTGAAGTCCGGCAGCAGCGCCTGCGTCGAGTAGAGCAGGACGAAGGTGGCCGTCCCCGCGGCGAAGAGTGACCAGACGACCCGGCGGTACTCCGGCGTCCCCGGCAGGTACCCCTCGTGCACCGCTCCGGTCGCGCTCACCCGCGCCGCACGTGGTCCACCCGGTCGCGGTGGGCGATGGCGGCGACGAGCAGGGTCTGGCCGACGACGTAGGTGAGCATCACCCACACCCCGTGCAGAGGCAGCTCGAGGTCGGCGAATGCGCGCACCGCGATGAGCGCATCGGAGATGACGAAGATGATCGCTCCGATCGTGGCGACCCGGTCCAGTCCGGTCGCCAGGACGGCCATCGTCATGATCGCGATCCCGTAGAGCGCCACCTGCCACCTGAACCCGCTGCCCAGCGTGACGACCACGAGCAGCACCACCAACGCGATGGCATAGGGCGCGATGAGGACGGGCCGGGTGCGCGCGATGCTGCGATCGGCGAAGGGGTACAGCGCCGCCACGTAGGCGAGCTGCGCCAGCAGGAAGGCCCCGAGCATGAGCATGAAACCGAGCTCGCTGCCGTCCTCCACGAAGCGCGGGAGCGTGTCGCCGAGCCAGGACAGGACGAGGGCCACCACCGTCAGGCGCACGAGGAGCGACTGGGGTCGGGTCGTCGTGGTGACGAGGAACCACAGCAGGAGCGGCATGAGCAGCACCTGGGTGACGTCGGCGACCATTCCCCCGGGTGCGACGGCCTGGGCGCCGAGGTGGATCAGGGTGACCACGGCGAGGGCGGCGAGGGCTGGCATGGCTTCGAGCGTAGTCAGCGGGCGCACACCGCGGCGGCGAGGCCGCGGGCTGGGCGACAGGACGTCGCCGAGTCGCGTGGGAATACCCTAGGGGGGTACAGTACTTGTACGAGGCATCACCCCGACGAAAGGACACCCCATGAGCACCACCGCCACCTACACCGTCACCGGCATGACCTGCGGCCACTGCGTCAGCTCCGTCACCGAGGAGATCCAGGAGATCGCCGGCGTCGAGGGCGTCCAGGTCGAGCTCGAGTCCGGCGCCGTGACCGTGACCAGCGCCGAGCCCGTCGACGCCGCCGCCGTGCGCACCGCCGTCGAAGAGGCCGGCTACCAGCTGGTCTGACCGGCACCACCCCCTTCGCCACCACAGGAGAGAGACATGACCGCCCCACACACCGTGCCGACCCCGACGGCGGGCTCGACGCAGGTCGAGCTGGACATCACCGGCATGACCTGCGCCTCGTGCGCCAACCGGATCGAGCGCAAGCTCAACAAGCTCGACGGGGTGAGCGCCTCGGTCAACTACGCGACCGAGAAGGCCAAGGTCACCTACGCGCCCGAGGTCACGCCCGAGCGCCTCGTCGAGACGGTCGAGTCGGCGGGTTACGGGGCATCTCTCCCCCGCACGGAGGAGGCGAAGGGGGCCGGCCCGGCCCTCCCCGACGAGACCGAGCAGCTGCGCCAGCGGCTGATCATCTCGGCGGTCCTGTCGGTCCCGGTCATCGCGATGGCGATGATCCCGCCGCTGCAGTTCACCAACTGGCAGTGGCTGTCGCTGACCTTGGCCGCGCCGGTCGTGATCTGGGGCGCGCTGCCCTTCCACAAGGCCGCCTGGACCAACCTCAAGCACGGCGCGACGACGATGGACACGCTGGTGTCGATCGGCACGCTCGCCGCCCTCGCCTGGTCGCTGTACGCCCTCTTCTTCGGCACCGCGGGCATGCCGGGCATGACGCACCCCTTCGAGCTCACCGTCGAGCGGGGTGACGGCTCGGGCAACATCTACCTCGAGGCCGCGGCAGGGGTGACGACCTTCATCCTCGCCGGGCGCTACTTCGAGAAGCGCTCCAAGCGCCAGGCCGGCGCCGCCCTGCGGGCGCTGCTCGAGATGGGCGCCAAGGAGGTCACCGTCCTCGACGCCGACGGGACCACCGAGCGGCAGGTCCCCGTCGAGGAGCTGGCCGTGGGGACGCTCTTCGTCGTCCGCCCGGGCGAGAAGATCGCCACGGACGGCGTGATCGAGCGCGGCACCTCCGCGGTCGACACCTCGATGCTCACCGGCGAGTCGGTCCCCGTCGAGGTCGCCCCAGGCGACGGCGTCGTCGGTGCGACGGTCAACGCCGGTGGCCGCCTCGTCGTGCGCGCCACCCGCGTCGGCGGCGACACCCAGCTGGCGCAGATGGCCCAGATGGTCGCGGACGCGCAGAACGGCAAGGCCGAGGCGCAGCGTCTGGCGGACCGTATCTCGGGGATCTTCGTCCCGATCGTCCTCGTGCTCTCGCTGGCGACACTGATCTTCTGGATCGCCATCGGGACCGGCCTGTCGATGGCCTTCACCGCTGCCGTCGCGGTCCTGATCATCGCCTGCCCCTGCGCCCTCGGACTGGCCACGCCCACCGCCCTGATGGTCGGTACCGGTCGCGGCGCCCAGCTGGGGATCCTCATCAAGGGCCCCGAGGTGCTCGAGTCCACCCGCAAGGTCGACACGATCGTGCTCGACAAGACCGGCACCGTCACCACCGGTCGGATGACGCTGCGCGAGGTCATCGCCGCTGACGGCCAGGACGAGGACGAGGTCCTGCGCTACGCCGGAGCCCTCGAGGCCGCGTCGGAGCACCCGATCGCCCAGGCGATCGTCACCGGTGCCCGCGCCCGCTCGGGGTCGTTGCCCGAGGTCGACGGCTTCGCCAATGTCGAGGGCCTGGGTGTGCAGGGCGTCATCCTGAGCGGCGACGTCAGCACCTCGGTCGTCGTCGGGCGCCCCCAGCTGCTCGCCGACTGGTCGATGCCCCTGGGGCAGGAGCTGCAGGAGGCGATGACTCGCGCCCAGCAGGACGGTGGCACCGCCGTCGCCGTCGGCTGGGACGGGGTCATCCGGGGCATCGTCGTCGTCGCCGACGCGATCAAGGACACCTCGAAGCAGGCGATCACCGAGCTGCGCGCCCTGGGGTTGCGGCCGATCCTGCTCACCGGTGACAACGAGGTCGTCGCCCGGGCCGTCGCAGCCGAGGTCGGGATTGCCGAGGACGACGTCTTCGCCGATGTCATGCCCGCGGACAAGGTCGCGGTCGTCGAGCGGCTGCAGGGCGAGGGCAAGGTCGTCGCCATGGTCGGTGACGGCGTCAACGACGCGGCCGCGCTGGCCACCGCCGACCTCGGTCTGGCGATGGGCACCGGCACGGATGTCGCCATCGAGGCCAGTGACCTGACCCTCGTGCGCGGTGACCTGCGGGTCGCGGTCGACGCGATCCGGCTGGCCCGGCGCACCCTGTCGACGATCAAGGGCAACCTCTTCTGGGCGTTCGCCTACAACGTCGCCGCCATCCCGCTGGCGATGGCCGGGATGCTCAACCCGATGATCGCCGGAGCGGCGATGGCCTTCTCCTCGGTCTTCGTCGTGAGCAACAGCCTGCGGCTGAGGGGCTTCAAGGCCCACTGATCCGGGCCGGGGGTGTCGGCGGGGCGGACTAGGGTCGGTGTATGACCCTCCTCGACACTCCCCTCGCCCGCCTCGACGGCACCCCCGGCACCCTGCGCGACCTCACCGGCGGCAAGCCCGCCCTTCTGGTCAACGTCGCGTCCAAGTGCGGCCTGACCCCGCAGTACACGGCGCTGGAGGCGCTGCACGAGCAGCACCCCGACCTCGCGGTCGTCGGGCTGCCGTGCAACCAGTTCGGCGGGCAGGAGCCCGGCACGTCCGAGGAGATCGCCGAGTTCTGCTCCGCGACCTACGGCGTCGCCTTCCCCATGAGCGAAAAGATCGAGGTCAACGGCCCCGGCCGCCACGCCCTCTACGAGGGCCTCGTCGACACCCAGGACGAGGGTGGCGAGAGCGGCGACATCCGGTGGAACTTCGAGAAGTTCGTCATCGACGCCGACGGCACCCCGGTCGCCCGCTTCGGCCCGCAGGTGGAGCCGGACGACGAGCGGGTGGTCGCCGCCCTTCGCTCCGTCCTTGCCTGAGCTGCCGGTGGAGGGCACCGACGAGCCCGTCGAGCGGATCGACGGGGGTGACCGCTCGTGCGCGCGGCTGCTCATCCTGCTGCGCGCCCGCGTCGCCGACCTCGCCGAAGGGTCGGTCGTGCACCTGAGCACGACCGACCCGGTGGCCCCGATCGACCTGCCGGCGTGGTGCCGGATCACCGGCCACACCTACCTCGGGCTCGCCGACGCCGGCCCCCCGCCGGTCTACGCGGTGCGGGTGAGCGGCTCCCCCGTCGCCACCCGCCCCGACCGGCCGTGGCACCCGGTGACCTGAGGGCCACCGGGTGCCGGTCCGGGATCAGTCCCGGGCGTTGGCGGGCCGGCCCCACGGCCCGGTGATCGCGAAGGTGCGGCCCGGGTCGCCCTGGATGTTGGCGAAGAGGGTCGTGCCGGCCGCGTTGAAGGTCGGCCCGGCCCACTCGCTGTCGTCGACGAGGTTGAGCGCGAGGCGGTAGGCCTTGCCCTGGTCGGTGACACCGATGAGCTGCGAGGCGCCGTCGCCGTCCTCGGCGAGGACGAGGCCGCCGTGGGGGGAGACCGTGATGTTGTCCGGACCGTCGACGCCCGCGCCGTCCTCGTTGACCGCGAAGATCGTCGTCAGGGTGACGGTCTGCTTCTTCGGGTCGAAGAACCACACCTGGCCGTCGTGCTCGTGGATCGAGCCGTCGTCCGTGCGGCCGTAGCTCGCGACGAAGTAGACGCCGCCGTCGCCCCACCACTGGCCCTCGAGCTTGCGCGCGCGGGTGACCTGGGCGTCGGTGAGCTGCTCGCGGATCGGCATCGTCTGCGCGTCGCGCTCGGGCACCTCGGCCCACGAGGTCGTGTAGGTCGTCTTCGTACGGGTCGCCAGCGACAGGTCCGTCACGTGGCGACCGCTGCGCTCCGTCGCGACGAGCGCCTCGAGGGTGCCGACCTCGACGGCGCCATCCTGGGCGAGGGCGTGCAGCGCGCCCTTGCCCTGGCGGTAACCGGCCGGCGGGGTCCAGCGGTAGAAGAGCCCGTTGGGCTCGTCGGCGTCCTCGGTCAGGTAGATCTGGCCCGTCGTGGGATCGACGACCGCGGCCTCGTGCTCGAAGCGACCGAGGAACTTCAGCGGGATGTTGGCCGTGCCGATGTTGGCGGCCTGGCTGGTCGGGTCGACCTCGAAGACGTAGCCGTGGTCCTGCTCGAAGGTGTAGGTCACCCCGTCGTCCTCGTGGGTCCCGGCGCGCTCGTCGGTCTCCTCGCAGGTCAGCCAGGTGCCCCACGGGGTGATGCCGCCGGCGCAGTTGTCGACCGTCCCGGCCACCGAGGTGTAGTGCTCGACCACCGTGTTGTCCTGGGTGACCACGAGGGTGGAGGTACCCCCCTTCGCCCCGGCGTCGTAGACGAGACCGTCGACGTGCGGGACGAGGTCGTCGTCCGAGCCGCCGAGCTCGTGGTTGCAGACGATGGTCGAGCCGCCACCGGGGCGGGCGAAGCAGCCCATCGCGTCCTGGCTGCCGGCGACCGCGTAGCCACCGACGGTGGTCGTGCCGGACTCGGCGAGGACGGTGTAGGAGAAGCCGTCGGGCAGCGCGAGCAGCGGGCCGGCCGGGGTGAGCTTGCCGTAGCCGGCCGCGAGGCGCGTGGTCTGGGCGGCGGACGCGTGCGAGGCGAAGGGAGCGGCGCTCCCCGCGACGAGCAGGCCGAGCGCGCCGGCCGAGCCGCCGAGCAGGGTGCGGCGGTCGAGGTTGGTGCTGGACATGGGACTCCTTGGCGAGGGACAGGGGATGTCCATGCAGTCCAGCAACCTGACGTTCGCCCGGGGGGACCTGAGTGGGTACTGCGGGCGAACTCCGGGTGAAGGAGTGGGGCTGGAGCGGGGCTAGTGCAGGCTGGGCCGGTAGACGAGCTCCATGGTCCGGCCGTCGAGGACGGTGCTCTCGAGCAGCTCGAGATCGAGGTCCTCCCAGCCGGCGAAGACGGGCGCCGACCCGTGGCGTCCGGTGAGGGCCGGGAAGAGCGTCACCTGCACCCGGTCGACGAGGCCGGCCGCGACGAGCGCGCGGTTGAGGGACAGGCTCCCGTGGGAGCGAAGGGGGACGGGCGAGTCCTCCTAGTCGCTGCGCATCGCCACGAACTCCCTGAAGGTCGTGGCCCCGAAGACCATCCGCTGGTCGGCCTCCTGCTGCGCGAGCCGGTGGGCGAGGAGCTCCGGGCCCTGCTTGCCCCAGTAGCCGCCCCAGCCACCGCCGCTCACGCTGCCGAAGCCGTCGAGGGAGGTGAAGATGTCGACGGTGTAGGTCGTCGTCATGGTCATCAGGCGGCCAGCAGCGCGTCGAGCTGGCTCACTGCAGAGGTGGAGCCCTCGACGACGCCCATGTCGAGGACCTTCTGCATGTCCTCGGCGGACTCCCACGTCGAGGTGTTGACCATCCGGGCGCCGGTGTCGGTCGCGGTGATCTCGATGACCATCTGGTTTTCCGGCGCGGACGCCACGGGGTTGCCGTCGGCGTCGGCGAAGAAGTCGCGCAGCTCGAGGCGGTGGGGTGCATCGACGGCGATGACCTCCCAGCCGCCGGGGAACTTCTCCCCCTCGGGGCTGGTCATGTGGTACTTCACGAAGCCGCCGGGCGTCAGGTCGTGCTCGGTGACGGTGGCCGGGTAGGTCTCGGGGCCCCACCACTGCTCGAGCTGGCGCGGGTCAGCCCACACCTGCCAGAGGCGTTCGGGGGTGACCGGGAAGTCGCAGGTCATGGTGAGGGTGCGGGTGTCGAGGTCGGTGGTGACGTCGGTGAGGGGCATGGTGATCTCCTGGGGGGGTCAGGTGGTGGTGTCGGTGCTGGTGTCGAGGTCGGTGGTGACGTCGGTGAGGGGCATGGTGATCTCCTGGGGGGGTCAGGTGGTGGTGTCGGTGCTGGTGTCCTGGGCCAGGAGGGCGTCGATGCCCTTGACCCGTCCACGCCACACGTCCTCGAGCTCGGTGAGCATCGCGCCGACCGCTCGCACGGCCTCGACGTCTCCGCTCGCCAGGGACTCGCGTCCGCTGCGGCGCTTGGTGATCAGCCCCGCCCGCTCGAGCACCGCCACGTGCTTCTGCACGGCGGCGAAGCTCATCGGGTACTGCGCGGCCAGGGCAGACACCGAGTGCTCCCCCGCCATCACCCGGCGCAGGATGTCGCGCCTGGTGCTGTCGGCGAGCGCGTGGAAGAAGGCGTCTGCCCGGTCCTCGTCGCTCGGTGTCATGAGACCAACATACAACCAATCGGTTGTATGTTGTCAAGGTTCGGAGTCACAGAATTATCGGGTCACCCGAGAATCCACGGGTGAGCATGAGTTTCAAACCCTTGCGAAGGCGAGGTTTATCGGGTCACCCGAGAATCCTGGGAAACAGCGGCCCGCCGGTTGAGGTACCGCTGCTCGGGGATGCTCTGGGTCCGGCTCGCGGCGAGCAGGTATGCCGAAGCGGCCTCCTCCCGGCGCCCCGCCCGCTCCAGCAGGTGCGCCCGCACGGCGTGGACCCGGTGGCCCCGCGCGAGGAGCGGGTCGTCGAGGAGTGGCTCCAGGGCCGCCAGTCCGGCAGCGGGACCCTGCGACATCCCCACGGCCGCAGCGAGGTTGAGCTCGACCATCGGCGACGGCGCGATGCGCAGCAGCATCCGGTAGAGCACCTCGATCTGCGGCCAGTCGGTCTCGTCCGCCGTGGTGGCCTCCCCGTGGACGGCGGCGATCGCGGCCTGCAGCTGGAAGGGGCCGACCGCTCCCCTGGTCAGCGCCTCCTCGACGAGGGCGACCCCGCGGGCGATGGCGGCGTGGTCCCAGCGCGTGCGGTCCTGCGCGTCGAGCGGGATGAGGTCGCCGGCCGCGTCCTGCCGGGCGGCGGTGCGGGCGTGGTCGATGAGCAGCAGGGCGAGGAGGCCGGCGGTCTCCGGGTCGCGGGGCAACGCACGGTGCAGCCGCTCGGCCAGCCGCAGCGCCTCGCGCTGCAGGTCGGTGTCGACGAGCCGGTCGCCGGCCGCGGTCGTGTGCCCGGCGGTGAAGACGAGGTAGACGACGTGCCGGACGGCGTGCAGCCGCGCCACCGCGTCCTCCTGCGTCGGCGGGGCGAAGGGAGCCTCGCTCCCCCTGATCGTCGCCTTGGCCCGACTGATCCGCTGCGCCATGGTCGCCTCGGGCACGAGGAAGCAGGCCGCGACCTGCGCCGTCGTCAGCCCGGCGACGGCGCGCAGGGTGAGCGCCACGCGGGAGGCGTCGCTCAGGTCGGGATGGGCGCAGAGCATGCACATACGCAGCGTGTCGTCTTCTGCCGGCACGGCCGGTGCGTCGAGCAGTGCTGCGGCAGAGGAGGACTGGGCCTCCTCCCTTCGCTCCCGGGAGGTGGTGCTGCGGTGGGCGTCGATCAGCCGGCGGGACGCCACGCGGACCAGCCAGGCCTTGGGGTCGTCCGGGGTCCCGTCGACCGGCCACTGCTGGGCCGCGGCGAGCAGCGCCTCCTGGACCGCGTCCTCGCAGGCCCCGAAGTCGCCGCTGCGGCGCACGAGCGCGGCGAGGACGTCGGCGGTGTGCTCCCGCCAGACATCCTCATCGCTCACTGCTCGTCGCCGCCCGGCCACATGGTCGGACGCAGCTCGATCGTCTCGCCGGGGCCGGCGAAGTGGAAGGCGATCTCCTCGGCTCGCTCACGGCTGGCGACGTCGATGAGGAAGAACCCGGCGAACTGCTCCTTGGTCTCCGCGTAGGGACCGTCGGAGGCGATCGGGTCGCCGTCAGCCCAGCGGAAGAGCGTGGAGCTGCGCGGGTCGCCGAGGGCCTCACCGCCGACGAGCTCACCGGCTTCCTGCAGCTGGGTGAGCACCTGGTCGAAGTGCGCGTTCATGTCGTCGCGCTGCTCCTGCGGCAGGGCCTGGTGCTCGGCGACGAAGTCACCGGTGGGGTGCCCCCACGGCTCGGGGGTGGAGTGGATGAGGATGACGAACTTCACGAGGTGCCTCCTGCCGCCGGCGGCGGTGTCGGTGATCGGCCGTGATGGCCATGACACCCCGGACGTCGGAGCAGACGAGGCGCCCTCGACATCCTGCCTGCTCAGCCCTCCACGAGCTTGGCGAAGACGACCACATTGTCGAGGTGGCGACGGGCGGAGCTGTCATAGCTGCCACCGCAGGTGATGATCCGCAGCTCAGGTCCCGCCGTCGCGCCGTACACGTCGACGCGCGGGAAGTCGGCCTTCGGGTACATGCGCACGTCGGTGACCTCGAAGGTCGCCGTGCTGCCGTCCGCGCGGTCCACCTCGACCAGGTCCCCCGACCTCGTCGCCCCCAGCTCGAAGAAGACGGAGGGATCCTGGCCGGACCCGGTGACGTGTCCCTCGAGGACCGCCGGTCCCACCTCACCCGGCGTGGGCGACCCGTCGTACCAGGCGACCTCGTCGTAGCGGTCCCCCGACGGCACCATCAGCCGGCCCTGCGCGTCCAGACCGAGTCCGTGGACCGGTGAGTCCACGTCGATGCTCGGCAGCCGGACCGCGGTGGGCTTGGACCTGGCGAGCGGTGTCGCCGTGGTGGGCGAAGGGGGTGCTGCCGCCGTCGTCGAGGAGGCGGCCGAGGACGTGGCCGAGGAGGGTCCGGTCGACGAGCTCGTCGACGAGCTCGTGGGCGTGGCCACGCTCGGGCTGGAGCTGCTGCTCGAGCTCGAGGTGGCCACGGGCATGGGAGGCGCCGGGACCTGGTGGGTGGCTGCCCACCCGACGGTCCCGGCGCCGGCCAGGAGCAGCCCGGCAGACGCCACGACGGCTGCTGTGCGTCGGCGGTGTCCGCCGGTCTGCTCGGTCGTCATCTCGATCAGCGGTTGGTCTTGATGCGACGGGTGGCGGCGAAGCCGACACCACCCAGGCCCAGGGCCAGTGCACCGAGGGCGAACCCACCGGCGTACTCGGTACCGGCGGTGTCGGAGCCACCGGTCTCGACGCCGCCCTGCGGCATGTTCATCTGGGCGACGTTGAGCTCACCGCAGGCTGCCGGGTCGGTGGCCTCGGAGGGCAGCTTCGGGTCGAGGTCGGACTTGACGCTGCCGTCGTACTTGCCCGAGCCGTCGTGGTCGACACCGTGGACGACGACGACACCGTCGCCCGCGGCGATCTGCTTGGCGATTGCGTCATCGACAGTGACCGTGCGCGAGTAGGAGTTGGTGGCTCCGGTCGGGAAGTTGGCCACGTCCAGGGCCGCCGACGCGTCGGTCTTGCCCGGGTCCTGGGTCAGCGAGACCTTGACCGCGCCGTACTGGTCGACCGCGTCACTGGTCTGCAGCGCGCCCTCGAAGCCGCTGCCCTTCTGGTCATTGCTCGGGCAGCTGTTGGTGCCACCGATGTGGATGTGCTGGGCGTGGGGGGCGCCGGGGAGCAGGCCCTTGGTGTCGAGCTTGATCTCGACCTGGTTGCCGGTGACCTTGGCCCACGCGGTGCCCGAGGCGCCGGAGTCGTTGAGCTGGGTCAGCGTGGCCGTCAGCTCACCGCCCTCGTGCCCTTGCGCACTGGCGGGGCTCGCGAGCAGGGGCAGACCGACCAGGGCGGCGGTTGCGGCGATGGTGGCGATTCGTGAGGTGCGCATTGATAGTCCTCCTGTAGCCCGGCGACCAGGTGCCGCCTCGTTGTGGCAGGAGGGGGTTCGGACCCGCCGCCGATCCGGATTGGGCCGTGGGGAAGAAAGTTTTGGGCCGTCTCGTTCCACCGACGATGACCACCGATGCCGCCGCCCGGACCGCCCGACTCGTCGAGCTCGGGGTGCCTGCCCTCGCGGGCCTCACCGACGCCGCCTTCGCCGACCTCGTCCCCGACGCCCTGGAGGGCGGTGGCGTGCTGGTGGTCCACCCTTCGCTCGTCGCGGCCGCAGACCTCGCGCCGCTGCTGGCTCTCGGGGGCACGCCCGGTTTCGTCGTCGAGGACCTGACGGACCTCGCGGAGTTCGTGCCGATCGACGGTGAGGTCGTGCCCGACGCGCCGCTGTACTGGATCACCGACCTCGAGCGCGGCGACGAGATGGGCAACTGGTCGCCCGACGAGGCGCTGCCCGCGATCCGCGAGCGCGGGCGCCACCCCCTCACCGTGAGCGAGGGGATCAGCTGGCTGTTGCAGGAGCCGGGACGGCTCGAGCGCAACCGCTGCTTCATGACGATCGCCTCGCGCAAGCCCAGGGCGAAGGGAGCCGGACTGGACTCGCGGACCCCGGCCCTGTGGATCAGCAACGGCACCGGCCGCGACGGCGCGGCGCGCAAGGGCGCCCCCAAGGTCGGGTGGTGCTGGGCGGGCAACCGGCACACCTGGCTCGGCTTCGCCTCGGCAGCCGCGCGCGCAGCCAACGCTGGCTGAGGTGCGTAGGCCGTCCACGGCCGAAGCCTCGAAGCCACCGTGGCTTCGAGGCTTCTCGCTGGCGCTCGTCTCACCTCAGCCGGCGTTGGCCGCGTTGCTCACGATCGCGTCGTGCAGCCACTGGGCGGTGCCGGGCTCGATGTCCTCGTAGTGCGCGGTGAACCGCGGGTCCGAGAGGTACATCTGCGCCAGGCAGACCTGGAACTCGTGGTCGCAGTCGTAGAAGCGCGCGATGCTCGCCCGGTGGCGCTCGGCGAGGGCGGCCGCGGCGTCGCCGTCGACCGGCGTCCCGGCGCGGACAGCGGCACCGAGGTCGGACTCGAAGCCCTCGGTCTCGGCCTTGACCTCCGCCCACTGCGCGGGGGTCATGTCCTTGGTCCGCTCCTGGGACTGGGCCCACTTGTCGGTGTCACCCCAGCGCTGCTGCGCCTCGGCCCGGTACTCCTCGTTGTAGCCGTCGCCGAAGAGCTCCTTGAGGTCCTCGGTCGTGGCCGGCTTGTTGTCCATCTCTGCCTCCAGTCGTCGGTCGATCGCTGCCACGAGGTCGGACATCTCCGCCAACCTCGTCGTGACCAGATCGCGCTGTCGCCGCAGGTGCTCGACGACGTCGGCGCCGTCGAGCAGCTCACCGATCTCCTCGAGGGAGAAGCCCAACCGTCGGTAGACGACGATCGTGCTGAGCCGCTCCAGGTCGCCGGCGGTGTAGAGCCGGTAGCCCGCACCGGTGCGCTCGCTCGGGTGCAGCAGCCCGACCTCGTCGTAGTGGTGCAGCGTCCGCACCGTCACGCCGAAGGTCTCGGCCACCTGTCCCACCGTGAGCGCCTCCATGAGGCCAGTCTGCGACAGCCGCGCGATCTTGGTCATGGGACGAGCGTGCTGCCTCACGTCACGTGAGGGTCAAGCCCGATGCCCGAAGGGGGGCGATCCCCACCCCGGGTCCGGGTGCCGGGCCCATGGTCTGGGGCGGCCCCGGTCCATAGCGTCGAAGGCATGTCCTCCCCTGCCCTCGCGACCCTGTGGATCTTCCGCGTCCTGACGATCCCGCAGGCGATCCTCTTCGTCCTGCAACCGATCTCGATAGGATCCTTCCTCCAGGGGAGCTGGGCTGCCTTCGACCTGCACTCGATCACCGGCGGGATCCTCGTCCTCCCGACGATGGCCACCGCGGCTGTCGGCGTGCTGCTCGCGGCCCTCGCCCGCAGACCATCGGTAGGGATCGGCAGCATCGCCCTCGGCGTCCTCACGACCGGGCAGGTCGCGATGGGCCACACCCGACTGCTGGCCGTGCACATCCCGCTCGGCGTGCTGCTGGTGGCACTCGCGCTGTGGCTGGCGATCTGGCCGTGGACGAAGGGGGCCCGCCGATGAGCCTGTCCCGTCGCCAGCTGTTCGCCCTCTCGGGAGGCATCGTCTCCGGGGTCGGCCTCACCGCGTGCGGCCTCGTCCTGACCGCTCCCGGTGGCTCGACCGGGGCGCTGCTGCCGAGCAGGGTGCCGCTGCCCTCCCCCTTCGTCACGGAGCTGCCGCGGCTGACCTCCCTTCGTCCTGATGGCGCAGGAAAGGCGCGGGTCACGGTGCGGCGCAAGGGGATCGAGATCCTCCCCGGCTACACCACGGAGATCGCCGGGTACGACGGCACCTTCCCGGGACCCACGATCGAAGCGACGAAGGGGGAGCCCCTCAACCTCACCGTGCGCAACGAGATCGACGTCCCGATCGTCAACCACCTGCACGGCGGCGTGGTCCCGCCCCAGGGCGACGGCTACCCGACCGACTTCGTGCGGCCGGACCAGGAGCGGGAGTACCGCTACCCGCTCGACCAGCGCGCGGCCACGCTCTGGTACCACGACCACGCGATGGACCTGACGGGTCCCAATGTCTACGCGGGCCTGGCCGGGGCCTTCGTCCTGCGTGACCCGGCCGAGGAGGACCTCGGGCTGCCACGCGGCGAGCGCGAGCTGACCCTCGTTATCACCGACCGGTCCTTCGGCGAGGATGCGGAGCTCGTCTACCCGGTGAGCGAAGGGGTCATCGACCACCGCTACCACGGGGGGCTGCTCGGCGACGTCATGCTCGTCAACGGCGCACCGTGGCCGCACTTCGACGTCGACGCCGCGCGCTACCGGTTGCGGATCCTCAACGCCTGCAACGCGCGTCGGCTCGAGCTGGCGCTCGACGGTGGCTTCGGGCAGGGCACCGAGATCGTGCAGGTCGGCACAGACCAGGGCCTGCTCACGCGCCCGCACCGGCGCTCCACCCTCACCCTCGCACCGGCCGAGCGAGCTGATGTGGTCGTCGACTTCACCGAGCACGCGGTCGGGTCGCAGATCTCGCTCGTCAACCGCTTGGACGAGAGGGCGATGGGCCAGGTCATGCGCTTCGACGTGGCGCGGCGGGCCGGGGACGACTCGCACGTGCCCGAGCGACTGTCGACGATCGAGCGGCTCGACCCGGCCTCGGTGGTGACGACCCGTGACTTCCACCTCTCGCTCGGCACGCGCCTGGGGCAGGGCGGCTCGCACTCCTCGCACGGCAGTGCGGGCGGCGGATCCGGCGACGGTGGGGGCCTGGCGATGTGGTCGATCAACGGACGCCCCTATGAGCCGGGTGTCGACATCGCGCGACCTCGCCTCGGGACCCTGGAGCGGTGGCGCTTCACGACCGATGTGCACCACCCGGTGCACGCGCACCTCGTGCACTTCCAGGTGGAGCAGGACGGGGCGCCGGCGTGGAAGGACACCGTGGACGTCGGGCCGGCTTCGCGGATCGAGCTGTTGGTCCCGATCGTGGGCTACCGAGGGCGGTATGTCCTGCACTGCCACAACCTCGAGCACGAGGACCGGATGATGATGGCGGACTTCTCGGTGGTGTGAGCGGGTCAGAGGACGGGAGCACGTCCGTGGTGCTGAAGTTGACTCTTGAAGGCCAGGGGATCACACGTGCTGATCCCCTGCTACCCGCCGGAGCAGTCGACGACGTCGAGGCTGCGCGTGAAGTCCTCGTCGTTCACCCGCAGGTCCACCTCGTCGGCACCGGGGTGGGCGCACATGTACTCGACCGCCGCACGGAAGCGGTCGTCCGAGGCGTCCGGCACCCACATCTGCGCCTCACGCCTCAGTTCGCCGTCGTGTCCGATGGTGGACTCCAGCGTGAGCTGGCCGATGGCGGATGTCGCCGGGTGCTCCTCGGCCCAGGTGAGCCACTCCTCGACGACCTTGCGATCGGCGCCGCACTCGAGGTCGACGACGCGCTCGTACCCGAGGTCGTCGTCGGACTCGTAGGTGACGCTGGCCCGGGTCACCTCGGCCCCCGGCTCGGAGGGGGCGCACTGGAGGGCGAGCAGGTCCATCGTCTCGGCTGCCGGCAGCTCCCGGTGCGTGCCGACGAGGGCGATCGCGGATCGCAGCCGCACGTCCGCAGGCTCCTCGGCAGAGGCCGAGACCGTGAGCGGTGAGGTCGCGACATCGTGCTCGGAGAACTTCAGGTGCTGGTACCGTGACGCGGTCAGGCGGGGCTCGACCTGTGCGACATGACGACTCTCCGCGGCGCGCTCGGCACGCTCCTGCCGCCAGTCCTGCCAGGCGCCGGCACCCTGCAGCACGAGGGCGACCATGCCGATGAGCACCACGGCGGAGAGCACCCCCGTCACGAGGACGTTCTTCATCCACAGGGGAGAGAGGCGGACCTCCTCCTCCCGGTCGGTGACGGCGCGGGGGCGGATCCCGAGCTCCCGGGACAGGTCCTCGAAGGCGCCATCGGGGAAGAGCCATCCGGGCAGGGCGACGAAGCGCTCGTCACGGGTGTCGGTGATGAACCAGTAGAACCCCGGCACCGAGCTCATGCTCAGGCTGCTGGTGCTGCCCCGCACGAGCCCGCCCACCTCGGCCCGCGGGAGACGCTGACGTCGCCCCATCCGGGTGACGACGAGCTCGTCGCGGGTGAGCACCACCGTGGAGCGGCTGTAGAGGGCGTTGTAGACCGCCACTGCGCCGAGGACACCCCCGAGGACCAGGCCGGCGTTGACCAGCGTCTGGCTCCAGCTGTCGTTGTTGCGGTACGAGTAGCCGCCCCAGATGACGACGAGGGTGACCGCCGACGGCCAGTTCTTGCGGAGGTTGGCCAGGGCGACGCGATGCCCGGTGGCGCCCGCCCTGAGGGTGAGGTCCGCTGGCTGGGTCCGGGCGCGCAGGCTCATGGTCTCCGTGGGGGGTGATCGAGGTCGGGCTCTGGTGAAAATCTACCGGGGAGGCACGTCCTCGACACGTCCAGGTTGGTGGTGAAGGCTGGGGGCATGACGACGACGTCCACCCCCTTCGCCCGGCTGCGGCAGGCCGACTGCCGCGTGGAGGACCTGGCGGCGCTGCTGGCCGACCAGAGCGACCCCGACCTGGCCTTCACCGAGCGCGTCGAGCAGCAGGTGCCGATCTACGACGCGGCGCGCCTGCGCGCGGCGATCGCGACCGACGAGGGCTGTGCCGCCGTGGAGTCCGAGCTCGCGGCGGTCCTCGCCGACGGTCCCGGGATCTTCGTCATCACCGGCGCGCTCTCGCACCCCGTCCTCGACCGCGTGTCCGCGGCCTTCGAGGAGATCATCGCGACCGAGCGGGCGGCCGGCGGCGAGGTCGGCGACCACTTCGCGGCCGGCGGCGTCAACGACCGCATCTGGAACGCGCTCGAGAAGCTGGCGGTCGCCCACCCCGAGGACTTCGTCGACTACTACGCCGACGACCTGGTCGCGCTCGCCGCGCGGTCGTGGCTCGGCCCCGGCTACCAGGTGACCAGCCAGGTCAACATCGTCAACCCCGGCGGCGTCGGGCAGACCGTGCACCGCGACTACCACCTCGGCTTCACCTCGCCCGAGGTCACCGAGCGCTACCCGCGGCACGTGCACGCCCTCTCGCCCGTGCTCACCCTCCAAGGCGCGATCGCCCACTGCGACATGCCGATCGAGACCGGGCCGACCCTCTACCTGCCCCACTCGCAGAAGTACCCGCCCGGCTACCTCGCCTACTGGCTCCCGGAGTTCCAGGACTACTTCACCGAGCACCACGTGCAGCTGCCGCTGGCGAAGGGGGATGTCGTCTTCTTCAACCCCGCCCTCTTCCACGCGGCCGGGTCCAACACCACGGGCGATGTGCGCCGGATGGCCAACCTCCTGCAGATCAGCTCCGCCTTCGGCCGGGCCATGGAGTCGGTCGACCGGGAGCGGATCGTCACCGCGATCTACCCGGCGCTCCTGTCCCGCAGCACCGCTGGGGTGGACGTGAGCCACGCCGTCGCCGCGAGCGCCGAGGGCTACGCCTTCCCGACCAACCTCGACCGGGACCAGCCCGTCGACGGGATGTCACCCCCTTCGCAGGCCGACATCGTCCGCGAGGCGCTCGCCGAGGGCGCCGCGCCGGCGGACCTCGCCACCCGCTTGGCCGCCCACTCCACCCGCCGCACCACCCAGGAGGACTAGACGGTATGGGTGACCACTCGGGCTGACCGAGGGGTTGCGGGCCGGGGCCTCTCTCACACATGTTCGTGGGTTACCGAGTAGGGGCTGCCTGCTCGGCCTGTCCGACAGTTGTGGGAGGCCCCGGTGTTTACCGAGCGTACGAGTGTTGGGCTCGACGTGCATGCACGATCTGTTGCTGCGGCGGCGATCGATGGTGACACGGGCGAGCTGTTCCAATCGAAGCTGACTCCGTCTCACGAGCACGTCGTGTCCTGGGCTTCGCCGAGGCGCGCTTCGGGCGTGAGCTCGCCCCTGAGACCGCCGCCGGTCGCAGCCCGGGCAAGAGCGCGACCCAGCGCAGGTGCCTGCTTGAACAGATTGTGACCGGCCACAAAAAAGACAGAGCCTGCCTCCCACACGGCCACGCCGTCCTCGCTCCACGGGAGGTCGGTCACCCAGCAGTGAAGGAAGTCGCGCGGCTCTGGGTGGAGACCGGGCAGCGCCCGTGTCACGTAGTCGCGTGCGCGTTCGTCCAGCGATCCAATCGCCGCAGGGTCAATGAACGTTCCGTCGTCGCGGACGCCGACGGTGTCGCTGAGTCCGACCGAATAACTGCTGTTGCCCGGTAGCGGCGTCGCGTACACGCCGACTTCGCCGAAGACGCCGCTGCTGTCCTGCAGGCACGCGACTCGTGCCGGGGCGGCGGCTTTCACGTCGAAGGTCAGCCGGACGTGTGCGGCAAGGCGAACCGGCAGCGACAGGCCGACGCTGCGGGCCAGGCGGGCGGTTTCGCGGCCGGCGCACACGACGACCTTGGAGTAGACAGCCCGGTCGGCGACGCTGCGCACCTCGACCGTCCCATCGGCGCGGGGATCGATGGAGATGACCTCGGCGGTGGTGACGGCATCTGCGAGGGCACCCGCGAGTGCCGTGATCGCGGTGCGGGTGCGGATCGCGCCGCCCGACTCGTCGAGCACCGCTGGCCCCGAGTACCCAGCGAGCAGCGGCATTCGCTGGGCGAGCTCGGCTGCATCGATCTCGTGCGCTTCCACGCCGCCGACCTGGTCGAGCACCCGCAGCCGCGCCAGGGCGCTGTCGCCGATCGCCACGACACCGTCTGATGAGACCAGCTCGACGTCGAAGTGTTCGGCCCACTCATCCCATACGCCGCGGCTTTCGCGCGCGAGAGCGACGAGTCGCGGGTCGTCGTGGGCATGCCGGAAGATCCGCGACTCGCCTGCGGACTGACCCGTTCCGGGCACACCGGCCTCGTACAAGCGCACCGGAACGCCCTGCTCCCGCAGCGCGTACGCCGTCGACAGACCGACGATCCCGCCCCCGATCACTGCTACCTCGGGTGAACGCGTCGTGGCAACGTCGTCGTCAGTTCCTGTCATCGCGGTTCCTCGATCTGTTGGGGATGTGCGATAGGCCGCAAGATAAGGGGCCGCTGCCACGGCGTCAACGGACTGTGTCAGCCCGAAGTCACCGCGCGCAGCGACCCCTCATGTCTGGGTCAGTACTCCCGGTCTGTGGTGTCAGGCGGGAAGTTTGGAGCCCAACACGTCGAGCTTCTCGATCGTCGGCTCGGAGAACAACGCACCGGTCTGCTCGCCGAGAGCTACCGCAACAGGGCCGGACAGGTGAGCGTCACGTCCGGCGTCATCGGGGAACACGTCGAAGATCCCGAAGGAGGAGGGCCCGAGGCGGATCGCGAACCACGCGGTGGTCGCCGGCTCTTGCTCAACAAGCGCACGGCCGCTGTCAAGGAACTCCTTCACGTCGTCCTCCTTGCCGGGCAGCGCGTCGAACCTGACCAGCAATCCCTTGGTCACACTCATGACTTCTCCTCTTCCTTTGTCGTGGTGCCCGCGAGTTGGGACACGATCGCCACGGAGAACGCCGGTAGGTCCTCCGGCGAGCGGCTGGTGATGAGATTCTTGTCGACCACGACCTCCTGGTCAACGACGTTCGCGCCGGCATTGCGCAGATCCGTGCGGATGCTCGGGAAGGACGTCAAGGTGCGACCGGTGGCCACGCCGGCCTCGATCAACGTCCACGGTCCGTGACAGATCGCCGCCACCGGCTTGCCGCTCTCGACGAAGTCCCGGACGAAGGCGACAGCGTCCTCGTCGACCCGGAGCTTGTCGGGGTTCACCGTGCCGCCCGGAAGCACCAAGGCGTCGTAGTCGGCCACCGAGGCCTCAGCCACCAGCCCGTCGACGCCGAACGTCCCCGCCGGATCCAGGTCGTTGTCGCGGGCCTGGATCTCGCCCTCATCGACCGAGAGGACCTCGGTCCGAGCGCCGGCCTTGTCCAGAGCCTCGCGGGGTTGCTCGAGTTCGACGCGCTCGACCCCGTCCGCGGCGAGGATCGCGACTCTCTTGCCCTGCAGATCTGCTGCCATGTCAGTTTGTCTTCTTTCCGTCGGACATACCCGGCTTGATGACGACCTTGGTCCAGCCCTCAGACCTGGAGTCGAAGTTCCTGTAGGCGTCGGCGGCCTGGTCCAGCGAGATCTCGTGGGAGACGATCCAGGACGGCTTCGCCTTGTCAGCCGCGATCAGGTCACGCAGCCGGCGGTTGTACCTCTTGACCGGGGCTTGACCGTTGCCCATGGTCTGTCCCTTGAACCAGTGGGTGCCGAAGTCGATGGCCACCTTGCCCTGCTTGGCCAATTCGCCCTTGGCCCCCGGGTCCTGGGGGACGAACACGCCGACGGTGCCGATCCCGCCGGTAAAACGCACCGAGTTGATGAGCATGTTCAAGGTGGCAGCCGGGTCTTCGTTCCCCTGCGGGTCGTGGGCCTGGTAGCCCACGCACTCGCAGCCACGGTCGGCTCCGAGTCCCATGGTCTGGTCCAGCACAGCCTGCACGGGGTCGGTCTTGGAGTCGTCGATGGCGATCGCTCCGATCTGCTCGGCCAGCGCGAGCCGGTCGGGGTGGCGATCGACCACCATGACCTTCGCGGCGCCCTTGATCGTCGCGGACAGCGCAGCCATCAGACCCACCGGACCGGCTCCAGCGATCACGACGCTGTCGCCCGGGATCACGCCAGCCATCTCGGTGGCGTGGTAACCGGTGGGGAAGATGTCGGAGAGCATGACGTAGTCATTCTCCTTCTCCTCCGCGTCCTCGCCCAGGCGCAGTGCGTTGTGGTCGCCGAAGGGCACCCGGAGCAGCTCGGCCTGGCCGCCGCCGTACGAACCCATGTCTGCAAATCCGTAGGCCGCACCGGCGGCAGACGGGTCAGGCTGGGTGGTGAGGCAGTAGTTCGTGAGCCCGCGCTCGCAGTTCTTGCAGAACCCGCACGAAATGTTGAAGGGCAGCACGACCCGGTCGCCGACCTGGACCTTCTCCACGCCCCTACCGATCTCTACCACCTCCCCCATGTTTTCGTGGCCGAAGGTGCGGCCCTCCTCGAAGGAGGTCCGTCCCTCGTACATGTGCAGGTCCGAGCCGCAGATATTGGTCGTTGTCATCCTGACCAGCACATCGGTGGGGCGCTCGATCTTCGCGTCCGGAACATCCGTGACCGCGACATCTCTGGGCCCCTGATAGACGACAGCCTTCATGGCGAGTCTCCAATTGTCGTGCGTGGTGAACTTCTGACTCCTTCACACTCACAGCGCGTCACGGCCGAGTCAAGCGCGTGTCACCGAACCCGACATGCCGACCGGACTTCCCCTAGCCTTCGGCCGTGGGCCCCACCGATCCGGACCGTCCGCGGTGGCGGCAAGTCATGCCCCCCGCGGTCGCGATGGTGCTCGCCGTCGTCGTGGTCGCCGAGATCGCGTGGGCCGCCCTTGTCCTCGCGGGGTCCGACGACCTGAGTCCGCACGCCGTGCCCGCGGTGGTCGCCGCCGACCCGGTCGTCGCCGAGAGCGTGGCCCGGCACTACGACGACCTGCCGGGCGACCCCTTCGACCTGCGTGCGGTGACCAACGAGGACACCCTCGACGCGGCGATTCGCGACCGCGTCGAGTAGATCGACGAGAGTCTTGGCCGCACCGTCGACGTCGAGACCGTCGGCCCCGCTGACGCCGACGAGCGAAGGGAGGCCGCCCGCCTTGCCGTCGCCCTCGCCCTGCTCCTGGGTTCCTCCTCGCGGTGGGCACGAGCCTGCGCGACGGGCCGGTGTCCCGCACCCACCTGCGCGCGCTGCGCCAGACCCTCGTCATCGGCTCCGCCTCCGTCGTCGGCGGGGCGCTCATCGTTGTGCTCGTGCTGCGCGGCAGCTGGGTCGAGGTGCTCGTGGCGCCCGCCGTCGCCGGAGCGGCCGCGGTCTCGACCATCGCGCTCGAAGCTCTCTTCGGGTGGGCGGGTCTCGGGCTGGTGGTCGTCGCCTTCTTCGCCACGGGCGCACCGGTGCTCGCCCGGGTCGACCCCTATCTCGTCGGCACCGGCAAGGACCGGTGGGTCTACGTCTACGGCACCGCCAACCCGGGCTCCGACAGGCGTGGGGTACTCCCTTCGCGTCGCGCGGGATGCGGCCCGACGACCTGCTGAACCAGTCGCGCTGGCGCTACTGGGACGGCGGCGGGTGGTCCCGCTCGCAGGCTGACGCGACCGAGATGATCGCGGCGCGTGACGGGGTCTCCCAGACGCTCAGTGTCTTCACCCGCCGCGGGCGCTGGTACGCCCTGAGCAAGCGCAACGACCTGCTGGCAGCGACACCACCGTGTGGACCGCGAACTCCCCCACCGGGCCGTGGTCATCGGGCACCGCGGTCGCCAAGGTGTCGAAGGGAGAGACCTGAACCAGCGCGGTCGACAGTTGCTCGTCGAGCGGGTCGTCGATGAAGGGTGGGCCGTGGCGCACGCGGCCAAGGCCCAGGGCATCTCGCGTCAGTGCGCCCACAGGTGCGCGAGGTCCTCGAACAGCTCGGTGCCAAGCACAAGTTCATCAAGCCCCACTGCCCCTGGCAGAACGGCAAGGTCGAACGCTTCAACCGCACCCTGCAAACCGAGTGGGCCTACCGGAAGGTCTTCACCAGCAACCAGCAACGAGCAGACGCCCTTGCACCTTGGCTCGAGCACGACAACACTGAACGCCGCCACACCGCACTCGGCGGCCTCGCCCCGACCAGTCGACTGTCAACAACCTGACGGCCGAGTACAACTAGATGCAGGAGCTGCTCACCGACAAGGTCGTCGTCATCGTCGGCGGTACGTCCGGACTCGGCGCCGGCATCGCCGCCGCTGCCGTCCGCGAGGGCGCCTCCGTCGTCGTCACCGGCCGCCGCCCAGAGCCCGGGGAGGCCCTCGTCGACGAGCTCGGCGAGTCCGTCAGCGCCGTCACGGGGAATGTGTCCGACCCCGAGCAGGCGAAGGGGGTCGTGGCGGCGGCCAGCGAGCGGTACGGCCGCATCGACTGCCTCGTCAACTGCGCCGGCCTCACCGACCGCGGGTCGATCCTCGACACGACGCCCGAGCTCTTCGACCGGCAGGTCGCGACCAACCTGCGCGGTCCCTTCTTCACCATGCAGGCCGCGATCGCGGACATGACCTCCCGCGGCGAGCCCGGCACGATCGTCAACATCTCGAGCATCAGCGCGCGGGGCGGGCAGCCCTTCCTGGCGCCCTATGTCGCCGCCAAGGCCGGCCTGATGGGTCTGACCAAGAACGTCGCCCACGCCCACAAGCACGACCGGATCCGGGTCAACGCCCTCAACATCGGGTGGACCGAGACCTCTGGCGAGGACGAGACCCAGCGACGCTGGCACGGCGCTGGCGACGACTGGGTGGAGCAGGCCAACGCGCGCCTGCCCATGGGCAAGCTCGGGCAGGTCGACGAGATCGCGGACGCGGTCGTCTTCCTGCTCTCGGACCGCAGCGGCGTCGTCACCGGCTCCGTCATCGACTGGGACCAGCAGGTCATCGGAGGACAGGACTGAGATGCGCATCGGACTCATCGGACTCGGGCGCATCGGCGCCTTCCACGCCACGACCCTCGCGGGGCTCGAGCACGTCGAGGAGCTCGTCGTCACCGACCCCGTGTCGGCGGCGGTCGACGCGGTGATCGGTCGCATCGGCAAGGCCCGCGCGGTCGCCGACCCGGCCGCCCTGCTCGCCGACGGGCTCGACGGTGTCGTCATCGCCGCTGCCACCGCCGCGCACGCCGACCTCATCCGCGCCGCCGTCGCGCAGGGAGTCCCCGCCCTGTGCGAGAAGCCCATCGCCGGGACCCTCGCCGACGCCCTGGCCGTCGAGGCGGCGGTCGCCGAGAGCGACGTGCCCGTGCAGATCGGCTACCCACGGCGCTTCGACCCGGCATTCGTCGCGGCGCGCGACGCGGTGCGGTCGGGCGCGCTCGGTCGGATCACGACGGTCCGCTCCACCACGTTGGACCCGGCTCCCCCGCCGGCCGCCTACCTCGCCGGGAGCGGCGGGGTCTTCCGCGACTGTTCGGTGCACGACTTCGACGCGGTGCGCTGGGTGACCGGTCAGGAGGTCGTCGAGGTCTACGCCACTGGCGCGGTCGACCCGGACGCCCCGCACGAGATGTACGCGGCGCACGGCGACCACTCCACGGTCTCGGCGCTGCTCACCCTCTCCGACGGCACGATCGGCGTCGTGTCCAACACCCGCACCAACGGCCGCGGATACGACGTGCGGCTCGAGGTGCACGGGGTCAAGGACGCGGTGGCCGCAGGACTGGACGAGGGGCTCCCCCTTCGCTCCACGCAGCCGGGGATCAGCTGGCCGAGCGGTCCGGCCCACGAGTTCTTCATGGACCGCCTGGCCGAGGCCTTCCGCATCGAGATGGGCGTCTTCACGCAGGTCGCGGCGGGCGAGGTCGACAACCCGTGCACCGTGGCCGACGCGATGGGCACCACGTGGACTGCCGAGGCGGCCACCCTCTCGGCCGCGGAGCACCGGCCGGTGACGATCGAGGAGGTCCGCGCCGCCAGCGGCGCCTGAGTCACCGCAGGGAGCCCTGTCACCGCAGGGAGCGAAGGGCGACCCCCGGGTCCGCGAGTGCCGCGGGGTCGGGGGTCGCGTGCGTCGCGATGAGCTGCTCGGCGACGCGGATGTCCTTGGCGACGACCGGGCCCCGGCCGAGCGAGGTGGCCGCGACGAGCCGCCCGTCGCCGTCGAGACCGAAGTGGATCAGCGATCCGTCCTCGCGGCGACGCACGACCTCGTCGACGGCGGTCGTCGGCAGGCCGGCGGTCTGCAGCATCTGGTCGTACTGGTCGGACCAAAACCAGGGGACGGCGACGTGCGGCTCCTGCCCACCCGTCATCGACGCGGCGACGGTGACCGCCTGGTCGTGGGCGCTGCGCCAGGACTCGACGCGCACCCGGTGACCGCTGCGGGCGTCGGGGAAGGCCGCGCAGTCCCCCGCTGCCCAGACCCGCGGGTCGCTCGTCCGCAGCTGCTCGTCGACGACGATGCCGTCCTCGACGAGCAGCCCTGCCGCAGCGGCGATCTCGGTGTGCGGGGCGGCTCCGACACCGGCGACGACCGTGTCCACGTCGAGGCTCTCGCCGGTGGAGAGACTGGCGAGCAACCCTCCCTCGTGCCGCTCCACGGCGGTGACGGTCGTGCCCGTGCGCACCTCGACCCCGTGCGCCGCGTGCAGCGCGACGACCTGCTCGGCGACGACCGGCGGGACCATCCGGGCCAGGGCACGCTCGGCGGCCTCGACGACGACGACCTCCATGCCCCGTTCGCGGGCTCCCGCCGCGATCTCCAGGCCGATGAAGCCCGCACCGATGACGAGCAGCCGCCCGCCCCTGCTCACGAGGTCACGCAGCGTGGCGGCGTCGGAGTGGGTGCGCAGGTAGTGCACGTGATCGAGACCCAGCCGGCGCGGCCCCGCGCCGGTCGCGAGCAGCAGCCGGTCGTAGGGCACGGGCCCGTCGGTGGTCTCGACGGTCCGCGCCTCGCGGTCCATGCCGGTGACGTCCACCCCGAGACGAAGGGCGACCCCCGCCTCGGCCAGCGCCTCCGCCGTCCACGGGTGGACCAGCTCGGCGTCGTCGGCGGCCAGGGCCGCCTTGGAGAGGGGCGGGCGCTCGTAGGCGATGACGTCTTCACGGCCGAGCAGGGTGATCGCGCCGGTGAAGCCGCGCTCGCGCAGCGCCATCGCCGCCCGGGTGCCGCATTCGCCGGCACCGACGACGACGATCCGCTCCGGCCCGCGCATGCTCTCGCTCATGACCCGACCTTCGCACAGGGCCCGACGGCGGTCACGCGCGCGCCACGCGGCGACGTCGAGGACATGTCACCGCTCGACGAGAGTGCCGTGTGCTCCGGGATCGCTCGCCGCTGGCCGGACATCCGCCCCTTCGACCGGCTGCGCTGACATACTGGAGCCGGACACCGACGTCATGCAGGAGGACCCCGTGAGCACCATCCCGCCCGAGGACATCGACACCCAGGGCCACGCCGGCCTGCTCATCGGCTCGCAGTGGAGCCCGCCCGGCGACCCGACGTGGGTCGCGGTCATCGCGCACGGCTACGGCGAGCACATCGGGCGCTACCAGTGGGTGGCCGAGCGGCTCACCGCCGACGGCGCCGTCGTCTACGGGCACGACCACGTCGGCCACGGGCGCAGCGAGGGCGAGCGGGTGCTGATCGAGGACTTCGAGCGGGTCGTCGACGACCTGCACCTGCTCGTGCAGCGTGCCCACGTAGAGCACCCCGACCTGCCGCTCGTGCTCATCGGCCACTCGATGGGCGGCATGATCGCCGCCCGCTACACCCAGCGCCACCCCGAGAGCCTCACCGCGACCGTGCTCTCCGGCCCGGTGCTCGGCTCGTGGGAGCCGACCGCCCTGGCCGACCTCGACGAGATCCCGCCGACGCCGATCGACATCACGACCCTGAGCCGCGACCCCGACGTCGGGCGCGCCTACGAGGCCGACGAGCTCGTCTGGCACGGCGACTTCACGCGGCCCACCCTCCTCGCGCTGCGCGCCTGCCTCGAGACGATCACCGCGGGTGGGCGCCTGCAGGTCCCGACGATCTGGCTGCACGGCGCCGACGACCAGCTCGTCCCGATCGACCGCTCCGACGAGGGCTGGGCACACATCGCCCCCGACGGCGCCCCGTCGAAGCGCTACCCCGGCGCCCGCCACGAGATCTTCAACGAGACCAACCGCGAAGAGGTCCTCGACGACGTCCTCGCCTTCGTGCACGAGCACATCGGCTGATCGGGCTCCCCGGACGAAGGGAGCCGTCGAGCCACTTCGGTCGAAGGGTGGACGGGGTCGAGCCTGACGGCGTTGGTGTCACCTGGCCCCCCGGAGAGAGGCAACCGGGTGACACCAACGCTGCCGGGTGGCGATAACGCTGCCAGCCAGGCCGCTCACCCGCCCTCGCTGACGCTCGGTCGGCGCGCCGCGCCGTCGTCAGTCGTTTTGCGGGAACCCGAGGTTGAGGCCCCCGTGGCTCGGGTCGAGCCAGCGCTGGGTGACCGCCTTGGTGCGGGTGAAGAAGTGCACGCCCTCGATGCCGTGGGCGTGGGTGTCGCCGAAGAGGCTGTTCTTCCACCCACCGAAGGAGTAGTAGGCCATCGGCGTGGGGATCGGCACGTTGATGCCGACCATCCCGACCTCGACCTCGTGCTGGAAGCGCCGCGCTGCCCCACCGTCGTTGGTGAAGATCGTCGTGCCGTTGCCGTAGGGGTTGTCGTTGATCAACTGCAGGCCCTCGTCGTAGGAGCCCACCCGCACGACCGAGAGCACCGGGCCGAAGATCTCGTCCGTGTAGATCGACATCTGCGGCGTCACCCGGTCGAAGAGCGTCGGCTTGAGGAAGAAGCCCCCACCCAGGTCGCCCGCACCCTCGCGCCCGTCGATGACGAGCTCCGCGCCGGCCGCGACGCCCTCCTCGACGTAGCCGGTCACCTTGTCCAGATGGGCCCGGGTGACGAGCGGCCCCATGTCGCTCTCGCCCATGCCGTCGCCGGTGCGCAGGGTCCGGGTGCGCTCGGCGATCTTGGCGACGAGCTCGTCCGCGACCGACTCGGTCGCGAGCACGACCGAGATCGCCATGCAGCGCTCGCCCGCGGCGCCGTAGCCCGCCGACACGGCAGCGTCGGCGGCGAGGTCGAGGTCGGCGTCGGGCAGGACGAGCATGTGGTTCTTCGCGCCTCCGAGTGCCTGCACCCGCTTGCCGGCCGCCACGCCGCGCTCGTAGACGTAGCGCGCGATGGGCGTCGACCCGACGAAGGAGATCGCCTTGACGTCGGGGTGGTCGAGCAGCGCGTCGACCGCCTCCTTGTCACCGTGCACGACATTCATCACCCCGTCGGGCAGACCGGCCTCGCGCCACAGGTCGGCGATGAGGTTGACGGCGGTCGGGTCCTTCTCGCTCGGCTTGATGACGACGGCATTGCCCGTGGCCACGGCGATCGGGACGAACCACAGCGGCACCATCGCCGGGAAGTTGAAGGGTGAGATGACCCCGACGACGCCCAGCGGCTGGAGGATCGAGTAGGCGTCGACGCCGGTCGACACGTTTTCCGAGAAGCCACCCTTGAGCAGCTGCGGGATGCCGCAGGCGAACTCCACGACCTCCTGGCCACGAGAGATCTCCGCCATGGCGTCGTCGTGGGTCTTGCCGTGCTCGGCCGTGATGACGCGCGCGATCTCGTCCGTGCGCTCCTCGAGCAGCTGACGGAAGGCGAAGAGCACGCGCACCCGCTTGGCGAGCGAGACGTGCCGCCAGTCCTGCCACGCCGTCTGCGCCCGGGTGACGACCGCGTCGACGACCTCGGCGCTCGCCAGGTCGAGGACGCCCGTGACCTCACCCGTCGCGGGGTTGAAGACCTCGGAGGTGCGCGTGGCCTCCCCCTCCCACGACGAGTGGCCGACGCGGTGGGTGATCCGACCGGGAGCGGTGCGGGCGGAGACGCTCATCTGTGCCCTCCTTTGGGCAAAGCGGGGATTTGTCCTTACATGCTAACAAGACAAGCCCGGCGCGTCACCCCTTCGCACGGGTCCGATCAGGCGGGCGAAGGGGGGTCCTCCCCTCCGCCGTCCGCCTCGTCCGGGCGGGGGATGAGGAGGGACAGACCGAGGGCGAGGACGAGGAGGACCGCACCCGTGAGGATCCCGGCGCGGTAGCCGGCGGCCGTACCCACGGCCGAGCCCACCGCGGTGTCGACCCCGAAGAGGAGCGCGAAGCTCAGCCCGGCGCCGAGGTTGAAGGCGCCGGAGTTCATCCCCGGCAGGTATCCTTGGTTGTCGCGGGGGCTCAGCACGACCCCGAGACCGTTGAGCATGATGTTGCACGTGCCGGCGTAGCCGAGACCGACGACGACGAAGACTCCCAGCAGCAGCGCCGGCGTAAGCGACTCGACGAGGAGCGCGGTCCCGACGAGCGCCGCGATGCTCACCCCGAGCCCGACGCGCAGCACCCGCGCGTAGCCGAAGCGGGCGGCCAGCTGCCCGGCGACGGGGCCCATGACGAGCCCCGCGAGCGCATACGGCGTGAGCGTCCACCACGACACCACGTCGGCGCCGAGGGCGATGCCGGCGCCCGGGTCCTGGGCGATGTTGGGCAGCAGGCCGTTCATCACCGCAAAGACGCCGGACATCGTCAGCAGGGTCGTCCCGAGCAGCGCCCAGGTGCGTCGCTGCCGGAGGTGACCGGTCGTGACGAGCGGGTGGGCGACCCGCTGCTCGAGCTGCCAGAAGACGGCGAAGGCGACGGCCGCCACGACCACCAGGGCGAGGACCACCAGCCAGCGGGCGTCGGCGACCTTGCCGGCCTCGTCGAGGGCGAAGTAGAGCGCCGCGAGGACGACGACGAGCGCGGTGACCCCCGTCCAGTCCATGGGCATCGTGCGCTCCGAGCGGGACTCCCGGGTCCCGAGCGCGACCGCCACGAGGGCGATGACGCTCACAGCGGCCATGGCCCAGAAGACCGAGCGAAACCCCCAGCTCGCCGCGAGCCACCCTCCCGCGAGCGCGTCCACGCCGGCGATGCCGCCGTTGACCGCGGTGAGCACCGCCATGAGCTGGGCGTAGCGCCGCGCGTCGGGCACCTGCACGCGCAGCATGATCAGGGCCATCGGGACGATCGGGCCGGAGATGCCCATGACGACGCGTCCGGGGCCGAGCACCCCGACCGACGGCGCGAGCGCCGACACGACGCTGCCGACGGTGGTCACCGCGAGCATGCCGAGCATCAGCCGCTTGCGGCCGACGAGGTCGCCCCAGCGCGGCAGGAAGAGGGAGAAGAGCGCCGCGGAGGCGAAGAAGGCGGTCTGCGTCACGCCCACCTGGGCCGACGTCGCCTCGAGCTCTCGCTCCATCGTCGCGAGCACGGGCGAGAGCATCGACGCGCTGAGCTGGAAGGCGAAGATCGCCGACAACAGGGCGGCCATCAGACCGACCACCCCGCTCCCCGTGGTCGTGGGGCGGGCATCGGGCGTGGTCGTGGTCATGCGCGGCACCTCTTCCTCGAGAGCGGCGGTGGGGTGGGGCGGATCAGGCGCGCGAAGGGGGTGTGTGCGGCCCCTCGGTCGCCCCCGGGTGGGCGAGCACCCCCCGGGAGAGGCCATGACCGGACTGGACGGCCTCCTCGAGGCCGGCTCCGGTGAGCACGGCGGTGAGGAAGCCGGCGTTGAAGGCGTCCCCGGCGCCGGTCATGTCGCGGACGTCGTCGACGGGCTCCACGGGGACGGTCGCGACGACCTGACCGCCGCGGAAGATGCGGGTGGGGTCCTGGCCGGCGCGGGCGAGCACGACCGTGCCGGGCAGGTCGAGGGCGAGCGGCCCCGGCCCGTCGCCCTCGACGAGCCGCAGCAGGGCGGTCTCGTCCTCGTTGGCCGAGATGAAGTCGGGCGCGAGGCTGCGCACGAGGTCGGTGAAGGCCGCGCGGCCGTGCAGCTCGATCATGCCGGTGGACGACAGGTCGAAGGAGATGCGGCCACCTCCCGCGCGCACCCGACGGGCGGCGTCGAGGACGCTGGCGGCCGACGGCTCGCTCGCGAGCGAGTAGCCGGTGATGTGGAGGATCTCGAGGTCCTCGAGCCACGCGTCGTCGACGTGCTCGATGAGGGCCGACTCTCCGCGGGAGGGAAACATCATCCGCTCGCCGCGGTCGTCGATGAGCACGACGATCATGCCGGTCATCGCCCCGACCTGGAGGCGCACGTCGACGCCTCGGTCCTCGAGCTCGCGGCGCACCGCGTAGCCCCCGATGTCGTCACCGACGCGCCCGATGAACCGCGTCGGGTGCCGTGGCCCGGCGAAGGCGGCGACGTTGGCCGCCGACCCGCCGCGCCGCATGGTGATCTCCGACTGCGTGTCCGTCGCCGGGCGCAACGGCTCCTGCATCCAGACCACGACGTCCTGCACGACGTCGCCGATGACGCCCAGCACGGCCGGTCAGCCCCGCGTCAGGGCGACGGCGATCTGCGACGCCAGCCGCACGTTGTTGCGGTAGAGCGCGACGTTGGCGTCGAGGCTGGCGTCGCCCGTCTCGCGGCGGATGAAGTCGAGGAGGAAGGGGGTGACCTCCTGCCCGGAGATGCCCTGCTGCTCGAGCGCGGCCCAGGCCTTCTCGATGGCCCCGTCGAGCAGCGACGGGTCGAGCTGCTCGTCGGCCGGGACGGGTTGGCCACGAGGAGGGCGGTCGTCAGGTCGAGGGCGCGCTGGGTCGCGTAGATCGTCGCGGCGTCCTGCGGGGTCTCGATGCGGTGCGGCACGGCGAAGCCGGACTCGGTGGAGTAGAAGCCCGGGTAGGCGTGGGTGCGGTAGCCGACGATCGGCACGCTCAGGCTCTCGAAGCGCTCGAGGGTGGCGTGGACGTCGAGGACGGCCTTGGCCCCGGAGCTGACGAGGACGATCGGGTTGAGCGCGAGGGCGAGCAGGTCGGCGGACTCGTCGAAGTTGGTCGACGCACCGTGGTGGACGCCGCCGAGGCCGCCGGTGGCGAAGACCTTGACTCCGGCGCGGTGGGCGAGGAGCGAGGTGGCGGCGATGGTCGTGCCGGCGTTCTTGCGGTTGACCGCGCCGATCGGCAGCTCGCGGATGCCCGACTTGAGGACGTCGTCGTCCTGGCTGAGCTCGACGATCTCGTCACGGGTCAGGCCGACGACCGGCTCACCGTGGACGACCCCGATGGTGGCCGGCACGGCGCCGGCGTCGCGGACGATCTGCTCGGCCTCCTCGGCGACCTCGACGTTGCGCGGGCGGGGCAGACCGTGGGTGAAGATCGTCGACTCGAGGGCCACGACGGGGCTGCCGGCGGTGACGGCCTCCTGCACCTCGGCGGCGACGCGGACGAAGGGGGTCATGGCACTCCTCGGGACGGGGACGAAGGGGGTCTGACCCCACCGTAGGAAGGCGCACCGCGACGAACCAGACCCAGGTCGGTATCGAGTCATAGGCTGACACCTATGCAGTTCACGCTCCGCCGGCTCACGGTCTTCGCGACGCTCGCGCGCACGGGGCACTTCGGGCGGGCGGCCGACGAGCTGGGGCTGGCCCAACCGACGGTCAGCGGGGAGGTCCGCGGGCTCGAGCGCACCCTCGGCGTGCGGCTCTTCGACCGGTCGCGTGCCGGCACGACGCTCACACCTGCCGGCCGGGAGCTGCTGCCCGCCGCGCAGGAGGTCCTCGCGGCCGCGCGCCGGCTCGAGGCGGGCGTCGCCCGGGTCCGGGCGACCCGTGAGGTCGTGCGCCTCGCCGCGTCACCCAGCCTGGTCAACCGGGTCGTGCCCGAGGCCCTGCGCGCGGTCGGCGCTCTGACGAGGGCCCGCTCGTCGAGGTCGTCGAGGTCCTCACCGGCGAGGTCTCTGCCGCCCTGGCCTCCGGGGAGGCGGAGGTCGGCATCGGGCACCTCGTCGACCGCGTCCCGGGGACCAAGCGGGCGACCCTCGGCGCCGACGAGCTGTGCGTGCTCGCGGCACGTGAGCGCATCGGCACCGGCGAGGCGGCGGACCTGGCGGCCCTCGACGACCTGCGGCTGCTCATCTAGCCGCGCGAGCAGAACCCCGAGTACCACGACCTCGTCCTAGGAGCCTGCCGGGACAACGGCGTCGACCCGCAGGTCGTCGAGTCCGCGACCCGGTTCTCCGGGTCCTACTCGTACCTGCTGACCGACGGGCAGGCCTTCGCCCTCGTGCCGACCGACTACGCCCGGGAGGCCCCGGCCAGCCTGGCCTGGGCCCCCCTTCGTCGTCCGGCGCGGCTACCGCTCCACGTGACCTGGCGCCACGACCCGACCCCGGGCGCGCAGGTGCTGCTCGAGGCCCTCGCGCGCACCGTCCGCGCGACGTCCTTCCCGGCGTCCTCGAGACCCTGATCGCGGCCACCCGCGGGCCGGCGATGCCTCAGCCGTCGGCGCTATCGACGACGACGATCGGGATGTCGTGCTCGTCGGCCACCGCGGCCCACTCCTGCGCCGTCCTCTCGGCGAAGGCGGCACCGAGCCGCTCATGGGTGCACTCCTGCGCAGACAGCCCGAGGAGCGAGAGCAGGTTGTGCGTGAAGTGCGACTCGAGAGCGGCGAGCGCGATCTGGCCGTCGGCCGTGTCGTGGATCGCGTAGACGGGCAGTCCGCCGCCGAGGAGCTGCCCGGGGCCGGTCAGACCTGCGCGCAGCGGGCCCGAGAGGGTGTGCGCGAGGTCGGACAGGGCCACCTCCCGACGGATGCCCTCGCCCAGGCGGGCGCGGGCCAGGAGCGCCGCCGACGCCTCGGCCGCAGCGCGCTCCGCGCCGCTCAGGTCGATCATCGCCGTCCTGGGCATGCTGCCGGTCACGAGCAGCCCGCTGCTCGCCTGGTAGGTGAGGTCGTGCCCGGGGACCTCCGCGCGCTCACCCGGGTACCCGACGATGTCGATCTGGCAGACCTGCGGGTGTCGGGCGTGCACGCTCGCGAAGTTCAGGTCGAGACGTCGCAGGGCGGACGGCCGGGAGGAGGTCACGAAGACATCGGCGGTCGCCAGCAGGGCGTCGAGCTCGGCGCGACCCTCCTGCGTCTTGAGGTCGAGCGTGCGCAGCTCCTGGCCGTCGTGCAGCTCCTCGAAGTACTCCCGGGCGAACTGCTGCAGCGGGTCACCGCCCGGCGGGATCACCGTGACGACCCGCGCCCCCTGGGCCGTCAGCCGCGCAGCGGCAGCGGGACCGGGCAGGTTGATGGCGATGGAGACGACGGTGACGCCCTCGAGGGGCATGGGGGTGCTCATGGTTCTCGCTTTCCGTCACCGGGTGGGGCCCGGTGCGACGAAGGGGGTGGGGTCAGTCCGCGCTGACGGTGATCCGGGCGACGGGGCGGCCGTCGGGGTCGCCGTCGAGCTGGTCCCAGACGGCATCGACGACGGGATCGATGAAGAGCTGCCCGACCTGGCCCATGAGCGTGCGCAGCACCTGGACCTTGTCGGAGCGTGACGTCGACGCGTGGCCGCTGCGACGCAGCTCCGCGACCTCACGGACGGTGAGGGCGACGATCTCGCGCAGCAGGCGGCCACCGCGACCGTCCGGCTCGATGAGGGCACGGTTGATGTACCGCACCACGGTGGGGTTGGCGCGCAGCATCTGCTGCACCGCGGCGTCCCGTGCCTCGACGACCTCGGCTGGGGTACCGATCGGCTCGACCGTGGCCAGTGCACCGGCGAAGTACGAGACGACGTAGTCGTCGACGGCCTGGCCCAGGCCCTCCTTGGTGCCGAAGTGGTGCTGGATGAGGCCGATGGTCACCCCCGCCTCAGCAGCGACCGTGCGCATCGAGACCTTGTCCTCGCCGCGCGCGGCGTAGAGCTCGAGCGTGGCGTTGCGGATCCGGGCACGTGCGGTGAGGTCCTGCTGCTGGGGCTGGGGGTGAGTGCTCATCGTCGGCGATTCTCGTACATCTCGTCGATGACGTCGTGCGTGCGCTCGGCGATGACGGAGCGCTTGATCTTCATCGTCGGGGTGAGGTCCCCGGACTCGACGGTCCACTCCTGCGGGAGCAGGCGCCACGCACGCACCGACTCCGCCCTGGAGACCTCCTGGTTGACGAGCTCGACCTGCTCCTGGATCGAGGCCAGGACCGTGGGGTGGGACGCCAGATCGGTCCCCTCCGGGATGTCGTGGGTGCGCGCCCAGGCGGGCGCGGCCTCGGCATCCAGCGTGAGGAGCGCCGCGATGAAGGGTCGGTTGTCACCGACGACCAGGGCCTGACCGATGAGAGGGTGCTGGAGCAGCCCGGCCTCGAGCACGACGGGTGCGACGTTCTTGCCACCCGCGGTGACGATGAGCTCCTTGGACCGACCGATGATCCTCAGGTAGCCGTCCTCGATGACTCCGAGGTCGCCGGTCCGGTACCACTCCCCCGTGAAGGCAGCCTGCGTGGCCTCGGGGTTGGCGTGGTACTCGGTCATCCGTGCCTGGGTGCTGATGAGGACCTCACCCAGGTCGTCGATGGCCATGCGGGTGCCCGGCGTGGGCACCCCGACGGTACCGACCCGGGTCCGGCCGGGCGGGTTGGCCGACGTCACCCCGACCTCGGTGAGGCCGTAGCCCTCGATGATCTCCAGGCCGACGCCCGCGAAGAAGTCACTGAGGTGCTCGCTCAGCGCGCTGCCGCCCGAGATGATCGTGCGGCACTCGTCGCCGAGCGCCGCGCGCAGCTTGCGGTAGACCAGCCGGTCGAAGAGCGCGTGCCGCACCCGCAGGCCGAGGCCCGGGGAGTCGGTCCGGGCCCACTCGACGGCGGTCGCCTCGGCCGCGGCGAAGACCTTGGCGCCGCGCTCTCCCTTCGCCTGGGCCGCGGCGGAGGCACTCGCGTGCACCTTTTCGAAGACCCGGGGCACCGACCCGATGTAGGTCGGGCGGTGCGTGGCGAAGGCCTGCACGAGGTGGGTCATGTCGGGCTCGTGCACGAGGACGTGGCGCGACAGCAGCGTCGAGGCCTCGATGACGCGACCGAAGATGTGCGCCAGCGGCAGCATGAGCACCGTGCTCGGCGAGTCACTGGCACTGATCCGCTCGCCGATGATCGCGAGCGGACCATCGATCCCCTGGAGGAAGCCGGAGTGGCTGATCGCGCACCCCTTGGGGCGCCCGGTCGTGCCCGAGGTGTAGACGATCGTGATGAGGTCGCTCTCCTCCACGGAGGCGGCCCGCTGGTCGAGGCGCTCCTCGTCGACGGAGGCAGCAGCCTCCTCGATCCGGGCAAGGGCGCCCTCGTCGATGACGAGGGCGTCGGGCCGGTCGACGTCGGCGAGCTCGTCGACGGCGCTGGCCGCCCGGAGCGCGGCGTCCTCCACGACCAGGAGGCTGACGCCGGCGTCGGTGAGGTTCCACTCCACCTGGGTCGGCGCCGAGGTCTCGTAGACGGGGACGACGACGATGCCGGCATAGGCGCTCGCCCAGGACAGCAGCGTCCACTCCACACGGGTGCGACTCATGATCGACAGGCGGTCGCCCCGCTCGAGCCCCAGCCCGATGAGACCACGTGCCAGGGTGCGGACCCGGTCTCGGAAACCCTCGGCGGTCAGCGACTCCCACGCCTCCAGGGGCGCCGCGGTGTCGCCGCCCGGTGGGATCCGCATGAGGACTGCCTCGGGCACCTCGGCGATCCAGTCCACGGCGAGCGGTCCCGTCCGGGGGAAGGTCTCTGCGGCGGGCCCGCCGTCGACCTCGTCGACGATGACCGGCGTGCTCATGGCCACACGCCGTCGGTGATCGCGTCGGACGCGTGGAAGCGAGCACCGTGGCGCGCCTCCAGCTCGGTGCACCGAGCACGCAGCGCGTCCGCCCCACCGGGGTAGGTCGCGAGGAACTGGCGGGGGCCACCGGTCCACGGCGGGAAGCCGAAACCGAAGATCGCGCCGATGTTGGCCTCCGCGTCGGACTCGATGACGCCCTCGTCGACGCACCGTTGCGCCTCGATCGCCTGACCGAGCAGGAACCGGTCGACGAGCTCGTCCAGATCGGGCGCAGGTTCGAGGACACTCGGAGTGGGCTGCGTGCCGAAGTGCTCGAAGAGCCCCGGCCAGAGCCCGACCCGCTTGCCGTCGGCGTAGTCGTAGAAGCCCTGCCCGGCCTGGCGACCGGTCCGCTGCAGCTCGTCGACCATCCGGTCGATGACCCGCAGGGCCCCTTCGGGCGCGGCCATCTTCGGGTCCTGCGCGGCCGCGCGCTGCGACTCGGCCATGATCTTCTGCAGGGTGATGAGGTTGAGCTCGTCGCTCAGCTGCAGCGGTGGGGCCGGGTACCCGGCGCGGCGGCCGGCCTGCTCGATGACGGAGGGAGCGATCCCTTCGTCGAGCATCGTCGCGGCCTCCATGATGTAGCGGGCGAAGACGCGCGAGGTGTAGAAGCCACGGGAGTCGTTGACGACGATCGGGGTCATCCCGATGGCCTGGGTGTAGTCCAGGGCGCGCGCCAGGGTCTCGTCGTCGGTCTGCTCGCCGCGGATGATCTCCAGCAGCGGCATCTTGTCCACGGGAGAGAAGAAGTGCAGCCCGATGAAGGCCTGCGGGCGCGTGACGGAGCCAGCGAGGCCGGTGATCGGCAGGGTCGACGTGTTGGAGCCGAGCAGGGCGTCAGGAGCGACCACCGGCTCGAGCTCACGGAAGACCTGGTCCTTCAGCTCCGGCGACTCGAAGACGGCCTCGACGACGAAGTCGCAGCCGGCGAGGTCGGCGCTGTCGGCACTCGGGTGGATCCGGGCCAGGAGCTCGTCGGCCTTGCCCTGCGTCAGACGACCCGTGGCGACAGCCGTGTCGACGAGGGTGCGCGAGTAGGCCTTGCCCTTCTCCGCCGAGGCGAGCTCGACGTCCTTGAGGACGACGTCGATCCCGGCCTTGGCGGTGACGTACGCGATGCCCGCGCCCATCATCCCGGCGCCGATGACCGCGACCTTCGTCGGACGACGCTCGGCGAAGGGGGTCCCGTCGGCCTGCGTGGGACGCGCGCCCCCGCTCGTGCAGTGCTGCATGTCGAAGAAGAAGGCCTGCACCATGTTGCGGGCCACCCGATCGCGCAGGAGGCTCACGACGTAGCGCGTCTCGATGCTCGAGGCGGTGTCGACGTCGACCTTGGCGCCCTCGACGGCTGCCGCGAGGATCGCCTTGGGCGCGGGCATCGGGGCATTGCCGATCTGCTTGAGCAGGGTGGCGCCGAAGGACGGCAGGATCGCCGCCAGCTTCGGGCTGTCGGGCGTGCCGCCGGGCATCCGGTAGCCCTCGACGTCCCACGGGGCGGCGGCCTGCGGGTTCGCGGTGATCCACGCGATCGCCGCCGGCAGCAGGGCCTCCGGCTCGGTGACGGTCTCGTCGACCAGCCCGGCCTCGAGAGCGGCTGCCACCCGGTGACGCGCACCGGTGAGCAGGTGCTGGGTCAGGGCGCTCTGGAGGCCGAGGAGGCGCACGAGGCGCGTAACGCCACCGCCGCCCGGGAGGAGGCCGAGCTGCACCTCCGGCAAACCGATGCGGATCTTCGGGCCGTCCAGCGCGATGCGGTGGTGGCAGGCGAGGGCGATCTCGAAGCCGCCCCCCAGCGCGGTGCCGTTGATGGCCGCGACGACGGGGCGCCCGAGCGTCTCGAGACGTCGCAGGTTGCCCTTGAAGGTCTCGAACATCGCGGTGAGGTCGTCGCCGGCGTCCATGGAGGCGCGCAGCTCGACGAGGTCGGCCCCGGCGAGGAAGTCCTTCTTGGCCGAGGTCACGACGACGCCCGTGATGTCCTCCCGGCCGGCGACGATCTCGTCGACGGCTCGGGTGAGCGAGGCCTGGAAGTCCTCGCTGATGGTGTTGACGTCCTGGGTGGGGTGGTCCAGCGTCAGGACGACGATGCCGTCCTCGCGTCGCTCCAGGCGGATGTGATCGGTGGTCATGGCGTGCTCCTGGTCCGTCAGACGCGTTCGATGATCGTGGCGACGCCCATGCCGGCGCCGATGCAGAGGGTGATGAGGGCGCGCTGCTCGTCGCGCCGCTCGAGCTCGTCGAGCACGGTGTTCATGAGCATCGCTCCGGTCGCCCCGAGCGGGTGCCCCATGGCGATCGCGCCGCCGTTGACGTTGATGATCTCCTCCGAGACACCCATCTCCCGGCCGAACCAGATCGGCACGGCGGCGAAGGCCTCGTTGACCTCCCAGAGGTCGATGTCGGACACGCTCAGCCCGGCGATGTCCAGCGCCTTGCGCGAGGCGGGCACCGGGCCGCTCAGCATGATCACCGTGTCGGCGCCGCTCGTGGCGGTCGCGACGACGCGCGCCCGTGGCGTCAGGCCCATCTCCTCGCCGGCCTCCCGGGTGGCCAGGATCGACAGCGCGGCCCCGTCGACGATGCCGGAGGAGTTGCCGGGGGTGTGGATGTGGTCGATGCGCTCGGCCTGCGGGTAGCGCTGCAGCGCCACGGCGTCGAAGCCGCCCTGTGCGCCGACCGCCGCGAAAGAGGGCTTGAGGGCCCCCAGGGACTCGACCGTGGCCTCGGGCCGGACGATCTCGTCACGCTCGAGGACCAGCTGGCCGTTCATGTCGCGGACCGGGACGATCGAGCGGTCGAACCAGCCCTGGTCCCACGCGTGGGCGGCCCGCTCGTGCGAGCGCGCGGCGTAGGCGTCGACGTCCTCACGGGTGATGCCCTCGATCGTCGCGAGCAGGTCGATCGAGACGCCTTGGGGGGTGAAGCCCAGGCGCATCGAGGTCGCCGGGTCCATCGCCCAGGCGCCGCCGTCGGAGCCCATCGGCACCCGGGACATCGACTCGACACCGCCGGCGAGGACCACGTCCTCCCAGCCGGCAGCGACCTTCTCCGCGGCCGTGTTGACGGCGCTCAGCCCTGAGCCGCAGAAGCGGTTGATCTGCAGGCCCGGGACCGTGTCCGGCATCCCGGCGAGCAGTGCCGCGGTGCGTGGCAGGACCATCCCCTGGTCACCGACCGGCGAGACGATCCCGAGGACGAGGTCGGCGATCCTCCCTTCGTCGAGGCCGGGGTTGCGCTCGCGGAGCGCCTGGATCAGCCCGACGACGAGGTCGACGGGCTTGGTGCCGTGCAGTGCACCCGACGCCTTCCCCTTGCCGCGCGGGGTCCGCACGGCGTCGTAGATGTATGCGTGTGCGGCCATGTGCTGCTACCTCGTTCCCCGACTGACGTCGATGGCAGTCGTTCATGTGGTGGCGACCATACAGTTGCATGGGGAAATGAGCAATCGTATTGTCATGCTCCGAGACCACCCGTTTGACTGCCAGGAGAGCCACATGTTCGAGCCCACGCCCTACCGTTCGCCGTGGATGTCCGATGACCTCGATGACGTGCGCACGCTGGCACGCACCTTCCTCGAGCGTGAGCTCGTGCCCCACGCGGACCGGTTCACCACGCAGGGTGCGGTGGACCGTGAGTTCTGGAACAAGGCCGGCGACGCGGGCCTGCTGTGCATCTCGATCCCCGAGGAGTACGGGGGCGGCGGCACCTTCGCGCACGAGGCGGTCGTCGCCGAGGAGCAGGCCCGGGCCATCGACGACGGGTGGGCCAACCAGGTCCACAGCACGATCGTCGCGCACTACGTCCTCGCCTACGGGACCGAGGAGCAGAAGCAGCGCTGGCTGCCCAAGATGGCCTCCGGCGAGATGGTCGGCGCGATCGCGATGACCGAGCCGGGTGCCGGGTCCGACCTGCAGTCGCTGCGCACGACCGCCCGGCGGGACGGCGACGACCTCGTCATCAACGGCGCCAAGACCTTCATCTCCAACGGTCTGCATTGCGACCTCCTGATCATCGTCACGCGCACCGGTGGCGAAGGGGGGCAGGGCCTCTCCCTGGTCGTCGCCGAGACCGCAGACCTGCCCGGCTTCTCCCGGGGCCGCAAGCTGGACAAGGTCGGCCTGAGGTACCAGGACACGATGGAGCTGTTCTTCGAGGACATGCGTGTCCCGGCAGCCAACATCCTCGGCGGCGAGGCGGGCGAGGGACAGGGCTTCATCCAGCTCATGCAGCAGCTGGGTCAGGAGCGCCTGATCATCGGGCTGACGGGCGTGGCCACCGCCGAGATCGCGGTCGAGCTCGCGATCGCGTACGCCAAGGAGCGCGAGGCCTTCGGTCGCCCGATCCTGAAGTTCCAGAACCTGCGCTTCGAGCTCGCCGAGTGCAGGACCGAGACGCTCGCCGCACGCACGCTCGTCGACCACTGCATCGGCCTGCACCTGCAGGGCAAGCTCGACCCCGCCACCGCGTCGATGGCCAAGTACTACGGCACCGATGTGCAGTGCGACATCATCGACCGCTGCCTGCAGGTCTTCGGTGGCTACGGCTTCATGACCGAGTACCCCATCGGCCGCATGTACGCGTCCGCCCGCGTCCAGAAGATCTACGGCGGCACCAACGAGATCATGAAGGAGCTCATCAGCCGGACCCTCTGAGGGAAGGCCGCCCGCGCAGCGGCGGGCGGGCGGCCCCACGGCCCGACCCTCAGCGGGTGAGGACGTGGACGGACGCGGCGGCGACGTCCATGCCGTTGACCACACCACCAAGCATCTGCGCCACCCCGACGCGCGCCCCCGGCACCTGGACGTCGCCCGAGCGTCCTCTCAGCTGGTTGGTGATGTCGCAGATGGTACGCACACCGGACGCGGCCAGCGGGTGCCCGAGGGAGAGCAGGCCACCGCTGGGGTTGACCGGGATGCGACCGCCGAGCGAAGTCGCTCCAGAGCGGAGCAGGCCGACCCCGTCGCCGCGGTCGCACAGACCCAGGTCCTCGTAGTGGACGATCTCCTCGCTGGCGAAGGCATCGTGCAGCTCGACGACATCGACGTCGGAGGGTGCGACGCCCGCCTGCTCGTAGGCGGCCGCCGCCGCGCGAGCACCGGCATCCATCGAGGTGATGTCCTCGCGCAGGAAGTCCTGCTGACCGGAGACCAGGGCCGAGCCCGCGATGCGGATCGGCATCTGCGCGTGTGCGCGCGCCACCTCGGCAGAGGCCAGGACCACGGCCGCGGCACCATCGGTGTTGGGGCAGCACTGCAGCAGGGTGATCGGGTCGGCGATCATCCGCGAGCCGAGGACCTCGTCGATGGTGAAGCGCTTGCGGTACTGCGCCCGGGGGTTGAGGGCGCCGAAGTCGTGCGCCTTGACCGACACCCGGGCGAAGTCCTCGCGCCGGGCCCCGTGCGTCTCCATGAGGCGCCGCGCCTGCAGGCCGAAGAGGACCGGCATGGTCAGGCCGAGCTGACCGTCGAGGTCGTCCTTGTCCGGCGGGATGAGCCTGCCAGCCACCGGGCTCGTCGTCATCGACTCGACGCCGATGGCGATGCCGACGTCGACGAACCCGGCCGCGATGTCCTTGTAGAGGCTGCGGACCGCGGTCGAGCCTCCGGCGCAGGCGTTGTCCACGTTGACCATCTCGATGCGCGCCACCCCGAGGTCCTTCATGATCGTCTGGCTGGTCACCATCGCGTCGAAGACGCGTGACGAGAAGACCGTCTGCAGGTCCCGGGGCCTGAGACCCGCGTCGCGGATCGCCTCGACGGCAGCCTGACGACCCATCTGCGCGGCGCTGCGCTCCGGGGTCTTGCCGAAGTCGCTCTGACCGGTCCCGATGACGAAGACGTCACGCATCGAGGTCCTCCTCGGGGGTGCAGGGGGTGAACCTGTAGCCGATGACATCGGGCTGGTCCTGCGGCCACAGGGGCGCGATCTCCAGTCGCATCCGCGTGCCCGACGGGAGCGGCTCGTCGCCGGTGCTGACGATCTGGGTGAAGACCCGGACGCCGCGGGGCATGATCACGTAGCCCACGCTGTAGCCCGGCGCGAAGCCGGCCGCGCCCATGTGGACGACGGTGGCGCAGAGCAGCTCACCCGTGTCGCCGAGCGCGAAGGGGGTGACCTCCTCGCCCCCGCACTCGAGGCAGATGCTCGTGCTCGGGAAGGTGGTGCGTCCGCATGCTGCGCACTCACCCGCCAGCAGCGTCGGGCCGGTGTCGCTCTCGCGGAAGAGTCCCTCCCGGATGGGCGTGGTCATCGGGAGACGGTCTCGTCGCGCAGCACGTGCTTGAGGATCTTGCCCGAGGGGTTGCGCGGGATCTCGCGGACGATGAGCTCGCGCGGGAGCTTGTAGTCGGCGACGTGCGCGGAGGCGAACTCGCGGAGGCCGTCGAGGGTGACCCCACCCCCTTCGTGCGGGGTGACGACGGCGACGATCCGCTCGCCGAAGGTCTCGTCGGGGTGACCGATGACCGCCACGTCGGCGACGTCGGGGTGGCCCGCCAGCGCGTTCTCGACCTCGACGCTGTAGACGTTGCGCCCGCCGGTGATGATCATGTCCTTCATCCGGTCGACGATCGTCATGAAGCCGTCCGCGTCGACCCGGGCGATGTCGCCGCTGTGCAACCACCCGTCACGGATCGTGTCTGCCGTGGCCTCCGGCTGACCCCAGTACTCCTTCATCAGGGTCTCGCCTCGGTAGATGATCTCGCCGGCGGCGCCGGCAGCGACGTCCTGGCCGTCGGCGTCGACGACCCGGACCTCGCAGTTGGGGATCGGCCACCGGCCGGTCGCATCGGGACGCGCCCTGACCTCGTCGGGTGTGAGGTAGATGCCCGTCGGGCCGCCCTCGGTCTGGCCGCACAGCTGGAAGAAGTCGACGGCCGGCAGGGTCGCCGTGAGCTGCTCGACGGCCTGCGGCGGCATCGGGGCGGCGCCGAAGAACCCCAACCGCCACGCGGAGAAGTCCCGCTCGGCGAGATCCGGCAGGCGCAGCATCAGCTGGTACATCGTCGGCACACCGAGGAAGACCGTGATCCGGTGCTCCTCGAGAGCATCGGCCACGGCCTGCGGCTCGAAGGCCGGCAGCACGACATTGGTCGCACCCACCGAGATGCTGTTGAGCATGAAGAGCACGAGCTGGGCGCAGTGGTAGAGCGGCGCGACGTGCAGGTGCCGGTCCATGCCGGTCGTCCCCAGGCTGGCCATCGAGTGACCGACCCAGAGCATGCGGTGGTGGTCGAAGAGCGCCCCCTTGGCCAGCCCGGTGGTCCCCGAGGTGTAGATGATGATGCAGTCGTCGGACTCCTCCACGACCACGTCAGGGGCCGTCGACGGCTGGCTCGCCGTCTGCACACGCAGACTCGGGTAGCCCTCGAGCACGTCGAGGGCGAGCACGTGCGGCGCACGCTCGATCGGGTCGAGCTCGACGAGACCCTCGACCGCAGGCGTCATGCCGGCACCGAGCAGGAGCACCGAGGCGCCGGAGTCGGTGAGCAGGTGCCGCAGCTCAGGAGAGGTCGCTCGAGGGTTGACCGGGACGACGATCGCCCCGAGTCGGAAGACGGCATACATCGCGATGACGAAGCCGTCGCTGTTGCCGGACATCAGCGCGACACGATCCCCCTTCGTCACCCCGAGGGCGGTGAGGGCGTGCGCGTGGCGGTTGACCTCCTCGTCGAGCTGACGGTAGGTGAGCTCGCGCCCCTCGAAGACCAGCGCGGTCTTCGTCGGGTACGACGCGGCGGAGCGGGCGAGCTGTCCTGCGAGTGTTGCCATGATCGGGCCTACTTCCGTGGAGGCGTGGTGCAGCGGGTGGGCAGGGGGCGAACTGGCCTGAAGGTCGTGGCGCTCACAGCGCCCGACCGATGAGCTCGCGCATGATCTCGCTGGCCCCCCCGTAGATGCGTTGCACGCGGGCGGCTGCGTACATCCGGGCGATGGGGTACTCCGTCATGTAGCCGTACCCGCCGAAGAGCTGGAGGCAGCGGTCGACCACCTCGCCCTGGACCTCGCTCCCGAGGAGCTTGGCCATCGACGCGGTGGCCGCGTCGAGCGTCCCGGCCTCGGCCTTGACGACGCACTCGTCGACGAAGGCGCGGGCAGCCAAGGTCTTGGTCGTCAGCGAGGCGAGCTCGAAGCGGGTGTTCTGGAAGTCGAAGATCGCCTGCCCGAAGGCCGATCGCTCCTTGGTGTAGGCGATGGTCTCCAGGAGGGCCGCCTCGGCCGCGGCCACGGCGCTCACGCCGATGATGAGCCGCTCTCGGGGGAGCTGCTGCATCAGCTGGTAGAAGCCCTGCCCCTCCTCCTCGCCGAGGAGGTTGGCGACCGGCACCCGCACGTCGGTGAAGGACAGCTCACGGGTGTCCTGACCGTGCTGCCCGATCTTGTCCAGGACACGCCCCCGCTCGAACCCGGGGAGGTCGTCAAGCTCGAGCACGATGAGCGAGATGCCCTTGGCTCCCTCCGCGGGTCCGGTCCGTGCGACGAGCACGAGCAGGTCCATGTGCGTGGCGTTGGAGATGAAGGTCTTGGACCCGTTGATGACGTAGTGGTCGCCGTCGCGCCTGGCGGTCGTGCGGACCCGCTGCAGGTCCGATCCGGTTCCCGGCTCGGTCATCGCGATGCCGATGACCGAGTCGCCCGTTGCCAGACGCGGCAGCCACCTCGCCTTCTGCTCCTCGCTGCCGAAGGCGAGGACATAGTGGGAGACGATCGTGCTGTGGACCATGTGCCCGAGAGCGGTGTCGTGGGCACGGGCGAGCTCCTGCGCGATGACGGCCTCGTGGCCGAAGCTGCCACCGCCCCCGCCGTACTCCTCGGGGACGTCGAGGAGCAGGAGCCCGGCGCCGCCGACCTTGGTCCAGATCTCTCGGTCGACCCGGTGCTGCTCGTCCCAGCGCGCCTGGTGCGGCATGAGCTCGGCCCGGAAGAAGGCGCGGGCGAGCTTGCGCAGCTCGGCCTGGTCCTCGTCCTGCCACACGGGCACGTGGTCGGTGATGAGTCCGCTCATGGCTGTTCCCCCGTGTAGAGGTCCGCGTGCTGGGCGCGGATGACCTTCTTGTCGAGCTTGCCGACGCTCGTGCGGGGCAGCTCCTCGACGAAGAGCACCTGCTCGGGCATCTGCCAGCTGGCGAAGTGCGGGGCGAGGTGCCGGTGCAGGTCCTCGATCGGGACCTCTCCCCCGTCGTCGCTGACGACGAGCGCCACGGGACGCTCCTGCCACTTCGGGTGCGCGATGCCGACGACCGCGGCCTCGCGGATCCTCGGGTGGGACATCAGGTGGTTCTCCATGTCGATCGAGGAGATCCACTCGCCGCCGGACTTGATGACGTCCTTGAGCCGGTCGGTGAGCTTGAGGTACCCGTGCTCGTCGATCGTGCCGACGTCACCGCTGCGCCAGTAGCCGTCGTGGAAGCGGGTGTCGTCGTCCATGGCGTGGTAGCTGTCGATGATCCACGGCCCCCGCACGAGGACCTCGCCCTGGCTGACCCCGTCGAAGGGAACGTCCCGGCCGTCGCCGTCGACGAGGCGGAAGTCGACCCCCGTGGCCATGAGCCCCTGGCGACGCTTCATGTCCCACTTCTCGTCATCGGAGAGCACCGCTCGCAGGGAGGGCTTGAGCCCCTTGTTGACCGTGACGAGCGGGGTGGTCTCGGTCGCACCGTAGGCGTGGATGACGTCGGCGCCGGTCACCTCGTGGAAGCCCTTCATCAGGCTGAGCGGTGGCTCGGTCGCGCCGCTCAGGAGGCGGGCCCGGCTGAAGTCGGGCCGGGGGTCGAGCGTCCTGATGTAGTCGAGCATCGGACCGAAGATGGCCGGGGCGCCGTTGGCGACCGTGACCTCCTCGGCGACCATGGCGTCGACGAGGACCGAGGTGTCCTCCATCGTGTAGCGGCCGGGGAGGACGATCTTCGTCATCGCCTGGACCGCCGCCTGGGGCAGGCCCCAGCACTGCCCGTGGAACATCGGCGTGATGAACATCGTCGTGTCCTCGCTGCTCATGCCGATCAGGGCCACCATGGCGAGGGTGTGCAGGTAGATGCCGCGGTGCGAGTAGTAGATGCCCTTGGGCCGGCCGGTCGTCCCGGTCGTGTAGCAGGCGCTGTAGGCGGAGTCCTCGGCGATGAGTGCCCACTCGCGCGTGTCCGCTGCGGCAGCCAGCAGGTCCTCGTAGTGGTGGACGTCCGGCAGGGAGGTCTCGATCTGGTCGAGCGGCTTGTCGCTCATGACGATCCAGCCCTTGACCCCCTGGGTGTGCGGCGCGATCGCCTCGGCGATCGGCAGGAGCGACTCGTCGACGCAGATCCACGAGGCCTCGCTGTGGGTGGTGACGTAGCCCAGGTCCTCGGGTCCGAGGCGAAGGTTCATCTGCAGCATGACCGCCGCGAGTCCCGGGATCGCCCAGTAGAGCTCGAAGTGACGCCGGCTGTTCCAGTCGAGGACACCCACGACGTCTCCCGGGGCGACGCCCAGGCGCTCGAGGGCGTTGGCGCCACGCGTGATCCGGCCCCAGGCGTCCCCGTAGGAGTAGCGGTCCCAGCCGCCGTCGGCTGTGCGGTAGACGATCTCCTGCTCGGGGTAGGTGCGCGCCGCGTGCCGCATGAGGGTCGTCGTGTTGAGGGGGTAACCGTCGTTGTGGGTCGAGGGACGGCCGTGGACGAGCTCGGTGGTCATGCCTTCTCCTGGTCGTTGGTGGGGTGCGTGGGGTCAGCGGGTGTCGCGAGGGGCCGCATGTGGACGTAGGCGCTGACCTGCAGGGACAGGACGAGCTCGCCGGACTGGTTGACGAGCTGCCCGGCGAAGGTGAGCAGCCCCCTTCGCCGCTCCGGCTCGAGGCGACGGTCGACGATCTCGGAGGTGCCGGTGAGCACATCGCCGGGACGGACGGGGCGACGCAGGACGAGGTCCTTGATGCCCGTGCCCCCGATGACGTGCCACTCCTGCGTGCGGGAGGTGATCTCGAGGCGTTGGTAGATCGCCATCGTGTGGATGCCGCTGGCGATGAGCCCGCCGAAGGCTCCCTCGCTGGTCGCACGCTGGGGGTCGGTGTGGAAGAACTGCGGGTCCCACCGAGAGGCGAAGTCGACGATCTCGCGCTCCGTCACCTCGTAGCTGCCCAGGTCGCGGACCTCGCCGATGGGTGTGTCCTCGGCCCATCGGCCGGTGGCCGTCAGCTGCTCGCTCATCCGCTGTCCCTATCGTCATCGAGTCGAACCTTGTACGTTTGTATAGCAAATATGCTGGAATGTACAGGGCGGGTGTGTCGTGCTTGACTCATGACGACGAAGGGACGAGCCATGACCGAGGCACTCCGGCACGACCTCACGGCGCGTGCCCGCATCCGCAACTCGGCGTTGGCGCTCTTTGCCCGGCACGGCGTCGAGGGCGCGTCCATGCGCCGGGTCGCCGCCGACGCCGGGGTCACGGTGGGGCTGGTCGTGCACCACTTCGGGACCAAGGAGCGCTTGCGCGAGGAGGTCGAGACCTACGTCGTCGACCGCTTCGGCGCGGCCATCCGCTCCGTGCCCGTCCAGGGCTCGGCCAGGGACGTCGCGCGCGGTCGCGACGAGGCCGTGGCCACGATGCTGGCCACCGAGCCCGATCTGGTCACCTACCTGCGCCGAGCCCTCCTCGGCCTCAGCGGACCCGACGACCACCTCCTGCGACGCCTGACCGAGCTCGCCGCCGAGGAGGTCGCTCGGGCCAGGGCGGCTGGCGTGGCCGACACCGACCGGCGCGGGTCCACGCAGACCATCCGGACCATGACCCGCCAGCTCGGGCAGCTGCTGCTCCAGCCGATGATCGACGCGATGTGGGAGCAGCTCGAGGGCCAGAGCGAGAGCCCGGACAAGCCCGCGCTCGTCGTGCGGGTCGAGTAGACCTCCCGCCGATCGGTGACACACGAAGGGGGCGCGGCCGGATCACCCGGCCGCGCCCCCTTCGCCATCATCGGGTCACAACGCCCAGCAGGTGCTCGGCGGCGTGGCGCCGGCGAAGCGCTGCTCGAAGAAGAGCATCGACTTCTCGATGTGCGGCACGTAGCCACCGACGTGCGTCGGGGTCACGCCGGCGTTGAAGGAGACGTGCGCCCCCTTGTCGCACCAGTCGCTGCCCAGCTGCTTGCCCACCGCGTAGGGGACCACCTCGTCGCCCACGGAGTGGTTGATGACGACCGGCGCGCTGGGCCTCGTCCTGCCGATGCGCTGCTGCGCCACGGCGCTCTCGAAGGGCTCCGTGGCGAGCAGCTCGGTCACCGTCGCGCCCCCGGACAGGTACCGGCTCGAGTCCTGGAAGGCATAGTCGGCCAGCTCGAGGAAGCAGTGGTCCTCGACGTCAGCCGCCATGTCGCGCCCCTCGGCACTGAGATGGGGGTCGAGGTCGATGCCTGCACTCTGGGCCTGGCCCAGGAGGCCGTAGAGCACGGCGGCACCCAGCAGCCCGCCCTCGGCGTTCTCGACGGTCGCCGCGAGGTCGGCCGGCGGGGCGCCGACGGCCGAGCCCTTGAGCTGCAGATCGGGGGCATAGGTGCCGGCCATCTCCGCCGCGGCCGCGCCCCCGCCCTGGGAGTAGCCCATGATGCCCACGGGGTTGGCATCGGTGATGCCGCTGCCCTCGAGGTCCTGCACCGCCCGGGCCATGTCCAGCACGGCCGCACCCTGGGCCCTGCGGTCCATGTACGTGTGCGTGCCGGGGGTGCCCAGGCCCTGGTAGTCCGTGATCCCGACCGCGTAGCCACGGCCGATCGTGCGAGCGAGGCCGACGCCCTCGTACTCGACGAGGTCGGACATCTGCCGCGAGGGCGCGCAGCGGTCGCCCATGCCTTGTGTGCCCGGCGCATAGCTGAGCAGCGGTCGACTGGAGGTGCCGACGTAGGGGGTCTTGGGGACGAAGACGGTGCCGGTGACCGCGATCGGCGTGCCGTAGCGGTCGGTGGACGAGTATATGACCCGCGTGGCCGTGACCACCGACGAGGAGAGGCCGAGCGGGTCGAGGAGGAGGGTCGCCGGCTCGCTGCGGATGATCGTGCCCGGCGTGCTCGGGATCGTGGCAGGCGGCTCGTAGAAGGCGGGGCGGGGCGGCGGCTCGGGAGTGCCGGTCAGGGTCGCGGCGCCGGCCGTGCCGGGCGTGTCGTCGGGACCGGCGGATGCCTGGCCGGCGACGGGGAGGGCGACGGCGATGCTCAGGACAGTGGCGGCGAGCATGCGCGAGCGAAGGGGGATCATGCGTGGTCCTTTGTCGTGGCGGAGCAAACGCTCGGTGACGGACAGGGTGATGATCCGGTGGCGAGACGTCCTTGTCTGGCGGTGCGGCGAACTTTACTGATCAGTTAGTAATGAGCAACAGATCGGCGCGGGATAGCATCCGGGCGGACGGACGACGGGTGAGGAGCCATGGCCAGACAGCGAGTGACGACGACGAGTGATGTCGTGGAGGCCGCTGCTCACGTCTTCGCGAGGAAGGGCTACCGCAGCTCGACGATCGACGACATCTGCCTCGAGGCCGGCGTCTCCCGCCCCACCATCTACAAGTACGTCGAGAGCAAGCCCTGGCTCCTGGACCAGATGGTCGTGCTCGTCACCGGGGAGCTCAGCGAGCGCATCGGCGCCATCCTGGCGACCGCGGACCCACCCCGCGACAAGATCCGCCAGCTGGTCAGCATGCACGTCGACCTGACCACCCGGATGCGCGGCCACTACGCCACGGTGTACAGCGAGCAGACCGAGCTCTCGGCGGCCACCTCGGCCGGGTTCCGCACGTGGTCGCACGCCATCACCCAGCAGTTTGCGGCACTCATCGACGACTACGCACGCAGTGAGCGCCTGGCACCGGCCGCCGACAGCACGGTCCTGGCCAACCTGACCCTGACGATGCTCACGGGCCTGTACCGGTGGCACGACCCGAGCGGACCGACGTCGCCCGACGACCTCGCCGACCAGGTCCTCGCCATGCTCTCGGGCCCCCTCCCCGGACTGGACCGTCGCGACGGGTGACCCCTGGCCCGCTCCGCGTCGTGGAGCAGGCGGACCCGGTCACGAGCCGGGTGTCTCGACGGCGACCGGGACACCACTCGCCAGCGACTGCATGCCGGCGGTGCACACGAGGGTCGAGACGTAGCCGTCGCGGCTCGTCGGTCCGACGACCTCGCCGCGGCGGGAGGCGTCGACCCAGGCCTGCACCTCGAGGTCGTAGGCACGCTCGAACCGCACCCGGTAGTCGGGGTCGATCGGTCCGCCCCAGGAGCCATCGCCACCGCCCGGGTCGGCTGTCGTCGTGTAGACGCCGCTCGCGGGGCGGCCGATGATCGCGCTGCCCCGCTCGGCCACCGCCTCGACCCGCACCTCGTACCCCGTGCGAGCGTTGACGAAGACCTCGTTGGTCACGACCGCCCCCGACGCCGTGCGCAGGATCGCGATCTGCGGGTCGACGACCCCCTCGCGCGCGTGCGAGGTCGGCGTCGGGCTGATGACCTGGATCGAGACGATCTCCTCGCCGAGCAGCCAGCGCGCGCAGTCGATCTCGTGGACGAGGGAGTCGCGCACGATCATCTCGGAGCGGAAGTCGGGGTGGGGCACGCTCTTGTTGCGGTGCGTCTGGTGGAGCAGCAGCGTGCGGCCCATCCGCCCCGAGTCCAGCAGCGCCTTCAGCCGCACGTACTCCGGGTCGAAGCGCCGCATGAAGCCCACCTGCACGAGGTCACGACCACCGGCGCGCTCGGCCTCGACGACGCGCAGCGAGGACTCGCTGTCCATCGTCAGCGGCTTCTCGCACAGCACGTGCACACCTCGTTCGATGCACGCGAGCAGCTGCTCCTCGTGGACCGACCCGGGGGACGCGAGCACGACGGCGTCGACGTCGTCGGAGGCGATGAGGTCGAGCGGATCGGCGTGCACTGCGATCCCGTCGAGCTCCTCGGCGAGGGCACCGACCCGCCCCTCGTCGGGGTCGGCGAGCGCCGTCAGGCTCGCGCCGGCGATGCGGGTGGCCAGCCGGCGCGCGTGGTCGGCACCCATGAGGCCGACGCCGACGACCCCGACGCGAAGCCCTTCGAGACGGGCGCGGGCACCCTCCTCAGGAATCGAGGTCACTGCGGCTTCTCCTCCTGCACCTCGGGCTTGCCGGGGCCGGCGAGCTGGACCTCCGGGTTGTCCGGGTCGACGGTCTTGCCGGGGTCGACGTCGCCGAGCTCGTGCTTGAGGGCGTCGAGCTCCTGGCCACCGGCCATCTCCGCGGTCAGCTGGTCGAGCGTCAGCTCGTCGCGGTGCGCGTCGAGGGTGAGCCGACCGAGCTTGAGGATGATGAAGTGGTTGCCGACGAGGTAGGCGTGGTGCGGGTTGTGGGTGATGAAGACGACCCCGAGGCCGGCATCGCGAGCCTTGGCGATGTACTTGAGGACCACCCCCGACTGCTTGACACCCAGGGCTGCGGTCGGCTCGTCGAGGATGATGACCTTTGCGCCGAAGTAGATCGCGCGGGCGATGGCGATGCACTGCTTCTGCCCACCGGAGAGACCACCGACCGGCCGGTCGAGGTCCCCGATCTGGATCCCCATCTTCTGCAGCTCCTCGTCGGCGATGCGTCGCATCGCCCGCGAGTCGAGGAAGGGACCCTTGCGGATCTCGTTGCCCATGAAGAAGTTGCGCCACACCGACATGAGCGGCGCCAGGGCGAGGTCCTGGTAGACCGTCGCGATGCCCAGGGCCTGCGCCGCGCGCGGCGACGCGAGCTGGCGCTTGACGCCCGCGACCTCGAAGCTGCCCGAGGTGTGCTCGTGCAGGCCGGCCATGATCTTGATGAGCGTCGACTTGCCGGCACCGTTGTCACCGAGGACGCAGGTGACCTCGCCGGGGTAGACCTCGAGGTTGACGCCCTGCAGCGCATTGACGTTGCCGTAGGACTTGCCGACGTTTTTCATGACGACGAGGGGCTCGACGTCGGCCGCGCGCCGCGGCGTGGTCTGGATGCTCATCGTGCGTCCGCCTTCTTCTTGACGTAGAGGTTGACGAGGGTCGCGAGCAGGAGCATCACGCCGAGGAAGGTGAAGAACCAGTCGACGTTCCAGCCCGCGTAGTTGATGCCCATGCGGGTCATGCCGAAGATCAGCGCGCCGAGGGCCGCGCCGACGACCGACCCGTAGCCACCGGTGAGCAGGCAGCCACCGACGACCGCGGCGATGATGTAGATGAACTCCTGGCCGACACCCTCGCCGGACTGCATCACCTGGTACGAAAACAGCAGGTGCATACCGAGCATCCAGGCGCAGAAGCCGACGGTCATGAAGAGCCCGATCTTGACCCGCGTGACGGGGACGCCCACGGCGCGGGCGGCAGCGGCGTCACCGCCGACGGCGAAGATCCAGTTGCCGATCTGGGTCCGCTGCAGCACGAGCGAGCCGACCACGACCATGACGAGCCAGTAGACGACGAGCGACTTGATGGTCACCGGACCGACGGAGACGCTCCATGCGAAGACCTGCTGCGCAGAGGCGTAGCCGTCCATGTCGGAGATCGTCGGCGTCGAGACGGTGCCGCCGACGAGCCGCGTCACGGCGAGGTTGGCACCCTGGAGCACGAAGAAGGTCCCGAGCGTCACGAGGAAGCTCGGCAGCCCGGTGCGCATGAGCAGCCAGCCGTTGAAGGCCCCGACGAGCAGGGAGAAGACGAGCGCCGCGAGCACGCCGATCCAGACGTTGAGCCCGAAGTTCCAGGCGGTGAGGGCCGCGCAGATCCCCGATGCCGTCGCCGCGACACCGGTCGACAGGTCGAACTCGCCTCCGACCATGAGCAGCGAGACGCCGACGGCCATGACGCCGATGGCGGAGGCCTCGTAGAGGATCGTGCCGGTGTTGCCCAGGCTGCGGAAGGACGGGGCGACGGCGAGGAAGAGGGCCATGACGGCCAGGGCGCCGATGAGCGCCCCGACCTCGGGCCGGGCGAAGAGGAGGCCGGCCCTCCCCTTCGCCACGACTCGGTCGTCCGCCTCGGGTGCGGCGGTCTGTGCGGTCATCCCCGGATCAGTCCTCGAGCAGCAGGTCGACGTTCTTGTCGTCGACGAAGGCGGGCCCGGTGAAGCTCGGCTCGCCGCCGCCGACGGAGGCGCCCTTGTTGACGCGCAGCCACAGCGAGTCGACGGCCTGGTAGCCCTGGACGTAGGGCTGCTGGTCGACCGCCCACTCGATGCCGCCGCCCTTGATCTGCTTGAGCGCCTCGTCGTTGAGGTCGAAGGTCGCGACCTTGGCCTCGCTGCTGGCCTCCTTGACCGACTTCTGCGCGATGAGGGCGAAGGGGGCGCCGAGCGTCAGCACGTGCGTGATGCTCTTGTCCTGCTGCAGCTTGGCGGTGATCGTCGACTGCACGTTGGCGGTGTCGGTGCCCTTGACGTAGATCTTCTCGGACTTGTCGAAGGTCTTGGCGACGCCCTTGCAGCGCGCCTCGAGCCCGACGTGGCCCTGCTCCTGGATGACGCAGAGGGTCTTGCCCGCCTTTTCCTCGGTGAGGCGCTCGCCCGCAGCCTCGCCGGCGAGCTCGTCGTCCTGGCCGAAGAAGGACAGGGCGCCCATGTCCTTCCACTCGTTCATGCCGGCGTTGAGCGCGACGACGGGGATGTCGGCGCCGACGGCCTTCTCGACATTGCCCTTCATCGCCTCGGGCTTGGCGAGGGTGACGGCGATGCCGTCGACCTTCTTGTCGACCGCCTGCTGGACAAGGTTGGACTGCCCGGCCCCCTCGGGGTTGGCGGTGTACTCGAGCTTGACGTTGTTCTTCTTGGCGGCGTCCTCGGCACCGGCGCGCACCTGGTCCCAGAAGGTGTCACCGGGCTCGGCGTGGGTGATGAAGGCGACGGTCATCTCGGGGGTGTCGACACCACCCGCGCTGCCTCCGCCCTCCTCGGTCTGCTTGCCCCCGGAGGAGGAGCATGCGGCGAGTGCGAGCGCGGCCATGGCCGACGTCGCGGCGACGCTGACGCGTGAAAAACGGGACATGGTTGTGCCTTTCTCATCATCCGTCGCTCCGTTGCGGCGGAAGGGTGCGGTGCCCGGGCGGGCACCTCTCTTCAGTTGTGAGTCTGGGGGCTCGCGTCGTCGACACGCGGGATCTCCGCCGGGTCGAGATGCGAACGTTGTCGGCTCTTGTGCTGCTCGTAGGTGGCTCGCGCCTCGCGGGTGCTGTCGAGCTCGCTCACCTCGCCGACGGGCACGTCCCACCACGAGCCGGAGTCGGGCCCGAAGACCATCGGGTCGGTCTCGACGTGGATGACGACGGGCCCGTCGTCGGCCGGGGCTGCCTTGGCTTCGCGGATGGCGGCCTCGAGCCCGGCCCGTTCGTGCACCTCGATGACGTGGGCGCCGAGCGAGCGCGCGTTGGCGGCGAGGTCGACGGGCAGCCGGTCGCCGTCGAGGCGCCCCCCGTCGCCGCGGCCCCGGTAGGCCGTGCCGTACCGCTGGCTGCCGAGGGACTGGGAGAGCGACCCGATGGAGTGGAAGCCGTGGTTCTGCACGAGCACGACGATGACCTTGGTCCGCTCCTGGACCGCGGTGACGAGCTCGGTCGGCATCATGAGGTAGCCGCCGTCGCCGACCATCGCGAAGACGTCGCGGGTCGGGTCGGCCCAGCGGATGCCGAGCGAGGCCGGCACCTCGTAGCCCATGCAGGAGTAGCCGTACTCGACGTGGTAGCCGCGTCGGTCGCGGACCCGCCAGGTCTTGTGCAGGTCGCCGGGCATGGAGCCGGCGGCACACAGCACGACGTCGCGGGGGTCGGAGAGCTCGTTGACGAGCCCGAGGACCTCGCCCTGGGTGAGCAGGCCGTCGGCGAGCGCGTCGGTGATCTGCGACGAAGGGTGGTGGGCCGCCTCGACCTGCGCGTCCCAGTCGGCCCACAGGCCGGCCTGCTCCTGCCGGTAGTCTTCGTCGACGGACCAGCCGTCGAGCGCGGCGGTCAGCGCGGTGAGACCCTCGCGGGCGTCGCCGACGACCGTCAGGCCGGAGTGCTTCACCGCGTCGAAGGGGGTGATGTTGAGATTGACGAAGCGCACCCCTTCGGCGGCGAAGGCCGTGCGGGAGGCGGTCGTGAAGTCCTGGTACCTCGTCCCGACGCCGATGACGACATCGGCCTGCGCCGCAACGGCATTGGCGGCGGCGGTCCCGGTGGAGCCGACCGCGCCGAGGAGCTGCGGGTTGCCGTGCAGGAGCGAGCCCTTGCCAGCCTGCGTCTCGCCGACGGGGATGCCGGTCGCGGCGCACAGGGCCGCGAGCGCGTCCTCGGCCTGCGAGTAGTGGACGCCGCCGCCCGCGACGATCATCGGTCGCCGCGCCGAGCGGATGATCTGCGCAGCCTGCTCGATCCGTGACGGCTCGGCCGGGGGCCTGGCCACGTGGTGGGTGCGCTCGGCGAAGAGCTCGAGCGGCCAGTCGAAGGCCTCCGCCTGCACGTCCTGCGGGAGGGAGATGGTCACGGCCCCGGTCTCGGCGGGGTCGGTGAGCACCCGCATCGCCGAGAGCAGGATGCTCGGCAGCTGCTCGGGCCGGCGCACCTCGTCGTAGAAGCGCGAGAGCGGGCGGAAGGCGTCGTTGACCGTGAGGTCCCCGCCGTGGGGCTGCTCCAGCTCCTGCAGCAGCGGCCCGGCGGCCCGGGTGGCGAAGATCGAGCTCGGCAGCAGCAGCACCGGGATCCGGTTGATCGTCGCGAGCGCGGCGCCGGTGAGCATGTTGGTGCTGCCGGGGCCGACCGAGGCGGTGCACGCCCAGGTCTGCAGCCGGTCCTTCTGCTTGGCATAGGCGACGGAGGTGTGCACCATCGCCTGCTCGTTGCGGGCCAGCACGTAGGGCAGGTGGCCCGGGCCGTCGCCGCGGGCCAGCTCGGCCTGGAGCAGCGCCTGGCCGACACCGGCGACATTGCCGTGGCCGAAGATGCCGAGCACCCCGGCGAAGAGGCGCTGCCGCTCGCCGTCGCGCTCGCTCCACTGGGCCTCCAGGAAGCGCACGAGCGCCTGGGCCACCGTGAGCCGGATGTGCCCTGAGGAGCTCGCTCCGCGAGCGTCTCGAAGGGTCTCGCCCATGTCGTTCACTGTCCTTCCCCGGTCCAGCTCGCCCGGATCTGCCCGTGCGCGGGGTCGTCGCAGATCAGCCAGGCCCGCTCGGGACCGGGCCCGGCCATGACGTTGAGGTAGTACAGGTCGGCGTCGGGGGCGGCCATCGCCGGCCCGTGCCAGCCGTGCGGCACCAGGACGGTGTCGCCGGTGGCGACCTCGACGAGGACGTCGATGTCACGACCCTCGGCGCCATACACCTGCTGGTAGCCGACCGGTTGGCGGCCGTCCTCGCGGTCGGCGCCGCGGGTGAGCGGGGCGCGCCCGGCGCCGGCATCACCGACGGACTGCGTCTCGAAGTAGTAGATCTCCTCGAGCTCGCTCTCCTGCCCCGGCCGGTCGGTGTCGTGCTTGTGCGGTGGGTAGGAGGACCAGCCACCGGCGGGGGTGATCACCTCGCAGGCGAGGATCTGCTCGGCGCCGGGCAGGGTGTCGGGCATGCCGAAGCCGCGCACCTCGCGGCTGCACGAGCCGGCACCTCGCAGCTCGACGGGCACCTGGGCCGCGGGGACGACGACGACCTCGCGGCCACCACCGGTCGGGTCCTCGACCCGGGCACCGCACAGGGCGATGCGGGCAGTCGAGACCCCGCGGTTGGCGATCTCGAGGTCGCTCCCGGCGGGGGCGTAGAGCGTGTCGCTCGGCCCGGCGAAGACGCTGGTCCGGCCGGTGAGCACGTGCTCGCTCCCGTCGACCGTCACCGTCGTGCCGCCCGTGAGCGGCACGACGATGGCCTCCTCCCCGGAGAGTGTGTGCGCCACCCGGGCGCCGGGCTCGAGCACCGCGACGCGCAGGGAGGTGTGCTGCCACCCCTCGACGGCGTCGGTGATCTCGACGGCCCAGGAACCCCCCTTCGGCGCGAAGGGGTGGAACCAGCGCTCGTTGTCCGCTCCGGTACGGGGGGTGTGGTTCATGCGCCACCCCCGTGGACGAGGTCGGCCGCGATGTCCACGGCCCCGGCGACGTCGCCGTCGGGTGGGTAGAGCAGCGCCCGGCCGACGACGAGGCCGCGCACCTGCGGGATCGACAGCGAGCGTCCCCACGACGCGTAGGTGTCGCGCGGGTCGCCCTTGGGGTCACCACCGAGCAGGAGCGAAGGGAGGGTCGTCGCGTCCATCACCCGCTCCAGCTCGTCGACGACGGGCAGCTTGAGCCAGGTGTAGGCGCTCGTGGCGCCCAGTCCGGAGGCGACGGTGATCGAGCGGATCGTCGACTCGGGGTCGAGCAGGTTGACCACCTTGCCGTCGCGCCGGGTGGACCAGAAGGGCTCGACCATCGCCATCGTGCGGTGCGCGGCGAGCTCGGTGACCGCCCGGGCGCTCGCCTCGAGGGTCGCGACGCTCGCCGGGTCCTGCAGGTCGATGCGGGTGAGCATCTTGCCCCCGTCGATCCCCCGGGCGACGATCTCGGCCGGCGTGTGCCCGGTGAAGCGGTCGTCGAGCTCGAAGGAGGCCCCCTGCAGCCCCCCTCGGTTCATCGACCCGATCGCCACCTTGCCCTCGAGCGCACCCATGAGCAGCAGGTCGTCGAGGATGTCGGGGGTCCCGAGCACCCCGTCGACGCCCGGGCGCGACAGCGCAGCCGACAGGCGGCGGAGCAGGTCCGAGCGCGAGGCCATCGCCACCGCGTCACCGCGCACCCCGAGCGCACCGCGGGCCGGGTGGTCGGCCGCGACGAGCAGCATCCGCCCGTCGTCCGCCAGCAGGGGGCGACGCGACCGCGCCGCCCAGCCGCGGGCGATGGCCCCGGGGTCGCTCGCGCGGACCCGGGTCAGACCGGCGATGTCGACGGCGACCCCGTCGGGCGCACCCACCTGGTTGGTCGTGCTCATGCGCTGGCTCCCTTCGCCGTCCACCGGGCCAGGCCGGCATCGACCTCGGCGACCGTCGGCATGGCGGTGCTGCACTCCAGCCGGGAGGCCACGATGGCTCCGGCGACATTGGCGAACTCGAGGATCCGGCGCAGGTCCCAGCCCTCGAGCAGGCCGTGGACGAGCGCGCCACCGAAGGCGTCGCCGGCGCCCAGGCCGTTGACCACCTCGACGAGGAAGGGGGGTACCTCCACCCTCTCCTCGGCGGTGGCGGCGAGCACCCCCTTGGGTCCCTGCTTGACGATCGCGAGCTCCAGCCCACGCTCGAGGAGGGCGTCCGCGGCGCGGTGCGGGTCGGTCTCGCCGACCGCGACCTCGCACTCCTCCTTGTTGCCCACCGCGATGGTGACGTGCTCGAGGGCCCGGCCGACCTGGGCGCTCGCCTCGCTCGGGTCGCTCCAGAACATCGGGCGGTAGTCGAGGTCGAGCACGGTGTGCTCGGCGAGGGCACGCGCGGCGAAGGCGGTGTGGTGGGCCGCGCGCGACGGCTCGGCGCTCAACCCGGTCACCGTGGTCCAGAAGACCCGCGCGGTCCGGATCTCCTCCAGCGGCAGGTCCGCGTCGGTGAGCATCAGGTCGGGGGCGGTCGGCCAGCGGTAGAAGTACAGCGGGAAGTCGTCGGGCGGGTGCACCTCGCAGAAGGTGACCGGCGTCGGGGGCCCGTCGCCCTCGATGGCGGTGATGAACTCGCCTGCTACACCGAGGCGCTCGGCCTCGGCGCGCACGTACCGGCCGAAGGCGTCGGCGCCCGTCTTGGTGATCAGCGCCGTGTCGCGACCGTAGCGGGCCGCGGCGACGGCGACATTGGTGGCCGAGCCGCCGAGGAACTTCTCGAAGGTGCGCACCTCCTCCAGCGGCACCCCGTGGTCGAGGGGGTAGATGTCCACCCCGGTGCGGCCCATCGTGATCAGGTCGTACATCAGGCCAGCCCCTCGGCGATCGCCACGAGGTGCGCCACGGACGCCCGGACGTCGGCGACAGGGTCACCGGCTCCCTTCGCCGTGGTGGGGTCGGCCGGGTCACCGGCGAGGACGGTGTCCTGCTCGAGGACGTACCAGCCCTCGTAGCCCGACCCCTCGAGCGACCGGACGATCGCGGCGACGTCGACGTCACCCCTCCCGAGCGCGACGTACATGCCCGCCGCGACCGCGTCGGTGTAGCTCGCCGAGCCCTCCTGCACCTTGCGCGCCCAGGCCAGGTCCACGTCCTTGAGGTGCATGTGGGCGATCCGCTCCGGGTGCTCCTGCGCGACGCGCACCGGGTCACCGCCGCCGATGAGCAGGTGGCCCGTGTCGAGGCACAGGCCGATGCGCGACCCGGAGAGGACCCGGTCGGTCTCCTCCCCGGACTCCACCATCGTGCCGACGTGCGGGTGCAGGGTGGCCGTGAGGCCTTGTGCCGCAGCGGCGTCCGCGATCCGGTCGAGGTTGCCCAGAAGGGTCGACCAGCCGGTCGCGTCCAGCTCGGGGCGGGCGTCGTAGCCCTGCGCGCCGGTGGCCGCGGCGATGACGACGGTGGTGGCGTGCGCGGCGACGAGCCCGGCCATCGCGGCCTCCACGACGCGAAGGGGGTCGACCTGCGGGTCGTGCAGCACGACGGGGACGAACTGCCCGACGGCGGCCAGACCGTACTCGGCGAGCGTGTCCGCCTTGGCCTGCGGGTCGTCGGGGAGGAACCCGTCCGGACCGAACTCGGTCGCCGCGATCCCCAGCTCACGCATCTGCGTCAGCACCGTGGGGGGCCGGTGCTGCCACCCCCAGCCGGGCACCTCGCAGACCCCCCAGGAGATCGGTGCTGCGGCGATCCGCTCCGCGAGCGGGGTCCGGTCGGTCATGGTCACAGTCCTTCGATCTCGGTCATGGCGACGGGGCGGCCCTCGGCGCGGGAGAGCTCGCACGCGTCCGCGACGCGAAAGGCCTCGAGGGCGTCGGCAATGGTGCAGGGGCTCGGTGCCCGACCGGCGGCCACCTCGAAGAAGGCGGTCAGCTCGGCCTGGTAGGCGGGCAGGAAGCGCTCCATGAAGGACCACTTCTGCGGGCCGCGGGGGAAGTCGACGTCGGGCTCGGCGCTGGTCATCGCGAGGGAGTGGTCGAGCCCGGCGGTGATCGTGCCGCGCTCCCCCATGACCTCCATCCGCACGTCGTGACCGCCGCCGTTGTAGCGGGTCGTCGACATCAGCACGAGGGTGTCGTCGTCGAGGGTGAGCACCGCAGCGCCCGTGTCGACGTCGCCGGCGGCGCTGAAGAAGTCGGCGCCCTTGTTGGCCCCCACGGCGTAGACCGAGGCGATCTCGCGCCCGGTGACGTAGCGGATCGCGTCGAAGTCGTGCACCCCGCAGTCGCGGAATATCCCGCCGGAGGTGGGGATGAACTCGGCCGGTGGCGGGGCCTGGTCGTGGGTGTTGGCGCGGATCGTGTGGACGAAGCCGAGCTCGCCGGACGCCACGGCCTCGCGCGCGCGCCGGAAGCCGGCGTCGAAGCGGCGCTGGTGACCGATGTGCACGGGGACGTCGCTGGCCGCCTCGAGCCGGCCCAGCTCGATCGTCTCGGCCAGGCCGCCGGCGACGGGCTTCTCGCAGAAGGTGGGGACGCCCCCTTCGATCCCGCGGCGGATCCACTCGGCGTGACCGTTGGTGGCGGTCGCGACGACGAGGCCGTCGAGACCCGCGGCGAGCAGCTCCTCGGGAGGCACGACCTCGACCCGGGTGTCGGGGGCGATCTCGCGCAGGCGGACGGCGAGCTCGTCGGCGGCCCCTTCGCGCGCGTCGGTGATGACCAGGGTCTCCACGGCGGGGAGGGCGACGAGGGTCTCGGCGTGGAAGGCACCGATCCGGCCGAGGCCGACGAGTCCGATCCGCATCAGCGGGGTGCTCCTTTGCAGGGGGTGGGCCAACGTGATGCGGGACACTCTTGTCGAGCCCCCAGCCCATGTCAAGAGTTTGTCCTGACATAAGGACGTATGGCTGTCAGCCTGTGGTGCGCGTAGGCTCCCCGGCATGTCAGCGCTGCAGCTCGAGGTGGTCATCGACCGGGCCTCTCCCGTGCCGCTGTACCACCAGCTGGCCGAGCAGCTGACCGCCGCGATCGACGACGGCCGCCTGCAGCCCGGGGACCCCTTCGAGAACGAGCTCGCCCTCGCCGCGCGCCTCACGCTGTCGCGCCCGACCGTGCGCCGCGCCATCCAGGAGATGGTCGACCAGGGCCTGCTCGTGCGCCGCCGCGGTCTCGGCACGACCGTCGCCAACCGCAAGGTGCACCGCAAGGCCCGCCTGACCTCGCTCTTCGACGACCTCCAGGCCGAGGGGCGCGAGCCGCGCACCGAGGTCATCGAGATCGGGATGGGCACCGACGAGCGGGCCGCCGCGGCGCTCGACCTCGAGCCCGGCACCGAGATGCTCACCGTGGTCCGGGTGCGCTCCGCCGGCGACCAGCCGCTGGCGATCATGCACAACTGGCTGCCGCCGGCCCACTCCGAGATCACCCGTGAGGACCTGCAGGAGCAGGGTCTCTACGCCCTGCTGCGCAAGCGCGGGGTCAGGCCCGTCGTCGCCCAGCAGTCGATCGGGGCCCGGATGCCGACCGCCGCCGAGCGCCGCGCGCTCGGGCTGCGCTCCGGGCAGCCGGTGCTCACGATGACCCGGATGGCCTTCGACGCATCGGGGGCGGCCATCGAGTTCGGCGACCACGCCTACCGGGCCCTCGACTACACGATCGACCTCATGCTCGACGAGCGCTGACCCGCCCCAGTCCGCATCTCCCTAAGGTCGTGCGCACCCTCTTGCGCATCTCCCTAAGGTCGTGCGCACCCCCGCGCATTTCCTTAAGGTCGTGCGGGCGAAGGGGGTCACCAGGGCTTGTCGACGCCGTCGCTGCCCTTCTCCTCGCCCTCCTGCTCGCGGCGCTTGCTCTCGGACTCCTTCTGCCCGGTCGTGTTGCGCTCCTCGAGCTCCTTCTGCTTGGGGTCCTTCTTCTCCTCGGTCCCCTCGCCCGGCGACTTCTTCTTGTCCTTCGGGTCCTTGGGGTCCTTGGGCTCCTGGTCCTGGCCCTTGCCGGTCTGCTCCTCGAGCTTGTCCTTCTGCTCCTGCTGCTTGCGACCGGCCTCGCCGCCGTTGCCGTCGTCCTGGCCGTCGAGGCAGCCCTCGGGGCCCTCCTCGATCAGCTTCAGCGCCTCCTCGGCGAGCGACTTCTCGCGCGCCGCGTCGCCGTCCTCCTTGGCCTTGTCCGACTGCTGGGAGATCGTGATGACGAGGTTGGTCCGCACGGTGCAGTCGTCCTGCGGGTTGCTGGTGCGGGCCAGGGCGGTCTCGAGGTCGGCCCGGCCGCCCTCGAGGTCACCGGAGATCGACTTGCCGGTCCCCTCGACGAAGGGAGCGCGCCACCGCTCGACGATGTTGAGGACGTGCAGCTTGTCGGCCGCACTCACCATGCCGGCACCGTCGTCCTTGCCGTGGGCCTGCTGGGCCTGCCCCATGTGGACCGGCAGGGTGACGAACCGCGCGGCCAGCACGAGCAGGATGATCGCGGGCAGGACCGTGGCCCAGATCAGCCGGCGGCGCCGCCGCAGGCGCGGCTCCAGGTGGGAGGTCTGTGGACTCATGGCTCCACCCTTCGCAGTCGGCCGATCTCACGGGTGACGAGGAAGAGGTCGGCGAGGAGCAGCGCGGCCATCACGAGCGCGGCGATCCACACCAGCGAGGTGTAGGTCTCGATCGAGGCCCCCGCACCCGCCACGGTGGTGCCGGGGTCGGCGTCCTCCATCGCCGGCCCGATGTCCCCACCGGTGCGGTGGGTGTAGGGCACGTCGAGCTGCTTGGCGATCTCCTCCAGGCGCTTCTCGTCGATCGTGCTCACGCCTGGCTTGCCGGCGCTGTCGGTGACGTCGTCACCGGTGCTCCCGTCGGCATTGGTCGTGGCCATCTGCCCGCCTTGCGCGCTCCCGTACCCGAGGACCGCGCCGCCGTCGATGAGGTCGGGCAGGTCGAAGGGGGCCGGCTGGTCGGACGAGGTCTGCTCACCGTCCCCGAGGTAGAAGACGATGCGCGAGCGCTCGGGCTGGCGCTCCTTGGTCCCCTCGAGGGTCTTCTTGAGCCGGTCCTGGGCGACCGTCACCGACGACCCTCCCGAGTACTGGCTGTCCTCCGCGCGGAGGTTGTCGGTCGCGGTCTTCAGCGCCTGGGTGTCCGTCGTGAGCGGCATGACCACCCTGGCGGCGAAGTCGAAGGTGATGATCGAGAAGCGGGCCCCGGGCATCTCCTCCTGGATCTTGGCGATGTCCTCGCGGTAGCCGTCCAGCCGGGTGCGGCCCTCGCCGTAGTCGCGGGCCATCGCCGAGGTGGTCGTGTCGACGACGAAGAAGACGTTGACGTCGGAGGCGGCCTGCCGGGCGATCGCTCCGTTGACGGCCGGCCCCAGCAGGGCGACCACCATGGTCAGGCTCGTCGCCAGCCGCAGGCCCCACCGCACCCGGTGGCGGGACTCGACGGCCAGCCGCCAGCCGGTGAAGCCGACGAGCAGCAGCCCGACGACGATGATCAGGGGCCACGGGATGACGGGGTGCCAGCTCATCGGCGCCACCACCACAGGAGCGGGTAGAGCCCCATGAGGCCCAGCAGGCCCAGGCTCAGCCAGATGGTCGGCAGGTCGGTGCGCACGTGCACGGGTGCCACGTCGGGCAGCCGGGCGGCCTCGAGCTCGTCGATGTTGCTGGTCACCTCGTCGGTCGCGCCGGCCTGGTCGAGCCCCCAGGTGCGACCACCGGTCTTCTCGGTGGCTGCGGACAGCTCGGTGTGGTTGGCCCCGTACGGGAGCGGGTTGAGCCCGTAGACCCGGACATTGCGCTCCTTGGCGAGCGTCGCGGCCTCGTCGATGGTGTAGACGCCGCTGCCGTGGACCTCGTTGTCGGTGCCCAGGATGATCGCCCGCGGTCGCTTCTGGTCGATGTGGTCGAAGTTGTAGACGCAGCTGGCGAGCCCGTCCCCGGACAGTGAGCTGGCGAGGATCCGCTCGTTGAAGGTGCCGCTGGTCGGGTCGTACTCCCCGCCGCCGAAGAGCGAGAAGCCGTCGGCGTAGCCGGTCAGCTGCTCCTCGACGAGGTCGTAGTCGTCGGTGAGGGGGAAGGCGGTCACGGCCTGGTTGTTCCAGAGCACCAGCCCGATCCGCTCCCCCCGGAAGTTCTTGACGATCTCGGCGAAGTCCTCGAGCACGGCCTTGTCGGTCCGGTACATCGACCCCGAGACGTCGAGGCAGAGCATGATGTCCCGGTTGTTCTTCTCCGGGTCGATCGTCTCCGTCGTCCCGGGGCGGCCGGCAGCGACGGCGATCGGGAGCACGACGAGCGCGATGAGGGCACCGAGGCCGAGCAGGCGCGCCCGCTGGCGGGCCACCGCGGCGCGGTAGGCGGGCAGCCGGGTGAGCCGCCGCGTGTGGGCGACGAGCACCGCATCGGTCGCCGCCTTCTCACGTCCGGCCAGCCACCACCCGAGCGCCGCCACGACGAGTGTCGCGAGGACGACGAGGAGGGTCAGCCACCACCAGGTCAACCCCATCAGGACCACCCCCCGACGACGTCGCGCGCGGCCGCGGCCGAGCCGGAGAAGCTGCTCGCGTCGGCCTCGGTCGCGCCGAACTGGCGCGGGTAGAACTCCTCGATGAGCGTCGCCAGGTGGGCGGGACCGCGCTCGCGCAGGTCGCTGGCGGTCATCGTCTCGGCCTTGAGCCCGCTGGCCTTGCTGACGAAGCCGCGCACGACCTTGGACAGCTCGTGGTGGCCGCGGCGGGCCGGCATCTTGTCGCCGCGCACGGCCGTGTCGATCTCGTCGATGCGGCGAAGGGCGTCCCGGCGCAGCTTGAGCAGCGCGGCCGGTGGCAGCGAGCCGTGCCCGTCCTCCGGGTCGGGGCGGCGGGTGAGCAGCCAGATCGCGACGGCCCACAGGATGAGCCCGAAGATGATGAAGCCGCCCAGGACCGGCCAGGTGACGGAGTAGTCCGCGGGGGCGAGGTAGATCGGGTCAGCGTCCACGTCGCCTCTTCTCGAGCATGCGCACGATCATCGGCACGACCTCGTCGGTGTGCCCGGCCCGGGCCGAGGAGATGTCGGTGCGTCGCAGCATGGTCTCCACGTCGGCTCGTCGGGTGTTCTCCGAGCGGCCGAACTCCGCGGCAAGCTCCTTGTCGGTGGCCAGCAGGTCGGGCAGCGTGTGGTCGGCCGCGACGTCACGCAGGAGCCGGTCCGGTGCGACCGCGAGCGGGTCGAGGTCGGCGACGTCGACCCACAGCACCTCGTGGCGCAGCCGCAGGGTGCGCAGCACGTCCTCGACCTGGCCCGGCTCCACGCCGTCGTCGGCGATGACGAGCAGGACCTTGCGTCCCTTGACGTTGCGGCTGATGTGCCGCAGCAGTCCCGGCAGGTCCGAAGGGGGCGAGTCGGGTTGGGAGAGGGCCAGCGCCTCCTGCAGCAGCATCTCGAGGTGGCCCTCGGAGCTGCGGGTGCGGGTGGCGTGGATGCGGCCGGGGCCGCCGCTGATCATCGAGACGTCGTCGCCGTGGCGGATCGCCAACCAGCCCAGGACACCGGCGGCCATCACCGCGATGTCCCGCTTGGGCTCACCGCCCGCAGCGGTCGCGGCCATCTCCCGACCGGCGGGCATGACGATGATGAGCGAGAAGTGCCGCTCGGCGACGTAGCGCTTGATGAGCATCGAGCCGTGGCGGGCCGAGGCGCGCCAGTCGATGTCGCGGATGTCGTCACCGACGGCGTACTCGCGCAGGTCGTCGAAGTCCATCGACCGCCCCTTGTGGACAGAGGCGTACCCACCGTCGAGCAGCGCGACCGAGCGACGTCGGACGTGGATCGACAGCTTGCCCTTGACCTGGTGGACGAGGCGGGTCATGGGGCCCTACGGGGTGCGCACGGCGCGCACGACCGCGTCGATGATCGTCTCGACGCGCACGTCGTCGGCGGTGGCCTCGTAGGTGAGCAGCACGCGGTGACGCAGGACTCTGTGGGCCAGGTGGCGCACGTCCTCGGGGATCACGTGGTCGCGGCCCTGGAGCAGGGCGGCGGCCCGCGATGCCTTGGCGAAGGCGATCGAGGCTCGGGGGCTGCCACCGATCTCGACGTAGCGAGCCATCTCGGGAGGCATGACCTTGCCCGGGCTGCGGGTCGCCGCGACGATGAAGGTGATGTAGTCGAGGATCGCCTTGTCCAGGTACACCGAGCCCGCCAGCCGCTGCAGCTCTCGGGCGTCGGCGACGTCGATCATCGCGCGGTCGGGCTGGTCGAAGACACCGGCGTCGATGCGACGCACCACCTCGGCCTCCTCGGCCGGGCTCGGGTAGTCGAGCAGGTCCTTGAGCATGAAGCGGTCGAGCTGCGCCTCGGGCAGCACGTAGGTCCCCTCCTGCTCGATGGGGTTCTGCGTCGCGAGGACGAGGAAGGGCTCGGGAAGCTTGAAGACCTGGCCACCGATGGAGGTCTGTCGCTCCTGCATCGCCTCCAGCATCGCCGACTGCGTCTTCGCCGAGCTGCGGTTGATCTCGTCGAGCAGGACGAAGTTGGCGTGCACCGGACCCAGCTGGGTGACGAACTTGCCCTGGCTCGCGTCGTAGACCTGGGTGCCCACGATGTCGCTGGGCAGCAGGTCGGGCGTGCACTGGATGCGCTTGAAGGCGCCGCCGATCGCGGTCGCGAGCGCGTGCGCGGCCGTGGTCTTGGCCAGGCCGGGCACCGACTCGAGCAGGACGTGCCCGCTCGTCAGCAGGCCGATGAGGAGGGTCTCCCGCAGCCGCCGCTGCCCGACGACCTTGGTCTCGAAGCCCTTGTCGACCGAGGCCACGAGGCTGCGGGCCCGCTCCAGCTGGTCCTTGCTGATCCTGCTCGTGGGCGACACGTCGCTCCCCTTAGCTGCTGTGGTCGATGACGCGGCCACTCTACGTTTTTGACGCAGCGGTGGCACTGGGGAGGACTCCCCACGGCCACTCGCACCACCGGGGCGCTCGCCGGGCCCGTGGACGGCTCGCCCCTCCGTAGGGTTCGGGCATGCCCGCGTCCGTGCCACCCCCCGCCGCGATCCACGCCGGCCCGCGCGAGATCCTCGGTCTGGCCGTGCCCGCCTTCCTCGCGCTGGTCGCGGAGCCCCTCTTCCTGATGGTCGACGCGGCCGTCGTCGGCCGGCTGGGTGTCGTCCCGCTCGCCGGCCTCGGCGCGGCGAGCTCCGTGCTCCTCACCGCCGCCGGGATCTTCGTCTTCCTCGCCTACGGCACGACGAGCGTCGTCGCCCGCCAGTACGGCGCCGGGTCCCGGCGAGGGGCCCTCGAGCTCGGGGTCGGCGGCGTGTGGCTGGCGGGTGGCCTCGGCGTGCTGGCCGGCCTCGCCGTCGGCGTGGGGGCCCGCCCCCTCGCCGAGGGCTTCAGCTCCTCCCCCGCCGCCCTCGACCAGGCGGTCACCTACCTGCGGCTCAGCGCCATCGGCCTTCCGGCGATGCTGCTCGTCCTCGCCGCCACCGGCATCCTGCGCGGGCTGCAGGACACCCGCACCCCGCTCGTCGTGGCCACGGCCGGCTTCGGCGCCAACGCCGTCCTCTCGGTGGTCCTCGTGCTCGGCCTCGACCTGGGCATCGCCGGCGCCGCATGGGGCACGGTCATAGCCCAGTGGGGCATGGCGCTCGCTCTGCTGGTGGTCGTCCTGCGCGGGGGAAGGGCGGTCGGGGCCTCCCTTCGCCCGCACGTCGGTCGGGTCGTCGGGGCCGCGCTCGACGGTCTCCCGCTGCTCGTGCGCACCCTCGCCCTGCGCGCGGTCATCCTGCTCACCGTGGCGGCTGCGGCGTCCTTCGGCGACGTCCCGCTCGCCTCCTACCAGGTGACGACGACGATCTGGTCGCTCCTCGTCTTCGCCCTCGACGCGCTCGCCATCGCCGGTCAGGCACTCACCGGCGCGCAGCTCGGCAGCGGCGACGCGAAGGGAGCGCGGGCCGCCACGACGCTCATGGTGCGGTGGGGGGTATGGGGCGGGGTCGCCCTCGGTGCCGTGGTCCTCGCGCTGCACCGGGTGCTGCCGGCCCTCTTCACCGACGACCCAGCGGTGCGCAGTGCCATCGCGGCCGGGCTGGTCGTCGTGGCCCTCGGCCAGCCGCTCGCGGGGTACGTCTTCGTCATCGACGGGGTGCTCATCGGCGCCGGCGACGGTCGCTGGCTGGCGTGGTCGATGACCCTGGTCCTGGTCGCCTACCTGCCCGTCGTGCTGCTCGCCCGCGCCGTCGGCGGCGACCACGGGCCCGAGGCGGCCGTGGTCACGCTGTGGGTCGCCTTCACCGTCTTCATGGCGGTCCGTGGCCTCTTCATGGCCTGGCGCATCCGTGGCGACGCGTGGGCGGTGACGGGCGCCCAACGCTCCTCCCGCGCGTGAGGCCGCGCGCGGAGCTCGTCACGGCGCTGCCGGTCGGGCGGGGTCAGACGACGGCGGGGCGGGTGCTGTCGGCGTACGAGTACCAGCCCTGGCCTGCCAGGGCGTCCGCCACCCGGCGGCGGCCGGCCGCACCTTCGGTCCGCACGACCTCGAGCTCCTCAGGGCGAAGGGGGGTCAGCGTCAGGACGCGCACCCGGGCACCGTCGACGTCGAAGTCGCCGGGCCGACCGGGCAGCTCCACGCCGACCAGGGCGCCGAGTCGGCCGTCGGCCAGCCAGTCGGCGGGCGCGCCCTGACCGGAGAGCTCGACCGAGAGGATGTCGTGGCTGCGCAGCGCCTCGTCGAGGCTGGCGCCGGCTCCGGCCAGCGCCCCGGCGGCCTCCTCGAGCGCGACGGCGAGCCACCGCCCTTCGCCGGTCGGCCCGGCCATCAGCTCGCGGCCCTCGACGTAGAGCTCGACTGCGGCAGCCGCGCTCGCGGGATCGCCCAGGCCGTCGGTCGCCACGACACCGGTGTGCGGGGTGGTCACGACCGTGTAGGCGGACGACCCGCTCGGCCACAGGGCCGCCTCGTCGGCGTCGCCGAGGGCCGCGAGCTGGCTCCCGACCTGGCCGACGCCGCGCCAGTACTCGGCCCGCCGCTCGCGGGTGCGCTCGATCTGCTCCATGGAAGTCACCCCTGCATCCTGCCTGCTGCCCGCCACGGACGGAAGACCGACCCGGCTGGACCGCACGACGAGAGGGGCCCGCTGTGACCAGCGGACCCCTCCCACGACCGACGCCTAGCGGCAGCAGGTCACTTCGTCGTCAGCCGGAATCGGAAGTCCGCGTGGTCGTCCTCGCCCCAGGTCGAGAACCCGACGGCCGACAGCGGAGCCAGGTTGGCCTTGGTCTCGTCGTCGATATCCGACCCGAAGGTCTCGACGATCTTGCCGATGTCGGCGTAACCCACCACGCCTGCCTTGTCGGCGTCAGGCACTGCGTCCTTGAAGGCCGCGGAGTCGCCCAGGCCGGACCCGTTGGCGATCTCGTCGGCGTAGCCGGGCTGGGTCGTGACGACGGTGCGGTTGTCGCCCGCGTCCTTGACGCTCAGCTGCGGTCCACCCGAGCTGTAGCCCGACGACCCCGTGTCCACCGAGGCGACGAGCTTGTCGATCAGGCCCCGGTCACCGTTGGTGACGAGGGCGACCTTGAGCTCGTTGGCGTCCGGACCCAGCGCGAGGGTCGTGTCGCTGCCCACGGCCTTCGCGACGTCGTCCGGGACGGAGAGCCCGGTCTCGCTGGTGAAGGAGTCGAGGCCGGACTGCCAGTCGTCACCGAGCGTCTGGCGGGCACTCTTGTCGATCTCGGGCCAGGCCTTGCGCAGCGACTCGTCGAGCCCCGCGATCGAGAGTGCGCCCAGCGTGCCCTCGGGGAGGTCGCCGATGGAGGTGCCGTCACCGCCGGGGACGCTGCCGGCCGGCAGGGCGTTGGCTCGTCCGGCCAGCTCGAGCGTCGGGCCGTCGAAGCGCAGCGCGACGGCGTAGCGACCCTGGGCCTGACCGGAGCCCGACTGCCTGATGCCCACCATCGAGTCCAGGGCACCGAGCTGGGTCCCGTCCACCCAGGCGGTGGCGATGCCGTCCTCACCCAGGTCACTCATGTCGCTGGTGAAGTTGGCGTTGTCCTCGAGGGACCCGCTCTTGGTGTCGTTGATGGCCTTGTCGACGATCGCCTGCTCCTCGCCGCAGATCGCGAAGTCGGCCTGGACGGAGCAGTAGCCACCGTCACCGGTCATCGTGGCCAGGCCCTTGGTGGCCGCGTCCTGGTCGGTGCTGGCCAGGGCGATGACCACCCCGGGCTCGCCGCCGTCGGTGCCTGGCAGCACGGCGACGCCGATGCGCTGGCCCAGCCACGGCTCGACGTCCGTGGCGTAGTCGACGCCCTCGAACTCGCCGTCGTCCTGCAACGCGTCGAAGAGCTCCTTGCGCAGGTCACCGTTCTCGTCGACGCCGTTGAGCGAGTCCTTGGCCCCCGGGAACTTGCGCGCGAAGCGGAAGGCGTCGAGCTTCTGGTCGGCCGAGGGATCGAGGTCGACCTTGGCGAAGGCCACGGCCGTGCCGGGAAGGGCGGACTCCGGCTGGGGGCCGCCGCCGTTGACCTTGCTGAAGGCGAAGAGCGCACCACCACCGAGGAGACCGACCGTGAGCAGGCCTGCGGCGCCGAAGGCCCCCCACTTCAACGCCGTGTTGCTCGATCGCGGGGCCTGCGGCGGCGGCTGGTGGCCCCACTGCCCGGGGTGGTGCGGCTGGCCCTGGAAGGGGGCCTGTCCGTAGCCCTGCGGCGGCTGCTGGCCGTAACCCTGCGGGGGCTGGGGCTGGCCGTACCCGGGCGGGGGCGGCTGCTGGCCGTATGGCGGCATGGTCATGATGGTCTCCCCGGTCGATGCTGTCGTGTGGTGTCTTGACCAAAACCTTACGGTCGTTCGTCACCACGCGACATGGGGAGGACTACCCACCGGAGCCGCCCGGTCAGCCCGCGTAGCGGATCTCCACGCGACGGTTCTTCTCCCGGCCGTCAGGGTTGTCCTTGCCTCCGCTGTCGTTCGGTGCGACCGGATCGCTCTCGCCCTTGCCGCTGACGCTGAGCACGAGGTCGTCGCGTTCGTCCGCGAGGACGGCCGCGACGGCCCGGGCCCGTTGCTTCGACAGCTTCTGGTTCGCCGAGGTCGAGCCCACCGAGTCCGTGTGACCCACGACGGAGACCTTCGCCCCCTTCGGGACGTCCTTGGCCGCCTTGGTCACCGCGGCACGCGCCGGGTCACCGAGCTCGGCCTTGCCGAACTCGAAGAGGACGTCGGTGTCGAGGCTGACGACGGTGCTGCCGCCCGAGGTGGTGACGTCGGGCGTGAAGGGCTCGATGTCAGGCACGCTGATCGCCTCGACGTCGGGGACCTCCACGGCCGTCCGGTAGGCGTCGACCTCGGCGTCGGTGAGCGTCGGGAGGGTGTCGATCGTCAGTGGTTCGTCCACTGCACCGGAGGCCGAGGCACCGACGGCCCCGAGGAGGACGAAGGGGGCGACCAGGGCCCCTGCAACGGCGGCGCGGCGACGGGACGAGGTGCTCATTTCGGCATCGGGATGTCTTCGATGGCCGGGGACTCCGAGGTCACCCGCAGGTCCATCTCGGTGACGCCGTCCTTCGGAAGAGGGAAGGCGGTGAACATGTAGACCGGCTGCCCGAGGGGAGCCTCGGCCGTGACGTCGTCGCTCGTGAGGTCCTCGACGTGCTTGTACTTCTCGAGGTTCTTCATGTCGATGAGGACGGGGGCGAAGGAGGTCCACCCCAGCAGCTTGAAGGCCGACTTGTCCTCGGTGCCCCGGCCCGTGCCGGTCAGGCGGAAGGTCGCCAGCATGACGTTGTCGTCCCGGCGCAGCTCGAGCAGCTCGACCTTCGTCTCGTCGACCGAGTCCTGGTCGACCGTGATCGTCTGCTCGGCAATCGCCTTCGGCGGGTTCTTCAGGTCGATGCCTGCCGCCTTGGCCCCGTTGGCATCGTCCCCGGTGACGACTCCCGACGTCTGGGACGACGAGGACGACCCGGCCGAACCGCGGTCGTCACCGCCCCCCAGCATCGAGCAGCCGCTCAACGCCACGGCCGTGGCCGCCCCCAGTGCGATGGCCCGTGTACGGATCGTCATGGTCTCTCCCCTTGCTCGGCGGTTGTCCCGATCCACACTACGAAGCCATCGCGCCGGCGGACATGGGGAGCACTCCCCCGCTGGAGTCCCGCCGCACACGACGAAGGGGGACGACCACCGGTGAGGCGGTCGTCCCCCTTCGCAGGGATCGTGTCGGCTCAGCCGGCGACGACGTCGAGCTTGACCGTGGCCTGGACCTCGGGGTGCAGGCGAACGAGCGCCTCCGCCGGGCCGACGGCCTTGATCGGGGTGGGGATCTCGATCGTGCGACGGTCGATCTCCGGGCCACCGCCGGCCTTGAGGGCCTCGGCGACCTCGCGGCTGGTCACGGCGCCGAAGAGGCGACCCGACTCACCCGCGTGGGCGCTGACGGTGACCGTGCTCGACTCGAGGTTGCCCTTGATCGAGGTGGCCTCCTCCAAGGACTTGCCGGCGCGAGCAGCCCGGCCGGCGGCGAGCGCCTCGACCTGCTTCTGCGCACCCTTGGTCCACTGGTCCGCCAGACCGCGGCGGAAGAGGAAGTTGCGGGCGTAGCCCGCCTTGACGTCGACGATGTCGCCGGCCGTGCCGAGGCCGGTGACCTCGTGGGTGAGGATGACCTTCATGTCTGCTCCTGTTTGTCTTCGCGTCCGCGGATCAGCGGTTGGACGAGGAGTAGGGCAGCAGGGCCATCTCCCGGGCGTTCTTGACGGCGGTCGCGATACGACGCTGCTCCTGGACGGAGACGCCGGTGACGCGACGCGCACGGATCTTCCCGCGGTCGGAGATGAACTTGCGCAGCAGGTTCGCGTCCTTGTAGTCGATGTTCTCGACCTTCGCCGCCTTGAGCGGGTTGGCCTTCTTCTTGGGCTTGCGCACTACGGGCTTGGCCATCGTGGTGCTCTCCTTCGTGTTCACGAGAGCCCGAGGTTGGTCCTCGGGATGGGGGTGTTGTCAGTGCCCGGCCGGAGCCGAGCGAGAGAGATCGATCAGAAGGGAGGCTCGTCGTAGCTGGGAGCGTTGCCCCAGCCACCGCCGCCCTGGCCACCCTGCGGGGCGCCACCCGGAGCAGGAGCCGCCTGGCCGCCGCCGAAGCCGCCACCCTGCGGGGCCGCCTGCGGGGCAGGCTGACCGCCCTTGGCGCCGCCGGTCGCCCACGGGTCGTCCTGCTGGCCGCCGAAGCCGCCACCCGAACCACCCTGCTGGCCGCCGCCCCAGGAACCGCCGCCGCCACCCTGGCCGCCGCCACCTCGCTGGGTCTTGGTCACCTTGGCGGTGGCATAGCGCAGCGACGGGCCGACCTCGTCGACCTGCATCTCCATGACGGAGCGCTTCTGACCGGTCTCCTTGTCCTCCCAGGAACGGGAGATCAGGCGGCCGGTCACGACGACGCGGGTACCACGGGTGAGGGACTCCGCCACATTCTCGGCAGCCTCGCGCCACACGGAGCAGCGCATGAAGAGCGTCTCCGCGTCCTTCCACTCGTTCGTCTGACGATCGAACGTACGAGGGGTCGAGGCAACGGTGAAGTTGGCCACTGCGGCGCCACTCGGGGTGAACCGGAGCTCCGGGTCAGCCGTGAGGTTGCCGATAACGGTGATGGGTGTCTCGCCAGCCATGGGTTTCCTTCTCGATCGGGGATCGTCTCAGGTGAGTCTGCCGGTGGGCACCGACAGACCGGAGTCGAGGGTGAAGTCTCAGGCCTCGCTGCGCATGAGCTTGGTCCGCAGGACCTGCTCGGACAGACCCATCTGCCGGTCGAGCTCTTTGCTCGTGTCCGGCGTGCAGGTCAGGTTGGCGACGGCGTAGAGGCCCTCAGCCTTCTTGTTGATCTCGTACGCGAGACGACGACGACCCCAGTGGTCGATCTTGTCCACGGTGCCACCGTCATTGGTGACGACGGTGAGGAACTTGTCGAGCAGCGGCTGGACGGCCCGCTCGTCGGTCTCGGGGTCGAAGATGACCATGAGTTCGTACTGACGCATGCTGATAACCCGCCTCCTTCGGTCTGAACGGTCACGGTCTCTCCGTGACAGGAGGGTTTGTGCATCTGTCCTCGGGCACGCCGTCGGACGACGACACGCTACCGGGAACGCCCAAGGCTATCGGCTGCACTCCCTTCGCACCAAAGCGTGCACCGAGGGCGCGCCCGACTCAGACCGGGGCCGACTCCTGTGGACGGGCGTCGCGGACCGGGAGGGGCTGTGGACGAGGCGCCGGCTCGACCGGGTTGTCGACCGGCGTGTACCAGACGCTCCACAGCAGGAAGCACCACGCGATGGCCCGGCCGAGGACGACCACCGCGTACCAGGCGGCCGGCAGGCCCTTGTCCGGGTCGGAGGCCGCACCGATGTGCAGCCACAGCGCGCTGGCGTGCACCGCCTCGACGGCCACGAAGCCCAGGTGGGTGCGCCAGGACACTCCTGCGAGGATCGCCAGGGGCAGCACCCACAGCGCGGCCTGCACCGGGACCGAGGCGCCGGTGAGCGCCAGCACGGGGACGCTGAAGGCGGCGACCTGCGCCCAGGTCGCCGGCCGCCAGGCCCGCCGGGCCATGACGACGGCAGCCCAGATCGCCCCGACCCACCCGAGGAGGGCGAAGAGCGGCGCGACCTGCTGGGGAAGGGGGCGGCCCGCCAGCTCCGGGATGAGCAGGACCGAGCCGTAGCCCGGTTTCTGCGACCACCAGATCGTGAGCGGGCCGGTCACGATGCCCGGCGAGGCGAGCACGAGCAGCACGAGCAGGCCCACGGCGAGCACGACGGCGGTCACCACGGTGCGACGCGCCTCCGCTACGCGCTCACGCCGCCTCGCAGCCACGAGGAGGGCGATGGCGACGAGACCCACCCAGGCGTGCCCCAGCAGGGCCAGCCCGAGGAGCACACCGGCCAGGACCGGGCGCCGACGCGCGTCGGCCAGCATCGCCGCCAGCACGAGCGTGACGACGACGAGGTCGGGCGAGATGAGCGCGGCGACGACGTGGATCGGCGACAGCGCCAGCTGGACCGCGAGATCGATCCGCTGAGGACGGATCAGGCCGACGCACCAGACGGCCACCGCGAGGCAGCCGGTGATGAGCACGGTCCAGATGACGACGTACCAGCGGGTGGCGTCGAGCCAGCCCGCGTCCGGGACCACCCCGCCGAGTGCGGCCATCAGGCCCGACAGCAGCGGCATCTGATCGAGGTTGACGTCGCCCGCGAGCCACCCGGGCAGGCCCTGCTCGAGGCCGGCGATCTGATACTGGGCCGGCAGGTCGGAGAAGCACCCCCGCCAGAACTGGTCGTCGCCGTTCCAGCCGTTGGTCATGCAGTGCCCCTGGCGCAGGACCGCCGCCGACATCGGCAGCAGCAGCAACGCCACGACGAAGGGGAGCAGCCGTGAGAGCGAGCGCTGGCGTGGCGCGACGCGACGGCCGAGCGGTCCGCCGACCACCGCGCTGGCGTCGGCAGGCAGCAGGTCACGCACCGACCACTCCCGAGGCACTACTCCCCTTCGCCCACGCCGCCCGTGCCCGCGCCCGGCCTCGCGGGCGGGGTCAGGAGGGGGGCGGTGGTCATCGGCGGTGGCGGTGGCGTCGACGTCGACGACGACGTGCTCGGCGGTGGCGTCGACGCCGGGGGTGGTGGGGTGGTCGACGTGCTGGTCGGGGTCGACGAGGTCTTCGTCGTCGAGCTCGTCGAGCTCGTGGAGCTCGTGGAGCTCGACGTGGAGGACTTCGTCGTCGACGAGGACGAGCTGGAGGAGCTCGAGGTCGAGGACGAGCTCTTCGTGGTGGTCGAGCGGGGCGTCGGGGCCTGCGTCGTGCGCCGGGGCGCGGGGGCCTGCGTCGTCGTGATCGGCGCCGGCGCGTTGCTCGGCCGGTCGGTCTGCGGTCGGTAGGTGACATTGCCGGCCGGCGGGAGGCTCTTGACCGGTTCCCCGTCGAGGGCCCCGATCATGTAGTCCGTCCAGATCCTCGCGGGGATGGTCCCACCGGTGATCTCGGCGAAGCCGCCGAGGTTGACCAGCTGGTTCTTCTCCACCAGGCGGCCGTCACCCTTGTACATGCCGACGGCCGTCGCGAGCTGGCCGGGGGTGAAGCCGTCGAACCAGGCCGCGTAGTTGTTGGAGGTCGTCCCGGTCTTGCCACCGACGGGGCGTCCGAGGTCGGCGACGGTCGGGTAGCCGGTGCCGCCGGGCTTGTCGACCAGGCTCATCGCCTGGATCGCATCGCGTGCGACGTCCTGGGGGAAGGCCCGGCGGACGTCCTTCTTGACCTTGTAGTCGAGCTTGTACTCGCCCGTGCTCTTGACCGAGGCGATGTAGTAGGGGGTGGCGCGCCTCCCTTCGGCAGCGATCGTCGCGTAGGCGTTGGCCATGTCGATGACTCGCACCGCGTCCGTCCCGAAGACATTGGCGGGGGTCTGCGACAGCGGCGCGCGCTTGTCACCATTCCACCCGACGACGCCCGCATCCTCGGCCGACCTCGCGGTCGACTTCGGCGTGACGGCGAGGTTGAGCTGCGCGTAGTAGGTGTTGATCGACTTCTGCGTCGCGGTGCGCATGGTGGCCGGGCCGTAGGAGGCGTTGCCGTAGTTGACGACCCCACCGTTGCGCTGGATCTCGGAGGTCCCCGCGCCGGTCGAGACGAAGGCCTTGTTGTAGTAGGGGCTGGCACCGCTGTACGTGGTCGACAACGGCAGGCCCTTGCGCAGCGCGGCGATCATCGTGAAGGGCTTCATCGTCGACCCGGCCTGCATCTTGCCGTCGACCGCGGAGTTGAAGTAGCCGTACTTGCCCTGGCTGAACTTCGCTCCGCCGTACATGGCCCGGATGGCTCCGTCGTTGGGCTGCACGGAGGCCAGACCGATGTGCAGGTCAGAGGTCCGCTCCCCGGTGGGCCGTTGTTCCTTGACCGCCTTGGCCGCCGCCCGTTGGGCCTTCTTGTCGATCGTCGTGACGATCTTGAAGCCGCCCCGGTCGATGTCGGCGTCGGACAGCCTCAGCCGGTTGCGCAGCTCGGTGCGCACCTCTTCGGTGATGAAGCCGATGTCGTTGGACTTCGCGGTGCTGCGCTTGGGAGCCGTGGTCTTGGGGAAGGTCTGGTCCTGGCGCTCCGCCGCGGTCATCCAGCCCTGCGAGACCATCCCGTCGAGGACGTAGTTCCACCGGCCGGTGGCCAGCGTGGTCTGCTCCTCGCCGAGGGCGGGGTCGTAGAGGGATGGTCCACGGATCACGCTGGCCAGCAGCGCGCCCTCGGACGGCGTGAGGTCCTGGACGTCCTTGTCGAAGTAGGCCTTGGACGCGGTCTGGATGCCATCGGCCCCGCGACCGAAGTAGATCGTGTTGAGGTAGTTCTCCAGGATCTGGTCCTTGCTCAGCTCCCCGTCGATCTTCACCGACAGCAGGATCTCGCGCCCCTTGCGATCGAGGGTCTGGTCCTGGGTGAGGAAGTAGTTCTTCACGTACTGCTGGGTGATCGTCGACCCCCCGCCACGGTTCTGGCCGGCGAGGGCACCGCTGATGGCGCGGAAGATGCCCTTCGGCGAGATGCCCCGGTTGTCGTAGAAGGATCGGTCCTCGGCCGCGAGGAAGGCGTACTGCACCGGCTTGGGGATCTGGTCGAGGGTGACCGACTCGCGGTTGACCGTCGCGATCCGGTCCATCTCGGTCTTGCCGTCCGAGTAGTAGAGGACGGACGCCTGCTGAACGGCCCGGTCGTTGGGCTTGGGGATGTCGATCATCAGGTAGGCCGCCACCACCGCGCCGATCCCGAGGGCCACGAGCAGGGCGAAGCCGATGAGGATCTTGCGCAGGATGCCGCGCTTGCCCTTGCGTCGAGCACTCCGCGAGGACGACGCCCGGCGTCGAGAGCGCGACCCAGCGCTCGAGCGGGGGGAGTGGGACATGCGGCACCTCGTGATACGCGGGAGTCAGAGACCTTCGCAAACAGTATGAGCGCAAAGCGCCACGCCAAAACATTCGTACTCGATGTATCCACCCGATACATCGAGTAGGATCACACGGCACCGAGCACTTCTGACCCCTTGGTGCACACCGACCGGAGCGAAGGGAGTGGACGTGCGCCGTCGCGAGATGCTCGAGTTCGCCGTCCTCGGCCTCCTCCACGAGGACCCCCTGCACGGCTACGAGCTGCGCCGCCGGCTCAACACCCGGCTCGGGGCCTTCCGCGCCCTGTCCTTCGGCACCCTCTACCCGTGCCTGGCCAGCCTGCAGGGGCAGGACCTGGTGAGCGCCGACCGTGACGAGCCGCCCACCGGGAGCAGCCGGCGGCAGCGGATCACCTACACGATCACCGACGCCGGTCGGACCGCCTTCGCCCAGATCGCCGGGCGCACCGACCCGGGCAGCTGGGCCGACGAAGCCTTCGACGTGCGGGTGGCCTTCTTCGCCCGGACCGAGCGCGAGGTGCGCCTGCGCATCCTCGAGGGCCGACGCGCCCGGCTGACCGAGCAGCTCGACGGCATGCGCACCGGTGACGGGTCCGTGCGGCAGGACCGGTGGTCCGCCGCGCTCGCGGCCCACGGCGAGGACGCCACCGAGCGGGCCGTCGCCTGGCTCGACGAGCTCATCGACGCCGAGCGGCGTGGCCCGCAGGCCAGGCCCGGCACGCTCAGCGATCCCTCCCACCCAGCTTTCAACCCGCCCCCCACCAAGGAGAACCCATGAGTTCAATCCGCGTCGCCATCGTCGGCGTCGGCAACTGCGCCAGCTCGCTCGTGCAGGGTGTCGAGTACTACAAGGACGCCGACCCGTCGGGCACCGTCCCGGGTCTGATGCACGTGAAGTTCGGCGAGTACCACGTCAACGACGTCGAGTTCGTCGCTGCCTTCGACGTCGACGACAAGAAGGTCGGCAAGGACCTCTCCGAGGCGATCAACTCCTCGGAGAACAACACGATCAAGATCGCCGACGTCCCCACGACGGGTGTCGAGGTCCAGCGGGGCCACACCCTCGACGGCATCGGCAAGTACTACGCGCTGACCATCGACGAGTCGCCGGCCGAGCCGGTCGACGTCGTCCAGGTGCTCAAGGACGTCCAGGCCGACGTGCTCGTCTCCTACCTCCCTGTGGGGTCGGAGGAGGCCGACAAGTTCTACGCCCAGTGCGCGATCGATGCGGGCGTGGCCTTCGTCAACGCGCTGCCCGTCTTCATCGCCTCCGACCCCGAGTGGGCCAAGAAGTTCGAGGACGCCGGCGTCCCGATCATCGGTGACGACATCAAGAGCCAGGTCGGCGCGACGATCACGCACCGCGTCATGGCCAAGCTCTTCGAGCAGCGCGGCGTGGTCCTCGACCGCACCTACCAGCTCAATGTCGGCGGCAACATGGACTTCAAGAACATGCTCGAGCGCGAGCGCCTGGAGAGCAAGAAGGTCTCCAAGACGCAGGCCGTCACCTCCAACCTCGACGGCCCGCTGTCCGGCGTCGGTGCGGACGACCGCAATGTCCACATCGGCCCGTCGGACTACGTCGCCTGGCTCGACGACCGCAAGTGGGCCTACGTCCGCCTCGAGGGTCGGGCCTTCGGGGACGTCCCGCTGAACCTCGAGTACAAGCTCGAGGTGTGGGACTCCCCCAACAGCGCCGGCATCATCATCGACGCGATCCGCGCGGCCAAGATCGCCAAGGACCGCGGCATCGGCGGCGCCCTGCTCTCCGCGAGCAGCTACCTCATGAAGTCCCCGCCGGAGCAGCGCGAGGACACCGAGGGCCGCGTCAAGCTCGAGGCCTTCATCGCGGGTACCGAGGAGCGCTGAGCTCCCGACGTGCAGCGACAGCGCTCAGTCAGCACAGCATCGCTGAGCGGAGCGACGAAGGGTGGGGCCCGAGTACGAGGGGTCCCACCCTTCGTCAGCCCAGATCGACCTCGAGCGCCTCGAAGCCGCGCAGCACCCAGGTCGGCCGGCGAGGTGGTGTGGCGGCGAGAGTGATGTGCGGGAAGCGCTCGAGCAGCCGCCGCACCGTGATCTCCAGCTCGACCCGCGCCAGCGGTGCGCCCAGGCAGAAGTGTCGGCCGAGCCCGAAGCCGACGTGCGGGTTGGGGTCGCGGGAGACATCGAAGCAGTCGGCACCCGTGCCGGGTCCGTCCCCGAAGACCGAGGTGTCCCGGTTGGCCGAGCCCATGAGGCAGGCGACCTTCTCACCGGCCCGCACCAGCACCCCTTCGACCTCGACGTCCTGGGTGGCGGTCCGCTCGAAGAGCTGCAGGGGCGCGTCGAAGCGGATCAGCTCCTCGAGTGCGGTCGCGACGCCCACCTCGCCAGCGGTGATCCGGGCGAGCTGGTCGGGGTGGGTCAGCAGCGAGCTGAGGCCGTTGCCGAAGACGTTGACCGACGCCTCGTGCCCCGCGTTGAGGAGCAGGATGACGGTGGCGACGAGCTCGTCGTCGCTGAATCCTGCGGCGCCGTCCCGCTCGGCGATGAGGTCGCTGACGAGGTCGTCCCCCGGACGGGCCCGCCGCATCTCGACGACCTCTCGCGTGTAGGCCGCGAAGTCGACGCTGGCGCGCACGGCAGCCTCGCGGGTGGCCTCGTCGACCCCCTGCTCGTACATGTGCACGATCGACTGGGACCAGTCGCGCAGCCGGGCATGGTCCTCACGCGGGACACCGAGGAGGTCGGCGATGACGAAGACCGGCATCGGCTCCGCGTAGGCGGCGAGGATGTCCACCGACCCCGTCGCGCCGAGCTGATCGAGCATGGAGTCGGCGAGCTGCTCGATCCTCGGCCGCATCCGCTCGACGTGCCCCTTGGCGAAGGCCCCGGCGAGCAGGCGGCGCATGCGCGTGTGCTCGGGCGGCTCGTTCTCCATCAGCTGGTGGCGGTGCAGGGTGTTGAAGGGCTCCATCTGCTCCGCCGGCTGCCAGTCGGACCAGATCCGACCCATGGCCCGGTGCCGCAGGGTGGCGCTGACTGCAGCGTGGGTCGTGGCCACCCACCGCCCGTCGAGGGAACGGAGCATCGGCCCGGCCGCACGCCACCGGGCGAGCAGCGGGTAGGGGTCGTCCAGGAGCTCCCGTGCGGACAGGTCGACATCACTCATGACGGCCATCCTCGCCCAGCCGCACATCATCCGGCGGGACCGTGCGGGTGCGCCCGGGTCGACTCCACTAACCTCAGTGGCATGGGTCACAGAGTCGAGTCAGAGCTGGTCGCCAATGTCATCGCAGTGCACGTGGCGGACGACCAGATGGTCGCGGTGGGGGACGAGCTCGTCCTCCTCGAGTCGATGAAGATGGAGATCCCTGTCCTCGCCGAGCGGTCCGGCCGGATCCTCGAGGTCAAGGTCGCCGCTGGTGACGTGGTCCAGGAGGGCGAGGTCCTCGTCGTCATCGACGACTGAGCGGTCGGCACGACGAAGGGGGCAGGTGCGACCGTGTGGTCGCGCCCGCCCCCTTCGGGTGGCGTCGGTGCTGCTCAGTCGCTGGTGGCGCCGGATGCGCCCTTCTGCTCGTCGGCCTGCTGGACCGCGGTCCTGGCGTAGTCGTTCATCAGGTCGCGGGCGGCCTGCAGGGACTTGACCGCGTCCTGCCACGACGAGGCGAACTGCTCGGAGTCGTTGCCGATCCAGTTCTCCGCGAGGGTCCCCGCCTGGGTGGTGCCGTTGGTGACGACCTCCTCGATCTTGCCGGATTCCGTCGTCAGCTGTCGCGCAACCTCTCGGATGCGGACCGGGTCCATTCCGTCAGTCAGTGCCATGTCAATGCTCCTTCAAAGTGTGTGGGCTGGTGAGTGCGTGCGTGGCCGGCTCAGGCGCCGGAGACCCGCGCCTGCTCGGTGATCTCTTGGCCCAGGGTCGTCGTGAGGTTCTCGACCAGGGTCTTGGCCGCCACGAGCTGGGCGCGGTACTGGCCCTGCCACTCGGCGACGAACTTGTCGGAGTCAGGACCGTTCCACGCGTCGTTGGCCTCCTGCACCTGGGTGTCGACGTTGGTGATCACGGTCTGGAGGTCCTCGCCGAGGGTCTGCCACTTGGGCAGCTCGCCCTTGACGGTATCGAGGTTCATTCCGACGAATGCCATGGTCTTCTCTCCTGCTGTCGATGGTTCCTGCTGGTGGATTGTGCCTTCGGGCCTTCTCCCTGCCCGACTGAGGTCAACACTATGGAAGGTGCCTCCCCAGGTACATGGGGAGAACTCCCCCGGACCCGCGCATGATGCGCCGGCCCGTCAAACTCGTTGCCGCGCAACGCTTTTCGCCCCTCATCGTGGAGCTTCTGGGAGGGCCGTCTGGACGATCTGCGCCTTGCCCCGGCGCACGAGCACCCCACGACCCTCCGGCATGACGACGCGCGCCAGGGGCGGGAAGGTGGTCTTGAAGATCATCGACGACTCGGACCCGTCGGGCGCGAGCGCGATCCCCGAGCGGCCGGCCTTGACCAGGCCGGGCAGGCCCATCCCGGTCGTCAGCGCGCTCGGGTCCGCCTCGCCCACGACGAAGTGGTCGTTGTCGATGAGCGGCTTGATCGCGTCCTGCAGGGGCATCTGGTACGGCGGTGCGTTGAGATCGTCCAGCTTCTCGATCACGAGCACCTGCAGCGGGGAGCCCTCCTCGAGAGCCCGCTCCTTCAGCAGCGCGCCCAGCTCCTTGATCTCCTCCTCGCGGGTGGCCGTCGACTCGAGCTGCGGCATCGCGAGCATCGGGGAGTTGCGCCTCAGGGTGACCAGGTGGACCTGCGCCGCCGGGTCCCACCGCTTCACCGCCTGCACGATCTGGACGAGTGTCGTCGTCCGGCCGCTGCCGGGAGGTCCGGTGACGACGAAGCCGCCGTGCGGATCGATGGTGACGGGAGCCAGGTCGTCCGAGCTCATCGCCAGCACCGGGAGGCCGCCGACCTGCACCGGCAGGCTCGACGCGGGCACGACCTCCGGCAGCGAGGCGACGGGTGTCACCGGGCGCGCCCCCGACTTGAGCATCGTCCCGGCGAACCCGAGGACCATGCGCGACTGCTCCGAGGCGTCCGGTGTCCCTCCGAGGACGGCGACCTGCACCTCCCGCTTCTTGAAGAGGCCGCGTCCCGGGGGCGAGTCCGGCGTGAGCACGTCGCCCGGGACGCCGAGGAAGGCGTAGTCGTCCTCGGTGGCCATCCGCAGGACGAAGCGCGACTGGACCGAGGAGCCCATCGACACCGGGAGACCGTTGCGGGCGTCGACCGACAGCACGAAGTGCACCCCGACCGGTCGCCCGTCCGACAGCAGCGAGGTGAAGGCGTCCAGCCACTTCGCGAGCGCACCAGAGGACTCGTAGGCATTGCGGAAGGCACTCAACCCGTCGACGAGCACGAAGATGCGCGGCTCGTCGCCCCGGCCGGTGAGCTTGCGGTACTGGGTGATCGTCGTGGCATTGGCCGTGGAGTACCGGATCGCCCGCTCGTCGATGGTCTCCCTGAGCATGGTGATCAGGCGCTTGACGCGCTCCTCGTCCTGCCCGGAGATGATGCTGCCGACGTGCGGCAGCTCCTCGAGCATGGCCAGACCCCGGTTGCCGAAGTCGAGACCGTAGACGTGACAGGGGCCGCCGCGCACGGTGAAGCCCGCGGCGATCGCGATCGTCCGCAGGAAGGAGCTCTTGCCCGCCCCGGAGGCGCCGAAGACCGCGAGGTTGCCCTCCACGTCGGGGCGGAAGGAGATTGCCGGCTGGCTCTGCCGCTCGGGGTTGTCGGCGATGCCGATGACCAGCTCGTCGTCGCGGCGCTCCGTCGGCAGCGTCGCCAGCTCGTAGACGTCGGCGAGCTCCGACAACCAGGGTTTGCGCGGCAGTGGCAGCTGCGCCTCGACCCGGGCGCGCTCCACCGTGTCGACGACCCGCTGGATGTCGGTGGGACCGAGGTCTGCCTCCTCGTCGCCCTGAGGCTTCGCCGGCAGCTCCCAGGCCACGGGTGCGCCGAAGGCCAGGGTCGAGACCAGCATGTCCGGAGGGGGCGGCGTGTTGCTCGTCCAGCCGCCGGCGTACCCGGTCTGGAAGGGCACGAGCCGGCCCGGGCCCGACTTGGCCAGGGCACGGCCCGGCAGGCCCGGGTCGAAGTAGGCCGCGTCCGGGGTACCGAGGACATCGGTCGAGTCGTCCGTGTCGGCCATCCGCAGGGCCATCCGCAGGTTGGTGTTGGCCCGCAGGTTGTCCTTGATGACACCTGCGGGGCGCTGCGTGGCAAGGATCAGGTGGATCCCGAGCGAGCGGCCACGCTGGGCGATGTTGACGACGCCGTCGACGAAGTCCGGGACCTCCTGGACCAGCGCCGCGAACTCGTCGACGACGATCACCAGGCTGGGCGGGGCCTCGATCTCGCCGCGTCGCTCGAGCTCGACCAGGTCCTTCGCCTTGAAACGGGCCAGCAGGTGCTCGCGGTAGTGCAGCTCGGCCGACAGCGAGGCCAACGCCCTTCGCACCAGGTGGGGCGAGAGGTCGGTGACCATGCCGACGGTGTGCGGCAGCTGGACGCAGTCGCGGAAGGCGGACCCGCCCTTGTAGTCGACGAGGAGGAAGGTCACCCGCTGCGGGCTGTTGGCCGTGGCCATGCCGAGGATCCAGGCCTGGAGCAGCTCCGACTTGCCGGCGCCCGTGGTGCCACCGACGAGGGCGTGCGGTCCGTCGGTGCGCAGGTCCACGCTGTGCGTGCCCATCGCGGACTGCCCGATGACGGCCCGCAGCGAGCCCGGCTTGCGGTTGGGCATGGCCGGCGCGTGCGGCCCGGTGAGGATCGACCGGTTCTCGTTCCACCTCTCGATGACGGCCGTCTCCGAGTGGGCGATCTCCGTGCCGACGAGGGCGAGGTAGGACACCGACCGTGGGATGTCGGAGTCGTCCCGGGCCAGGGCGCTGGAGTCGGTGATCGGCGCGAGCTGGCGGGCGACGGTCACCGCGTCACGAAGGGGGATGAGGTCCGCGTGCACGTCCGCGGCCAGCTGCGCCGGCCCGACCCAGCCGACCCGGCACCGAGCGTCGTCCCCGACCTCGACGAAGGTCCGGCAGGCCGCCGGCAGCTGCTCGGTCACCGGGGAGACCCACACGACGACGACGCCGACCTTCCACCCCGCCTCGGCGAGCTGGACGAGCCGGGCCCGCTCGAGGGGCGCGTCGTTCTCGACGAGCACGACGACCGACGGGCCCGCAGCGCCGGCACCGTCCGCGCCGGACCGGCTCGCGACGAGCGACTCGAGCTGCTCCATGATCGCGGCGCAGCCGGGCCGAGAGCTGGCCGTCTGCTGCACGTCGAAGGGGCTCTGCGGGGAGGTGGCGTGCGGGACCCACTTCAGCCAGTCCCAGTCGCGGGCCGAGGTCGTCGAGGCGAGCGCGCAGAGCACGACCTCGGCGGGCGAGTGCGCGGCCATCGTCTGCACGATGATCGAGCGGGCCAGCCCGAGGGCCGCCTCGCGTGGTCCCGACACACCGATCGCCCCGTCGAGGAGGGGGTGCGCCGTGACGGGGACGTCGGCGACCACGCCGAGGCCCTGCATCAGGGTGGACACCTCGAGCCAGGCCTCGGCCCGGCTGCGGCCCATCTTGGGCAGCTTGATCTCGCTGCGGCTGGGCCGCACCCCCAGGCCGAGCCGGTACTCGAGGTAGCCGGGCTCCCCCGGACGGCGAGTCCACATGAGCGGGTGGTGGGCAGCGACGGCCTGACCGAGCTCGGCCACCGCGGGGTGCTCCTGGCGGCGGGTGTCGTGCTCGCGGTCCAGCTCGGTCTCGATGTCCTCGACGAGGTAGCCGACGTCCTCGCGGAAGTCGACCATCGCCTCCTCGAAGTCGAGCCGCACGCGCCGCTTGGACTCCCACGCGTTGGCCAGCATCATCATCGGCATCATGAGCATGAACATGATCGTGAAGCGCGAGCGGGTGATGGCGAAGAGGGTCGCGCCCATGAAGACGGGCACGATCATCATGGCGAGGGGGATGCGCTGCGGCTTGCCCCGCTCGGGCAGGTCCGGGACCTCGAACTGCAGCCCCTGGTAGACGGGCGAGATCCGCGGCGAGCGCGTGAAGGCCACGTCGCCCGACTCCGTCGTCGTCACCCCGGCCGCGGCCGTACGCGTCGAGATCTCGAAGGTCGTGTCCCCGATCGTGAAGGCCTCGCCCTCACGCAGGATGGCCCGGTCGACGTGCTCGTCCCCGACGACCACGCCGTTGGACGACCCGAGGTCGGTGACCTCCACGACGTCGGCGACGAGCAGCTTGGCGTGCCTGCGCGAGACGGAGGCGTCGTTGATCTGCACCTCGCAGTCCCGCCCGCGCCCGACGTGCGAGGTCCCCCGCTGCAGTGCGTACTCGCGCCCGGTGTCCGGTCCGGCGACGACCGTGGCCACCGCGATCGGCGCCTCGGTGTCCTGGTAGCCGGAGGAGCGCCGGGTGACGCTGACGTGCGCGCCGGAGCGCAGCCCGGACTCCTGCACCGTCGTGTGCGGGTCGACGGCACGGAAGTTCTCGTTGACCAGCGTCAGGGTCATCTGCCCCAGGTCGGCCCTCTCGTGGCTGCTGCCGGCGCGCTGCCGCTGCGGGTCCGCGAGCACGAGGTGCTCGGCGAGGTCCCCGACGGTGGTGCGGCCGTCGACGGTCGCGACGAGGTCGGTGTCCTCGTTGTCGGACCCGCGGAGGGTGAACATCAGCTTCATCGAAGCGCCTTCCGGCTGGGGGCGGTGGTGGTGTCGTGCAACCCGATGTCCTCGTGGTGGGAGAACAGCGGTCGTGGGTCGAAGGTCGCCCGCAGCCGGGTGACGAAGGGAGTCTCACGCCGCATCCTGCGACGCACCCGGCGCAGCTCGGCCTGCCAGGCGCTGATCTCGGCTGCCGGGGGTGGCGCCTCCCCGAAGATCAGCCCGTCGGCCCTCATGGCGGCGGGGACGGCACCGCTGCCCTGCCCGAGGGCGCGAGCCTGCTCGACGCGGGTGGCCCCGGCAGGCAGCCGGCGGCCGAGCACCCTGGCCTCCTCGACGAGATCGTTCCAGGCCCGGCCGACCCGACGATCGGGGCTGCCGCGTCGCAGCCGGACGGCTCGACGGACGGCGGTGACGACTGGCGTGAGCAGGAGGAGGAGCAGCGGTACACCCACGAAGACGCCGAGGAGCTGTGCCCACAGCGGCCAGGCCGACGGGGAGGACCAGTCGACGACCGGCTCGGGTGGTGCCGGCGGCGGGGGTGGCGGCGGCGGTGGAGGGGTGACCTCGGGTGCCGTCCACGCGGTCGGCACCGAGCCGGCCGGCGTGGCCTGCTCGGTGGCGTCGGGGATGAAGGTCTGCGGCAGGACCTGGAACCACTGCCCGTCGGTCTGCTGGACCTCGACCCACGCGTGGATGTCGCGGCCGCGCACGACCCCGTCGTCCGTGGCGGTGGCGCCGACGACGACCCGGGTGGGGATGCCCAGGCGGTTGCCGATGAGCGCCAGGGTGGCGGCGTACTGCTCGTCGTCACCGGCGAGCGGGTCGGAGTTGAGGAAGTCGTCGAGACGGCCGCGTCCGTGACCGGCGGGGTGCAGCAGGGCGGCGCGAGCCCGCCCGGAGCGCTCTGCGTCGTCGAGCGCCGTGTCGCTCGTCGCGGGCGTCCCGTCGGTGTAGGTCCCCTCCTCGCGCATCGTCGTGGCGATGGCCCGGAACTGCCCCCACCGGTCGCTCGCGTCCCCCTTCCACGCCTGGATCCGTCCGTCGACGAAGGTCGCGTCCCCGCTGATCGGCATGCTGCCCGCGGCGACCGGCAGCTGCTCGGGGAGGGCGCCGGCGCCGGTCGGCGGCAGCTCGGTGCGGACCTCGTAGACGTCGCCCGGCCCGATCCCCGGGGGGACGAGCACGGTGTTGGTGCTGAGGTTGAGCCAGGCCTCGTCCTGCAGACGCTCCTGCGCCGACCCGAGGAACTCGATGCCCTCGACCCGGCCGGTCGTGAGGATCCAGGGACTGCGGTACCCGTCGTCGGGGACGCTCACCCGGACCTGCGTGGTCGACCCGCTGGCGAGGACCCCGACCCGACGCCCGAACTGCTGGAAGGCGCGGCCCGCGTCGGCCCGCTCGTCGCCCCGGCCCGCGATGCCCCAGGTCGACCCGTCCCACGTGTCGAGGGTGGCCAGCCGCATCGGCGTGGTCGCCGGCACGCCGTCGACCTGCAGGAGCTGGCGCTCGTACAGCCCGGAGGCACTTCCCCGGGTGAACTCGCGGTACTGCGAGAGCGGCGAGGCCAGCACCGTCGCGTCGTGGTCGGGTACGACACCGGTCCGCACGACCTGGCGGTCGCTCGGCGCTCCCAGCCCCGGCAGGCGCGGACCGAGCACGGACCCGGCGAGCACCGCGAGGCCCAGGATCACAGCCCCGGAGACGATCCGGGACAGGGCCGGGCGACGGACGCCCGGGCGGGCGATGCCGACGTCGGGGTCGAGGTGGTCGCGCGCCGACAGCCACCCGACGAGCAGGACCGTCAGGAGCAGTCCGTGCAGCCACCTGGCCGCGGGCTGCGTCGTCCCGAGGGCGATGGTCACGAGCAGCAGGACGAAGGGGGGAGCCACCAGTCGCAGCCGCGACCTCGTCACCCGCGCCGTCGCGTAGGTGATCGCGGTCCCGACGAGGGCGAGGAAGAAGGCGAAGGCCAGGTGACGTCCCCGCGCGTCGACGGGCGGGATGAGGGTCACCAGGTCCATCCAGCCGCTGGTGGGGCCGGCGACGAGGTCCTTGATCGTCTGCCCGGTCGGGACGATCCCCCATCTCAAGTCGTCCCGGACCGCGAGCGGCCCCCCGAGCAGGAGGTACAGCACTGCCCCGAGGGCCGTGATCGCGATGAGGGGCCATCGGTAGGTGCCCTGGACGTGGCCGACGACGAGCCCGAGGAGGACGCCCGCCGCGGCCGCCTGCCACCACTGCCACCCGTAGAGGACCGTCCGCAGACCGACGAGCACGCAGGCGATGACCGCGAGGGTGAAGACGGTGTCGACCCAGTGCCCGCGCCCGGGCCGCATCCGACCCAGGGTCGCGCGGACCTTCTCCCCGGTCGTGAGCTGGGGCTTGATCATCCCCGGCTTCGGGGCACCCATCAGGGTGCTGCCCGCGCTCCTCGCCCCGCTCATGCCGGCACCAGCCCGCCGACGACCCGACCGAGGTCGGACAGCTCGGTGATGGTGACGACGCTCAGGCCGCGGACGCGACGCAGGCTGGTCTGCGCGCCCGGGTCGACGACGACCGCCACCTTGTGCACCTCGGTCTCGAACTCGCCGAGGCACTGCTGGATCTCGAGGAAGGCCCGGCCCGGGCCGGTGCACAGCACCGCGACCGAGGAGTCCGGGGCGCGCTGGACGACCGCTCGAGCGGAGCGGACGAGGTCGACGCGGCCGATGGTGGCCGTCGTGAGGGTGTCCAGGACGAGCGGCACGGTCGTGCGCGAGGCGAGGGCGTCGTTGCACACGACGCTCGCCTCCTGCTCGTCCTTGATCGACTGGACCATCAGGGAGGCGGCGACGGCGATGGCGGTCTCCACCCCCCCTTCGCCATGGGGGTACATCGCGGGGTCGGTGTCGACGACGATGCCGAGGTGGGAGCGCCGGGTCTCCTGGAACTGACGGACCAGGAGCCGGTCGTGCTTGGCCGAGGACCGCCAGTGCACGTGGCGACGGTCGTCGCCCGGCTCGTACTCGCGCAGCGCGTGGAAGGAGATGTCGGCCATCGACAGCTCCGGGGTGACCTCGCCCTCGAGGTCGCGCAGGAGACCGTGGGCACCGGACTCGAGGGCGATGTGACGCGGGTGGACGTGCATGAGCTGCTGGGTGCCGAAGGTCGTCGTCCGCCGGGTGACCCCGAGGGGGTCCCCGAGCACCGTCGTCGGCGGTCCGACCGGGATGACGCCGCGCCGGGGGGTCGCGATCGGGAAGGAGATGCGGTGCTGGGCACCCTTGCGCAGCAGTGGGACCGGGATGAGCTCCTCCGTTTCGCCGACGGGCAGCCGCACGAGCGAAGGGAGCATCGTGCGCCTGGAGACATTGGTGAGCACGAGGTGTCCCTGCGCGAGCCCACCGATGTGCGAGCGCAGGGGTTCGACGACGAGGTCGACGTCGGCACGGTGCCGGCCCAGGGAGACCAGGACGCACAGCAGGACCAGAGCGAGGATCGTGGCCGCCATGGTCGTCAGCTCGACCCAGCCGAGGAGGGCTCCGAGCAGCCACAGGAGCAGCCCGAGACCGACGAGGCTCCAGCCCAGGGGGGTGATCCAGTCCAGCCGACCGCCGAACCACGTCCGGCGCACCCGGTCGTCGGTGGCCACGACACCGTGGCGGACCGCGCGACCGGCGCCCCTGCCGGCGGCGACGACGGAGGCACCCGGGAGGGTGACCGTGCGTCGCGTGCCCGAGGAGCGCTCCCGCGTGGACCGGGCCATCTGCTGCAGCCGGGCCTCGTCGCCGCCCGCGGAGGCCGCCGCGTGGGCATCCGGACGCACCCGACCACGCCCACGAGGGGCGTCGGGTGGCGGGGTCGGCAGTCCTGAGGTCATCGTGATGGCGTGCTCAGGCCACACGCTCGGTCGGCGGTGCGACCTGGCCGAGGATCCGGCCGATGACGTCGGTGACCTGCACGCCCGCGAACTCTGCCTCCGCGGACAGCAGCAGCCGGTGGCTCATCACCGGCTCGGCGAGCATCTTGATGTCGTCGGGCACCACGTGGGTGCGGCCCTGGCCGGCCGCCCAGGTCTTGGCGCACCGCACGAAGGCGAGGCAGCCGCGCACGGACAGCCCCAGGCGCACGTCCCGGTGGCGTCGGCTCTCCTCCGCGATGCGCGAGACATAGGCGAGGATCGCCGCGTCGACGTGCACCTGGTCGGCGAGCGCGGCCATGTCGGTGACGACCTTGGCGGTGACGACCGGCCGCAGCCCCTTGGTGCGGTCCCGGCGGGCCGAGTCGGCGAGGACGGCGACGGTCGCCTCGTGGTCGGGGTAGCCCAGCGAGGTCTTCATGAGGAATCGGTCGAGCTGGGCCTCGGGCAGGCGGTACGTGCCGGCCTGCTCGATGGGGTTCTGGGTCGCGACGACCATGAAGGGCGAGCCGACGTCGTGCGTGGTGCCGTCGACGGTCACCCGGCCCTCCTCCATGACCTCGAGCAGCGCCGACTGGGTCTTGGGCGAGGCGCGGTTGATCTCGTCCGCGAGGACGATCGAGGCGAAGACCGGTCCGCGGTGGAAGTCGAAGGTCTTGCTCTGCTGGTCGTAGATGGTCACGCCCGTGACATCGCTGGGGAGCAGGTCGGGGGTGAACTGGATCCGGCTGCTGCTGCCCTGCACCGTGGCCGCGATGGCCCGGGCCAGCTGGGTCTTGCCCGTGCCGGGGTAGTCCTCGAGGAGCAGGTGCCCCTCGGAGAGCAGGCAGGTGAGGGCCAGCCGCACCACGTGCTGCTTGCCGAGGATGACCTGGTCGATGTTGCCGACCATCTGCTGGAAGGCCTGGCTGAACCAGCCGGCCTGCTCCTGGGAGACGCTCATCGTTCCTGCTTCCTCATCCGGATGTCTTCGTGGTCTTCGCGGTGGACTTCTTCGTGCTCGTCTTCGTGGACTTCTTCGCCGTCGACCTGGTGGGCTTCGTGGTCTTCTTCGGCGGTGTGGTCCTCTTCGGCGGTGACACCGACGCGGGCCAGGTGTCGATCCGCAGGTCGCCGGTCAGCGACAGGTCGTAGACGTCACCCGTGTCGAGGTCGTTGAGGAGCAGCTGGCCACGGTTGTGCCGGACCGCGACGCCGTACCGACGCGAGAGGCTTCCGGAGCTGGTCAGCTCACCGGCCGGCGCCTCCTGCGTCCCGCAGGCCGAGCCCCACCGCACCGCGGCGCCGTCGCCCCAGGCGGCGTAGAGGCAGTCCCCGTTGACGGCCGGCGAGGAGATGCGCTGCCGGCGGACGGTCCGCTCGTCGGTGGACAGGCCCGAGACGACGCCTGCGGAGGTGATCCCCTGACCGGAGGCGTCGGTGATGGGCAGGTAGCCGGCCCGCTCCCTCGTCTGGAAGGCGACGACATCGCGGCTCGGCCCGGGCTGCTGGAGGGTGGCCATGGCGAGGGTGACGCCCGCGGTCTGCTGGCTCTCGCCCGGCAGGGCCTGGGCGCCGTCTCGCCCCTCGACGTGGACCTCGCCCTTCTCCAGGTCGAGGACCACCCAGGTGTCACCGACGGCGGTGATGTCCGCGGCGCGTCCGCCGGTGAAGCCGAGGTCGGTGCGCTGCGGCGAGCCGAACCCGGCTCCCTCCGCGGGGATCTCGACGACGGTTCCGGTGTCGGCGGAGACCGCCATGACGTCCCCGTCGAGGTCGACCGTGACCGCCGCGTTGGGGCCCACGGTCGCCAACCCACCGGTGTCCCGGAGGTCCCCGATGGGGGTGCCGCCCTTGGGATCCAGCCGCTTGGCCCAGACCCGACCGGTCGTCTGGTCCACCACGGCCAGGGTGTTGCCGTGCATCGCGGCCAGAGCCGGACGGTGGAAGTCCACCCCGGTGACATAGGTCGGCGGGGGAACCTGGACCACGCCGTCGATGGGTTCCCCGGTCCGCGAGTCGATGGCCACGAGTCGAAGGTCGCTCGTGACACCCACGGCGTTGCGCCCGTCCTGCAGCACGTCGGGCCGCGCCGCTGCCGTGTCGGCGGCGGCAGGGTCGGCCTCCTGCACGACGAGGTCGAAGCCGTGCGCGCCGGTGTTGACCCTGGCCCAGTCGCCCGTGCGGCCACCCGACACCCAGATGCTGCCGTCGGTCAGGGCGACGTCGTGGACGGGCTGGCCGTCGGCACGGACGGCGAGGATCGTGACCACGACGACGAGCACGGCCACGAGGGTCCCCGAGACCGCCCGCAGCCACGTCGGTCGTCGACGTCGCCCGGTCTCGGTGGTCCCCTCGTCCACTCGGATCCCCTGCGTGGTCATCCCCCGGTCAGTCCTCCGCTGCCGGGGGGTCCTCGAGGAGCGCCAAGTCGTCGAGCGTCACCATCCGCGTCGACAGGGCGTGCTCGACGAGGCGTGACTTGCGGTTGCTCGCGAGCTTGCCCGGGCCGCCGTGGAGGCCACGGATGCCGGCATCGGCCAGCTTCTGGCAGACGTTGTCGAGCTTGCGGTTGAACTTCGTGACCTTCCACCCCAGGCGGCCGGCCGCCACGGCGGAGCTCGGGATGGTGCCCTGCCCGGCGCCGTCCCGCCGCAGGAAGTCCTCGCACAGTGCGACGACGAGCAGCTTCTGGTCGGGCGTCAGCGAAACCCGTCCCACGGTCGTCTCCCCGCCCTCCTGCGGCAGCAGCACGTCGTTGTCGATGCTCATGAAGCTCGGGTTGTCCACGAGGACGTCGAAGTCGTAGGTGGTCGGTCCCGCGGTGAACCACACGGTGATCCGCTCGAAGGCGAGCGGGATGCGCGCGCCGGGGCTGAGCCAGGCCTGGAAGAGCCCCTTCTTGTCCGCGACGGTCGCGGTCAACGTGCTGCCGATGTTGGTCAGCCACCACCACCCCCCTTCGTGCGTGACCTGGAGGAAGTGCCGGTGGAGGAAGGGGTTGTCGTCGATCTCGACATCCCCCTCGCGCCCGATCGTCAGGGTCCCGTCACGGGGCGCTGTGTGCAGCTCTCCGCAGAAGTCGACCGTCACCACGCTGTCGCTCATGATTTCCTCACCGTCTCGCACTGCACCTGTGACCATGCGGAGTGCTGCGCTCCGCGAACGACCTGGACCGTGCCGCACTGCTGGACACCCGGCGCCACCCCCAGTCGGAACTCCGTGCCGTCGACGCGCACCGGTGTCCCGGTCACCTTGTCGGGGTCGCCGCCGGTGCGGATCTGGAAGTGGTCGCCCTCCTGCAGCCCCGGGTAGTCGAAGGTGAAGACGAGGGTCTCACCATCGAGCCGCACCCGCAGATCGGGCGCTCCGGCCAGGGCCCCGCCCGGCTGGGTGGCGTTGGTGTGCGTCGACACCGGGTCCTGACCGCCCTCGCGGGTGGCCCACAGGACTCCCCCGATGATGCCGCAGACGAGCAGCACCCCGACGATGCCAGCGACGAGGGGCAGCAGGCCGACCTCGATCCCCGGCGACGGGGGCTGCGACGGTGGGGGCGGTGTGGTGGTGCGCGGACGCGTCGACATCAGCCCTTGTCCTTGCACTGGGTCTCGCTCCACGGGGAGTAGTCCTCACCGCGCTGCACCCTGACCTTGGCGCACTGGCGGGGCGCCGAGCCGAACTCCTGCGAGAAGGAGCCCCTCCCCGTGGCCTCGTCGATGTCGGAGACGCCGTAGGCCGTCGCCTTGTCGATCGCGTCCTGCGACAGCGCCGCCTTGACGAGGTAGCGGTCGCCCTTCTGGTAGCCGGCGTAGTCGATCGTGTACTTGAGCACGGAGCTGTCGACGGCCATGGTGAAGGTCGGCGCGCTGGCGAGCGAGGTGTCCGCCCCGGTGGTCCCCGAGCCGCCGCCCCCACGGTTGTTGAGCGCGAGGGCGGTGCCGACGATGGCGACGAGCAGCAGCACGCCGCACACCCCGGCGATCACCGGCAGCCATCGTCGCGGCGCGGCCTTGGCCGGTGCCGGGCGGTTGCCCGGCGGGCGCGGCCCGGAGAGCTGGCCGGCCGGCGGACCGGACCGCTGCTGCGGCTGCGGACCGGAGAACGCCGCGGGCCGAGGGCCCGACGCCTGAGGGGGCCGAGGGCCAGACGCCTGTGGCGGGCGAGGACCGGATGCCTGTGGTGGACGGGGGCCGGATGCCTGAGGCGGACGCGGACCCGAGAGGTCCGGTGGTGGGGGTTGCCTGCCGTGGCGCGCGACGACACCGTCGGCGATCGGCACCGGGCCGGTGGGTCCGATGCCGCGTCCCCCGCTGAGCTGTCCCCCGATGACGGGCTGCCCGAGCGGGGGCGGAGGCGCGCTCGTCGTCGACCGGGAACCCGACCCGGTGCTGGCGCGCAGCTGGGTACGGTCCCGGGTGGCGCCGAGCGCCCCGGAGTCCCCACTGTGGCCGAGCTCGTCGAGGACGACGATCGCGGTGCGCGAGAAGCGCTCCTCCTGCTCGATCTGCTGGAGGCTGCGGGCGAACTCGATGGCGCTCGCGGGCCGGGCCAGCGGGTTCTTGCTCATGGCCTGGGCCAGGAGCCGCTCCAGCGACTGGGGCACGTCCGCGCGCCCGGTGCTCGGTGGCGGGGTGGACCGGATCCGTGGCATCAGCTCGAAGGCGGAGTTGTTGCCGCCGGGCACCTCGAAGGGAGAGCGGCCCACGAGGAGCTGCCAGAGCGTGGCCGACAAGGCGTAGACATCGGCGCGCGCGTCGCCGTTGCTGTGACCGAAGAGCACCTCCGGCGGGGACCACGGGACCGAGACGCCGAGGTCCTCGTCGACCTCCTCGAGCGCGCCCCCTCGGCCGGCGATGCCGAAGTCGGTCAGTCCCGGGGAGCCGTACTGGCTGACCAGCACGTTGGCCGGCTTGATGTCGCGGTGGATGACTCCGGCCCGGTGGGCCGTCTCGACGGCGCTCGCGAGCTGGATGCCGGTGCGCAGGACCTCCTCGACGGAGAAGCGGGCCGTGCGCGCCCGCTGCGCCAGGTTGGGCGGCGGGTAGTACTTCATCACGAGGAAGGGGCGACCGTCACCGCTCGTCCCGGCGCGGAAGACCTGGACGATGTACGGGTGGTCCGCGAGCTGGGCCATCGTGTTGGCCTCGTCGATGAACTGCTGCTGGATCGTGGGGGTGAGCCCCTCGGTCTTGAGGACCTTGACGGCCACCTTCATCCGCGGCATCTGCTGCTCGTAGAGGTAGACGTCGGCGTACCCGCCCGAGCCGAGCGGCTGGACGTAATCGAGCCCTTCGAGATCGGGCGGGATCGCGCTGCTCACTCAGGCATCATCCCGTGACTTCGAAGACCATGGAGACCTGGTCGGCGAGGGTGATGGTCGTGCCCGGCTCGATGGTCTGCTGGTCGCCGGGGCGCACCCGGATCGGGGAGGACCCCGGCAGGGCCACGGTCGTGCCGTTGGTCGAGCCGAGGTCGCGCACCAGCACGTGCCAGCCGTCGAGCACGATCTCGACGTGGTTGCGGGAGATCTCGTTGTCCGGGCTGGAGATGCGCACGAGGTGCGGTGAGCCCGCGCCGGTATCGGCGGCACGCGGCGCCCGACCGATGAGCACCCCGCGATCGAGGGTCACGACATCACCGGTGGACAGACGCAGCTGGCCCAGCGCGGGGCGCGGGGTCGGCTCCGGCTGCTGCGACGGCAGGTCCTGGCCGCACACCCGGCACCGGGTCGCGTGCGGCGCGTTGTGGTGACCCGAGGAGCACCTGACCGACAGCACCATGGGTCCGTCACCCTCCGCCCCCTCGGCCGCCGCGGGCTCGGGGTCGGCAGTCTGCGCCGCCCCCGCGTCGGGAGTCGGCAGCGCCGGCAGCCCGAAGGGCATGCCCGGCGCACTCGCCACGGGTCCGGCCACCGGGGCTGCGCCCGCGCCCCAGGGCACCGACGAGATCACTCCCGAGGAGTCGTCGGCCTCGGACGTGGCCGGTGAGGGACCGCTGTCGCCCACCGGGCTGGACGTGCCCGGGGTCTGGGTGCTCGGGGTGCCGCTGCTGGGGGTGCCGCTGCTGGGGGTGCCGCTGCTGGGGGCTGCCTGCGGGACCCGCGAGCCGACGAGGTGCCCGTCCGCGAACTGCGGACGACCGCCTCCGGGCTCGTGCCCCGGCGCGTCGTCACGGGCCGCCTGCACGCGAGCGGGTCCCCCGCCGGCGACCGGTGCTGCGGGCTGGTCGTCGGGGTGGTCCTGGTCGGGCTCCTCGACGAAGGGGGCGCTGCCCGGCATCGGCGGCAGCCCACCGGAGTGGTCCGCCACGGTGGGGCCGGACGGCGTCGGCTCCGGGTGCCCGTCCTCCTCGCTCGGCGGGGCCAGGGTGGCACCGGCCGGGTCCTCGCTCGGCTGGAACCCACCTGCCGCGGCGACGGGGCCGGAGTCGATGGGCGCGTCCTGCGAGGCATCTGCCGCGGAGGCGGCCAGCAGCGAGCTGCGGTGGTGCTGGGTGTTGCCGAAGAGGAAGTCGAAGCTCGGCAGCTCGTCGTCATCGTCGCTCGGGGCATCGAGGGCATCGTCCATCGGCGCGGCGTCCGGTGCTGCGCCATCCTGCGGCTGGTCCGCGACGAGGTCCTGGCCAGCCGGAGCCGGTGTCTCGATGACCTCGGCCTCCTCGACGGGCACCTGGTCGGTGGGCGCCTCGTCGGTGGGCGCCGGCGTGGCCTGCTCCGGTCCTGCCTGCGTGTCGCGACCGAAGACCGAGGGCATCGCCCAGCCGGTCGCACCCGACTGGAGCCCAGTCGCTCCGGGCTCGGCGGGGGTCTCGGGGGCGGGGGCCTCGACGGCGTCGGCGGGCTCCAGTGCCTCGGCCTCGACGGTCGTCTCCGGCTCCCGCGCTGTCTCCGGCTCCGCCTCGATCGCCGCAGGCTCGGCGGCGGTCTCGGGCTCACCGGTCCCGAGGACGACATCGGCGACGTCGCCCTCGAGGTCCTCGTCGGCCCACGGACCGCGGGCCGGCGCGCTCACCGTCTGCGTGCTGCCATCGGTGCGCGTCACGGCCACCGAGGCCGCGCCGCGCACGAGGACCCGACCGGAGGTCTCGTCGACGAGGGCGAAGTCGGGCGTGCGACGGATCCCCCCGGTGCTCAGCTCGTCGGTCACCACGTCGGTGGGGTCGTCACCGTCGGCGCCCGCCAGGGCGGCCTCCAGCCGAGCGGCGAGGGAGTCATCCCCCTTCGCCAGCAGGTGGATCCCGTCACGGGCGATCTCGATCCAGCCCTCGCGGCTCTCGATCCTCGTCTGCATGGTCACTCCTTGTCGCTCAGCTGTCGCCGGGGCGCGGTGTCCTCGCCCGATGCCCGCGGGCTGGTCACCGACAGGTCCTCACCCATGGCGCCGTCGAGGTTGACGACGACCACGGTGACATTGTCACGCCCCCCGGCCTCGACCGCTGCCCGGACGAGCTCCTCGGCCGCGATCTGGGGCTCGGGGTGCTGGTGCAGGATCTCACGCACGCGCTCGTCGGGGAGCTCGTTGGTCAGTCCGTCGCTGCAGATGACGAAGCGCTCCCCGGCGTAGGGCGGGAGAACCCAGACATCGGGCTGATAGGCGTAGTCGGTCCCGAGCGAGCGGGTCACGACATTGCGAGCCGGGTGGACCCGGGCCTCCTCCCGCGTGATGACTCCCGCCTCGACGAGCTCCTGGACCTCGGAGTGGTCGACCGTCACCTGGGTGAGGATCCCGCCGATGGAGCGGTAGACCCGGGAGTCGCCGACGTTGAAGACGGCCCAGTGGTCGGCGCCGCCCGCGGTGACCAGGGCCAGACCGGTCGCGGTCGTGCCCATGCCCTTGTCCTCGGGGTGGGCGTCGACGGCCGCGAGGATCCGCTGGTTGGCCAGGACCAGCTGCCGGGTGATGTCGTCGGCGGTCAGCTCGTTGCGCGTGGCGAGCTCCCGCATCGTCTCGACGACGATGCCGCTGGCGACCTCGCCCGCAGCGTGGCCACCCATCCCGTCGGCGACCACGAAGATCCCACCCTCGGCGAGCGCGGAGTCCTCGTTGAGGGAGCGCACCCGACCGGTGTCGGTCGCGGCGCCCACCCGCAGCACCAGTCCCGGCAGCTCGTCGTGGCCGGCCACGGCGCTCACGCGGTGGCCCGGATCGTCCGGAGCACCTGCTGGACCTCGGCATAGGCGCTCTGCGCGTCATTGCCGCCGACCGACCCGGTGGCCTGCAGCAGGTCGACGACCCGCCCCCTTCGCGATCCGGCGAAGAGGTGGATCTGCACGATCGTGCCGATCTGCGGGTCCACCCACGAGACATTGACCCCGACGAAGGGGACGTCCCCCAGCTCGAGCTCGAAGGGCTCGTCGACGCTGCCCTCCTGCTGCTGGGCGACGAACCCGCGCAGCTCCTCCAAGGCGTGGCGCATCGTGAAGTCGGATGTGCGCTGGAATCCCCGGATGACGACATTGGGCGCGAAGCCGTGATCACTGGCGATCCGTCGGCAGGCGAGCAGGGTGCCGCCGACGCGGACCGGTCCCCACGTGGCGGGCACATCGATGGTCACGCCCGGCGGTCCGGGGAAGATCTCGCTCGGGTACGTCAGCTGTGGCATGTGGGGGGCACTCTCAGGGATTGATGCGAAGGGAGTCGACGACGCCGTCGATCGTGCCGTAATCCGTCTCCTTGCGCGCGCCGGCGTACGACCCGGTGATCTGGACGACGTCGAGGACGTCGTTGCTCTTCTGCGCGGTGAACCAGTGGACCTGCCCCACGGTCCCGGCCTCGCCGTCGACGAAGGCGAGGTCGGCGCCGACGAACTCGCGCCCACCGACCTCCTGGTGCTTGAGGACCCCGAGCGTCCCCTCACGTCGCTGGGCGACGTACTCGCCGAGCTCGGCGTGGATCTCGTCGGGACCGAAGGGAGCCAGCCGCTGGTAGAAGCGGACGACGACATTGGCCAGGAAGTGGTCGGCGCCCTGGGCCCCGTCGCGGATCGCGATGAGCGTGTCCGGGGCCCAGACCTGGGTCCAGCCCTCGGGCATGTCGAGGGTCATGCGTGGGGGGCCGGGGACGACCTCGCTGGGATAGCTGATCTGGGTCATGCTGCGCTCCTGTGGGTTCGGGGGCGGCGGCCGTGGTCTGGGGCCCAGCCTGCCATCCCGGGTCGAAGGGGGGTCACCACCAGTTGCCTGGGTTGATCGGGGAGTCCTCGAGCGCCTCGCCCACGTCGGCGAGGCCGTCGACGATCTCGTTGGGCGAGACGGAGACGTCGAGGGACAAGGAGGCGCCGACCCCGAGCGTCGCCCCGATGTCGAAGGAGACGCCGACCCGGTCCATGGACACCTCGGCGCTGGCGTCGGCGTGGGCGCCGATGCCGTACGAGAGCGAGCCGGACGCACCGACGTCGGCCGGTCCCAGGTCCTGGCTGAAGCCACCCTCGACCCGGCCACCGGCGAAGGCCTCGAAGCCGGCCGCGACCTGCGCCCCTGCGGGTCCGAGCTGGGCTCCGGCGTTGGCCTGGCCCTCGGCGCCGACCATGGCCTCCGCCTGCGCGGTGGTGCCGTGGTCGCCGGTCCAGTGGGCCTCGGCCCGGCCCAGGTAGGCCCCGGCCTCGGCATTGGCCTCGATGTAGGCGCCTCGGGTGGCATCGATGCCCATCGAGCCGTCCGTCGAGGCGTCGTAGGAGAGGAACTCCGCGCTGGCCCCGGTCCGGTCATCGCCAGCGTGCGCCTCGGCGACGGCGTCGTGCCCCGAGACGTCCCACAGCTCCTGCTCGACGATCGGCTCGCTCTGGACGTTGTCGAGGATCGCCTGCGTGTTGGAGGCGACCTCGTTGTCGAAGGACCGCTCGGTCGACCACGAGTCACCCCACTCGCCTCGACCGGCCTGGCCGCGGGTGCTCTCGTGCGAGCTCTCCCAGCCGTTGCCGTGGTCGGTGGTGTCGGTCCTCGACACGGTCTCGTTGCCGAAGACGTCCTGGCCGTTGCGCCAGCTGCCGTCCTCCGCCTCCTGCCACGTCTTGCCGGTGAGCGGGTCGTAGTGGTGCTGGGTGTTGTCGTCCCCGCGGTTGGTGCGCACGCCGACGGAGTCGGGGTCACGGCCGAGGATGTCGTACCCGTCCGGGGGCCCGTCGGGCCACCGGCCGTCGTTGGCCGGGCCGTCCTGTCCCTGACCGCGCCCGCCGCTCCGGCCGCCACCGCCTCCTCCTCCGGAGCTGCCACCGTGGCCGCCACCGCCACCGCCACCCGGGCCGGTGCCGTTGGAGGCTGCGTCCTGCTGATCGGCCTGGCGACGCAGCTCCCTGGCCGTCTCTCGAAGCAGCTCGGTGGCGGCACCGATCTGCTTGGCGGCCTGGCTGCGCCAGCGCACGATCAGCTCCTGGCCGTCGGGACCGTCCCAGTTGGAGACCAGGACGTCGGCGCTCGTCGTCCCGGCAGCGACGATCTCACCGAGGCGGATGACCTCGGAGTCGAGCCCGCTGGCGATCTGCCGGACGCGCCCGGGGTCCATCCCTTGGTCGAGGCTCATGGACGGTCTCCCTGGGGGGTCGTGAGGCGGTGTGGTGCACAACTGGGACCAACGTAGGGCGGGGGCCCGGGCTGCGCGATGGGTAGCACTCCCCTCCCGTGCCTGCCACTTCAGCGGCCCGACCGGTCAGTCGCGAGCGGCCCACCACGTGCGCAACCGCCGCGCAGCCTCCTGCTTGTCGAGCGGGCCTTCGTCGAGACGGACCTGCAGCAGGTGACGGTAGGCCTCACCGAGGACGGGTCCGGGGGCGATGCCGAGGACCTCGGCGATCTCGTTGCCGTCGAGGTCGGGCCGGACCTTGCCCAGCTCCTCCTGCTCGAGCAGCTCGTCGATGCGGACCTCGAGGTCGTCGTACGCGCGCCGCAGCCGGGTGGCCTTGCGCTGGTTGCGGGTCGTGCAGTCCGCCCGGGTGAGTCGGTGCAGGCGCTGCAGGTGCGGGCCGGCGTCGGTGACATAACGGCGGACGGCCGAGTCGCTCCACTGCCCGTCGCCGTACCCGTGGAAGCGCAGGTGCAGCTCGACGAGCCGGGCCACCGACTGCGTCGTCGCCTTGTCGAAGCGCAGTGCCTTCAGGCGCTTGGCCGCCAGCTTGGCGCCGACGACGTCGTGGTGGTGGAAGGAGACACCCCCCTTGTCCTCGAAGCGACGGGTGCGTGGCTTGCCGATGTCGTGGAGCAGCGCGGCCAGCCGCAGGACCAGGTCGGGTCGCGGGACCGGGTGGTCCTGCTCGTCGGACCCCGGTCCGGGGACACCCTCGAGGTCGATGGCCTGCTCCAGCACCGTCAGCGAGTGCTCGTAGACGTCCTTGTGGCGGTGGTGCTCGTCGATCTCCAGGCGAAGGGCGGGCAGCTCCGGCAGCATCTGGTCGGCCAGACCGGTGTCCACGAGGACCCTCAGGCCAGCGACCGGGTCCTCGCCGAGGACGAGCTTGACCAGCTCGTCGCGGATGCGCTCCGCCGAGACGATCTGCAGGGTGCCGGCAGCCTCGGTCATCGCCGTGAGGACCTCGGGTGCGGGCACCAGGCCCAGCTGGGCGACGAAGCGGGCAGCCCGCATCATCCGCAGCGGGTCGTCGCTGAAGGAGACCTCGGGAGCCGACGGCGTGCGCAACCGCCGCGCCGCGAGGTCGATGACGCCCCCGTACGGGTCGACCAGGTCGAGGTCGGGCAGGCGCAGGGCCATGGCGTTGACGGTGAAGTCGCGCCGCACGAGGTCGTCCTGCAGGTTGTCGCCGAAGGCCACGACCGGCTTGCGGGTCGTGCCGTCGTAGGCGTCGGCCCGGTAGGTCGTCACCTCGACCGTGTCCGCTCCCTTGCGCGCACCGATCGTGCCGAACTCGCGGCCCATGTCCCAGTGGGCGTCGCCCCAGTCCGCGAGGATCGCCTCCGTCTCCTCGGGGGATGCGGAGGTCGTGAAGTCCAGGTCACCGCTCGTGCGGGCCAGGAAGGCGTCCCGGACCGGACCCCCCACCAGTGCCAGCTCGTGCCCACCCGCGGCGAACCGGTCGCCGAGCTCGGTGAGCACCGGGAGCAACGGCGCCAGGTGGGCCACCGCAGCACGCAGGATCTCGGGAGGCAGAGCGGGGGAGGACATGGGGCCCAAGGTTACGCGGTGGCGGGGTGCGCCGGAGCGCACGACGGCGGCCCACCCCCCACGGGATGGACCGCCGCACGCTCAGCGGATCAGAGGATCGGAGCGTTGGGCAGACAGCGCAGATAACCCCTGCCCTGGGGGTCCAGCGCCCGCTTCGTGATGTCGATCAGCCGGGGGCTCGCGGTCATCGACAGGTGGTCGCTGAAGTCGATGCCGCAGCCGTCCTGGAGGGTGATGTTGCGGACCGTCGCGCCGGGACCCGCCTCGAGGAAGGTGCTGCTGTAGGGCGTGACCACCTCGTCGTAACGGGACGCGACGACCGTGTAGTCGACTCCCGGCACCGTGTCGCCGTCGGCGGTGAGCGCGGTGAGGTAGTCCGAGCCCCGAAGCTGGTCGACGGCCGCCTGGCCGAGCCCGGCCCTGGTGAGGTCGGTCACGCCGACCACACCGGCGATCGTCGAGAGCCCCGACACGGTCGTGCCGTGGTGGGACGCGCCGAACGTCACGACGTCGTCGACACCCGCACCACCGTGCTTCTTGAGCACGTCGGTGATGATCGTGCCGCCCTGCGACCACCCGACCATGTCGACCTTGTCGAAGCCCGTGCGCTCGCGGACGGTCGCGGCGAAGGCGGCGAGCTCGTCGCCGTTGCCGGACAGCCCCGTGGTGCCGTAGACCCCCGGGAGCTGGGCCGCGGCGTCCGTCCCGTCGGTCCCGTAGTTGAAGGAGTAGACGCAGTAGCCCGCCCAGGTGAGCTCCGGCGCCATCCGGGCGAAGGAGTTGTACTGGTTGGCATAGGTGCCGTGCACGAGGACGACCGGCTGGGTGCCGGCCTTGGGGGTGCAGCCCCAGTCATTGGCTCCCCGCGGCTGGGCGTCGGGGTGGATGCCGCCGTACAGCAACGCCGTGCTGAAGTTCAGCTGGTAGGGGCCGGTGACGGCCTCGGTCTGCGTCGCGGCGCCGGCAGGGCCCACTCCCGCGACCGTGAGGGTCAGCGCGGCCGCTCCGGCCGCGGCGAGGAGACGTCGCTGGATCTGCTTCATGGGGACTCCCGGTCTCTGGCGTCGTCGTCGACGCGTGGCCCGACCTCGTTGTCGAGCTACTCGACGGTAGGGCAGTCGCGGGCGTCACGCACGTCGAATGTCGCGGGGGTCACGCGCGTCGAACCTGCGTACGGGGTGGGGGGCCATCCACGCACCCCAGAGTCCTCCCGGAGCGGATGGCTACAGTGACCACATGAGTCACCCCGCTCCCGCCTCCGGACCGCAGCGCCGTCTGCCTGCGGTCGAGGAGCGCAGCGCGGGTGGCGTCGTGGTCGACGTGCACGAAGGGGAGGCCCGGATCGCCGTCATCGCCCGCCGCAACCGCGCGGGACGGCTCGAGTGGTGCCTGCCCAAGGGCCACATCGAGGGCGAGGAGACGCTCGTCGAGACGGCCGCCCGCGAGGTGGCCGAGGAGACCGGCATCGAGGCCAGGGTCCTCGTCGAGCTCGGCACCATCGACTACTGGTTCGCCACGCCCGACCGCAGGATCCACAAGTTCGTCCACCACTACCTGCTCGAGGCCATCGGCGGGTACCTGACGATCGACAACGACCCCGACCACGAGGCCGTCGACGTCGCCTGGCTGTCCCTGCAGGACGCGCCCAGGCACCTGACCTTCCCCAACGAACGACGCATCGCGAGGGAGGCGTGGCAGCGGCTCGCCGGCGACGCCTGAGCGCGGCCACCGCGAGCCTGCTGCTCGCGCTGCTCGTCCTGCTCCCCGTCGCTGCACTCCCGTCCGCCGCGGACCCGGCGTCCATGGCCGCTGACGCGAGTGACGCCGAGCTGACGATCACCTCGATCACGACCGTCGTCGATGGCGACGAGAGCGCGACCGTCCGGGGCACCCTGACCAACCCCGGCACCAGCACCCTCACCCGGCCCAAGGTCTCGCTCGTCCCCGAGGACGCCGGACCCCGTCGGTCCGACATCGCCGAGTGGACCCGCGACAGCACCCCGATCGACGGCACGGCCGTCGACAGCACGACCCTGAAGGACGTACCGGCCGGGGGGTCGACCCCCTTCGTCCTCAGCGTGGACGCGACCGAGCTGATCCCTGGCCAGTCCGCGGGCGCCGCCTGGGTGAGCATCCAGGCCGCCGGCACCGCGGTGCACACCTTCATCGGGGTGCACCGGCGCAAGGAGTACGTCCCGCTACGCCTGCTCTGGGGCATCCCGCTCCTCCTGCCGCCCGACCGACGCCTCTTCGACAACCGTGGCGCCGATCGGGACAAGGCCTGGGAGGCTGCGGTCGGCGACGACTCCCGCCTGGCGGCCCTGACCGCGACGCCCCCGGCGCGGGACGAGGCCTGGCTGCTCGACCCCACCCTGGTCGACGCGCCGCAGGACGCCCCCGACAGCGGCATCAGCACGGCCGAGCGCACGGTGCGCAGCGAGCGCGCGAGCGCGCTGCGCGACCAGCTCGTCGGACCGCAGACACTCGTCCTGCCCGACGCGGACGCCGATGTCGCGGCCGGCGCCGGGTCCGCCCCTGCCCGCCGTCTCGTCCGTGACCGGGTCAAGGAAGGGGTCTCGGTCGCCCAGCAGCTCGGCGCCCGCAGCGACGTGCTGTGGCCGGCCGACGGTCTCGCCACCCAGCAGCGGGCGACGGCGCTGGACGCCTTGCGTCCCGGCGGTGACTCGACGCTCCTCGTACCCGACTCGAGCCTCGCCCCCGGGGTCTTCACCCCCGCCGGCGCCACCCGCACCACGGGCGGCACGCCGCTGGTCGTGCGCGACGGCCCGCTCTCCAGCCTCGTCGAGGGGCTGGGCTCCGCCGACGACGTACTCCTGGCCCGTCAGCAGCTCGTCGCCGAGACGGCATCCGTCCTCGGCGAACGCGCCGGCACCTCCCGCACGCTCGTCATCGTCCCCGACCGGGGTGCGACCCCTGACCCCGAGGCCTGGGAGCGGCTCAGGAACTCCACGGGAGCCATCCCCTGGCTCACCGAGGGGGACCTGACCACTCTCCTCGACGACGACGTCGCGGCGGCCGCACCGGAGCGCACCCCACGCACCGGGTCCCAGATCCAGGCGGCGACGAAGGGGGATCCTCCCCTCCCTGCAGTCCTCACCAGCCAGCGCGCGGCGGACCTCATCAACGACACCGAGGCGATGCTCACCTTCGCCTCCGTACGCGCCGACGGTCCCAGCTGGCGGCGGGAGATGACGCTGGCGATCCGTCAGCTGATGTCCACCCGGTGGCGATCGGATCTCCCGGCCTACAGCATCCTCCACAAGCAGCTCACCACCGAGGTGACCCTCGCCGAGGACGACCTCCAGGTCTCCTCGGGAGACGTCAACTTCTTCGCCGACACCGGGCGGCTGCAGATCACGATCGTCAACCGGACCGACGTCCAGCTGTCCAATCTCGTCGTCCGGCTCGTGCCGGACAGTCCGTCGCTGCGCATCGACGGTGACCCGGACCCCGTGACGATCGGACCGGACGGCCGCCACACCGTGACGGTCAACGCCACCGCCCTGGCCGCCGGTCAGGTACCGGTCCAGGTGAGCGTCGCGAGTCCGAACGGGGAGGAGATCGCCGCCCCGGCCACCCTCCACGTCAAGGTGCGCCCGACCGGCGCGTGGATCTACCGCGTCATCGGGGGCGCCGCGCTGCTCCTCCTGGCGGCCGGGACGTGGCGTACCGTGCGGGGCGGTCGCCGCGCACCTGAGGCGACCTCCACGACCGACGACCCCGAGGACCGTGAGGCATGAGCGAGGCCGCCACCCCCGATGAGGTCCTGGGCGAGCGCACCGGCGATCGACCCAGCCCCGACATCGGGCGCTCGAGCGCGATCATGGCGGCCGGGACGCTCTTCTCGCGGGTGCTGGGGTTCGCCCGCAACAGCCTGACGGCCTACGTCGTCGGCCTGACGATCATCGCCGCCGACGCGTGGAACGCCGCCAACACCCTGCCCAACATCTTCCACCTGCTGATCGCCGGTGGCGTGCTCAACGCGGTGATCGTCCCGCAGATCACGCGGGCCATGCGCGACCACGACGGCGGCCAGACCTACATCAACCGCCTCCTCACGCTGGCCGTGACCGCGCTGGCCGTCATCACGCTGCTCCTGACCCTGGCCGCACCCCTCCTCATCTCTCTCGTCGTCTCGAGCAGCTGGCCGCCCGAGGCCCGCACCCTCGCGACGGCCTTCGCGGTGCTGTGCCTGCCGCAGGTCTTCTTCTACGGTCTCTACACCCTCCTGGGGCAGGTCCTCACCGCGCACCACCGCTTCGGCGCCTTCATGTGGGCCCCGGCCCTGGCCAATGTCGTGGCCATCGGCGGCCTGCTGTGGTTCGTCTTCTCCGACCGACCCCTGCAGGGGTCCGTCTCCTCGTGGGACCCGACGATGATCGCCGTGCTCGGCGGCTCGGCAACCCTGTCGATCGCGCTGCAGGCCTTCGCGCTCATCCCGGCACTGCGCGGGATCGGTCTGCGCTTCCGCCCCGTCTGGGGGCTGCGCGGCAGCGGCCTGCGGGGTGCCTCCCGGATGGCGATGTGGGCCTTCGGCGCGGTGGCCGTGGGTCAGCTGGCCTACCTCGTCAACTCGCGGGTCCTCACCGGGGCGCTGCACGCTGCCGAGGCCCAGGGCGTCGAGGGCGCTGGCCTGACCGCCTACGCCAACGCCTTCCTCCTCTTCATGCTGCCGCACGGCATCATCACGGTCTCGCTCGTGACGGCCCTCTTCACCCGGATCTCCCACGCCGCCCACGACGGCGACACGCCAGCCGTGACGGCCGACCTCCGGCGCGGGTTGACGATGCCGGGCGTCCTCCTCCTGCCGGGCACCGCGGCCATCCTGCTCGTCGCGCCCTACCTGCTCGCGGCGGTCCTGCCCGGCATCCCGCGCGTCCAGGTCGACGCCTCCGTCGGTGTCCTCGTCGCGATGATGCTCGGCCTCGTGCCGTACGGCTGGTTCTTCCTCGTCCAGCGGGCCTACTACGCCTACGAGGACGGCCGCACCCCCTTCCTCCTCCAGCTGCTCGTGACGGCCGTCGCGGTGACCTTCACCATCATCGGCAGCGTCGGTCCCCCCGCACACGCCGCGACCTGGGTCGGTCTGGGCCAGACGGTGTCCAACGTGGTCGCTGCCGTCCTGGGCCTGTGGCTGCTCCGTCGCCGCCTCGGCAGCCTCGGGCTCACCCGGGTCGTGCGCACCTTCGTCCGACTGGGTCTGGCCACCCTCGTCGGGACCGCCGTCGGGTGGGTCGTCCTGCGCGGGCTGGGCCAGGTCGTCGACGGCAGCACGTGGATCGGCTCCGTCGTCCTCACCACGGTCGTCGGCCTCGTCGTGCTCGTCCTGAGCATCGCGATCGCCGCGCGGCTGCGGGTCACCGAGGTCACCGAGACGCTCGAGCCCTTCGCCCGCCGCCTCAGGCGAGGCTGACGCGCCCCGCGCCCGGCTCCCGGCCTCCACCGGCTCGGGGACCTAGGATGGCGCGGCAGACATCCACCGACGAGAGGGACAGCGTGCACGGGGTAAACCCGGGGACCGAGCTCGGTCGCTACACGGTCGAATCCCGGATCGAAGAGATCCCGGGCGGCGAACGCTGGGCGGCCAGGGACACGACGCTCGATCGCGACGTGACCCTGCTCGTCATGCCCGCTGACGCCGACACCACGGCGGCGGCCCTCGACGCAGCCCGACGCGCGGCCGGGGTCGAGGCCGCCCAGCTCGTGCGCATCCTCGACGTCGGTGGCGAGGGAGACCTCGCCTGGATCGCCGAGGACGCCCTCGACGGGGCCCGCACCTATGCCGCGGCCATCGGCACCGACGGCCTGCCCGCCGAGGAGGTACGCCGCATCACCGGTGAGGTCGCCACCGGTGTCGAGGCGGCCCGCGCCCGAGGGCTGCACCACCTCGCCCTCACGCCCGAGATCGTCCAGCTGACCAGCGACGGCCGCGTCAAGGTCCGCGGCCTCGCCACGACCGCAGCGCTCGCCGGCATCGAGACCGAGGGCGCCGAGGCCGACCGCGACGACGCCCAGAGCATCGTGGCCCTCGCCTACGCCGGTCTCACCGCGACCTGGCCCCTCGACGGCACCACGACCCTGCCCGCCGCTCCCCGCGAGCACGGGCGGGTCCAACCCCCTTCGCACCTGGCCGTCGCCGTGCCGGGTGACCTCGACACGATCTGCCGCGAGACGCTCACCGACGGCACCGGGCCGGACTCGCCCGGTGACTACGCCGCCCAGATCGCACCCTGGTCTCGCATCCCGCTCGCAGGTGCCGTGCGCACCAGCCCGACGAGCGCCGGCGAGGCGCCCACCGAGCGCGTGCCCGTCAGCGCAGCCTCGACCGCTGCCGGGACCAGCGGGACCAGCGGGACCAGCGAACCCGGTGACGCGTCGCTGGCCACGGCCGTGGACGCCGATGACGACCAGGTCACCCGGCCGATCGTGCTCGACGACGACGGCCGGCACACGGTCGTCATCACCCCGGGCGGACGCGGGGGCAGCCACCGAGCAGCACCCGCCACGGGGTCCTCGCCGCACCCCGATGCGGGTGACGAGGACCGCGCCACCGCTGGCGACGACCAGCACGGCCGCACCGCCACTGCTGCTGCTGCAGCGGCGGCAGCAGCAGCGGCCGTCGGGACCGGTGGCAAGGTCATCGGCGATCGCCTCGGCAAGGCTGCCCGGACGGCCGGCGACCGGTCCAAGGAGGCCATCCACGACGCCCGCGCCCGACGTGAGGCCATCCGCGCCGACCAGCGCACCCGCACCTCCCTGGGCTCCGCACCGGCCACCGCCGAGATCGAGCCTCCTGCCCCGCTGCTGCCGGCCGAGGCCGGTGCCCCGCCGAGCCGCAGCCAGGCCAACTTCGTGATGATGCTCATGACGGGCTTCGTGCTCCTGGCGTGCCTCCTCGGGGCCCTCGGCACCTCCCGCATCGGCTCCGGCAGCGACCTGGGCAAGATCCTTGGTGGCGACGAGACCACGGCGGCTCAGACGACCGAGTCGACCTCCGACGCTGGCAGCGACGGCACGGGTGAGCCGCTGGGCATCATCAACGCCGCCGGCTTCGACCCGCCGCCCGGCGACGGCGCCGAGCACAACGCCGAGGTCCCGCGCGTCTACGACGGCGACCCCTCGACCAGCTGGACGACCGAGGGCTACAACAGCGAGAGCTTCGGTGGCGTCAAGCAGGGCGTCGGCATCACCGTCGACCTCGGGCAGGCCCAGAAGATCAGCTCGGTCACCCTCGACCTGCCCACCACGTCCAACGCGACCGTCTACGCGGGCGACCAGGCTGCCAGCTCGGGCACGGAGATCGGCAAGACCGAGGGTCGCAGCGGCCAGATCGTCCTGACTCCGTCCTCCGAGGTCACCGGCCAGTTCGTGACGGTCTGGTTCACCTCCCTCGCGTCGAGCGACGACGGACGATTCCGCGCCGCGCTCGGCGAGATCGCCGTCCGCTGAGCCCGGTCGTGACGACTCCCCCCGTCACCGAGGACGACGACCGGGCCCTGATGCGCCGGCACGCCGAGGGCGACCCCGATGCCTTCGGTGAGGTCTACCGACGGCACCGTGACCGCATGTGGGCCGTGGCCGTCGGTGTCTGCGGCGACCGAGAGCTGGCGGCCGAGGCCGTGCAGGACGGATTCATCTCGGCCTTCCGACGGGCCGACACCTACCGGGGCGAGGCCGCGGTCACGACCTGGCTGCACCGGATCATCGTCAACGCCTGCATCGACCTGACACGGCGGGTACGGCCCACGAGCGAGCTCACCGACGACGTCATCCGGCTCGCCCCCGCCACGCCCGACGCGACCGGTCGGGTCGACACCCGGATGGCGGTCCACGAGGCCCTCCACAAGCTCCCCGAGGCCCAGCGCCTGGCCCTCGTGCTCGTCGACATGCACGCCGTCCCGGTCGCCGAGGCCGCCCAGATCCTCGACGTCCCCCGGGGCACCGTCAAGTCCCGCTGCTCACGCGGGCGTGAGGCCATCGGGCGCGCCCTGCGCGGCGCGGGGTTCGACGCCGAGGGAACCTCCGGGCCCTCCGACTCGTCAGACACATCAGGCCAGACCAACCCCCAGGGAGGTGGCCATGACTGACCAACAGGACCCCACGGGCATGCGTCATCTACTCGCGAGCCTCAAGGAGAGCGGACCCATGCCCGCCGACCTCAACGACCGCATCCGCGCCAGCCTCGCGGACGAGCACGCCGCACGCGGCGGCACGACCGACGACGCGGCCACCGACGACGCCGGGCACGAGTCCGGCTTCTGGGGGGCCATGGACGAGCCGGGCCGATCCCCCCTTCGCCGTCGCCGACCGGTGGCACCCTGGATCCTCGGGGCAGCCGCCGCGACCGTGGTCGCCCTGGGCGTGGGCGGTCTCATGCTGAAGAACGCCGGCACCGACAGCGGGGCCTCCGACGCAGCCGCCCAGAGCGAGAGCCGGGCGCAGCAGACGACCGACCAGAGCTCGGCAGGCGCCGCCGCGCCATCGGCCGACAGCGAGGTCCCGGCCTTCGCCATCACGGCCAGCGGGGCCGACTACAGCCAGGCGAGCCTCGCCGACGGCGCCGCCAAGCTGCTCGACAACCCCACCGAGTTCCCGCGCAACACCGATGACAAGGCCCTCGGCACCATGACGACCGCAGCCGGCGCGACCGACTGCCTCGCGCGTCTGGGCCAACCGCAGATGCAGGCCGTCGTGATCGACGTGGCGCGATTCGACGGCAAGGACGGGCTGCTGCTCATCGCCGAGACGCTCCCCGAGGGGCCCTCGCTGGCCTGGGCGGTCACCTCCGGCTGCGAGCCCATCTGGCCCGACCCCGTCAGTGTCCCCACCTCGTGACCTCCCGGGTGTCCTCGACACCCATGGAACAGACGGCCCTACGATGACGTTGACATCGTCAGACCGTGCGCGCCCTGCCGCGCCACCACCGATCCAAGGACTCACCTCGTGGCCGACGCCAGCTCCGACATCCGCAACGTCATCATCATCGGTTCCGGCCCGGCGGGCTACACCGCGGCCGTCTACGCCGCCCGTGCCAACCTCGAGCCGCTGATGTTCGAGGGCTCGGTCACGGCCGGCGGGGCCCTGATGAACACCACCGACGTCGAGAACTTCCCCGGCTTCACCGAGGGGGTCATGGGGCCCGACCTCATGCTCAACATGCGCGCCCAGGCCGAGCGCTTCGGCACCGAGATCGTCACCGACGACGTCACCGCCGTCGAGCTCGAGGGTCCGGTCAAGGTCGTCACCGACGGCGAGGGCAACACCCACCGCGCACACTCCGTCATCCTCGCGATGGGCTCGGCCTACCGCGAGCTCGGGCTGCCCGACGAGAAGCGCCTCTCGGGCCACGGCGTCAGCTGGTGTGCGACGTGTGACGGCTTCTTCTTCCGCGAGCAGGACATCATCGTCGTCGGCGGCGGTGACTCCGCCGTCGAGGAGGCCACCTTCCTGACGAAGTTCGCCCGCTCGGTGACCATCGTCCACCGCCGGGACGAGCTGCGCGCCAGCAAGATCATGGCCGACCGCGCCCACAGCAACGCCAAGATCCGCTTCGCGTGGAACAGCGAGGTCGCTGCGATCCATGGGGAGGACAAGGTCACCGGCGTGACCCTGCGCGACATCGTCACCGGCGAGACCCGCGAGATCGAGGCCACCGGCCTCTTCGTCGCCATCGGGCACGACCCGCGCAACGAGCTCGTCAAGGGTGTCGTCGACCTCGACGACGAGGGCTACGTCCTCGTCGACGGCCGCTCCTCGCGCACCAACCTCGACGGGGTCTTCGCCGCAGGCGACCTCGTCGACCACACCTACCGTCAGGCGATCACCGCCGCCGGCTCCGGGTGCTCCGCTGCACTCGACGCCGAGCGCTGGCTCGCTGCCCGCGAGGAGGCTGGCTCTCCTGCGGAGGACCAGGCCCTCACCGCGCAGGACAACCCCGTCGCCGGCACCGTCGGCGCCCGCTGACCACCCCACCCGAGACCACCCAAGGAGACAACCACATGGCCACCACACCGACCACCGATGCAACCTTCGAGCAGGACGTCCTCAACAGTGACGTCCCCGTCCTCGTCGACTTCTGGGCCACCTGGTGCGGCCCGTGCCGCGCGGTCGCGCCCGTGCTCGAAGAGCTCTCCGGGCAGTACGAGGGCAAGCTGAAGATCGTCAAGCTCGACACCGACGCCAACCCGCAGACGACCGGTCGTTACGGCATCACCTCGATCCCGTCGATGTACGTCTTCCAGGGCGGCGAGGTCGTCAAGACCATCGTCGGCGCGCTCCCGAAGCCCAAGATCGTCAAGGAGCTCGAGCCCTTCATCGGCTGAGTTCCCCTGCGCCACAACGTAATTGGTGTGGCTGATCGGCAAGAGGCCGCGTGGTCGAAGAGAGATCCCTTCACCACGCGGCCTCTTGCATGCCGGCTCCCGAGGCAGCTCCCGCCGCCGTCAGGACTCGTCTGCGTCGACGCCCATCTGGCCGAGGACCCGGTGGAGGTCCTCCATCGAGGCGAACTCGATCGTCATCCGCCCCTTGCGTTGCCCCAGATTGATCTTGACGCGCGTGTCGAGGCGGTCGCTGATCCGGCCGGCGAGGTCGTCGAGCTGGGGGTGGTGCTTCCCGGCCCGGGGAGCGGCCCGTCGCTCCTTCTCGGGGTCCATGCCCAGGGCGACGATCTCCTCCACCGTGCGCACGGACAGGCCCTCGGCGACGATGCGCTGGGCAAGGCGCTCCATCTGACCGCCGTCCTCCAGGGTGAGCAGCGCGCGCGCGTGACCAGCGCTCAGCACTCCCGCGGCGACTCGCCTCGCGACGAGCGGAGGCAGGCGCAGCAGCCGGAGGGTGTTGGAGATCTGCGGTCGGGAGCGACCGATGCGCCCGGCCAGCTCCTCCTGGCTGCAGCCGAAGTCGTCGAGCAGCTGTCGGTAGGCGGCAGCCTCCTCGAGGACGTTGAGGTTGCTCCTGTGGAGGTTCTCCAGCAGCGCGTCCCGCAGGAGCGCGTCGTCCTCGGTCGCCTTGATGATGGCCGGCACGGTCTCGTTGCCGGCCGCCTTGCTCGCCCGCCAGCGACGCTCGCCCATGATGAGCTCGAAGTCCACGCCGTCGACGCCGTCGAGACGGCGCACGACGATCGGTTGCAGCACCCCGATCTCCTGGATCGAGTGCACGAGCTCGGCCATGTCGTCCTCGTCGAAGACGGTCCGTGGCTGCTTGGGGTTGGGCCGGATCGCGGAGACGGGGACCTCTGCGAAGGTTGCTCCGGGGACTGCGGCGAGTTCCTCGTCGGTCGCGGTCACGTCCTGCTCGGGTTCCGCGGACGCTCCCGCCGGTGTCGTCGACGTCGTCCCATCCGCACGGGGAGCCGCAGACGTCGCGCCCGATGCCGCCGCGTCGGCCAGCATCCCGGCCGCCGTGTTGGGAACCGCCGCAGGCCGATCCTGGTCGCGGAAGAACACGTCGACCGGCCGCTCGAGCCGCGGCGCGCCGCCCGACTCGGGGATCAGGGCGCCCAGACCGCGGCCGAGGCCCCGTCGCTTCTCACTCATGCTTCATCCTTCGTCTCGACGCCACGGTGGGCGATCTCAGCGGCTGCGTCCAGGTAGCATCGCGCGCCGGTGCTCTGCGGGTCATAGGTGATGACGGTCTGTCCGTGGCTCGGGGCCTCTGACACCCGGACCGATCGAGGAACCGTGGTGTCGAGGACCTGGGCGGCGAAGTGCTCGCGCACCTCGGTGGCCACCTGCGCCGAGAGGCGCGTGCGTGCGTCGTACATCGTCAGCAGGATGGTCGAGACGTGCAGGTCCGGGTTGAGGTGCGTCTTGATGAGCGTGATGTTGTTGAGCAGCTGGCTCAGGCCCTCGAGCGCGTAGTACTCGCACTGGATCGGGATGAGCACCTCCTGCGCAGCGACGAAGGCGTTGACCGTGAGCAGGCCCAGGCTCGGCGGGCAGTCGATGATCACGTAGTCGATCCGCGGCTCCCCGGCCGAGGCACGTTCGCGCATCCATGCATCGAGGGCCTTGGCCATGCGGCTCTCGCGTGCCACGAGCGACACGAGCTCGATCTCTGCACCCGCAAGGTCGATCGTGGCCGGGACGCACCACAGGTTGTCGACGTCCGGGCATGCCTGCATGGCCTCGGAGATCGGCATGCCGTCCACGAGCACGTCGTAGATGCTCGACACGTCGGCTCGGTGGTCGATGTTGAGCGCGGTGCTCGCATTGCCCTGGGGGTCGGTGTCGATCAGCAGCACCCGCAGACCGCTCTGGGCCAGGGCTGCGGCGACATTGACTGCTGTCGTGGTCTTGCCCACGCCGCCCTTCTGGTTGGACACGGTCATGATGCGCGACTGCGCCGGTCGTGGCAGTGAGGGCGGCACCTCCTCGACCACTGCGCCCTGGGTCTCCGCGTCTGGTTGCGCTGGGACCGCCGTGGCAGTCAGGGGCTCGGGCATCTGGGGTTCATCCTCCACGTGGGGCGGGTCGACAGGGGCTGGGGCCGCTGTGGCCTCACCCGGGGAGGACTCGGCAGCCGCGGCGTCGTGCGCCTGCGTCAGGGCTACGGGTGCGACCGTCGGGCGGACGCCCAGCCAGCCGATGGGTGCACTCGTGGGCACCGGCGGCAGGGCAGGCCACCCGACACCCGAGGCTACGGATCGTGCTGGTGTCACCGAGACATTCCTCCTGTTGGACGACGAGCCCCGCCATACAACCCCACTGCGGGCCGACACGCCAAAAGCGGGCGCCTCCGCACGACTGCGTCAGGCGCCGGGAGCGCTCCGACTGGTCCCGGTCCACGCGTTGTCCCCAACTGACGGTGGACAACTTCGTCATGTTTCACGTGAAACCGGTGACCCGTGTGGCGTGGCCGTTTCACGTGAAACGGCCGACTTCTCCGCGAACTGGGGCCGACGAGATCGCCCACCCGTCAGCTCGACGCCTTGACGCTGTCCACAGTGAGCGTCGGCTCATCCACAAGCCCATCACCGTGCGGCGTGACGCGGCTGCTCGTGACACCGAGCCGTCGCAGCACCTTCGTCGCGGACTCGAGCTCCTCTGCGGCGGCACGGCCCTTCATCGCGATCATGCTGCCGCCGGGCGTGACCAGGGGCAGGCACCAACGGGCCAGCTTGTCGAGACGCGCGACCGCCCTGGCGGTGACGTAACGGGCCTGCAGCACGTCGTGGAACTCCTCCGCCCGCCCGCGGTGGACGGTGACGTTGTCCAGCCCCAGGTCCTCGACGGTGGTCGTCAGCCACTCGGTCCGGCGAAGCATCGGCTCGACGAGGTGGATGTCCAGATCGGGGCGTGCGATGGCCACTGCGATGCCGGGGAGCCCGGCGCCGGAGCCGACGTCGACCACACGGGCGTCCGCCTCGAAGGCGTCCTCGATCACGGCGCAGTTGAGGACGTGACGCTCCCAGAGGATGGGGACCTCTCGCGGTCCGATCAGCCCGTGGCTGACTCCGGTGTCGGCGAGGATCGCGGTGAAGGCCTCGGCATGGGCAAGGCGCCCACCGAAGAGTCGGTGGGCGCCTTGCGGTGCCAGCGGGATCTCAGCAGTCATGACCCCAGCGTTTCACGTGAAACGGGGACGGTCGTCACGCACCCTCCGGCGCGTCCTGCGGCGCGGTGCTGTCCTGCGCGCGCGCATCGTCGCCGTCTCCGGCGGCGTCCTCGGCGTCGTCCCCGTTGTCGGCGGGGTGGACGACGACGAACCGTCGCGGCTCCGTCCCGGAGGAGTCGGACACCAGGCCAGCGGCCAGGACCGCGTCGTGGACGACCTTGCGCTCGAAGGCGCTCATCGGCTCGAGGTCCACGGACTCGCCACTCTCCTTCACCGACGCGATGGCACGACCAGCGATCTCGACGAGCTCTGCCCGGCGAGCCGCGCGGTGGCCGGCGACATCCAGCATGAGGCGACTGCGGTCACCCGTGGCGGACTGGACGGCCAGGCGAGTGAGCTCCTGGAGCGCCTCGAGCACCTTGCCGTCCTGCCCGACGAGGCGGCGCGGAACCCGACCCTCGTCCGAGTCGACGACGGCGACCGCGGCACGGTCGCCGTCGATGTCGAGGTCGATGTCCCCGTCGAGGTCGGCGATGTCGAGGAGGGTCTCGAGGAAATCGGCTGCGACCTCCCCTTCCCGCTCCAGGAGCTGGCGACGCGTCTTGCGAGGCTGGCTCGTCTCGGGGGCGCCGCTCTCCTGCTCCTGAGCGTCCTGCTCCGGGGCATCGTGCTCCGGGGCAGCCTCTGGCGTGGGGTTGTCAGTCATGGCTTCTCCTGCGTGTGGCGGGCGGCTGTCCACGTGGGACGGCCGAGGTCAGTTGTCGGTCGTGGGCTTCTGCTCGTCGACGGCTGAGGCCGGACCTGACTTCGGCGGCGTGCCGCCCTTCTTCTTCGCGCGCTTCTTGGACGTCGGCTGCTGGCGCTGGCCCGAGATGACTCCCTTGGACTGCAGCTCCTCGGCCATCTCCGCGTCATGGGCCCGCTCGCGCGTCTCCTCGGGGGTGTCCAGCGACTTGCCGGCCTTGCGCCGACGGTCCTGCATCGCCTTCTCGGCCGCCGACCCGGGCGCAGGCATGCGACGGATCACGTAGAACTGCTGGCACATGGTCCACAGGTTGGTCGTGAACCAGTAGATGAGGACACCGATCGGGAAGTACACACCAGAGACCGCGAAGATGATCGGGAAGAGATACAGCATGATCTTCTGCTGCTGGGCGAACTGACCTTCCAACGCCGCAGCCGGCATGTTCTTGCGCATCAGCTGGTACTGCGTCGTGAAGGTGGTCAGCGACATCAGGATGATCAGCGTGACCGTGACGATCTTGACGCTCAGACCACCGTCGGTACCCAGGAACTGGGCGGACAGCGGGGCGCCGAAGATCGAGGACGACTCCGCCTGGGCGGCAACCTGCTGGGTGATCGGTCCGATGCCACCACGGGCACCAGACCCGATCTCGTCGAGGTTGTTGAGCACCCGGAAGAGGCCGAAGAAGAACGGCATCTGGGCGATGATCGGCAGGCAGGAGGCGAAGGGGTTGGTCCCGCTGTCCTTGTAGAGCGCCATCGTCTCTTCCGTCATCTTCTGACGGGAGTCGGGGTCGTTCTTGCCCTTGTACTTGGCCTGGATCTTGGCCATCTCGGGCTGGATCAGCTGCATCTTGCGTGAGGCGTGAATCTGCTTGACGAAGAGCGGGATGAGCGCTGCCCGCATCACGAGGACGAGTCCGACGATGGACAGGGTCCACGTCCAACCACTGGCCTCCGGGAGACCGATCGTCGTCAAGGCACCGTGCCACAGATACATGATCCAGGCGACGAGCCACTCGAAGGGGTAGATGATGTCGCTGAAGCTCACGTGGTGAACGTCCTTCGGTCGGTGACGTCGGTGTCGACGCCGTCGTCGTACGCCGCGATGTCGGCGAAGCGGGGGCGGGCCAGATCAGGCGAGCCGCGCTGCGCCCACGTCTCGGGCACGTGGTCGATGCCCCCGGCGGACCAGGGGTTGCACCGCACAAGGCGATGCACGGTCAGATAGGCGCCACGGACGAGACCGAACCGCTGCAGAGCGGTCACTCCGTACGCCGAGCAGCTGGGGAAGTAGCGACAGGTCTGCGGCAGCATCGGCGAGACCAGGAGCTGGTAGCCGCGGACGAGCCATACGAGGGGCAGCGCGAGGATCTTCATGTCACGTCACCAACGAGCAGGTGACGCAGGCAGTGCCGCAGGGCCGCACCGAGCTCGTCGCTCGTCGCGTCGGCAGCCGTCGGGTTGGCCCGCACCACGAGGTCCGTGCCGGCTGGCAAACTCCCCAGGATCGGCGCGGCCTGCGCCCGCAGGCGCCTCTTGACCCGGGTCCGCGTCACGGCATTGCCCACCGCTTTGGACACAACGAGACCGACGCGCGGGGAGGAGTCTCCCCGGACGTCGGTCTGAGTCGCGTCCGCCACACGGGCATGAACCACGAGCAGCCTGGAACCGTGGCGCCGAGCGCCTCGTCCCCGGATGGTTGCCGCGAAGTCCGCGCGGTCCGTCAGGCGGTGCCGCGCGGGCAGCACCGTCGGCTCGTCAGGCGGAGATCTTGCCGCGGCCCTTGGCCCGGCGGTTGGCCAGGATGGACCGGCCGGCGCGGGTGCGCATGCGCAGGCGGAAGCCGTGCGTCTTGGCGCGGCGACGGTTGTTCGGCTGGAAGGTGCGCTTGCTCATGTGCGGTCTCCGATGATCTGTGGGCCCTGGCGGACCCGGTGCTGAAGTCGACGGCCATCTTCGGCCACGATCGGAAGCCCACGTCTGGACACCGGACGAGTCCGGCTGGATCATGGGCATGCGAAAGCGGCCGACAGGCCGACGTCCAAGGTACGGGACAGCCGCTCACGAGGTCAAACCACGGAGCCCTCGCTCCGATGGGATGCCAATCGGGCCACGCTTCCACTGGCCGAGCAGGATGCAAAGCCGACACGCCGATTGCTCATGGATTGCCGGTCGGGCCGGGTTGCCGGGACCCGATGGTGTTGTTAACGTCAGCCTTCACCACCTGCCCCCCATCTCTACCCACAGACTGTGGACAACTTTGTGGATGACTGCTTCGAGGGTGCAGGATGACTGTTGTCAGAGTGACCCGATCGGCCCCGAGCCGCAGGAATTTGAGGTGTGCGCCCAGTGGCCGACGCGGTCGACTTCAGTGAGGTGTGGCGCACGACCCTCGAGTCCTTGGACGCCGATGGCGTCCCGGTCACCCGCAGAGCCTTCCTCAGCATGGCCCGCCTCGTCGGACTGCTCGACGACACCGCGTTGATCGCGGTCCCGGACGACTTCTCCAAGAACTTCGTCGAGCAGCGCCTGCGTCGACACGTCACCCAAGCCCTGTCCGACCAGCTGGGGCGCCCGATCCGCCTGGCGGTCACCGTCGATCCCGACCTGGCCGATGGTGACTCAATCCCGCCGACCGACGGCCTGGACCCCGACGGCCTGGACCCGCAGCACGTCGCCCTCGGGCACGACACCCCCCGCCGACCACGCCCGCAGGGACTCTCCTCGACCCTGCCGGTGGAGGATCGAGACGACGGCCTGGTCGACGAGGACCCCGAGCCGGTCCCGGTCCGCTCGCGTCGCGGCCGCCCCGAGCCCGAGCAGGTGGAGCTCACCCGGCTCAACCCCAAGTACATCTTCGACACCTTCGTCATCGGGGCGAGCAACCGCTTCGCCCACGCCGCAGCGGTCGCCGTGGCCGAGGCGCCGGCCAAGGCCTACAACCCGCTCTTCATCTACGGGGAGTCCGGGTTGGGCAAGACCCACCTGCTCCACGCGATCGGCCACTACGCGCGCAGCCTCTACCCCCACGTCAAGGTGCGGTACGTGAACTCCGAGGAGTTCACCAACGACTTCATCAACAGCATCCGCGACGACAAGGCCGCCAACTTCCAGCGCCGGTACCGCGATGTCGACGTCCTGCTCATCGACGACATCCAGTTCCTCCAGGGCAAGATGCAGACCCAGGAAGAGTTCTTCCACACCTTCAACACCCTGCACAACGCCAACAAGCAGGTCGTCATCACCTCGGACGTGCCCCCAAAGCTGCTGTCCGGCTTCGAGGAGCGCATGCGCAGCCGCTTCGAGTGGGGTCTGCTCACCGACGTGCAACCGCCCGACCTCGAGACCCGGATCGCGATCCTGCGCAAGAAGGCCATCCAGGAAAAGCTGTCGGTCCCGGCCGACGTCCTGGAGTTCATCGCCAGCCGGATCAGCACCAACATCCGAGAGCTCGAGGGCGCCCTGATCCGCGTCACGGCCTTCGCCAGCCTCAACCGGCAGCCGGTCGACATCGGCCTGGCCCAGATCGTGCTGAAGGACCTGATCCCCAACGAGCAGTCCAGCGAGATCTCGAGCGCGACGATCATGGCGCAGACGGCCGACTACTTCGGGCTGAGCATCGAGGACCTGCAGAGTGCCTCACGCACCCGCCTGCTCGTCACGGCACGCCAGATCGCGATGTACCTTTGCCGCGAGCTCACCGACATGTCGCTGCCCAAGATCGGCGATCAGTTCGGCGGGCGCGACCACACGACGGTCATGCACGCCGAGCGCAAGATCCGTGAGCTCATGGGCGAGCGACGAGCGATCTACAACCAGGTCACCGAGCTGACCAACCGCATCAAGCAGCAGGTCGGCTGAGCCTCGCTGCTCTGCAGGTGGCCCGTCGACACCCCCCGTCGAGCACGGTCCGCCCCGATCGACGACCCCTCGTCCACAGTTGTCCACAGGGTTCTCCCCAGCTGTGCGTGACGTGGAGACCTCATCGTGACCTCCGTGGGCTCCCGCCTCGAGCCGCAGTTGTCCACATGTCCCCAGCCTGTGGACACTCTTGTGGGTACTCGTGAGTCGCCACTTTCCGGCGAACCCCTGACGGTCATCCACACCTGGGCCCGCACAGGGCGGCGTGTCGTCCACATGACGCCTCTCGGATCACCCGTGGGTTCGCCCATCAGGACGACAGATCCTGCACGGGCGGAAAATCAAGGATGTGTTGCCCACAGGAGCCTGAGGATGAGCCTGTGCACGAGGTGTGCAGGACAGCGTGGGTCTGGTGACGAGCTGGCACCGCACACAGCCTCAGCAACATGTCCACGTGCAGTCCACCCCGTTGTCCACAGCCAAGAACCCCGCCATGACTGGCCTGGAGGCACTTGTCCACGGTATCCACACCGCCTATGACAACGATGAGACCTCTATCCATCCATTTCCTCCCCCACGCATGACCACGGCCCGACCTGTGGACGGACACCGCGACCGAAATGACAAGGACCTCGATTCACCAGCACGGCCCCGAACGCGTAATGTCAGCAATCCATGCGCTGTGCTGCGCGTGACTAGTTGTGTCATTCGGATGAGCTCGCGCAGGAGCGCGTCGAAAGTAGGTTTGCCGTGAAGTTCCGCGTCGAGCGCGATGTCCTGGCCGAGGCGGTCACCTGGGTGGCCCGTGGCCTGCCCAACCGGCCGCCGGTCCCCGTCCTGGCCGGCGTCCTCATCGAGGCGGCGGACGACGGCACGATCACCCTGTCGACCTTCGACTACGAGGTCTCGGCACGCATCACGGTTGCTGCCGAGGTCACCGAGCCCGGCACCGTCCTCGTCCTCGGCCGCCTGCTCGCCGACATCTCCCGCAACCTGCCCGGCAAGCCGGTCGACGTCGTGACGGACGGCGCCAAGGTCCAGGTCACCTGCGGCAGCTCGCGCTTCGCCCTGCTGCAGATGCCGGCCGACGAGTACCCGACCCTGCCGACCTCTCCCGAGGGCAGCGGCAGCATCGACGGCACCGCCTTCACCCAGGCCGTGCAGCAGGTCCAGATCGCGGCGGACCGCGGGGACACCCTGCCGATCCTCACCGGCGTCCGCGTCGAGATCGAGGGCGAGAAGGTCACCCTGCTGGCCACCGACCGCTACCGCCTGGCCATGCGTGAGCTGACCTGGAGCCCCAACGTCTCCGATGCCAGCCACGTCGCACTCATCCCGGCACGGACCCTGTCCGACACGGCCAAGGCCCTGGGTGCCGCGGGCTCGATCGAGGTCTCCCTCGGCGCAGCCGCAGGTGGGTCGGGTCTCGTCGGCTTCGAGGCCGGTCAGCGCCACACGACCAGCCGGCTGCTCGACGGCGAGTACCCCAAGGTCTCCAAGATCTTCCCCAGCTCGAGCGAGACCGAGGCCGTCATCGACACCGAGGTGCTCACCGAGGCCGTCAAGCGCGTCGCCCTGGTCACCGAGCGCAACACCCCCGTCCGGCTGCGTTTCACCGACGGTCAGGTGACCATCGAGGCAGGTACCGGCGATGACGCCCAGGCCTCCGAGGCCGTCGAGGCCAAGGTCGACGGACCGGACATCGAGGTGGCCTTCAACCCCGGCTACCTGCTCGACGGGCTCGGCGTGCTCGGCACGACCTTCACCCGGCTGTCCTTCACCGCTCCGCTGAAGCCGGCGATGGTCACCGGCCAGGACAGCCAGGACGGCGAGCTCGACACGACCTACCGCTACGTCCTCCAGCCGGTGCGGCTCGCCGGCTGATCCCCCCTTCGCCCTGTCCCAGGGTGCCCCGTCAGGAAGGTCCGTCATGCAGCTCGGTCTCATCGGTTTGGGCAAGATGGGCGGCAACATGCGAGAGCGTGTGCGCCGCGCCGGCCACGAGGTCATCGGTTATGACACCAACCCCGAGGTCTCGGACGCCGAGAGCGTCCAGGCCATGGTCGATGCACTGCAGGCGCCACGCGTCGTCTGGGTGATGGTGCCGGCCGGTGAGATCACCAAGTCGGTGATCACCGACCTCGCCGACCGGCTGGAGCCGGGTGACCTGGTGATCGACGGTGGCAACTCCCGCTTCAGCGACGACGCGCCCAACGCCGAGCTGCTCGGTGCCCAGGGTGTCGGCTACCTCGACTGCGGCGTCTCGGGCGGCATCTGGGGGCTCGACAACGGCTACGGCCTGATGGTCGGCGGCGATGCCGAGCACGTCGAGCTCGCGATGCCGATCTTCGACGCCCTGCGACCCGAAGGTCCGCGCGACGAGGGCTTCGTCCACGCGGGCGAGGTCGGTGCGGGGCACTACGTCAAGATGGTGCACAACGGCATCGAGTACGGCCTGATGCACGCCTACGCCGAGGGCTACGAGCTGCTCGAGAAGAAGGACATCGTCACCGACGTCCCCGGCGCCTTCAAGGCATGGAGCCGCGGCACCGTCGTGCGCTCCTGGCTGCTGGACCTGATGGTCAAGGCCCTCGAGGAGAACCCGAGCATGGACGACGTCAGCGACTACACCGCTGACTCGGGCGAGGGCCGCTGGACCGTCGAGGAGGGCATCGCCAACGCCGTGCCGATGCCGGTCATCTCGGCCTCGCTCTTCGCCCGCTTCGCCTCCCGCCAGAAGGTCAGCCCGGCGATGCAGGCCGTCGCCGCGCTGCGCGGCCAGTTCGGCGGGCACCAGGTGATGACCGTCGCCGAGGGTGAGGACCTGCGCGCCGAGGCGGCGAGGGGAGTGGCCTCCCCCGCGGCCAGCCGGGCGCAGGAGAAGAAGAAGATCGAGACGCCGCAGGGTCCGCAGGAGTCCGCCCAGGGCGACGCCGCGGACGCCGGCCCGACGTCCGGGACGCAGAGCACCGGCGGGTCGCCCGGACCGACGAGCGGTTCCGAGTCGACGCAGTGACGTGTACGTCCGTCACCTGAGCGTCGGCGACTTCCGCAGCTATCCCGCGGCCGAGGTGGCCCTCGAGCCCGGCATCACCACGCTCGTCGGCCTCAACGGCCAGGGCAAGACCAATCTCGTCGAGGCGATCGGCTATGTCGCCTCGCTCTCCAGCCACCGCGTGGCGACCGACCAGCCGCTCGTGCGCTTCGGCGCCGACCGGGCGATCGTGCGCTGCGCCGTGGTGCGTGATGGCCGGGAGAGCCTCGTCGAGCTGGAGATCACGCCCGGTCGGGCCAACCGGGCGAAGCTGAACCGGTCCCCCCTTCCTCGCACCCGGGACGTCCTCGGCACGCTGCGCACCGTCCTCTTCGCCCCGGAGGACCTGACCCTCGTCAAGGGTGACCCGGGCGAGCGCCGGCGGTTCCTCGACGACCTGCTCGTGCAGCGCCAACCCCGCTGGTCGGGCGTGCGCTCGGACTACGACAAGATCCTCAAGCAGCGCGGCGCCCTGCTGAAGTCCGCGGCCGCGCTCCTGGGCGGCAGACGTGGGCGGGGTCGGCGTAGCCAGTCGGCGCCGGACGGCGTGGACCCGAAGGCCGCCGCCGAGGAGGCCGTGCGCACCCTCGACATCTGGGACGACCACCTGGCGACGGTCGGCAGCCAGCTGCTCTACGCCCGGCTGCGGCTGCTGCGTGATCTCCTGCCGCACCTGCAGGAGGCCTATCGCGAGGTCAGCGCAAACCAGTCGGAGGCGACCGTCGTCTACCGCAGCTCCCTCCACGAGGAGGCGGCCGAGGCGATCGCGGCCGGCGAGGTGCCCGAGATGGACGACCTGCGCACGATGCTGCTCGAGTCCATGGCCAGGGTGCGCGACCAGGAGGTCGAGCGGGGCGTCAACCTCGTCGGACCGCACCGGGACGACCTGGTCCTCGGGCTCGGGCCGATGCCCGCCAAGGGCTACGCCTCCCACGGGGAGTCGTGGTCCTTCGCCCTCGGGCTGCGGCTCGCCGCCTACCACCTGCTGCGTCACGACCTCGGCGACGACCCGGTGCTGGTCCTCGACGACGTCTTCGCCGAGCTCGACTCCGGGCGCCGTGACCGCCTGGCCGCGCTGATCTCCGACTGCGAGCAGGTCCTCATCACCGCCGCCGTGCCGCAGGACGTCCCGGCGGTGCTCGAGGGCCGGACCTATGCGGTCACGCTGGGTGAGGTGACCCCGCCATGAGCGAAGGGGAGGTCCCTCCGTCCTCGGGTGGCCCCGAGGAGACGGAGGTGGAGGAGACCGTCGAGGACGCGGCCGCCTCTGCCCTCGCCCGGGCCCGCGCGGCCGCGGCGAAGAAGGGCCTGCGGCCCGGGATGAAGCCGAAGCGCAAGCGGACGTGGCAACCGCAGGGTGTCCTGTCGATGGGCGGGCGGGACCCGCAGACCATCGGCGACCAGGTCGAGCGGCTCATGGGCGACCGCGGCTGGCAGGTGGACGTGGCCGCCGGGTCGGTCATGGGTCGGTGGCCGGAGATCGTCGGGCGGCAGGTCGCCGAGCACTGCGAGCCGGTGACCTTCGAGGCGGGGGTGCTGTCGGTCCGGGCGGACTCGACGGCGTGGGCGACCCAGATCCGGCTGCTCTCCAGCTCGCTGCTGGGGCGGATCGCCGAGTCCGTCGGGCCCGACGTCGTCCACGAGATCCGGGTCCACGGTCCGAGTGCACCCTCGTGGTCACGTGGCCTGCGGCGCACGAGCGATGGCCGGGGGCCACGCGACACCTACGGGTAGGTCGGGTGGAGGATGTCGCCATGGGAATCCTCACCACTGATGCGCTCGTCATGGACCAGGTCAGGTCCTTCCTCTCCAGTGACTTCGGGATCCAGGACCTCGGCGGTCAGCCCATCGGGCGGATCGTCACCGAGGGCAGCACGGCGAGCCGGATGTTCATGGGCAACCGTCAGCTCGCAGTGGTCGACGGGGACAACACCCTGCTGCTGCGGGTCGACGACATCGTGGGCATCGGGCTCGACCGCTTCACGGTGACGGACGGCTGGGGCCAGCCGTTGGCCCAGATCGTCAAGGAGTTCACCCTCTTCAAGAAGTCGCTGCGCGTGGAGCTGGCGACCGGTCCCGTGCTGCGACTCGAGGGGTCGGTCTTCGACCGTGAGTTCACCGTCACCGGACCGGGTGGTCTGGCCGCCACCGCGAGCCGGAGCTGGCCCGGCGTGGCCCAGGCATTCCTCGGGCGTGAGCGCTATGTCCTCGGGTTCGTCCCGCAGGTGCCGGTCCCCGAGAAGCTCGGCACCATCGGTGCCGTGCTGGCCCTCGACATGATCCGGGCCAAGCAGCGCAACAACGGCTGACCGCCCCGAAAGTCGCCGGTCCGAGGAGGTCCTCGTTCCGCGAAGGGGAACGCCACCCCCCTTCGTCCACATAGTGGGAGAGAGTCGGAGGCAACGGGGCGCCGATGCCTCGATGTCGACCACGAAGGAGTGCTCGGTGGCAACCATCATCGTGCAGCCGTCGGGAGCCGAGATCTTCATCTCGCCCGACGACACCGTGCTGGCCGGTCTGCAGAAGGCTGGCTATGCGTGCACGGTGGGCTGCCGACGCGGAGGCTGCGGCATCTGCAAGGTGGACGTCCTCGAGGGTTCCTTCACGTACAACCGACGCGTGGCCGACTCGGTCATCACGGCGACGGAGCGCGCCGACGGCACCTGCCTGAGCTGTCGTGCTGTCCCCGACGAGGACCTGACGATCCAGATGCGAGACGCGTCCCTGCGCCTCGTCAACCCCCTGCTGGGCCAGCTCAACGCGAAGGCACGCGAGCGTGCCAGGGCGGCCAGCACCGCACCGGAGGAGCAGTAGACATGGGCATCATGCGATTGGGGTACGCCCACGTGCGTGTCACCGACATGACCGAGGCGAAGAACCACTACGGGTCGACGATGGGTCTGTACGAGACCCTCGAGGACGTCTCGCCCGAGGGCAACAAGCGGACTTTCTACAAGGGCTGGGACGAGTGGGACCACCACTCCGTCGTCCTCGAGGAGGGTGGCGTCGGCGTCGTCAAGTACGGGTGGAAGGCCCAGCACGAGGCCGACATCGAGGCCATCGAGAACAAGGCCAAGACCTTCGGGCTGACGGTCGAGCGCATGTCCGCCGGGGAGAACCCCGAGGTCGGTGACGGCATCCGCTTCACCACCACCAGCGACCACGTCTTCGAGGTCTACCACTCCCAGACGGCCATCGGGACCGAGGTCGGCACGCACAACCCCGACCCCTTCCCCCGGCACCTCGTGGGCATCGGCGTCCCGGCGCTCGACCACTCGCTGATCACCTGCGAGGACCCGAAGCTCATGGAGAAGCTCCTCATGGACGTCTTCGACTTCTACCCCACCGAGCGGATCCAGACCAGCCTCGAGGACGACCACGAGCTCGCCGGTACCTGGCTGACCTCCAACAACCAGATCCACCAGATGGCGGTCATCGGCGGCCCGCAGGGCAAGCTGCACCACTTCGCCTTCCGGCTGGACGACTGGAGCCAGGTCGGGCACGCGGCGGACCTGCTGACGATGGACGACGTGGCGGTCGACGTCACGCCGACCCGTCACGGCATCACCCGCGGGCAGACGACCTACTTCTTCGACCCGAGCGGCAACCGCAACGAGGTCTTCGGCGGCGGCTACCTCGCCTTCCCGGACCGCCCGACCAATGTCTGGACCGTGGACCAGATCGGCAAGGGGATCTTCTACCACTCCCGCGAGCTCAACGAGCGCTTCACCAGCGTCCTCACCTGATGAGCCACACCCGGCGCAGCGCCGTCCTGACCCTCGAGGGGGCCGGGGCGGCGCTCGCCGCTGCCCTGGCACATGCCACCGAGCACGGCCTGCGGATGAACATCGCGGTGGTCGACACCGGCGGCGCGCTGCTGACCTTCGCCCGGATGGACGGCGCCTTCGCACACTCCGGTCCGATCGCCATCGACAAGGCGTGCACGAGCGTCGGCTTCGGTGGTGCACCGACGGCAGGCCTCTACGAGGCGCTGGCCGCAGAGGACGCGGTGATTCGCGGGATCGGCAACCGTCCGGGGGTCGCGGCCTTCGGCGGCGGCGTCCCGATCACGGTCGACGGCGAGCTGGTTGGCGCGATCGGAGCCTCGGGTGGCTCGGCGGAGGAAGACGAGCAGGTCGCGGCCGCCGGAGCGGCAGCGGTGGTCACCGGGCCCCTCCCGGACAACGTCTGACCCGAGCTTTCGCCGACCGTTCGTCTGCATTGCCATAGGGCAATGCAGACGAGCGATCGGCCTGACCCGACGTGACGGAACGGGGAGAGTCTCACCCGACGTGCCGGGGAGAAGGGGGGCGGCGCTCAGCTGGCCGTGGCCAACGTGTGGCTGGGCAGCTCGCCGTACTTGTCGCGATAGGCCGCGGCGAAGCGACCCAGGTGGGTCACCCCCCACGACAGGGCGACGTCGGTGACCGTCCCGCCCCGTCCGTGGACGAGGTCGTCGTGGATGCGCTCGAGCCGCACGTCGTGCAGGTGGGCGAAGGGGGTGGTGCCCACGTGCTCGCGGAAGGACTGCTGCAGCCGACGAACGCTCACCCCCGCGATGACGGCGAGATCCGCCGGTGACCAGGCTCGCGCGGGGTCGAGCGCGATGGCCTCGATGACCCGGTGGACCGGCCGTGGCCGCAGTGCGCCCTGGGCGGGCGGCTCTTCGGGGACGGCCGCGAGGAGCAGGCCGGTGACGAGCATGCTCGCGATCGACGCGGCGACCTGCGGGTCCTGGTAGAGGATCCCGCCGCAGTCGCGAGCGTTGTCGAAGGTCGTGCGGGCCATCTGGAACCAGGCCCGGCCGGCCGGCGTGCGCAGGTCGATCTCGGTCGGGAGCACGACGTCCTTGCGGGCGAAGACCCGCTCGCTCTCCCGGCGCAGGTGCTCGGCGTCGATACGCAGCCCGAGTACGTCCGCGTCTGGGGTCCACGCCGGCATCCGCGCGGGGGTGTCCGCGGGGAAGGCCGTCGCCTGACCGGGGCCGGCGTCGAAGTCGAGGCTGCCGATGCGTGAGGCGAGGTGGCCGCTCAGCGGGATGTTGACCGCGACCGCTCCGGGGTGGTCGGACTCGATGCCGACCGTCGCGCCGAAGCGGATGTGCGCCAGCCGGCAGCTGCCGAGGTCGATGACCTCCAGGCCGGATGCTGCGGCCTCCCGCGGGGAGGAGCTTGGGTGCATCGCGTGAGGGAAGTAGGCATCGGCGAGCGCCTCCTGCAGCCCCTCCCAGTCCTCGAACCGGGGGGCGGTCTCCCGAAGGTGCTTCATCGCACTCCTCTCGCGATCATCACTGCTCCATCGATGATGACCTCCACCAGTCTCCCACCTCGAGGCGTTCCGGCCCACGGAACACCTCTGGCCAACCAGCCGGGTGCGTCAGGTGGACAGAGGTTGCGTCGGGTGGATCGTGGGGAGCCCGCGACCGGCCTACGTTCGTCAGCACACATCACATCGGGGTGATGGGCGAAGCCCGTACTCCGATCGACCCTAGGGAGACGAGCGGATGACGCCCTTCATGACCCGCGTGGCCGAGCTTGTCGGCACACCGGAGCAGGACCTGGCCGGGCTGGCCCCGGGCGGCACCACCGTCCCGGAGACCCGCATCAGCAAGCGCGTCGCGACCGGGACCGGCGCCGACCGGCACGTCGCCCTGCGCTCCCTCGCCGAGCAGTACGTCTGCGAGGGCAACGCGATCCTCGGCCCGGGCCGCGCACACCTCGACCTGGTCGACGAGGCCCTCCCCGACGAGCTGGCCTTCACCGTCACTTACGGCGACGCCGGTGCGCGCTGCTCGACGGCCTTCGCCGACGGGCGCGCCTTCGGCCGGATCGTCGGCACCTTCGACGAAGGGGACGAAGCGCGCGAGCTCGTCGGACCCGACGCCCTGCCGGACCTGCTGGTCCAGCTCCTGGAGGCCGGCGCCGACACGCCGACCTCCGCCTGACCCCCCTTCGCCCCACCACGACCGAGGAGAACGTCCAGTGCAGTACGAACTCAAGACCCAGGTCATCGAGCCCCAACGTCAGACCTTCACCCACGTCGCCAAGCGCTTCGGTGACAAGCCGGCCTCGCGCTATCTCGAGGGCATCATCGACGTCCAGCCCAAGGAGCACTTCCACTACCGGCCCACCTGGGACCCGACGCGGGAGATCTACGACGACTCCTACAGCGTCTTCCGGCTGACTGACACCTACTCCTTCCTCGACCCGCGGCAGTTCTACTACGCCCCCTACGTCACGGCCCGGGCCGCTCACCACGAGGCCTTCGCCACCTCGCTGCAGTACATCGAGGACCGTGGCCTGCTCGAGCGCCTCTCCGACGGCTGGAAGGGCGTGCTCACCGAGCTCGTCGTCCCGCTGCGCCACCTCGAGAGCGGTGGCCAGCTGATCCTCTGCGGCATGGCTCGCTTCGCCTTCGGCGCCACGATCACCCAGGCGGCGGCCTACTCCGGCTTCGACCGGGTCGGTAACGCCCAGGTCCTCAGCCGCGCGGGCATCGCCCTGGGTGGCGGAACCGCCGACCTCCTGACCGAGGCCAAGGAGCACTGGATGGACGACGCGGCGCTGCAGCCCCTGCGCAAGCTCGCCGAGGAGACCATCGTCGAGTCCGACTGGGGTGTCGCGCTCCTGCAGCTCGACGCCGTCGACCACCTGCTCTACGACCTGCTCTACCGCTACCTCGACGACGAGGCCGTCAACAGCGGGGCGCCCGCCTACTCGCTCATCTCGCAGCACATGTCGAACTGGTTCGACGACAACCGCAAGTGGATCGACGCCCTGTACAAGGCCTGGCGTGCCGACCCCGAGCTCGGTGAGACCAATTCCGCGCTGCTCGCCGAGCACGGCGCCGCCGCTGTCGACACGGCACTGGAGGCGGTCACCCCCTTCGCCGCCCGGATCGAGGAGCTGCTCGGCGACGGGATCAAGGCCGTCGACCGGATCACCGCCAAGGCCGCCGAGGTGCGCTCCGCGCACACCGGCGAGCAGGCCTGAGACAAGGAGTCGGACATGACTGAGCAGACAGCAACCGATCAGACGCAGACCAAGGCCGTGCGCGACGTCGGCGTGGTCATCCAGGAGTCGGAGTCCAACCGGCCCGTCATCGAGGCCATCGAGGCCGACAACCCCGGGTGCACCGTCATGCACACCCCCGGCCTCGTGCGGATCACCGCTCCCGGACGGATCGTGATCAACCAGGAGACGGTCGAGGAGAAGGTCGGCCGCGAGTGGGAGACCCACGAGTTCCAGATGGCCATCGTCAGCTACTTCGGCAACATCCAGGAATGGGACGACGACGAGATCGTCATCGCCTGGGACCACTGAGCAGGGGGTCTCGAGGCTCGGCCGCAGCCGGCCTCGCACCTCGACGCGCGTGAAGAACAGACCGAACAACGACGTTCACAGGAGACGTGAGATGACTCTCGCACCCGAGAAGAAGAGCAAGAAGCCCAAGAAGTTGTCGATGAAGGCCCGCTACGAGGCCCTCACCCGCGGACTCGACTGGGAGCCCAGCTATGTGACCAAGGACGAGATGTTCCCGCACCTCGAGTACGAGGGCATCAAGATCCACGACTGGGCGGCCTGGGAGGACCCCTTCCGCCTGACGATCGACTCGTACTGCAAGTACCAGGCGGAGAAGGACAAGCGCCTCTATGCCGTCATCGACGGCTTCGCCCAGGGCCAGGGCCACCTCGGCCTCACCGACGCCTCCTATCTCAACGCGATGAAGCTCTTCATCCAGGGCGTCACCCCGCTGGAGTACGGCGCGCACCGCCACTTCGCCTACCTCGCTCGGCACTTCGCCGGCCCCGGCCCGCGCTTCGCGGCCCTGTGCCAGTCCATCGACGAGATCCGGCACATGCAGACCGAGATCCACACCCTGAGCAACTACAACAAGCACTACTCGGGCTTCCACAACTGGCCCGAGCAGTTCGACCGGGTCTGGTACCTGTCGGTTCCCAAGAGCTTCTTCGAGGACGCCATCTCCTGCGGGCCCTTCGAGTTCCTCATCGCGATCGGCTTCTCCTTCGAGTACCTGCTGACCAACCTGCTCTTCGTGCCCTTCATGTCCGGCGCGTCCTTCAACGGTGACCTGCCGACGATGACCTTCGGCTTCTCCGCGCAGTCCGACGAGTCGCGTCACATGACCCTCGGCCTCGAGGCGATCAAGTTCCTCCTCGAGCAGGACGAGGCCAATGTCGAGATCGTCCAGGGCTGGATCGACAAGTGGTTCTGGCGTTCCTACCGCGTCACGGCGCTCATCGCGCAGATGCTCGACTACATGCTGCCGCGCAAGGTCATGAGCTGGAAGGAGTCCTTCGAGCTGTACTTCGAGGAGCAGATGCTCGGCGGCCTCTTCCAGGACCTCGCCTTCTACGGCATCAAGCCCCCGCGCCACGTCGAGGACGCCATCAAGGAGAAGGAGGTCCTCTCCCACCAGGTGTACTGGACCCTCTACCAGTTCTCCTTCGCCGCCGGATTCACGACGAGCGCTCCGACCGACGAGCACCTCGACTGGCTGTCGCAGGCCTACCCGGACACCTTCGACAAGTACTACCGGCCGCTGTGGGAGAAGGAGAAGAAGAACATCGAGAACGGCGGGCGTCACTTCGCTCGCGGCCTGCCGCAGCTGTGCCAGGTCTGCCAGGTCCCGATGCTCTTCACCGAGCCGGGCGAGCCCAATGTCCTTGCCCAGCACGAGTCCGAGTTCGAGGGCGAGATCTACCACACCTGCTCCAACGGCTGTCAGTGGATCTTCGAGCGCGAGCCGGAGAAGTACCGCCAGGCCTGGCTGCCCGTGCACCAGATCTACCAGGGCAACTGCGGGGGTCCGACCGTGCCGGAGGTCCTCGACTGGTACGGACTGCAGGACGGTGACGCGGGTGAGTACCTCGGCTCGCGCGACCACAAGAACTGGGTGGCCTGGCAGGGCGAGGCTGCGGCAGAGACGAGCACGGTGAGCGACGAGACGAAGGCAGGTGCCTGACATGGCGATCAAGAGCTTGGGCGAGTACAACTTCCCGTCGCGGTCCGCCGCGGAGAACTACGGCGACGACCAGCTGGTGTCCGTGTGGTTCCAGGACACGCTGTGGTTCGCCGCACCGGTCATGTTCCGCGCGCCGCGTGAGATGACCTGGGCGGAGTTCAAGGACCAGCTGTTCGTGCCCTTCGCCGAGGAGGACCCGGACTACGACCCGGCCGCCGGCCGGACGTGGACCCTGCACGGCAAGCCCTTCGAGCCGCAGGACGGACAGTCCCTCGCCGATCTCGGCGTCCGGCACAAGGACGTCATCGGCACCCGCGTGGCCGCCTGAGCTTCCCCCTTCGTCCCGCTCCAGGAGAGAAACCATGACCAAGTACACGATCACCGTCGAACCCGTGGGCCGCGAGGTCCAGTGCGACGAGGACCAGACGATCCTCGATGCCTGCCTCCGGGCGGGGGTGTGGCTGCCGCACAGCTGCACCCACGGCACCTGCGCCACCTGCAAGGTGGACAAGCTCGACGGTGAGGTGGACCTCGGTGAGGCGAGCACCTTCGCCCTCATGGACTTCGAGCGGGACGAAGGGAAGCTGCTCACCTGCTGCGCCAAGCCGCGGGAGGACGTGACGATCGAGGCGGACCTCGATGTCGACGAGGACATGGAGGTCTTCCCGGTCGAGGACTACACCGGCACCGTCGTCGTCCTCGAGGACATCGCGCAGGACACCAAGCGCCTCGTCGTCGAGCTCGACCGCGAGATCGGCTTCAACGCCGGCCAGTACATGAAGTTCTCCGTGCCCGTCGCCGAGGCCGACGAGCCGATCGACCGCACCTGGTCGATCGGCTCGCCACCCGGCGAGACCACCCGCCTGGAGTTCCACATCCGCAATGTCCCGGGTGGGCGCGGGACGGACGGCTGGGTCTTCAAGTCCCTGGCGAAGGGGGACGAGGTCCGAATGTCGGGGCCGTACGGCCGCTTCGTGCTCAAGACCGGCGACGACAAGCACGCGATCCTCGTCGGGGGTGGCACCGGCGTCGCGCCGCTGAAGTCGATGGTGCGGCACGCCTTCGAGGCCGGCGAGTACGAGGGCGAGATCACCCTCTACGCCGGGGGGCGTACCCGGGCGCACCTCTACGACGTCGAGGCCTTTCGGGCCCTGGAGGACGAGTACGACGAGTTCACCTACCGGCCCTGCCTCTCCGACGAGACACCCGAGCAGGTCGCCGCCGACGGCGACGACCCGGACGGCTACGCCTACGGCATGGTCACGACGGTCATCGAGGCCGACCACGAGCGGCTCATCGGCTGCCGTGGCTACCTGTGCGGTCCCCCGCCGATGGTGGACGCGGCCCTGAAGACCCTGATGAGCCGGCGGCTGTTCCCCCGGGACATCTTCCGGGAGGACTTCTTCGACGAGTCCGACAAGAACGGCTCCGGGCTGAAGAGCCCGCTCATCAAGCGATGACCCTGAGCTGACGACCAAGGCCGACGGTGAGCTACAGGCCGGCGTCCCGCAGCTGTCGCGAGAGCGTGAAGGCTGCGGTGCGCACGGCCACCCCCAGGAGGGGCAGGTCCATCCGCGGGGTGTGCCCCGTGACCGACAGAGCGGCCCGGATCTTCTTGTCCGCGCCGAAGACGGGCGCTGCGACGCACGAGACCCCGAGGTGGGACTCCTCGTGGTCGTAGGAGGTGCCGACCGTGCGGATGTCCTGCAGGGCCCGGGTGAGCCCGGCCGGTGTGGAGATCGTGCGCGGTGTCATCGGGTCGAGGCCCGCCTCGACCCGATCGGCCACGACCGCCTGCGGCGAGTACGCGAGCAGTGCCTTGCCCACTCCCGTGGCATGGGCGGGCAACCGGCCACCGACGCTCGAGGCGAGTGGCAGACCGCCGTGCACGATCTCGACGTAGACGACCTCGACCCCGTCGAGCACCGCCAGGTGGACCTGCCGGTCGGTCGCGTGGTGCAGGTCGAGCATCAGCGGCCGAGCCGCCTGGGCGAGCGTGCGGGGAAGGGGGACGCTCGAGCCGAGCTCGAAGAGGCGAACCCCGAGCGTCAGCCGGGCGTCCGCAGAGCGCTCCAGGAGTCGCTCCTCGAGGAGCTGGCCGACGAGGCGGTGGACGCTCCCCTTCGCCAGTCCCGTTGCGGCAGCGAGCTCGCTGATGCCGACCGAACCCGGCGCCTTCTCGATGACGGTGAGGATCGCCGTGATCCGGCCGACGACGGACAACGGAGGGTCGTTTCGTTGATCGGAACGCACTCCTTGATCATGCCCCAGTCCGAGGCGACAGTGAACACACCGACCCAGAGAAAGTGTGGACGAAGATGACCACGGCGACTCACGACCCCTTCCCGCAGGCAGCCTCCGAGGATGCCTGGTGCACCTCGACCCCCAAGCGGGCTGCTGCCGGTGGGCTGAGGTCGGTCGGCACGGCTCTCGACGTGCTCGAGTGCTTCGCCGTGGACTCGGCGCTCGGCGTCTCCGATGTCGCACGGAGGCTCGGCGTCGCCAAGTCGACCGCGCACCGGGTGCTCAGCACGCTCGCCGGTCGCGGCTTCGTGGAGCAGGACGCCAACGGTCTCTACCGGCTGGGCCTGCACCTCTACGAGCTCGGGATGCTCTCCCACGCCCGCAACGGGCTACGCCACGTGGCGCTGCCGGTGATGCAGGCGGTGGCCGAGCAGACCGGTCACACGGTCAACCTCGGCGTCCCCGACGGTGCGGACGTCGTCTACATCGAGCGGATCGAGTCGATGGACGGGGTGCGCATCCTGGGTCACAGCGGTCGTCGCCAGGGGGCGCACTGCACGAGCTCGGGCCTGGCGATCGCGGCCTTCAACCCGACCGTGGAGCACGACCGGCGTGAGGCGGGCTTCCCGCCCAAGGCGCGCGGCACGATCCGCAGGGCCTCCGAGTGGGACGCGGCGCTCGCCGACGTGCGCCGCCGCGGTCACGCGGTGCTGCACTCCGGCTCCTTCGTCGGGGCCAGCTCGGTGGCCGTCCCGATCCGCTCCCGCGGCATGGCCGTCGGGTCCATCTCGGTCCTCGGCCCGACGCCGCTCATCGACGCCGACCTCCGCCGCGTCGTCCCCCTTCTCACTGCCGCCGCTAACCGCATCGCCAAGAGCTACGTCCCCTGACCCACCGCACCCTCAGAGCCACGTTCCCCCCGCGGGAACGACTCCCCCGACCCACGAAGGGCAGTCCTAGCGTGACCACCATGGAGTCCACCCCCGACCAGGCCAAGGCCGCGCAGCTGCTGCTGCAGGCCTACGAGACCGGTACCCCGATCGCTCCCCTCACCGAGCAGTTCGACGGCCTGACCGTCGAGGACGCCTACGCGATCCAGCTCGCGCAGGTGCGCACCTGGACCGAAGGGGGGCGCCGCATCATCGGGCACAAGGTCGGTCTGACCTCGCTCGCGATGCAGAAGCAGCTGGGCGTCGACCAGCCGGACTTCGGTCACCTCACCGACGACTTCGCCCACCTGGAGCACCAGCCGATCCCGCTGGACACCTACCTCCAGCCGCGCGTCGAGCCGGAGATCGCCTTCGTCCTGCGCAAGCCGCTCACCGGCCCCGGGGTCACGGTCACCGAGGCCATCGACGCGGTCGACTACGTGCTGCCCGCCCTCGAGGTCGTCGACAGCCGCGTCGCGGACTGGAAGATCACGCTCGTCGACACCATCGCCGACAACGCCAGCTCGGGCGGCTTCGTCCTCGGCTCCACCCCCACCCGCCTCGAGGACGTCGACCTGCGCCTCACCGGCTGCGTCTTCACCCGCAACTCCCAGGTCGTCGGGACCGGTGCCGGTGGCGCCGTGCTCGGCTCCCCCATCACCAGCCTCGTGTGGCTGGCCAACACGGTCGGTGCCCTCGGCACGACCCTCGAGGCCGGTCACGTCATCCTCCCCGGGTCCGTCACCTCGATGGTCCCCGTCGCGCCGGGCGACGTCTTCACCGCGACCTTCGGTGGTCTCGGCAGCGTCACCGCCGTGTTCGCAGACAAGTGAAAGGTGCACCCATGACCACCAGGACCAAGGGAACTGCCGCCATCGTCGGCCCCGGCAACATCGGGACCGACCTGATGTTCAAGCTCATGCGTCGGTCGGAGGTGCTCGACCCCCGCTGGATGGTGGGCGTCGACCCGACCAGCGACGGCCTGCGTCGCGCCAAGACGCTCGGCCTCGAGGCCAGCCACGAGGGCGTCGACTGGCTCCTCGCCCAGGACGAGCTGCCGGACGTCGTCTTCGAGTGCACCTCGGCCAAGGCCCACCAGGCCAACGCGCCGAAGTACGCCGAGGCCGGGATCCTCGCCGTCGACCTCACGCCGGCCGCCGTCGGGCCCTACCTCTGCCCGCCGGTCAACCTCGACTTCAACCTCGACGCGATGAACGTCAACATGATCACCTGCGGTGGCCAGGCGACGACGCCGATCGTCGCAGCCGTCTCCTCCGTCGTCGACGTGCCCTACGCCGAGATCGTCGCCTCGATCTCGAGCAAGTCGGCCGGCCCGGGTACCCGTGCCAACATCGACGAGTTCACCGAGACGACGAGCGAGGCGCTCGAGGTCGTCGGTGGCGCCAAGAGCGGCAAGGCGATCATCATCCTCAACCCCGTCGAGCCGCCGCTGATGATGCGCAACACCGTCTTCTGCGCGATCCCCCAGGCGGCAGCCGAGGCGGGCGCCCTGCGCGACCAGCTCGAGGAGTCCATCCACGCGATGGTCGCCCGCGTGCAGGAGTACGTGCCCGGCTACCACCTGCGGGCCGACCCGCAGTTCGACGACGCCCGTGACCTGTGGAACGGCATGGCTCGCGTCACCGTCCCGATCGAGGTCAAGGGACGCGGCGACTACCTGCCGGAGTACGCCGGCAACCTCGACATCATCACGTCCGCCGCCGCCCGCGTGGGCGACATGATGGTGGCCCACAAGCTCGGGGTCGACTCCGGCTGGGTCGCCACGGACGCCGCCACGACCGGCCAGGAGGTCCCCGCATGAGCAACGAGATGACGCATCCGATCCCCGAGTTCTCAGGCGACGTGGACGTCCGTCTCACGGACACCACCCTCCGCGACGGCTCGCACGCCATGTCCCACCAGTTCACCGAGGAGCAGGTGCGCACCACGGTCCGCGCCCTCGACGACGCCGGTGTCCAGGTCATCGAGGTGACCCACGGCGACGGCCTCGGCGGCTCGTCCTTCAACTACGGCTTCTCCGCCGTCGACGAGATGTCCCTCATCAAGGCCGCGGTGGCCGAGGCGCACCAGGCCAAGATCGCCGTCCTCATGCTCCCGGGCCTGGGGACTGTGGAAAAGCTGCACGAGGCGCACAACATGGGCGCCCAGATCGCCCGCATCGCCACGCACTGCACCGAGGCCGATGTCTCGATCCAGCACTTCGGCGCGGCTCGTGAGCTCGGGATGGAGACCGTCGGGTTCCTCATGCTCAGCCACATGATCTCCCCCGAGGAGCTGGCCAAGCAGGCCCGCATCATGGTCGACGCCGGCTGCCAGTGCGTCTACGTCGTCGACAGCGCCGGCGCCCTGATCCTCGAGGACGTCTCGGACCGCGTGTCCGCGATCGTCGCCGAGATCGGCAACGACGCCCAGGTCGGCTACCACGGCCACCAGAACATGTCCTTCGGCGTGGCCAACTCCGTCCTGGCCTACCGGGCCGGTGCCCGGCAGATCGACGGCTCGCTGTGCGCCCTCGGCGCCGGGGCCGGCAACTCCCCCACCGAGGTGCTGGCGACCTCCTTCGAGCGCCTCGGCATCCGCACGGGCGTCGACATCAACGGCGTCCTGGGCGCGGCGGAGGACGTCGTCAAGCCCTTCATCCGCCGGATGCCGATCATGGACCGCTCCTCGATCACCCAGGGCTACGCGGGTGTGTACAGCTCCTTCCTGCTGCACGCGGAGCGCGCGGCCGAGCGCTACGGCGTCCCGGCCCACGAGATCCTGATGAAGGTCGGCGAGTACGGCTACGTCGGCGGCCAGGAAGACATGATCATCGACGTGGCGCTCGAGCTGCGCGACGGCAAGAAGAAGGCGAGCGTCTGATGGCGGCATGGGATGTGGAGTCGGTCGCGACCGAGCTCCTGGCATGTGAGGACGAGCGGCGCGACCGGGTGAAGTTCACCGACGAGTGGCCCGAGCTGGACGTGGCCACCGGCTACGAGATCCAGGACCTCACCCTGCAGCGTCGCCTCGACCGCGGCGAGAAGCTCATCGGCATCAAGCTGGGGCTCACCTCGCGGGCCAAGCAGCAGCGCATGGGGGTCGAGACCCCCTTCGTCGCGTGGCTCACGGACGCGATGATCCTGCCGGCCGGCGACCCCGTGCCGCAGGACAAGCTGATCCACCCGCGCATCGAGCCGGAGATCGTCTTCGTCATGGGCGAGCGGCTCGAGGGACCCGGGGTCACCGCCGCGCAGGCGATGGCGGCCGTCGACCAGGTCCTCGGCGGTGCCGAGGTCATCGACAGCCGCTACAAGGACTTCAAGTTCGCCGCCGGTGACGTCATCGCCGACAACGCGAGCTCGGGCGCCTTCGTCACCGGTCCCGTGTCCGTCCCGCCGAGTGCCCTGGACCTGTCGACCGAGGCCGTCCTCGTCGAGGTCGGCGGTCAGGTCGTCGACTCGGCGACCGGTGCCGCCGTGCAGGGCCACCCCGGCGAGGCGCTCGCCCTCGCTGCCAACGACCTCGCCACCCGAGGTCACGCCATCGAGGCCGGCTGGATCGTGCTCACCGGTGGGATGACCGACGCGTACTTCGCCACCCCCGGGTCCTCCATCTCGCTGCACTTCACCACCCTCGGCTCCGTGCGGATCCACGGGGGCGAGTGACGTGCCGATCGTCCAGGTCACGCTCACGCAGGGGCGGACGCCCGAGACCATCCGATCGATGATCTCGGCGATCACCGAGGCGCTCGTCGACACCGGCGTCGCGCCCAAGGAGGCCATCCGGGTCCTCGTCAACGAGATCCCCACCGACCACTTCGCCGCCGGTGACGTCACGATCACCGAGCGCAAGGCCGCGCAGGCTGCAGACCCCCAGGAGAGCACCCCATGAGCACCCAGTTCTTCGGTCACATCATCGATGGCGTCGAGGTCGAGAGCCTCTCCGGCGAGCGCTTCGACGTGTGGAACCCCTACACCCAGGAGGTGTTCGCCCAGGCCGCCGAGGGCGGCGCCGAGGACGCCGAGCGGGCGATCGCCAGTGCCCGCAAGGCCTTCGACGAGGGTCCGTGGCCGCGGATGACCGGCCCAGAGCGCGCCGCGGCGATCCACAAGCTCGCGGACCTCATGGAGGAGCGGGCCGACGACCTGGCCACGCTCGACTCGACCAACATGGGCAAGCCCTTCGCCCAGGCCAAGCACGACGTGGGCCGGTCGGTGGCCAACTTCCGCTTCTTCGCCGACCACCAGCGTGACCACACCGGTGAGGTCTACCCGATGCCGTCGGGCCACCACACCTACAGCGAGTTCGGCCCCGTCGGGGTCGTCGCGGCGATCTCGCCGTGGAACTTCCCGCTGATGATGGCGACGTGGAAGATCGCGCCGGCCATCGCGTGGGGCAACACGTGCATCATCAAGCCGAGCGAGGACACGCCCGCGTCGGTGACCCTGCTGGGGCGGCTGGCCGTCGAGGCCGGGTTCCCCCCGGGCGTGCTCAACGTCCTCAACGGGCACGGCGCACCGGCCGGGTCGACCCTCACGGCCGACGACCGCGTCGACCGGGTGACCTTCACCGGCTCGTCGACGACGGGCAAGACGGTCATGGCCTCGGCCTCGACCCACCTGGCTCCCGTCTCGCTCGAGCTGGGCGGCAAGGGCGCCAACATCGTCTTCGACGATGCGGACATCGACAACGCCGTCCACTGGGCGGTCGAGGCGATCTTCCGCAACTCGGGTCAGATCTGCCTCGCGGGCTCGCGCCTCTTCGTCCAGTCCGGCATCTACGACGAGTTCATGAAGCGCTTCGTCGAGGCCGCCGAGGCACTGACGATCGGCGACCCCTTCGACCCGGACGTCAAGTACTCCTCGCTCGCGAGCAAGAAGCACTTCGACAAGGTCTCGGGCTACCTCGAGGGCATCGAGGAGCAGGGCGGCCGGATGCTCACCGGTGGTGTCGACGAGGAGGGCCGCTGGCTCGTGCGCCCCACGGTCCTGGTCGATCTGCCGCTGGACTCCAGGCAGTACTGCGAGGAGATCTTCGGCCCGGTGTGCGTCGTCAACCGCTTCGAGACCGAGGCGGAGGCCGTGCAGCTGGCCAACGACACCCGGTACGGGCTCAACGCGATGCTCTTCACCGAGAACCTCTCTCGCGCCCACCGCGTCAGCTCCAACCTCAGGGCGGGCACGGTCTGGGTCAACTGCTTCTTCATCCGCGACCTGCGCACTCCCTTCGGCGGTGTCGGTGACTCCGGCGTCGGGCGCGAGGGCGGCAACTTCAGCCGGGAGTTCTTCACCGAGCCCAAGGCCGTCGTCATGCAGATCGACAGGGTCGTCCCCGGGACGTAGAGTCTGCCCCCGTCCTGACCCCGCGACGAGAGAAGCACACGCGATGGTCCGTGCCCGATGCCGTCGACTGGTCTCGTTGGCCGCGGGCGTGTCACTGCTGGCTGGTAGCGCGGCTGCGTGCAGCTCGCCCGGCGCCGCATACTCCCCCCGCCCGAAGGCGTCGGTCACCCCCGCCCTCGACGTCGCGCTCAAGGACCAGTCCTTCGTCTACCGGACGGGTGACCACCTGACGGGGTCGGACTACCAGCCCACGACGAATGTCTACGGGGACGTGGACGGGCGTCCGTTGTACCTCGTGGGCGACTCGATGGCCGCCCAGCTCGCGACGCCGGCCCTGGCTGTGGCGAAGAAGCGTGGTCTGGCGCTCAAACCGCGCTCCAAGGCGACGGTGTCCTTCGTGCTGCCGGCCGAGGGCCCTCCCGACGAGCGCCGGTGGCGCGAGGAGGTGCTCGAGCAGATCGTCGCGGACAAGGAGGAGCGACCGATCGTCCTGCTCACGGGCCAGGGCATGGACCACACGGGTGAGGTCATCCGCACCGTCGCCCGGCTGCGGGAGCAGGCGGACGCCGACGTGCGTCTCGTCACCGTCACCCCGGCCCCGAAGGAGGACGTCCTGTCAGAGGTGGTCGAGCACGGCACCGGATTCCGGTGGACGCGGAAGCACTGGGGACGATCGCGCGATGCCATGCTCGCGGCGGCCCGCAGCTCGCGGCCGCGCGTGCCGCTGCTCGACCTCAAGCCGATCGTGGCTCGCGATGGTCGCGACGGCACCTACCCCGCGGTGGTGGACGGCACGCTGATCTTCGGCCCGGGGACCCACCTGACCGACACCTTCGCAACGCGGTACCTCGAAGCGCCGATCGACGACCTGCTGGACTGACCCGTCGGCGAGGCGGAGGACCATACTGCGAGCAGAACACCGTCGATTGGCGGACCCCCCCGGTCGTTATGGCATCGTGAGGTGCTGCTCTTGATCTGAGGGCGACGAGATGCCAGAGGAGTCACCATGAGCGGACCGAAGAACGGCGGCGACGACGCCTTCGACGACTTCTTCGGCGACCCGACATCGTCCGGACGGATGGGCCCCGCGCCCACCGAGCCGAGCGGGGCGGCCTTCGCCGAGCACCCGGACGACGAGCCCACGCAGGACGTCGAGCTGCGCCGTCGCGAAGAAGCGACCCAGGCCGTGCGACGGGGCCCCGTCATCACCCCGGAGCCCACCCCCCAGGGCGCGGTGCCCGAGGGCTGGTGGGAGCCGGACCCGACGCCACCCGCGCAGGCCACGACCCCGCCGAGCGCCACCTGGAGCCCAACACCCGCACAGCACCAGCAGCCGGCGGTCCAGCACGAGCCCCCGCGCCGTGGCCTCTCGCCGCTGGCGATGGTGGCGGTGCTCGTCGGCGGTGTCCTGCTCGGCGCGCTGTGCGTCGGTGGCGCCGTGGTGGCGACCAGCGACGACGACACACCGGTGGCCCAGTCCACCACGGTCACCGAGACCACCTCTTCGCAGGAGACGACCTCGCCGCCGTCGACCTCCTCGACGTCGACGAGCACGTCCTCCTCCTCCTCCTCCTCGTCGGCAAAGCGCCCGGGCAAGGCGCCGAGGGGCGTCACCGAGTGCGCCGGGCCTAAGGCAGGTGTCGCCGTCGGGCGCGGTAGCGAGGTCACCTCGTGCGCCTTCGCCAGTGCCGTGCGTGACGCCTATGTCGCGGCGAAGCCCAAGGGTGGCAGTGCCAGCCTCGAGGTCCGCAGTCCCGTGACCGACAAGAGCTACACGATGACCTGCACCGGCGCGGCGGTCACCCGCTGCACCGGCGGCAACAACGCCGTCGTCGTCCTCTACTGACATGGCGCGGCGCCTCCTGGCCGCTGGCGTGGGGGTGCTCGTCGCCCTGACCACGGCGTGCACGGGGTCGCCTGCGAGGTCGGACGGTGCGACCTCCCCACGCACGTCGTCGTCGACATCGACCGCGTCGACGACGGCGCCCACCGGGCGTCCGGCGACGGCCCTGGCCCGCTCGCTCGGCCGGGTCATCGGTGCGCACCCGGAGGCAGAGATCGCGGTGGCCTGGTCCCCGGTCGGCACGAAGGGAGCGGTGCGGGTCGTCGGAGACGCCCAGCCGCTCGTGGCCTGGTCGACGATCAAGGTGCCCCTCGCGCTGGCGGTGGTCCGGGCCGGTCATGGACAGCAGATGGGCCCCGACATCGACCGGGCCCTCACCGCGTCGGACAACGAGGCGGCCGGCCGGCTGTGGGCGGATCTCGGCGGCGGCCACCGTGCGGCCACGGCCGTCGAGGTGCAGCTCGAGCGGGGCCGCGACCGCCGCACCGGCGTCCCGCCGCGGGTCACGGTGCCCGGGTACTCCCCCTTCGGGCAGTCGACCTGGCGCCTCACCGACCAGACGCGCTTCACCGCCGCACTCCCCTGCCTCGCCGGATCGACGTCGATCACGCAGGCCATGGGCCGGGTCGCGGACGGGCAGCGATGGGGCCTCGGTGGGATCGACGGCGCTCGTTACAAGGGTGGCTGGGGTCCGACCCCGGGCGGCTACGTCGTGCGGCAGCTGGGCATCGTGACCGGGGCGAAGGGAGCCACCGCCGTCACCCTGCAGGTCCGCGCCGGCAACCACCAGGAGGGCATCGCGGTGGCGGACGAGCTCGTGGAGGCGCTGCGCAGCCACCGCGGCGACCTGCCGACCGGGCACTGCCCCTGACCCGGAGCGAAGGGGGCGGGCCCGGCCGCGCGGGCCTGCTCGGCCGGTTGCCGGGAGCGGCTCTCAGAGCGCCTGAGGGGCCGGACGACGTACCGGGAGTCGTCGCCGACGGGTATCCGCGGCGAGAAGTGCCCACAGGGGCCCCCAAGATGCGTCGCCCAGGGCGGTGAAGGGGTAGAATCAGGGGGTTGAGGCCGCGGTGCCAGCCCAGAGGGCCAGCCCGCGGTAATCCATGCACCGCACCAGCTCGAGGAGCACCGTGGCAGACGCGCAGTCGCCTGATGACCAGCCGAAGTCCCCGGACACCGGGGGTCCCGAGTACGACGCGAGCGCCATCCAGGTCCTCGAGGGCCTCGAGGCGGTGCGCAAGCGGCCCGGCATGTACATCGGTTCCACGGGTGAGCGCGGTCTGCACCACCTCGTGTGGGAGATCGTCGACAACGCCGTGGACGAGGCGATGGCAGGTCACGCCGACACCATCGACGTCACGCTCATGGACAACGGCGCGGTGCGGGTCAAGGACAACGGCCGCGGCATCCCCACCGACATCCACGAGGCCGAGGGCATCTCGGCTGTCGAGCTCGTCCTGACGCAGCTGCACGCCGGTGGCAAGTTCGGCGGCGGCGGCTACAAGGTCTCCGGCGGTCTGCACGGCGTCGGCTCGTCCGTCGTCAACGCCCTGTCGAGCCGCCTGGACGTGTGCGTCCGGCAGAAGGGCTACGCGCACCGGATGTCCTTCGAGCACGGCGTGCCGATGGGACCCCTCCAGCGCGAGGAGGAGACCGATGCGACCGGGACCACGATCACCTACTGGGCCAACGAGGAGATCTTCGAGACGGTCGAGTACGACTGGGAGACGATCCGCGCCCGGTTCCAGCAGATGGCCTTCCTCAACAAGGGCCTGACGATCAACCTCGTCGACGAGCGGGTGCCCGAGCCCACCGAGGCCGACCAGGACGAGGACTTCGACGCGGTCGACGCCGACATCACCGAGGTCGTCGACTCGGAGGAGCAGACCGCGGCCCCCAAGAAGGCACGCAAGGTCTCCTACCGCTACGACAACGGCCTCGTCGACTACGTGCAGCACCTCGTCAGCTCCAAGAAGGCCGAGCCGGTCACCGCCGAGATCATCTCGATGGAGACCGAGGACACCGAGCGTGAGCTCTCCCTCGAGATCGCCATGCAGTGGACGAGTGCCTACAGCGAGTCGGTGCACACCTACGCCAACGCGATCAACACCCACGAGGGCGGCACCCACGAGGAGGGCTTCCGGTCGGCGTTGACCAAGATGGTCAACGACTTCGCGCGCAAGCAGAACCTCCTCAAGGACAAGGACGACAACTTCACCGGTGACGACATCCGTGAGGGCCTGACGGCGGTCATCTCGGTCAAGCTCGGCGAGCCCCAGTTCGAGGGCCAGACCAAGACCAAGCTGGGCAACTCCGAGGTCAAGGGCTTCGTCCAGCGGGCCATGACGGACGAGTTCGGCCACTGGCTCGAGGCCCACCCCAACGAGGGCAAGGACATCGTGCGCAAGTCCGTGCAGGCTGCCGCCGCCCGGATGGCCGCCCGCAAGGCACGCGAGGCCACCCGACGCAAGGGCCTGATGGAGTCCGGCGGCCTGCCGGGCAAGCTCTCGGACTGCCAGACCAAGGACCCCACGGTCTCCGAGGTCTTCATCGTCGAGGGTGACTCCGCCGGCGGCTCCGCCAAGGCCGGGCGCAACCCGGAGAACCAGGCGATCCTGCCCATCCGCGGCAAGATCCTCAACGTCGAGAAGGCACGGATCGACCGCGTGCTGGCCAACCAGGAGGTCCAGGCGCTGATCTCGGCCTTCGGCACGGGCATCGGCGAGGACTTCGACATCGCCAAGGCGCGCTATCACAAGATCGTGCTGATGGCCGATGCCGATGTCGACGGCATGCACATCCGCACGCTGCTGCTGACGCTCCTCTTCCGCTTCATGAAGCCGCTCATCGAGGCCGGTTACGTCTACCTGGCCCAGCCCCCGCTCTACCGGCTCAAGTGGTCCAACCACGACCACGAGTTCGCCTTCACCGACCGTGAGCGCGACGCGCGGGTCGCCGAGGGCCAGTCGAAGGGGTGGCGACTGCCCAAGGACAACGCCATCCAGCGCTACAAGGGTCTGGGCGAGATGAACTACCAGGAGCTGTGGGAGACCACGATGGCTCCCGACAGCCGCGTCCTGCTCCAGGTGACCCTCGACGACGCCGCCGCGGCCGACGAGATCTTCGCCGTGCTCATGGGCGAGGACGTCGAGTCGCGCCGCAGCTTCATCCAGAAGAACGCGCGCGACGTGCGCTTCCTCGACATCTGAACGCTCGGGGGGCTACGCCCCCCCGCCTGCCCCCCCAAGAAGCACGCGCGGGGGTCCGCCCCCCGAGTGCCCCCAAGAACCCGCGTGGCCGGCTCCGCGAGGTGTCCGACCATCCCCCTTCGGCACGACCCCGAGGTGACCTGAGCACATGACCGACATCCCCACCACTCCTCCCGAGACCGACCGCACCGAGCCGATCGACCTCAACGCGGAGATGCAGCGCAGCTACATCGAGTACGCGATGAGCGTGATCGTCTCCCGTGCGCTGCCCGACGTGCGCGACGGCCTCAAGCCCGTCCATCGCCGCATCGTCTACGCGATGTACGACGGCGGCTACCGGCCCGACCGCGGGTACAACAAGTGCTCGCGCGTCGTCGGCGACGTCATGGGCCAGTACCACCCGCACGGTGACAGCGCGATCTACGACGCGATGGTGCGTCTCGTCCAGCCGTGGTCGCTGCGCTACCCGCTCATCGACGGGCAGGGCAACTTCGGCTCCGCCGGCAACGACGGCGCGGCCGCCCCCCGGTACACCGAGTGCAAGATGGCCCCGCTATCGCTGGAGCTGGTGCGCGACATCGACCAGGAGACGGTCGACTTCGTCCCCAACTACGACGGCAAGACGATGCAGCCGGACGTGCTGCCCGCCCGCTTCCCCAACCTGCTGGCCAACGGCTCCGCCGGCATCGCCGTCGGCATGGCCACCCAGATCCCCCCGCACAACCTGCGGGAGGTCGCCGACGCCGCCCAGTGGATGCTCAACCACCCGGAGTCCACCCGTGAGGAGGCCCTCGAGGCCGTCATGGGCTTCATCAAGGGCCCCGACTTCCCGACGGGTGCGCTCATCATGGGTACCCGCGGGATCGAGGACGCCTACCGCACGGGCCGCGGCTCGATCATCATGCGCGCGGTCGTCGAGGTCGAGGAGATCCAGGGTCGTACCTGCCTCGTCGTCACCGAGCTGCCCTACCAGGTCAACCCCGACGCGCTGGCGCAGAAGATCGCCGAGATGACCAAGGAAGGCCGCCTGTCGGGCATCGCCGACATCCGCGACGAGACCTCCGGTCGCACCGGTCAGCGCCTCGTCATCGTCCTGAAGCGGGACGCGGTCGCCAAGGTCGTGCTCAACAACCTCTACAAGCACACCCAGCTGCAGACCAACTTCGGCGCCAACATGCTCGCCCTCGTCGACGGCGTGCCGCGCACGCTGCCGATCTCGGCCTTCATCCGGCACTGGGTCGAGCACCAGATCGATGTCATCGTGCGGCGCACCGAGTACCGGCTGCGCAAGGACGAGGCCGCGATCCACATCCTGCGCGGCTACCTCAAGGCCCTCGACATGCTCGACGAGGTCATCGCGCTCATCCGTCGCTCCCCCACGGTCGACGAGGCCCGGACCGGCCTGATCGAGCTCCTCGACATCGACGAGCTGCAGGCCATGGCGATCCTCAACCTCCAGCTGCGGCGCCTCGCGGCCCTGGAGCGGCAGAAGATCATCGACGAGCACGACGAGATCGAGACCCGGATCATCGACTACAAGGACATCCTCGCCAAGCCCGAGCGGCAGCGACAGATCGTCAAGGACGAGCTCGGTGAGATCGTCGACCGCTACGGCGACGACCGACGCAGCCGGATCCTCCCCTACGACGGCGACGTCGCCATGGAGGACCTCATCCCCGAGGAGGACGTGGTCGTCACGATCACCCGCGGGGGCTACGCCAAGCGCACGCGGGTCGACGAGTACCGCGCGCAGAAGCGCGGCGGCAAGGGGGTGCGCGGTGCCTCCCTTCGTGGCGAGGACGTCGTGCGCAACTTCTTCACGACCACCTCGCACCACTGGCTGCTCTTCTTCACCAACCTCGGCCGGGTGTACCGCGTCAAGGCCTACGAGCTGCCGGAGGCCGCGCGTGACGGCAGGGGCCAGCACGTGGCCAACCTGCTGGCCTTCCAGCCGGACGAGCAGATCGCCGCGGTCTACGCGATCAAGGACTACGAGGCGGCCCCCTACCTCGTCCTGGCGACGAAGCGCGGCCTGGTCAAGAAGACCCGCCTGACCGAGTACGACTCGCCGCGCAGCGGCGGGCTCATCGCGATCAAGCTGCGCGAGGACGACGAGCTCGTCGGCGTCGGTCTGGTCTCCGCCGAGGACGACCTGCTGCTCGTCTCGCGCGAGGCCATGTCCGTGCGCTTCCACGCCACCGACGACGTGCTGCGGCCGATGGGCCGCTCGACGAGCGGCGTCACCGGCATGAAGTTCCGCGGCGACGACTCGCTGCTGGCGCTCAACGTCATCCCCGAAGGGAGCGACCCGGACGTCTTCGTCGTCTTCGAGAACGGCGTGGCCAAGCGCACCGCGGCCTCCCAGTGGGCGGCCAAGGGCCGCGCCGGGCTGGGCGTCACCGCGGCCAAGTCGGGCAAGGGGGGCCACCTCGTCGGTGCGCTCGCCGTGGACGAGGACGACGAGGTCATGGTGGTCATGGAGAAGGGCAACATCGTCCGCTCCGCCGTCACCGAGATCAGCCGCACCAGCCGCAACACCCAGGGCGTCACCTTCGCCAAGCCTCGCAAGGGCGACTCGATCGTCGCCGTGGCACGCAATGTCGACCGCGGTGATGACGACGCGGAGGTCGTGGCTGACGGTGAGGCGCAGCCTGACGATGTAGCGTCGGACCCTGACGTGCAGTCCACCGGGAATGACCCGGTGGATCCCGCCCAGCAGGGGGACGCCCCCGGAGGTGACCAGGAGTGAGCTCGACAGGAGAGACCACGGCCGTGAGAACGGCCGCCGGCTCGTCGCAGTCCCGCCGTTCGCAGGCCGCGGGCCCAGGCTCGCGCCCTGCCCCCAAGGCTGGCCGTCGGGTCAAGCTCATGGTGTCGCGGGTCGACCCCTTCTCGGTGATGAAGGTCGGCTTCCTCGTCTCGGTGGCCATGGGCATCGCCCTGGTCGTCATGGCCGCCGTCATGTGGATCCTGCTGTCCGCGATGGGGGTCTTCGACTCCGTCAACGAGCTCGCGGGCCAGATCATCGGCGACGGCTCGGGCGAGAAGTTCGACGTCATGGACTTCCTCGGCTTCGGCCGGGTCGTCTCGCTGTCGATCGTCATCGCGGTCGTCGACGTCTTCCTGTGGACGGCCATCGCGACCTTGGGGGCCTTCCTCTACAACATCGTCGCCAGCCTGGTCGGCGGCGTGCACATGACGCTGACCGACGACTGATCCGCGTGCCCGTCGCCGTTTTGGTTTCGGCGGCGGGTGTGGGGTAATCTCGGGCGTCGCGCCACGGAGAGATCCACGGCGCAGCACGGGCCCATAGCTCAGGCGGTTAGAGCGCTTCGCTGATAACGAAGAGGTCGGAGGTTCAAGTCCTCCTGGGCCCACCACGTCCTACGGTGAGGAGAGTTCCATGAAGAAGGTTCTCGTACTCGTCGCGGCCGCTGCCGGCGCGGCATATGTCAAGCGCAAGGTCGAGCAGCAACGGTCCGAGAAGGACCTGCACGCCGCCACCAGCCGCATGACCAGCACCCCCGGACCGGCTGGTCCCGGCGGAGCGTGGGCCGCGGCCTCGGACCGGCGGTCCTGATCCGCCCGTAGGACAACTGAACCAGGGGACTTAGCTCAGCTGGTAGAGCACCGCCTTTGCAAGGCGGGGGTCAGGGGTTCGAACCCCCTAGTCTCCACACAAGAACGACGAGCCCCTGAGCAGGTGTCTGCTCAGGGGCTCTCGCGTGGTCGGCCGCAGCGGCGGCTCAGGTGGTCGGCCGGTGCTTCTTGGGCAGCTTGGCCACGACCATGGCGTAGGAGTCCTCGACGGCCTCGAGCAGCTCCTCGAGGGGGATCGCGCCGTCGGTCGCCAACGTGTTCCAGCCGTTGCGGCCGATGTAGGCCATGACCGACGCGTCGTCCGGGTAGCGGGCGAGCCACTCGTCCGCCTCCTCACGGGTGGCGCCGGCCTTGACGCCGAGCGAGGTCGCGCCGAGGAAGGCGAAGATCTTGCCCTTGTCGCTCGGCCCGACCTTGGCCACCAGGTCGCCCTCCCACGGCTCGTCCGGCCACGCCTCGGGAAGGGAGAGGGCGTGCTCACGGATCGACTCGCCGGAGGTCATGGGACCAGCGTGGCACGGCTCGCCTCGTCGAGGCCCTCGACGAAGGCGCCGAGGTGCTCGAGGAAGCGCTCCTGCTCCTGCTCCGGGATCACCGCGAGGGCCCGCTCGTAGACGCTCGTGAGGCGCCCCATGTCAGACCGGAAGCGGGCCTCCCCTTCGTCGCTCATCGTCACCACGTAGGAGGCGGAGTCCTGCGGCCTGAACCGCACGATGATGCCGGAGTCGAGGGCGGCGTGGACCTGTCGGTTGACGGTCGACTGCTCCAGGTCGAGCTCCTCCGCGAGCTGGCGCAGGGTGCGCGGCTGCCCGTCGCGCAGGAGCCACAGCATCCGACCGTCGGCAACCCGCAGCAGCTGGCCGCCCTCGACACCGCGGCGGACGTTGGCCCACCGGGCCGCCACGCAGATCGCTGTCCAGGCGGGACCCTCGGCGGGGGTGAGGGAGTTCATGCGAGCGCGCCTTTCGTCAGGAGGAGGTGATGTGTACAGTACACAAGGTCAGTTTGTGTAACGTACATATCCCGCACGGGACAAGGACTCCTCCGCATGCCCCCTTCGTCGCCGGCCGTCGTGCCCGCACGTTTTTCGCCCAACGCCATCATCGCGGCCCTGTGCCTGGGCAGCCTGAGCGGCGCCCTCATGCAGTCGCTCGTCATCCCCATCCAGGGCGAGCTGCCGCGGCTGCTCGGCACCGCGGCGGCCAACGCCTCCTGGGCAGTCACCGCAACCCTCCTCGCAGCCGCCATCACCATGCCGGTGACCGGCCGCCTGGCCGACATGTTCGGCAAGAAGAAGGTACTCGTCGCCTCCGCCGCGCTCCTCGTGCTCGGCTCCGTCATCGCGGCCCTCTCGAGCGGCCTCGCCCCCTTCCTCGTCGGGCGGGCGCTGCAGGGCATGGCGATGGGCTACATCCCCGTCGCCATCAGCCTGGTGCGCGAGATCGCACCGGTCGAGAAGCGGGCGGGCGCCGTCGCGGTCGTGAGCGCCACCATGGGCGTCGGTGGCGCGGTCGGTCTGCCGCTCTCGGCGTGGATCGCCGAGGACTTCTCCTGGCACGGCCTCTTCTGGTTCTCCGCGATCCTGGCCCTGATCGTCCTCGTCACCACCGCCGTCGTCGTGCCGGCCGTCCACGACGCCCACCCCTCGCACATCGACGTGCCCGGCATCATCGGTCTCGCCGTGGGGCTGTCGGCCGTCCTCGTCGGCGTCAGCAAGGGCTCCGAGTGGGGCTGGGGCTCCGGTCGCACGACAGGGAGCATCGCCGGCGGACTCGTCGTCCTGCTGGTCTGGGGCTGGTACCAGCTCCGTCACGACGACCCCATCGTCGACCTGCGCACCACCGTGCGTCGTCCCGTGCTCTTCACCAACATCGCGGCCCTGCTCATCGGCTTCGGGATGATGGCCCAGATGATCGTCGTGCCCCAGCTGCTCGAGATGCCGGAGACCACGGGCTACGGCCTCGGCCAGTCGATCCTCGAGGCGGGTCTGTGGATGGCGCCCGGCGGACTGATGATGATGCTCTTCGCGCCCGTCTCGAGCCGCCTCATCAACACCATCGGCGCCAAGTTCACCCTGGCGATCGGCGCCGTCGTCATCAGTGCTGGCTATGTCGTCGCGCTCGGCCTGATGAGCGCCCCCTGGCAGCTCATGGTCGCCACCCTCGTGGCGAGTGCGGGCGTCGGCATCGGCTATGCCGCCATGCCCACCCTGATCCTCGACAACGTCCCGGAGCACGAGGCGGGAGCGAGCGTGGGGGTCAACGGCCTCATGCGCTCGGTCGGGACGACGATCGCCGGTGCGGTCATGGCTGCCATCCTCACCAGCCGCACGATCTCCCTCGGCGGACATGTCATCCCCGACCAGTCGGCCTTCCAGATCTGCTTCCTCGTGGGGGCCGGCGCCACGCTCGTCGGTGCGCTCGTGTGCCTGCTCATCCCGCGCCAGCGCACCCAGCAGACCGACCCCGATCCGGAGCCCGCGGTCGTCAGCGCCTGAGTCCACCCGAGCGGGCGCTGTGCGGAACACCCCTTCTGCCGGCGCTCGCCGCGGTCCTAGGTTGCGAGACATGAACACGCTCGAGACCGCCAACCCAGAGGTCGCCGCGACGATTGACGTGGGCGGCATCGCCACCAACTACCACGACGTCGGTGAGGGCGACCCCGTCCTGCTCATCCACGGCTCCGGGCCGGGCGTCAGCGCCTGGGCCAACTGGCGCACGGTGCTGCCCGTGCTGTCCAAGCAGCACCGCGTCATCGCCCCCGACATCCTCGGCTTCGGCTACACGGAGCGGCCCGACGGGGTCACCTACGACATGGCGACGTGGACCGAGCACCTCGTCGGACTGCTCGACGCCCTCGGCCTGGACCGCGTCGCCATCGTCGGCAACAGCTTCGGCGGGGCCCTCGCGCTCAATGTCGCGACGCACCACCCCGACCGCGTGAGCAAGCTCGTCCTCATGGGCGCCGTGGGTGTCCCCTTCGAGATCACGGAGGGCCTGGACAAGGTGTGGGGCTTCGAGCCGAGCCTGCCCAACATGGTCGAGCTCATGGATGTCTTCGCCTACGACCGCTCGCTGCTCACCGAGGACCTGGCCAGGCTGCGCCTCGCAGCGGCGACTCGCCCGGGGGTCCACGAGGCCTACAGCGCGATGTTCCCCGCCCCGCGGCAGCGCTCGGTCGAGGCCATGACCATCCCGGACTCCGACATCCGATCGCTGACCCAGCCCACCCTGATCGTCCACGGGCGCGACGACGAGGTCATCCCGCTGAGCAACTCCATGCGGCTCAACGAGCTCATCGAGCAGTCCCAGCTGCACGTCTACGGCCAGTGCGGGCACTGGGTGCAGATCGAGCACACCGAGGACTTCACCCAGCTGGTGGGCACCTTCCTCGCCTGAGGGTTTGCTCTGCAGGCATGACGAAGGCGCCGCCCTGAGGGCTTGCTCTGCAAGCGTCACGAAGGGGGCTGGTCCGCGCGTTGGCGGACCAGCCCCCTTCGAGACGCGTGCTGCGCACGCTCCTCAGGGAGCGATGCGGCTGACGCTTGCTGCGTCAGGCCTTGCTGTCACCGTCGACCGGGAGGTCGCCACCGAGGTGGTCGGTGGACAGGTCAGCGCCCTCGGAGGTGTCCGAGACGGACGGGACGGCCGAGTTGTCGGCCCAGTCGCGCGCCGAGCTCCAGGCGTCGGTGCCCTCGGCCGACTCGCCGTCGACAACCGGAGCGGCCGCCAGCGGGTCGGTGACGTCGGCGCTCTCGGCGACCTCGGCGGCCGGGGCGACACCGGCAGCCGCGGCGGGCGCCGGGCTGGCCGGGACCGTGGACTCGCGTCCACTGGTGGGGGCCTTGTAGGGGTCGCCGGCCGGCACGGCCCACGGGTCCTTCTTGGGGCCCTGCTTCTGCTTGGCGACGAAGGCTGCGATGCCACCGGCCACGAGGGCCAGGAGCAGTAGCTTGAGCCCGCGCTTCTTCTTGGGCTTCTCGCCCTTGACGGCGGCGAGAGCAGCCTGGGGGTCGCGGTCGTCGCGCAGCGCGGCGATGACCTCCGGCGCCCGGTTGGTGGCCTCGTCCGCGGCCTTGCGGCTCGCGGCAGCACCGGCGGCGGCCAGACCCGAGGCGGTCGTGACCACCTTGGGCAGCACGTCGTCGACGAAGGTGTCGCGCAGGTCCTGCGCGTCCTTGCCGGCCTTCTTGCCCTGCTTGCGGGCCGACGTGGTGACCGACCGGACCTGCTTGCGGGCGTCCTTCTTGCCCTTCTTGGCGTCCTTGGCGGCCTGCTTCTTGGCCTCCTGAGCCTGCTCACGCAGGTCGGCAGCCCTGGCCGTAGCGGTCACCCGCGCGGCGGCGGCGTGGTCAGCGGCGGAGCCCTTGAGCTCCTGGGCCCGCTCCGCGCCGTGCTCGGACTGCTCGGCCACCTTGTCGATGATCTCGTGGACCTTCAGCGATGCGGACTCGGCCGTCTCGTGAGCGCGGACGCGTCCACCCTCGACCTTGTTGTTCTTCTGGAACACACTTCCTCCTGCGGACGTGGGGTACTCCCCCATCCTGCACCGGATCCGCCCACGACGAAACCGAGGGGCGTGACAACCCCGCCACACCCGCGCCCCGCGTGGGCTGACTACGATGAGTCCCATGAAGGCGATCCTGCACACGACCCACGGCGACATCACCATCGAGCTCTTCCCCAACCAGGCACCCAAGACCGTCGACAACTTCGTCGGCCTCGCCTCGGGCGAGAAGGAGTACAAGGACGACGCCGGTCGCACCAACCCGACCAAGTACTACGACGGTCTGGGCTTCCACCGGATCATCCCCGGCTTCATGATCCAGGGCGGTTGCCCGCTGGGTCAGGGCATCGGCGGACCCGGCTACGAGTTCGACGACGAGATCCACCCCGACCTGACCTTCGCCAAGCCCTACCTGCTGGCCATGGCCAACGCGGGCAAGCGAGGAGGCAAGGGCACCAACGGTTCCCAGTTCTTCGTCACCGTCGGCGAGACCCCGTGGCTCAACGGCAAGCACACGATCTTCGGCGAGGTCGCCGACGGTCCGAGCCGTGAGGTCGTCGACAAGATCGCGGCCGTCCCCACGGGTGCGATGGACAAGCCGGTCGAGCCGGTCTCCATCGAGTCCGTCGAGCTCCTCCAGGACTGATCACGATGTCGCAGCCGCCGTCCGGCCGGGTGTCGGACGGCGGTCCCGGCACAGAGGTCCCCACCTGCCCGCGACACCCCGACCGGGTGTCCTACATCCGCTGCCAGCGGTGTCGCCGTCCGGTGTGCCCCGACTGCCAGCGCAGCGCCGCCGTCGGTGTCCAGTGCGTGGACTGCATCCGGGAGCAGGCGAAGGGGGAGCGCCCCCGGGTCACCGTCTTCGGCGGACGAGCCGGCGCCGACCGCCCGTACCTGACGATCGCGATCATCGCGATCTGCGTCCTCGTCTGGCTCGGTGAGCTCGCCTCGCCGCGGGTCTTCCAGGAGGTCGCTTTCGCGCCCTTCCTCGGCACGAGCGAGCCCTGGCGGCTGATCACCTCGGCCTTCGCCCACAGCCCGTACCAGATCATGCACATCGGCTTCAACATGCTCGCGCTGTGGATGATCGGCGGCTACCTCGAGCAGATGCTCGGGTGGGCGCGCTACCTGGCGCTGTACCTCGTGAGTGCGCTGGCCGGTGCGGTGACCTGGCTGCTCTTCCAGCCGGCGATGTCCACCACTCCCCTGGTGGGCGCGTCCGGCGCGGTCTTCGGACTCTTCGGCGCCCTCTTCGTCCTCAACCGGCACCTCGGTCGGGACAGCTCCGGCATGGTGGCGGTCATCGGGATCAACGCCGTCCTCGGGTTCGTCATCCCCAATGTCGCCTGGCAGGCGCACCTCGGCGGCCTGATCGCCGGGGGTCTCCTCGCGCTCGCGATCGCCGTCTCCCGCAGCCGTGGCCGCCCTGCGCTGGCCTGGGTCGCCATCGTGGGTGTGCTGGTGATCGTGCTCGCGCTCGGCGTGGCCAAGTACGCGGCGTCCCCGGCCCCCGTGCCCCTCCCCTTCGCCTGAGGACAGTCCGCAGTCCCCCGAGAACTCGGGAGTTACACGCGTGTCATTTGTCCCCAGCTGTGAACAAGCCTGTGGACAACTCCGGTTGTCCACAGGCTTGGATGTGCAGAACCCGCACGACCTGGTGGTCGTGCGGGTTCTGGTGTGCTGTGGTGCGGCGCGCCGTCGGAGGGGCTGCGGCTACTTCCAGCGGGTCGTCATCGCGAAGCCGGCGAGGATGAAGGCGAAGCCGCCGCCGAGGTTCCAGCGGCCCCACGACTCGACGGGGTACTTCTCCTGGGTGATGTAGAAGGTCACGACCCACACCAGGCCGATGAGCATCAGGGCGAGCATGAGCGGGACGAACCACGACGGGTTGCCGATGCGCTGCGCCTTGACCTTGTGGCGGGCCTTGGCCTCGGCCTTGTCCTCCTTGGCCTGGGCGGCCGCGCGCTTGCGTGGGTCACCGGAGCGCTTGTCCGCGCCCTTGTCCCGGGCGGTGCCGCCCTTCGTGGAGGTCGACTCGGTCGTGGGCTCGCTCGCGGGCCCGTCCTGGATGTCGGTCGTGTCCTTCGCGTCGTCGGCGGACTTCGCCACTGGGTGCTCCTTCGAGATGTGCGGTTCGTGGCCTAGCGTAGAGGCCAGAGCCCGATCAACCGAGCGAAGGGGGTGCCCCGTGCCCGAGCAGGACCCGTCACCCCACGAGAGCGCCCTCGGTCGGCGCATGCGCACCTGGCTCACCCACCGGCCCAGCCGCTGGTCCTCCCTCGTCCCGGTCATCGCGCTGGGAGCCGGGCTGCTCTTCGCCACCTCGGGCACGACCGCGCGCGGCACCGACCTGCGCAGCGAGGCCACCGGGCTGCCGGACGTCATCCGTGAGCGGACGATCGACAACGAGCGCGACGGACAGCGGGTGGACACGCTGCGCGGCGAGGTAGACCGCCTGACCCGCGACGCGGCGCCGGGCAGCAGTCGCCTGCAGAAGATCTCCCGACAGTCGCAGGCCAGCAGCCGGGACGCCGGCCTGACCCCGGTCAAGGGCCCCGCGGTGACCGTCGCGCTGGATGACGCCGACCTCGCGGCGTCGGAGGTGCCGGAGGGGTTCACCGTCGACGACGTGGTCGTGCACCAGCAGGATGTCCAGGGCGTCGTCAACGCCCTGTGGCGCGGAGGTGCCGAGGCGATGCAGATCATGGACCAGCGGGTCATCTCCACCAGTGCGGTCCGATGCGTCGGCAACACCCTGATCCTCCAGGGTCGCGTGTACTCGCCGCCCTTCACGATCACCGCCATCGGCGACCCCGAGGAGCTGCAGTCGGCCCTCGACGAGGACCCCGCGGTCGACATCTACCGGCAGTACGTCGACGCGGTCGGCCTGGGCTACGAGGTGACCCGCTCCGACGAGGTCGAGCTGCCCGGCTTCACCGGCCGCACCCGGCTCGAGCATGCCCGGCCGCTCCCCGCGAGCCAGTGACAGACATACTGTCCCGGTGAGCCAGATCCTCGTCGTCGACAACTACGACAGCTTCGTCTTCACCATCGTGGGCTATCTCCAGCAGCTCGGGGCGGAGACGACGGTCGTGCGCAACGACGCGATCACGCCCGCCGACGGCGCGGACTTCGACGGTGTCCTCGTCTCTCCCGGGCCGGGCACACCGCAGGAGGCCGGCGTCTCCACCGCCATGATCGAGGGCTGCGCGGAACGCTCCCAGCCCATGCTCGGCGTCTGCCTCGGCCACCAGGCCCTCGCGGTCGTCCTCGGGGCGACCGTGGGACGGGCGCCGGAGCTGCTCCACGGCAAGACGAGCCGGGTCCTGCACGACCAGACCGGTGTCCTGGCCGGGCTGCCTTCCCCCTTCACCGCCACGCGGTACCACTCGTTGACGATCGACCCCGCGACCGTCCCGGACACGCTGGTGCCCAACGGGCACACCGAGTCCGGCGTCATCATGGCGGCCCACCATCGCGACCTGCCGCTGCACGGGGTGCAGTTCCACCCCGAGTCGGTGCTCACCGAGGGCGGCCACCGCATCCTGGCCAACTGGCTGGCGCTGACGGGGGACCACGACGCCGTGACCCGCAGTGCGGGCATGTCGCCGCTCGTGCGGGACGTCGACGGCGTCGCGCGCGCCATCGCTGCCGGCTGACGGGGCCTGCTCGGTCATGGGGGAGGCGACGATCGGTCCGGCGGACCGCCTCCAGCGGCGGCACCCGGTCCTGGGCTTCCCCATCGCGGTCGTCTACAAGTACTTCGACGACTTCGGCGGCTACCTCTGCGCCCTGCTGACCTACTACGGCTTCCTGTCGCTCTTCCCCTCCCTGCTGCTGCTGTCCACAGCGGTCGGCTTCGTCCTCCAGGGACAACCCGAGTGGCAGGAGCGCATCCTCGACTCGGCCCTGTCGGAATTCCCCATCGTCGGTGACGAGCTGCGGAGCACGGGCACCCTGGGGGGTGGGCCGATCGGACTGCTCATCGGTGGGCTGGCCGCTCTCTACGGCGGCCTCGGCGTCGGTCAGGCCCTCCAGTACGCGAGCAACACCGCCTGGATGATCCCGCGCAACTCCCGGCCCAACCCCTTCGCCAGTCGCGGTCGTGGGCTCCTGCTGCTCGCCGTGGCCGCCGTGACGATCGTCGTCACCACGGGGCTCACGACCTACCTGCAGCAGCTCGTCTCGGGCGGCTACACGGCCTGGGCGATCACCATCGCCTCGATCGCCCTCAACACCGTCGTCATCGGGGTCGTCTTCATCATCTCGACGACGAGGCCGCTCGATCTCCCCGACGTGCTGCCGGGAGCTGCCCTGGCCGCCCTGGCGTGGCAGGGCATGCAGACCGTCGGCGCCTTCTACGTCAGCACGGTCATCGAGCGGGCCAGCAACCTCAACTCGGTCTTCGCCCTCGTCCTCGGGCTGCTCGTCTTCCTCTACACGATGGCGGTCGTCGTCATGCTGTGCGTCGAGGTCAACGTCGTGCGCAAGGAGCACCTGTGGCCGCGGGCGCTGCTCACCCCCTTCACCGACCAGGTGGTCCTCACCGGCGCCGACCAGCGGGCCTACTCACGCCATGCCGAGGCCCAGCGGCTCAAGGGCTTCCAGCGCATCGACGTCTTCTTCGACGATGCCCGGGGGCGTGACGAGGACGACGTCTGACGCCGGCGTCCGAGCGGCCGTGGGTCAGGGACTCGGCGGCGGCTGGGTCGTCATGCTCGACGACTTGGTGCTGCTCGGCTCGGTCGATGACGGGGTCGGGGAGCCCGACGTGCTCGTCGTGCTCGTCGAGCTCGGCTCGGACGTCGACGATGTGTCAGACGGGGTCGTGGTGTCCGACGAGGTGGAGCTGGGACTCGACGTCGTGGTGACCGTCTGGGCTGGCTCCTTGGCCACGACGAAGGTCACCGTGCTGCCCTGCTTGATCGTTCCGGCGCCGGGGCTCTGCTCGAGGATCGTGCCCTCCGCCTCGGCGGACGAGCGGGTGGGCTCCTTGATCTTCAGCTTCAGACCGAAGATGTCGCTGCGCACGTCGTCGATCTGCTGGCCCGTGTAGTCCTTGAGGGCCACCTGACCCGAGGCGATGACCAGGTCCACCTTGCTCCCCTTGGCCACGGACTCGGCCGCGGCGGGGCTCGAGCTGATGACGTGGTTGCCCTGCTGGTCGGGGCTGTCCTCCGTGGTCACCCGGCCGACCGCCAACCCGGCGCCCTCGAGGGCTCGGGTGGCCTCTCCCTTCTCCATGCCGACGATGCTCGGCACGCCCACATCGTCGGGCCCGCCGGACACCTGGATGGCGACGGTGTCGCCCTCGGGGACCTGGGTCCCCTCGCGGGGGTCCTGGGTCAGGACGGTCCCGACGGCGGCGTCATCGGTCACGGTCTCGGTGTCGGGGGTGAGCCCAGCCTGCTTCAGCTTGGCGACCGCGGCGTCCTCGGTGCTCCCGACGACGCGGGGCACGCTCACCTGGACGATGTCCGGGCCCTGGCTGGCGTCATAGGCAAACCAGCCGAGCAGGGCGATGGGGATGAGCAGCAGGGCGGCCATGAGCCACCCCAGGCCGCCGCCGCGCCGCCGCTGCTGGGCGGCCGGCATGGACGCCGTCTCGGGGTCGTCCCGCGGGACGGGCTCGGCCCGGAGCGCGGTGAGCGGCAGCGCGGTCGTGGCGGCGTCCAGCTTGTCGGTGGCGGCGGGACTGATCGGCATCCCGCCGCGGAAGGCGCCGAGGTCCTCGGCCATCGCCCTGGCGTCGGCGTAGCGCTCGTCCCGATCCTTGGTCAGCGAGTGGTGGACGATCGCGTCCAACTCAGGAGGGACGGAGGGGTCGAAGGAGGAGGGAAGGGGGATGTCGGCGTTGACGTGCTGGTAGGTGAGCGAGATGGGCTCGCCCGTGTACGGCGTGCGACCGGTGAGGAGCTCGAAGAGGAGGCACCCGGTGGAGTACACGTCGCTGCGTTTGTCGACCGTCTCGCCACGTGCCTGCTCCGGGGAGATGTACTGCGCGGTCCCGATGACCGCCTGGGTCTGGGTCATCGTCGCCTGGGTGTCGGCGATGGCGCGCGCGATGCCGAAGTCCATGACCTTGACGCTGCCGTCGTCGGCGATCATGACATTGCCGGGCTTGATGTCCCGGTGGACGATGCCCATGTCGTGGCTGTAGTCGAGCGCCTCGAGCACCTGCTGGACGATCCGGGCGGCCTCGTAGGGCTCGAGGGTGCCGGTCTCGGACTCGTTGAGCAGCTCGCGCAGCGTCAGGCCGTCGACGTACTCCATGACGATGTACGGGATGTCGAGCGTGGCTCCGCCGCTCTCGACCCGGCGGTCCTCGCCCGAGTCGTAGACGGCGACGATCGAGCGGTGGTTCAGCCCCGCGACGGACTGGGCCTCACGGCGGAACCGCCCGAGGAAGGCAGCATCGCGCGCGTGGTCGGTGCGCAGGATCTTGATGGCGACGGGGCGTCCCAGCCGGGTGTCATGACCCAGGTGGACCTCGGCCATTCCGCCTCGGCCGATGAGCTCGCCGACCTCGTACCGTCCGCCGAGCAGGCGGGGTGCCGCTGCGCTCATCGTGTCTCCCTGGACTTGCAGGTGGAAGGGGTCTGGGGGCGTGCGCTGCCGGTCACTGGAGGGCCGCCTTCATGACGGCGGCGCTGATGGGCCCGGCGACCGACCCGCCGTAGGCCTCGTTGCCGGCGCGACCGCCGTCCTCGACGACGACGGCGACGGCGACCTGGGGGTTGTCGGCCGGGGCGAAGCCGGTGAACCAGGCATGCGGCGGCATGCCCTCCCCCTGCTCGGCCGTCCCGGTCTTGCCGGCGACGCTGACGCCCGGCACCGCAGCCTGGGTACCGGTCCCGCGCTCCACGACGAGCTTCATCATGTCGGTGAGCTGGTCGGAGGTCTCGGGCTCCATGGCCTTGGACAGCTGCTCCGGCTTGGTCTCGCTGATGGTCGACAGGTCGGACCCGAGCACCGACTGGACGAGGTGCGGCTTCATCACGACCCCGTCGTTGGCCACGGCCGAGCTGACCATGGCGACCTGCAGGGGAGTGACCCGCACGTCGTACTGGCCGATGCCGACCTGGGCCTCCTGCGGAGGGCTCATCTGCGTGGGGAGGGTCGAGGGCGAGACCTTCATCGGGACCTCCAGGTCGTCGCCGAAGCCGAACTTGCCGGCCTGCTGACGCATCGCGTCGCCGCCGAGCTGCATGCCCAGCCAGCCGAAGGCGGTGTTGCACGAGTCCTGCAGGGCGACGGCGAGGGAGACCTTGTCCCCCGGGCCGCAGGCACCGGGGTGCGAGTTGGGCAGCCCGACATCGGTCTGGGGCAGGTCGAGGACCGCAGGGCCGGGGATGGAGGAGTCCTCGCTCCACTGCCCGTCCTCGAGGGCGGCCGCGGCCGTCACGATCTTGAAGACCGAGCCCGGCGGGTAGAGATTGCCGGTGATGCTCCGGTTGACGAGCGGTCGCGTCGGGTCCGCGTTGAGCGACTCCCAGGCCTTCTTCTCGACGGAGGGGTCATGGCTGACGAGCGGCGTCGGGTCGTAGTCGGGGTGGGAGACCATCGCGAGGATGGCGCCCGTGCGGGGGTCGAGCGCCACGACGGCACCGCGCTGGTCACCCAGGGCCTCGTCGGCGGCCTTCTGGACCTTGGGGTTGATCGTCAGCTCGAGGCTGGCACCCTTGGGTTCACGGCCGGCGATGGTGCCGGTGAGCCGGTCGTAGAAGAGCTTGTCGTCGCGGCCCGAGAGCAGACCGTCCTCCGCCTCCTCGATCCCGCCGCCGGGACCGTAGGTGAAGGAGTTCCACCCGGTGATGTGGCTGTAGAGACGCGGGTTGCTGTAGGTGCGCTGCCACTGCAGGTCGTCGTCGGTCGGGGTGGAGCTGGCGATGGGTCGGCCCCCGATGAGGATCTGACCGCGCTCGCGGGCATAGCTCTCGAGCTGGGTGCGCCGGTTGCCGGGCCGGTCGTTGATGTCCTGCGAGCCGAGGACCTGGATCCACGTGCTCGACCCGAGCAGGAGCACGAAGAGCACGGACACGAGCATCGACAGGCGTCGGATCGGTTGGTTCATCGGGTCTTCACCACCTGGGTGGGTGCGTCCATGGAGGCGGGGTCGAACTCCGGCTCCGGGCGGCGTGCGTGGTCACTGATGCGCAGCAGGATCGCGACGAGTGTCCAGTTGGTCAGCAGGGAGGACCCGCCGTAGGCGATGAAGGGCAGGGTCAGTCCGGTCAGCGGGATGACCCGGGTGACACCACCGATGACGACGAAGACCTGGATGGCCAGGACGAAGGTCAACCCGGTGGCCAGCAGCTTGCCGAAGCCGTCGCGCAGGCCGATGGCCGATCGCAGGCCCCGCTCGACGAGCAGGGCGTAGAGCATGATGATCGCGAAGATCCCGATGAGGCCGAGCTCCTCCGCGAGGCTCGTGAAGATGAAGTCGGACTCCGGCAACGGCGTCAGCCACGGTCGGCCACGGCCCAGGCCGGTGCCCGAGATGCCTCCGGCTGCCATGCCCATGATGCCGGTGGCGAGCTGCCCGCACTGCTGCATGCCCTGGTCGGAGAAGGTGTCTGTCCAGCACAGCACGCGCGTCTGCACGTGGGAGGCGAACTGGTAGACGACGAGCGCGCCGCCGGCGGCGAGACCGAGGCCCAGGACGACCCACGAGATCCGCTCGGTCGCGACGTAGAGCATGGCGACGAAGAGTCCGAAGATGAGCAGTGTGGTGCCGAAGTCGTTCTCGAGCACGAGCACGAAGGCCGCAGCCAGCCAGGCGATCACCAGCGGACCCAGGTCGCGGGCACGGGGGAAGGTGATGCCCAGGACCTTGTGCCCGGCCAGGGCGAGCATGTCCCGGGTCTGCACGAGGTACCCGGCGAAGAAGACCGCCAGCAGGATCTTGGCGATCTCGGCCGGCTGGAAGGTGAAGGCGCCGAGCTTGATCCAGATCTTGGCGCCGTAGACCGAGTGCCCGAGGGGTGAGAGCGGCAGCGCGATGAAGACGAGCGCGGCCAGCCCTGCGGTATAGGTGAAGCGGCGCAGCACCCGGTGGTCGCGCAGCGCGATGAGCACGGCCAGGGCGATCGCGACCCCGAGGCCGGTCCAGATCAGCTGCCGCAGGGCCAGGCCGGAGCCGAAGTCACGCCCCGCAGCGAGGTCCAGCCGGTGGATCATCACCAGGCCGATGCCGTTGAGCAGCGTGACGATCGGCAGGATGATCGGGTCCGCGAAGGAGGCCCGCCAGCGCAGCACGAGGTGCACGGTGAGCGCGATGGCCGCGAGGATGCCGGTGTGCCCGAGCAGGTCGGTCGGGACCGTGCCCGACTCCGCGACGGAGACGTTGATGTAGGCGAGGATCACGACGCCGATCGCCAACGCCGTGAGCAGCAGCTCGACATTGCGGCCGCGTGCCGGCGTGATGGTGGTGATCGCCCGCCTCATCGGCCGCAGGGCTCCCCCGTGGCCCGGAGCTGGCCGCACTTCTTCGCGGCGACGCGCAGGCTGTCGACCCGCTGGTCGGCGGCGGTGCGGGAGTCGACCGAGATGGTGGCCTGGACCTCGTCGCGGTAGAAGGAGGGCAGCTCGGACAACGGGATGTCGGTCTGGTCGACCACGGAGTGCAGCGTGATGGGACCCAGGTTCTGGGCGACGCCGCGGTAGATGGTCACCTGGCCGTCCTGCGCACCGACGTAGTACTGCTGCTGTGTCCACGCATAGCCGGCATATGCGGCGGCGCCGACGAGGAGGAGGGCCACGACGAGCGCGCCGACACGGCGCAACCAGCGTCCGCCACGACTGGAGGAGCCCTCTTCGTCCAGCTCCACCCCTTCGTCGTCGTCCTCGGCGGTCAGGGCGGCGGCGCGGCCCGCGGGGGAGTTGTCGACCCTCTTGGCCGGGCGCCGCAGGGCGGCGGATCCGACGACCTGCGGCTGGGTGGAGGGGGTGGTGCTGGCCTCGACGACGTCGGCGACGATGACCGTGACGTTGTCGGGTGCTCCGGCGCGGATGGCCAGGGAGACGAGGGAGTCCGCAGCTCGTCCCGGCGCGCTGTCGCCGGCGAGGATCTCCTCGATCGTGTCGAGGGCGACGAAGCCCGACAGACCGTCGGAGCAGAGCATGTAGCGGTCGCCATCGCGGGCCTCACGGGCGCCCACGTCGGGCTCGTCGTCGGCGGCGCCGGTGAGCACGCGCGTGACGACGGACCGCTGGGGGTGGGTGCTCGCCTCCTCCTCCGTGATCCGTCCCTCGTCGATGAGGGTCTGGACGAAGGAGTGGTCCTTGGTCACCTGGGCCAGACGGCCCTCGCGCAGCAGGTAGGCGCGGGAGTCGCCGATATGGGCCAGGATCAGCTTGTTGCGGGCCCGCATGATCGCCGTGACCGTCGTGCCCATGCCCTCGAGCTCGGGGTTGTCCTCGAAGGTGCGAGCGATCTCCTGGTTGGCGGAGGTGATCGCCCGGCTCAGCTGGGTGGACGCCTCGGACGCGGTGAGGGAGTCGTGGTCGATCTCGACGAGCTCGGTGATGACGGTCGCCGAGGCGATGTCGCCCCCGGCGTGGCCGCCCATGCCGTCGGCCACCACGAGCAGGTGGGGCCCCGCATAACCGGAGTCCTGGTTGTCCTTGCGGACCAGGCCGACGTCGGAGCGCGCGGCGAAGTGGAAGGTCAGCGCCATCGTCAGCTCCTCAGCTCGATGACGGTGCGCCCGATGCGGATCGCCGTCCCGGTCTCGACGGGCACGGGGTCACCGACGCGGTACTGGCCGACGAAGGTGCCGTTGGTGGAGCCGAGGTCCTCGACGTACCAGCCGTCCTGAGCCCGCAGGATGCGCGCGTGACGACCCGAGGCGAACTCGTCGTCGAGGACGAGGGTGCACTCCGGGTTGCGGCCGATGAGCACCCCCGAGTCGCGAAGGGGGAGTGAGGTGCCGGTCAGCGGGCCGGTGGTCAGCACGATCTGGGTGGGGATGCGCGAGCCGCGCTGTGGCCGAGGGGTGCTCGGCTCGGCGACCGGGCGTCGCGGGGAGCGGGCGGGCTTCTTGGCCGGGGCAGGGCGACGGGTGACGACACGGGTGCCGAAGAGGTCCGTGCGCAGCACCGACGCGACCGACATGACGAAGACCCACAGGAGCACGAGCAGGCCAAGGCGCAGCACGGTGACCGTCAGCTCGCTCAACTCGGATCTCCTGTCGTCATGTGACCGGTCAACGCCGGCCGGCGTGGAAGATGGCGTGGGTGCGACCCACGGTGACGCGATCGCCGTCGGCGAGCGGGACCGCGTCGGTGCGCTCACCGTTGACGAAGGTGCCGTTGGTCGAGCGCAGGTCGCGCAGGTGCGACACGAGGCGCGGACCGTCGTGGGTCACCCGCACCTCGCAGTGCCGGCGGGAGATGCCGGGGTCGTCGAGGACGACGTCGGCGCTCTCGTCGCGGCCGAGGACGGTCATCGCGGCGATGAGGGGGTAGCGCTCGCCGTCGACCTCGAGCCACGGACGGTCCTGGACCGACACCGGGCTCGGGGTCGCGCGGGGCGGCTCCGCACGGTGGACCGCGGTGGCCGCATCGGCGTCGGGTGCCGCCGCGGGCGGGCGCGGGGAGGGGGGTCTGGGGACGGTCCGATCGGGCGCGGCGACCGGCTCGGCTACGGGCTCGGCGTCCTCGTCGGCCATCTCCCAGCCACCGGAGTACTCGTCGTAGCCGTCGTCGTAGTCATCGGACTGCTGGGGGGCCGCGGACGGGGCGTCGTCGAGGCGGTCCACCCGCTGGCGGGCGGTCGCCGGGCGCACCCGGAAGACGCCGGTCTCGAGCTCCTCGTCCTCGTGGAAGAGGACCTGGAGCGGACCGCCGGGCTGGTAGCGCTGCGACTCGGCGTGCTCCTGGGCGGCGGCGACCAGCTCGTCCTCGAGCTCCTCGTCGAACTCGGTGAGGCGCTCGTAGTCGTTGGGTGCCAGCTCGACGGTGAAGAGGTTGGGCACGATCGTGCGGCCGCGGCCGAGCATCGTGGCCCGGTCGTCCATGGCCCGGCGCAGCGCGGAGGCGAGCTCGAGCGGCTGGACCTCGGCGCGGAAGGCGCGCGCGAAGACGCCGTTGACGGTGCGCTCGAGCTTGCGCTCCATACGTTCGAAGAGGCTCACGCTTCCTCCCTTCGGGCAGGCGTCGGCACGGACATGGGTCCGGCGATCCTAACCGCGGACTCTGGGCGCTTGCTGTCACCGCGCCGACCTGTACCGAGGGGATCCCAGGGCACGTGCCCGCACACCTGCTCGAGGAGGCGAAGGGGGTCAGTGCACCCTGGGCGTCCGCAGGGTTGCCGCCCGGCCGTCCAGCGCGCGCTCGCCCTCCTCGCCGAGGTCGCCCGGGGGGTCGACTCCCCTCGCTTTGGGGATCGGGCCGGTCATGGGGCACAATGAGACGGCTCGCGCGCCTCACGGCGTGCAGGCACCACTCTCTGCGCGAGTGGCGGAACGGCAGACGCGCTGGCTTCAGGTGCCAGTGTCCGAAAGGGCGTGGGGGTTCAAATCCCCCCTCGCGCACACGTCACGAAGGGCGTCCCACCAGCTGGTGGGACGCCCTTCGTCGTGGTGGCACGGGGCGTGCGGCAGAGTCGGGCCATGACCTACACGACGATCAGCCACGAGATCGAGGACGGGGTCCTCACCGTCACCCTCGACCGACCGGACCAGCTCAACTCCTTCACGCCGCAGATGGCCGACGAGCTCGAGCAGACCTTCCGCGAGGTCAACGACGACGACACCGTGCGGGCGGTCATCGTGACCGGCGCGGGGCGCGCGTTCTGCGCCGGGATGGACCTGACCGCGGACGGCAACGTCTTCGGTCTCGACGAGACGATGAGCCCGTCGCTGGCCGACATGGGCCGGCTCGACGACCCCGCGCTCATCGCGGGGGTGCGCGACACCGGAGGCCGGGTCACCCTCGCGATCCACGACTGCCGCAAGCCCGTCATCGCGGCGATCAACGGCGCTGCGGTCGGCATCGGCGCCACGATGACCCTCGCGATGGATGCCCGGATCGTCTCGAGCAAGGCGCGGATCGGCTTCGTCTTCGGGCGCATCGGGATCGTGCCGGAGGCCGCGTCGTCGTGGTTCCTCCCGCGCATCGTCGGCCTGCCGGCCGCCCTCGACCTCGTGCTCTCGGCCGACATCCTCGACGCGCAGTCCACGGTCGACGTGGGCCTGGCCCAGGGCCCGCACGAGCCCGAGGAGCTCCTCACCGCCGCCCGGGAGCTCGCCGACCGCTGGACGAAGGGGAGGTCTCCCGTCGCCGTGGCCCTCGCCCGTCAGATGCTCCGGCGCAATGCGGCCCAGGACCACCCCGTCGAGGCGCACCGCATCGACTCGCTGGCCATGTGGCACACCAGCCTTGGGGACGGCAAGGAGGGCGTGACCGCCTTCCTGGAGAAGCGGGATCCGGAGTTCACCGGGCGTGCCTCGCAGATGCCTGACTTCTACGACGAGTGGCTGCAGCGTTGAGCCTCCCGCCGGCGCCCGGGCCCGCGTCCCCGCCGAGGCCGCCCGCAAAGGACGACAGCGTCGGGATCGCGGCGGCCGTGGTCATGGCCGCCCTCGGCGTCCTCGCCCTCATGGTCGGGTTGGGCATCCTCCTGTGCGGGGGTCTCGGATGGGTCATGACGGGCGGCCTGGACACCGGTGCCGGCGCCATGATGCTGGCCGGCATCCTCGTGATCGTGGTGGGCGTGGCCATGCTGGCGGTGCCCCTCTTCGTCTGGCGGAACAGATGAGCGCAGGATCGGTGGGTGACCATGGCGGGTGAGGCGCTGAAGGAGGCGCGCGAGGGTGAGTTCGCCAAGGGCGTGGGCTTCGGTTCCTTGGAGGCGACGCTCTTGATGGAGACGCCGTCCCTGCGCGGCGCCCACCGCACCGACCTGTGGTTGCGGATCTTCAAGGCGGTCATGCTCATCGCTCCCTTCGCCGGGCTGGTCGCTCCCCTGGGTAACCCGGGCGTCCCGGGCTCGGGCGGAGGGATGTCGAGCACCATGCAGTCCGATGGTCTGGACGGCGGCCTGCTCTACGGGGCGGTCCACTGGTCCTTCGTCCTCGGGGCGATGGGGCAGGGATGGACGATCCTCGACTGGTGGCGGCTCGGCCGGCACAAGGACGGCCTGTGGACGGCGTGGTCAGCGGTGGCCCTCGTCTCCTCGATCATCGTGCTGGCCTGGTTTCCATCCCTCCTGTCGAGCGAGGAGTACCGGACGGTCGCCCCCTTCGTCGTCGCGACCGCGGTCCTGGCCCTCGTGGCTCTCGTTGCGATGCGGATGTGGTCACGTCCGCCCTCCCGCTACATCGCGGATCGCCTGCGGATGGAGGACTCGGTGCGCGCGGTGCCCGAGGAGGAGCGCCGCGCTCTGCTCGCCGAGCGGAGCCAGGTCGCGGAGGTCCTGCTCGAGCGGGACCTCATCACGCCGGCGGCGGCCGACGTGGCTGCACGTCTCGAGCCGGGCCAGTGGTGGCGCCTCGACGACAACGCTGGCCCGGACCACCGGATCTCGACATGAACGCGCCGGCGGGGCGGAGAAGAGACCGGTGTCAGCCATGACCTGACGATTGGTGCGCTGGGGGCGGGTTCAGCGCCGGGTCAGCTTGGTGGTGAGGCGCCGCCGCAGGTGGGACCTGTTGTTACGTGCGGGTACGACGTGCACTTGACCGTTGGGCCGGATCAAGAACCCCGGAAAATCAGGGTTTCGCTTCCGGGTCGCGGGACAAGTGGGTGTCGTACCCGCAAGTAATACCGCGGAGGCGCGCGCGTCAGTCGCGCACCGGGCGATATGTGACGTGGGTGACGAGCGAGGCGGCCCTGACCGAGACCCGCTCGAGCGACTGCGGCGGGACGCCCTCGAAGAGCCGCTCGCCAGAGCCCAGGATGCTCGCCGTCACGTGCAGGCGCAGCTCGTCGAGAAGCCCCGCGGCGAGGAACTGGTTGACCGTGCTCGCTCCACCCGCCACGGAGACATTGTGCTCGCCTGCCGCAGCCCGCGCCCGCTCGAGCGCGACCTCGATGCCCTCGGTGACGAAGTGGAAGGTCGTGCCACCCGCCATCTCGATCGGCTCGTGCGCGAAGTGCGTGAGGACGAAGACGGGCCCGTGGTACGGCGGCTCGTCGCCCCACCAGCCGCGCCAGTCGCGGTCCCACTCACCGCGGACGGGACCAAACATGTTGCGCCCCATGACGGTCGCGCCCGAGTCGAGGATCCCGTCGACCTCGGCCTTGTTGTCCTCGTAGGCCTCGAACATCCACGCATGCAGCGCGCCCTCGGCGATCTCGCCCATCGGGGTCTGCTCGCTCTGGCGCGGTCCGGCGGCGAACCCGTCGGCGGACACGGCGATGTCGCTGTAGACGACGCCCACGGCGGGGCTCCCTTCGGTCAGATGAACTCGAGCGGGTCGAACTCGTCGATCTCGATCACGCGGACGCGCGGCAGGCGGCTCTTGAAGGCCGAGACGTCGTACTCGAGGTCGAAGAACTCCACGCCCGGGACGTGCTTGAGCCCGGTGGCCATGAACTCGCTGAAGCCGACGATCCCGACGCGACGGTCGTCGTCCTTGGCCAACGCCTCCATCTGGGGCGTGAAGTCGTTGTCGTGGCTGACGAGCATGACGTCGGCGTCCCGCTCGATGAGCGCCTCGGCCGTGCGCTGGATCGCGATGTCGACGACCTTGCCCTCGCCGCGCAGTGGCACGGGGCGGTAGCCCATCGCGAGCAGCGCCTGGACGAAGGACGCGGGCAGCTCACCGGCGACGGCGAGGAAGAACAGGCCCTTGACCGGCTGGCCCCACGCTGCCTCGGTGTAGTCGAGCAGCGTGTTCCACCGCGGCCGCTCCTGCGGCTCGGGGCGACGTCCGAGGACCGAGACCCCCAGGGTGGCGTCGATGTTTTCCCCGTCGACGAGGAGGTAGGTGCTGCGCTCAGCCATGCTCGGACCTTACTGTGAGTGGTGCCGGTACGTCCGCCGGCACGACGACGAAGGGGAGTGTCCGCTCGTGTGCAGGCCGGTGAGGTGCCAGCAGTGTGGCAAGACGACGTGGAGCGGCTGTGGTGAGCACGTGGCCGACGTGCGGGCCCAAATTCCCGCCGCCAACTGGTGCCAGTGCCCGGAAAACGCTGATCCGAGGGCTTGATCAGCGCAGAGGGGCGGTCAGGGTGCGGGCAGGGCGAGCCCGGTGACGATGAGACCCCTGTCGATCCTCCATCGACCGAACACCGTCCGAGGGTGGGGACCGGTGTCAAGGACGAGGATCTCAGCTTGGAAGGTGCCATCCGGCTGAAGGGCAACCTCGGCCTCATCAAAGCCAAGCCAGGTGCGGCGCAGCGGAAACCATGTCTTGAAAAGCGACTCCTTGGCGCTGAAAATGATGCGCTCCCAAGGGCGCTCTTCAGATTCTCTGAGTTGTGCCACGGTGAACCTCTCGCGTGCCGTCAGGATGGCGCCGATGAGTTCAGTAGGTAGCGGTCGGGCGGGTTCGCAGTCGATGCCCAGGCCGCGCCAGTGTGTCGCGGGCGCCACGGCCGCTCCAGCGAAGCCGGCGCAATGGGTGATGCTACCGACGAGGTCGGACGGCCAGAGAGGTTCGCGGGTCGGGCCAGACAGGAGTGGACCAAGGTCATGACCCGTCTCGAGAGCTGCTTCTCTCGCGCAGGAACGTCCAGCAGCAAATTCTCTGCGACGAGATTCGATCGCGCGAGCCACGACCTGGACCTCAGGACCCACAAGGTTCGACGGGTTGCCCTGGCCACGCAGTTCACGAACTGCTGGCCCGGGGCCGAGAACAGCACGCAGGAGTGCGGACGCGCCGACGGGGCTCAGCAGTGGCTCCTTCTCGTTCGCGGTCTACTCAGGGAAGACCGGTCGAACGACCGGTCGTCCTCAGCGTAGTGCGCGTCGAATGAGGTGGCCATCAGTCTCGGAACGCAGTCCAACCAGCTGAGGCGTTGAAGCCCAGGGCGCTGCGTCGATCTCGGTAAAGCACGTCGTCTTTGCGGCCGTGGTGCCGGTGCGGTTCCTTAAAGGGATCCGTGAACGCGGGGGCCTCGGAAGATCCTCGGTCGTGGCGCTCTTGAACTGGTGAATCCATCCATCGCAACGACCCCAACGCTCTGACGCCATGCCTCGGGGCGAGCGGCGAGCCACTCCTTGAAGACCTGTTTGGAGCGGCCCTCGACATGGTGTCGCGCGGTTCCTTCACAGCCACAGCCTCGGCAGCAGCGGTCGGCGTTCGATCTCGTGGCGACACCTACCCGGGCAGCGCCCCGCTGATCGATCCTTGACCACGCGCTACACCCTCATCTGTGAAGAGCCGTCTTAAGAATCGTCGGGAAATGGTAAATGTTTCTCGGTGGACCGAGGAAGCGAAAGGAGCAATGGGGACCGTGAGGAAGTTGACGGATCAACCAGATGCAGATCGCCGATTGCTGTGTCAGGCTGCATTCGGCTAGAGGTTCCGACCTCGCGGCCAGCTGCGCGATACCGCGTCACTATCGTCGACACTTGGGGGACTCATGATTGCATCGGACATTTCAGAACCAGACGTTGAGCTGAACCTTGGCGCCTTGCTGGAGGCCAATAAGCACCTTCAGGTCGACCGAGACGAATACAACATCAATGTCACATCAAACAGTGGCGAGGGAGTGAGTGTCGAAGAGTGCAAGCGGGCCATCGCGAACTTCGATGGGGCAGGCAAGCGCGCTCATCTGTACTTTCATCTGCCCCTGTGCAATTACATCTGCCACTTCTGCAACTACGTCAAGCGCCTGATCCCTCGAGGTAAGGAAGACGCTTCCCTCCTGTTGTGGCAGGACCTCCTCATCGAAGAGTCGCGCCGGCAGCTCAAAAATGCCCCGTGGATGGCTGATGCCAAAATCGGCTCGTTCTACATCGGTGGCGGAACTGCTGCTCTGATGCTGAACAGCACTCAAACCATCGCGCCCTTGGTCGACTGGGTCCGCAGCGAGTACTCCATCCAGCCAGATGTCGAGTTCAACATCGAGGGAAATCCAGAAAACTTCACGAAGGAAAATCTGGAACGTGCGCTGGACCTTGGATTTAATCGGTTCAGCCTAGGCGTTCAGAGCCTCCAGGACGAGGTCAACGACTTCACGAAGCGCCGCCACACGGCCGCGCAATCTTTGGAAGCCATCGAGAATCTCAAGGCAACTGGGATGCCGTTCAACGTTGACATGATGTTTGGCCTGCCCTATCAAACCCCTGAGAGCGTGAGGCGTGACTTCGAGATCCTCACGGATCTCGACATTCCGACCATCACGATTTACCGTCTTCGCAATGCCGACCGACAAGACATGGGTATTGGTAATCGCGCGGTCTGGAACAATCCCAGCGTTCGAGAGCGACTCATTCAAGAGGGCCGTTTCCCATCGTTGAATCAAACCTACGACATGCGCGAAGTGGCGGTGGGTGAACTTCTCGGCGACGGGTACTCTCCGAGCCCGTGCGGATGGTGGTCCCGACCCGAAACCTACGAAGGCGGAAATATCCCACGCACCTCCAAGGACAAATGGGAGCACTATGACACGATGCTTGCCGTTGGTCCGGGCGCTTACGGGTGGCTCACCGGCGGCGGAGAAGAGTTCCTCCAGACCCACAACATGATTGATATCGGGAAGTACGCCAACTTCATGCAGAAGGAGGAAGGTCTCCCTCTGGCCCCTGGCCGGCGCTTGGAGGGACATCAGGCGATTGGCACGGCACTGGGATTCAACTTCAAGGCCAACCAGCCGATCCGTCTGGCACGCTACAAGGAGCAGTTTGGCGCGGACCTCGTCTCGATGGAGCCCTTCGCGTCCTCCTTCGCGGACCTTCTCGAGCGTGGCCTGGTGACTCAGACGGACAACGGTGACGCCTTCATCCCGACGCTCAATGGGGAGGCGCTGCACGAGGAGATCATCGAGCACTATTTCCACCAGCGCATCGGCCTGTCCGATGCCCCGGTGTGCCGTCGGTGAGCGCGCCGGCCACGACCGCCCAGGCGACGTCGCCCGGTGACGGTGGCGACGGGACCCTGATGGTGGGAGTGACCGTCACCGAAGCGTTGGCATTGTCGGCTCTTGCGATGTCGAATCGAGGGGGCCGGGTGGTGGTGTCCGCCTCCATCGCGGGTGCGAGCGACCTCGCCGACTACTTGCTTCGGCACGATCGCCCGACGTCGATGGTGGACGCGACGAACTTGGAAGATGTCGGTGGCCAGGTCGATGAGTTGACGCAGGTCGTCGTGCTCGACTCGATCACCGATCAGGGCGCGCTCGTGGACATCGCGGCCTTCGCTGAACTGTGCCACTCTCACGACCTGGTCCTGGTCATCGACAACAGCCGACTGTCCTCTCGGGTCCTTGAGGCAACCGACCTGGGCGCCACCTTGAGCGTCTCTGCACGAGGCGATGGCACCCAACCCTTGACAGAGATCGAGGGCACCACGTTCGCGACCTCGCTGTTGCTCCGGCTGGCACATCAAGCCCAGCTGGATGTAGCCATCAATGCGGCCCGCGCCGACTGGTCACAGGGCACCCCAGTGGACCTTGACGCGATCGCCTCCCTGCCCGACGTGGCAAAGGTCAGCCCACTGGACTGGTCTGAGTCCTACTGGGCGAGTGAAATCCACTCGAACCTCGACGACCTGGCCGTGGTCACCCTTCGCTCAGAGCGCGTCCTGCCAGCGGCCACGAGTGACGTGCGGGGACTGACGCAACTGACGCCAACGACGGTGCTGCTCCATCGCTCGTGGATTGGTGCTGAGTGGCCCGCAGCCGCGATCGCGACCCTGGCCTCAACCGAGCGAACGCCCGGGCAGCAGCGGATCAGCGCCCGCATTCAGGACTTCGATACCGACCGTGATCTCCCCGTCGAGAACTCTCGCCGCCATGCCCGTGAGTTGGTCGACGCCCAGCCATGGGCCTGCATGTGGACCTCCCGGCTCGAGGTCACGGGGCAGGGCGACGAGGTCACCGCCAGGACCCTGCCCTCGATCTGGGCGTCGACCCGGATTGTGCGGCCCTTCGCGATCCCCGCATCGAGCCGTGATGCTGTCACAGGCCACACGGACCTGGTGACGCGTGCCCTGCAGGCCGAAGTCATCCTCTCGGACCGTGACAGGCCCGGCGTTGTCTCCGCAACGGTGACCGCGGGGCTGCCACTGCGGGTCAGCATGGTCGGGGCGACTGGAGCCACAGAGTTGCAACTGCCGATCCTGCCCGCGCAGGACCGCGCCGCACTGGTCGCGGCCCAGCTGAGCGCAACGGTCTTGTCGCATCAGCCTCTCGACGGTGGACTGGTGATTGATCAGCCATGGCAAGAAGGCGGACTGGACCGGGGGCCCGACCCCGGAGAATTGCTCCTGCTCTCCCTCGGATTGGATCTCGGCCGAGCGCTTGCCTCCGTAACCGACGATCCGTGGAGCATTCTGATCGAGGCTCGGCGCGACCTGCGCACGGACGCCCAGTCGTGCGCATTGAGCAATGCGGTGGCCTACCTCAGTCTTGACGACCACGACGTGGTCGATCCCGACAGGGTGGCTCGCGCATGCTTCACTGCCCCCACTTATCAGCTACTCGCCACGTCTTGATCCCCAGCTCGTCATCACATATCGGAGCCTTGTATGCCACGTGAATGGAATGCCCGAAGCTACGACTCCCTTCCTCTGCCTCACCAGCACTGGGGGACTAGAGTCCTCGAGCAGGTGACCCTGACGGGTGCCGAGCATGTCCTGGACGCAGGCGCAGGAACCGGCCGCGACACGGCCGCGCTGTTGGAGCGGCTGCCCCGCGGTCGAGTCACCGCCGTCGACGCTTCCGACCGGATGCTCGAGGTCCTCCAGGAAAAGATCAACGACCCTCGTCTGGACTCCTACAAGCACGACCTGACCCAGCCCCTCCACCTGCCATCCCTCGTGGACGCCTGCATCAGCATCGCGACCTTCCACTGGATCGCCGATCACGAGGTCCTCTTCGCCAACATTGCCGATGCCATGCGCCCTGGCGGACAGTTCGTCGCCGAGTGCGGAGGTTCCGGCAATGTGGCGAGGGTCGACGCTGCGGTAGCGGCGACCTTGGGAGACCGTCAAGATGGCGCCGTCTGGCACTTCGCTGACGAAGGGGACACCCGCTCGCGCCTCGAGGCCGCCGGATTCACCGACATCCAGGTGCGTTTGCGACCCGACCCGGCCAAGCTGGAGGAGGGCGAGCAATTTGAGGCCTTCCTGGCCACGGTCATCCTGGGCGGGCACCTGCTCAAGCTTGACGAATCCGAGCACGAAGGATTCGTCAAGGAGGTCGCGGCCCGCATCGGCGAGCCCGTGGTGGATTATGTTCGCCTGGAGTTCAACGCCCGCAAGGCCTGAACCGTTATGCGCCAACCGATCCCCAGCGAATCAATACCCGGTCGCATCCACGCCTGGGTGGCGATGACACCCGACGCCGTCGCCGTCCAGGAGTCAACACGCACCCTCGCCTACGCTCAGTTGTGGGATCACGCAGGGCGGGTCGCTGAAAACCTGCTCACCCACCACGACGTCCACCCAGGCGAGACCATTTGTGTCGCCTTGGAGCCGAGCATCGACGCGATCACCGTCATGCTCGGCGTGTTGCGTGCCGGTGCCGTGATCGCGGCGGTGGACCCTCGTTGGCCTCAGCCACGTCGCGATCTGATCCGCGTCGAGCTCGGCGTCACCGTCAGCGTCGGTACCGGTGGGGGGGACATCCGTCCACAAGATCTGCTGTCGCCGCCGCCGCGTCCGCATGAGCAGGCTCTTCCGGTCGTGGACGCAGGATCGATTGCCACGATTTTTTTTACATCGGGCACGTCGGCCGCGCCCAAGATGGTTGCCTCACCACACCAAGCATTGACTCGCCTCATCGGCCCGGGACGAACCCTGTTGACCGAACCGGGTCACGTGATGCTGCATGCGTCGCGACCCGGATGGGACGTGCATTCCCTAGAAACCTGGGGCACTCTCAGCGGTGGAGGAACTGTCCACGTGTTGGCGGGCGGGGTGTTTCCTGATTCGGTGATCAGTGCCGTAGATGCGGGCGTGGACCACGCGTGGATCACGTCCTCACTGCTCAACCTACTGATTGACGAGGACATCGACTGCCTCGCTGGGTTGCGCACCATCTTTACCGGCGGCGAGAAGCTCTCCGCGCCGCACGTCGCCAAGTTCCTTGAGCGCCACCCTCACACGACCTTGATCAATGGATACGGCCCGGTCGAGAGCTGCGTGTTTGCCACTACTCATACGGTCACCTCAGCCGACCTCGATGACATTCCGATCGGACGTCCGGTCAGCGGCACCACGATTGCGCTGGTGACGCAGGGCGACGTTCCTGCTGACCTGCTAGGGGGTCAACCAGGCGATACGGGTGAAATCTGGCTCGGTGGCACCGGCCTGGCCACGGGATACGTCAACGCTCCGGACTCGGACGACCGGTTTGTTACCGCCGGACCCGAAGGGCAACGCTGGTACCGCACCGGTGACCAAGCATGGCTCGCCCCCGATGGCTCGTACCGGTTCCGGGGCCGCCTGGACCGTCAAGTGAAGATCCGCGGCGCACGGGTCCAACCCGAAGAACTGGAGGCACAGGCCACCTCCATACTCGGAGTCAGCTGCCGGGCAGAACCCGTCCCCGGACGCTGGAGTGGCTACGACCGCCTGGCCCTGTTCATTGGTCCCGGTATCACTACATCGCCGACCGAAGTGCGTCAAGCATTGGCCTCGGCCCTGCCCAAGCACCTCGTTCCCGATGTCGTCGTCTGTGTGCCCACGCTGCCGGTGACGGCCAACGGAAAAGTCGACTCACACACCCTTCTCGAGGCCCTCGCGTCGAGTGGAGAGGCCCAACCATGCCGGTCATAGAGGTGTACTCGCCCACGCCTGGACCAGGCGCGCAGAGGTTGGGTGAACTCAGCTCGGCAGTCACCGACCTGCTGGGCATCGACGGCGGCCACTGTTGGGTGATGTGGAATCGGTTAGCAGCCGGAGACCACTATCGACCGCAATGGCAGGAGGAGACGCCCGCCGCGCCCGTTGCCTTGGTGACGTGCAAGGTCACCTATCCGAGGGGACTGCGCAACGCGTTGGTTCAGACGATCGCCACCGGCCTGAGCAAACTCGCCGACGTCGACCCACAGGATGTCTACGTCGCCTTGCGCCCGGTAGACCCGGGTGACCTATGGGTCCGAGGCGCGCTATGGACCGATGAAGACCTTTCGAATCCACCATCCGACACAGGAGGAATGTAGACATGACCGCACCATCGCAGGACTGGAAGAACCCCGTCACCCTGAGCCCGATTGGCGTCGTCCGCGGCGGACGGCCGACCGGAGACGACGATTACTGGGGTGGGTTTGAGTCCACGATCGAGCTCGACTCCGAACGGTTCGGCGCCGACGCCTTGGCTGCCCTGGACACTTACTCGCACGTGCTCGTGCTCTTCCACTTCCACTTGCTCACGCCGGGATCCGAAGAGACCGGTGGCCGGCACCCTCGCGGCCGCAAGGACTGGCCGCTTGTCGGGATCTTCGCCCAACGAGCCAAGAAGCGCCCCAATTTTGTGGGAGCCACGACGTGTCGTGTCGTGTCTGTGGACGGAACCACACTGACCGTCGAGGGCCTAGACGCCATGGATGGCACCCCGATCCTCGACCTCAAACCCCACATGCAGGAGTTCGAGCCCCGCGGCGAGGTCATTCAGCCGGAGTGGTCGCACAACGTCATGGCCGACTACTTCGCCCCGCACACTGAGGGCCCGCAGTGACCGAGAGCGGCCCAGCCGCCCCTCGCGACAGCGTCGAGATGGAGTTGGTCGCCATCTGGGCTCAGGTACTCGCTGTGGACGAGGTCGGTATTCATGACAACTTTTTCGATCTCGGCGGGCACTCTCTGCTCGCCCTGCAACTGGTCAGTCGTATCCGTCGGGCGCTGTCTGTTGACCTGCAAGCAGATGAACTGCTGGCAGCGGGAACCGTCGCAGAGATGGCCCCACTGGTGCGGGGAACCCGCGGCGCGTCCCGGACTCACCCGCTGGTGCGTCTGCGTCCCGGTGACGGGCGTCCCTTGGCCGCTTTTCCTCCCGTGTCGGGGACCCTGGGCCTCTATGGGCCATTCAGCCGGCGACTGGATCCGTCGTGGGATGTGTGGGGTGTCCAGTCGATCGGGCTCCTCCCGGGCGAGGAGCCCATGGAGGACCTGGGTGAGATCGCGACGCGTGCCATCGCGGCCCTGGACTCCGTGCAGCGCACCGCTGCGTGGAACCTCGTGGGTTACAGCATGGGCGGATTGTTGGCCATTGAGGTCGCCCGGCAACTCATTGGTAGAGGTGATGAGATCGGACAGGTCTTTTTGTTGGACACCAGGCCTACGGTTGACCCCGCCGAAGACGACCTGGATTTCGCATTGCGTGCCTTGCTATACCGGGCGCTGAAGATCGACGTGGACATCGATTGGCTGCGCGGTCTGTCGGAGCACGAGCGGTCATCGGTGTTGCTGGAGCGTTCCGTCCAGGCCGGTACCATCCCGCCCGACTTCGACCCGGAGCGCCTACGGCGCATGGTCGACATGTATCGGCACAACCTCCAGGCGCTGTCGCAGTACGAGCTGCAGCCGACGGCGATCGGTGTTGACGTGATGCGCGTGACGGACCGGAGTTTGGAGGGCGCCACTCCGCTCGCTGAGGACCTTGACTGGTCTGCGTGGGCGACTAAGGGGGCTGCTGTGCACCTCGTGCCCGGTGATCACTTCACCATGGTCGATCCTGAGAACGCGGAGAGTTTGGCGCGCTCCATGGACCTGGCCGTGGGGGCTGCCCCGTGACACCGACCGCGGCGCAGGCACCGAGCATGCAGGAGCTGGACATCGATGTCGTCGGGGACGTGGACTCGGCCCCGCGAGCGACCGTCTTCCTCCATGGTGCCGGTGGGGACAAGTCGCAACTGGCGCCGCTTGGCCGCGAGTTGGGATCACCGGTGCAGATCATGCCCTCCCTGCGCGGACATGGACAGTCGTACTCGCCCAAGCAGGGGCACTCGCCCTTGGAATACGCGGCTGACCTGCACCGGAGCGCACACCGCTGGCCCGACAGCCTCGATGTCGTCGGCTACTCGTATGGCGCTCTCGTTGCCCTGCTGAGCGCCACGACGTGGGCCGCTGGCCGGGTGCGAAGCCTCGTGGTCCTCGACACCTCCTTCGAGTCCTTCCCGACGATGTACGTCAATGACGAGGACGCCGAAGGGAGTTGGTTGCGGTGGATGTACGACTATGAGTCAGCCTTGGCGTTGGTCCAGGTACCGGTCCTGTGTGTCAGGTCCTCCCAGAGCACCCTGCTGACTGAACGGACATGCCAGCGAATGAGCCAACTTGAACAGGTCAGCGTCGTGGAGCTGCCCGGTGACCACCGCAGCATCTTGGACGACTCGAAGGCCCTTGCGACAGTGATTTCGGAGTTTTACGGTGAGCTCAGTCTCTGAGGTGTTTCAGTCCGGACCGTTGCGGCTCCTCGCGGCGTCCACTCTCGTCAACAATTTTGGTAATGGCGCGTTCGGCGCTGCAGCAGTGGTCTTTTTGAGCGAGATCGTCGGCTTGTCCGCGAGCACCATCGGCGTGGGCCTGACCATCAGCGCCGTCGTCGGGTTGCTGTCGTCCTTGCCAGCCGGACTGATCTCTGACCGAACAAACGCCGCTATGGCCGCGGGCACCCTGCTCATCTTGGCCAGTGTGGCGTCCGCGCTCTACGCCGTCATCGATTCGGTCGTGCTCTTCATTGTCGTGGCTGCCGTCTTCGCGCTCCTGGAGAGGTCTGCGGCGGTGGCCCGACAGTCTCTCGTCGGGCTGGTCTTTACCGGTCCCACCCGAACTGCTGCCCGAGCCAGGCTCCGCTCCATCACCAACATCGGCGCTGCGCTGGGCGGTGGCTTGGCGGCGCTCACGCTGGCGATTGGCTCACGTGAGGCCTTCCAACTGCTCTTTCTCGTCAATGCCGCCTCGTTCGTGATCGCCGGCGTGCTGATCATGCGTGTGCGCTCGTACACCGCGGTCTCCGCGACCCTTGGCGATAGTGACTCAGAGATCAGCACCCATCGGGCACTGCGCGACCGACCATATGTGGCAGTGTCGATGGTCAACGCCTTGCTCACCATCCACGTCGTGGTGTTGGACGTCATCATGCCCATCTGGGTGGTGACCCGGACTCAGGCCCCCCACTCGGTCGTGGCGGCGCTGCTCATCAGCAACACCTTGTTGGTGATCGCCTTCCAGCTGCCCGTCAGCCGTCCTTTCGAGACGGTGCACACCGCGGTGTCCGGGCTCCGGTTGTCCGGTTTGCTCTTGGCGGCCATGTTTGCGCTGCTGGCTCTTTCGTCGTCCGTCTCCGTGTGGCCGGCCGTGATCCTGCTCTTCATCAGCGTTATCGCGCACACCGGTGCTGAAATGGTTCAAGGGGCCTCGTCGTGGCCGTTGAGTTATGACCTCGCCCCGCAACGGCACCTTGGCGAGTATCAAGGCGTCTGGAGTTTGTCCGAGCAGGCTGTGCGGATTATCGCTCCGGCTGGGTTGACGTTCATCTTGTTCAGCTGGTCCGGTCCAGGTGCCATCGTCCTAGCGGCGGCCTTGTGCGCCGTCGGTATCGCCATTCCGTTCTTTGTCCGGCCGCTCATTGCCTCACGTGTCTTGTCGGCGACGCCCTAACTTTGGGTCGGCCTCTCTAGTGCGGCGATCAGGTCGAGGGCGATGCGCTCCGCCGTCTCGGTGGATACAGCCGCGCACTGATGCGACACAGTCAGTGATGGCGTTACGCCTGGCGCGGCATGAATTTCGACCAGGAGTTCGACAGGCGAGTCGGGCGGTTGTGGCCGGGTGAACGATGTCGCACACCCGTCGATCTGCAGGCTTGGCTGAGCATTGTCCTGAAGGGCAAAGATGGCCTGATAGACGGGGGTGCGCGTCGAGCGAGGCGGCTGCAACTGCCGCACGAGTTCGGGGAATGACAACGCTCGGTGCTGCTGCGCTCGCTCGAGGTGCCCCTGGAAGGTGCGCGCCCTGACGATGATGTCACCGGCTGCGTGGGGGGCGACGGGTAGACACCACATGTTCAGGATGCACCCGACGGCGTTCTCTTCGACGACGCTATCCCGCTCCGTCACCGGGACACCGACCGCGAATCGCAGCCTGACGTGCGGCGCGAGGACCTGCTCATACAGGCTCAGGAGTACGGCGAGGAGGGAGACTGAGTGGTCCCGGGCAACGGTGGCCCAGGTGTGCAGCGTTGACGCATCCAATGGGTGGTGGACGGTGTGGCTGCCCCCGTGGTCGACACCTCCACATGAGTTTGGCGGTCCCGTCACCAGGGTCAGTTCGTTGCAGGAGCGGGCGATGCCCGTCCAATAGTCGAGGTCCTCAGGGGAATACGCATAGCGCCGCCGGGCCTCGCTCGCGTGGGCGAGGGCAGCAGCTGACGCGCTGGTCCGGGACCACGTCGGCTCTTCGCCGCGAGCGCGGGCGGCATAGGCGTGCGAGAGGTCAGAGGCGAGGACCGCCTCGGACCATCCGTCGAAGGCCACGTGATGGACGGCGATACCGAGGACCCCCATCTCGTGGCCTGCTACGGCTCGGGTCGTGGCGCGCCACACCTCGCCGCGATCGATGGACAGCGGTTGCGCGGTCAGGGCGCCGAGGACAGCATGACGCGCCGTGGCCAGATCGGGCAGAGGCAGGTCCTGTTCGGCAGTGAGCAGGACCTTGCGGGGCTCGCGCGTAGGGATCGCCACGCAGGTGTCGGTGACGTCATACCGCGCCCCCAAAAGTTGATGGCGCTGCTGGAGGTCTTGTAGGGATCGCCCGAGAGCCTGCAGGTCGACAGGGCCGTCAAGGTCCCACACCATGAGGCAGGTGGCGCTGGTGTCTGATGGATGCCGCAGGTACGAGGCCAAAAATGTGGCCTGGACGGGGTTCAACTCGACGGGGGCATGGGGATCGTGCGGGGGCGCGGGGATGGCTGCGTTCGGGTGGATCGAGTCAACGTAGTCGGCGATGGCGCGCAGATCGATCGCTTCGCTCAGCGCGGCGACAGAGATCCGGGTCATGCAGGTGCGCTCAAGTCGCATTGCCAGGCGGGCACGGTCCAAGGAGGTCGCGCCGGCATCATGAAGCCGGGTGTCGAGACCCACCTCCGTCTCGAGGAGGTCCCGCACGATGGCCAGCACGGTTGATTGCGTGGGCGACAGGTCTGTCGGCGGGTCCGCCCGGGGCTCGATGTTGCTCAGCGTGCCGAGTGACCTCAGCAGGGATGCTTCGTCGATCTTTCCGTTGACGGTCAGTGGGAAGGCCGGGACGTGCACTACCGCCCGTGGGACGAGGTAGGTCGGAAGGGTGGCGCTCAAGGAGTCCCGATGTGCGCCTGGGTTGGTGGCAGCCCCGGTGTAAAAGATGGCCAGGTCGACGGGACGATGGTCGGCACCCCTGACAGGCACGGCTCGGGCTCCCGTGACGCCGGCGAGGCTCATGACGGCTCGCTCGACCTCGCGCGGCTCGACCCGGTGACCACGGATCTTCAACTCACGATCGGCCCGCCCCACGAAGTACAAGAGGTCGTCTTCTTCGACCACGAGGTCGCCCGTGGCATAGGTCCGCACACTCGCCCCCTCACGGTCGATGGTCAGGAAGGCTCCGGGGCGATCGGGGCCTAGGTAGCCAAGTGCCAGTCGCGGCCCGCTGACGTGTAGCTCCCCCACCTCGCCGGCGGGGGTGGGTTGACCGTCGGAGATGACGGTGAGGGTGGTGTGAGGTACCGCTCGACCAATGGGGATCCCGCGGGGGTGGTGCACGTCTTCACGGGTGATCTCGTGGGTGCTCACGAAGACGGTGGCCTCGGCGGGTCCATAGCCATTGGTCAGTCGGCACCCGGGATGAGCCGCGAGGAATTGAGTGACATGCTCGGGGGAGAGTCTCTCGCCCCCGATGAGGAGGTGATCGAGGCCGACGAAACACTTGATCTCTTCGTCGACGAGCAGGTTGAAGAGGGTCGACGTCAGCCACATCAGCGACGTACCAGCGGCAATAGCGTCGCGGACCAACTCACCAGTGGGGGTGTGGAACTCGCCCGCCAGGAGCACGCTTCCCCCGGTGGTGAGCATGCTCCACACCTCCAAGCTGAGCCCATCCCACGCGATCGCAGCGGCTTGCAAGATGGCCGACCCGGGGCCGAGCGTCGCGAAGGCGCAGTCCCGGAAGAGCAGTACGGTGCCCGCATGGGGAACGAGCGCGCCACGTGGCGTGCCGGTGGTCGTCCCCGAGGTGAAGAAGACGCAGCACGGGTCCGAGGCGGCTGAGGGGTAGAAGGGGGCACTGGCCGCCATGGCCGGTCGAGAGCGCTCCCGCACCGCACGGGGGTCCCAACTGGGTATTGGCAGTTGTTCACTGGGTGGGCCCAGGATCAGGGTGGGCTCGATCATCGCCACCAGGTCGTGGACTCGTTGCTCCGGCCACGCCGGATCCAAGGCGGTGTACGCGGCTCCCGTCTTGAGGATGCCCAGGAGGGTCGCGATCAGGTCGGGACTTCGGTGCAGCAGGACCGGCACGATGTCGCCAGGTCCGATCCCCGTCGAGTGCAGGTGGGCGGCGATGTGATCGGAGTACTCATCAAGGTCCGCATAGGAGTAGACAGAGTTGCGCTGTCGCACCGCTATGGCCTGCGGAGTCTGCTCGACCCACTGACGGAAGCACGCGTGGATCGAAGGCGGCGCGGTGGTGGTCGGGGGACGAGACGCCGGGCCACCAGAGCCGCCCCACGCGGCACGAGCCCGGTTGCTTCGCGTCATCCGGAAGCGATCGTCCACGGACTAACGACTCCGTGGGTCCAGGTATGTGCCATCTACCTCGTCGCTCTCGTCATGAGCCCGATTCTGCCTGCTGGGGTGCGGGTCGGCGAGTCGAGTGATGGCCGGCCAAGGAGACGCCCGACTCCTCGTGCACAGGACGTCCGGGCTGATCAGCGCAGGGTCACGTGCACCTGCGGCTCGGGGCCCTGCGCCCCTGACAGCGCCCACAGCCGGCCGAGGGCCGGCTGGAGCAGCCAGGCGCCGAGCTGGCGCACCAGCACCGTCACAGCCTGCTCCGTGACGGGCGCCTGACTGGCTCCGATCCCGTGGTCGCGCAGGTGCTCGGTCTGGGCGACCTGCTCGGCGAGGATCTTGCGCACCAGCCGGGCATCACCCGCGCCGGGGGTGACGACGACCCGCCGCAGGTAGTCGACGGCGTGCGGGTTGCGGGCAAACATCCCGTTGACTGCCGAGTCACGTGCCGCGACCACCTCGGTCACCGTCCCCTCGAGGGGGACCGCGCCCAAGGTCTCGCTGAAGAGCCCGACGACCCAGTCCTCGACGGCCTCCTGCAGACCGTCCTTGCTCCCGAAGTAGTGGCCGACCAGTCCCGGGGCGACGCCGGCGGATCGGGCGACCTCGCGCAGGCTGGTCGCGGCCACCCCGTGCTCGGCGAAGAGAGCCAGTGCGGCAGTGCGGATCCGCTCGCGGGTGTCGCCCGCGGCGTTGACCCGTGAACTCACGGCGACCTCCCTTCGGTGTGATGGTGAACTCTTTGCACACCATTGCACAAGTGTTCAACGGATGCGTAGGGTGACGGAAAACCATCGTTTCATCGAAGGAGCCGGTCCATGCCCGAGCAGCCCCAGGCCGTCATCTATGACGCCGTCCGCACCCCCCGTGGGAAGGGGAAGTCTTCGGGCGCCCTCCACGAGGTCAAGCCGATCGACCTGACCGTCGGTCTCCTGAACGCCGTGCGTGAGCGCAACCCGGGCCTCGACGCCGCCCAGATCGACGACCTCGTCATGGGCATCGTCTCCCCGGTCGGTGACCAGGGCGCCGTCCTCCCGCGGATCGCCGCCCTCAAGGCCGGCTACCCCGAGCCCGTCGCCGGCGTGCAGCTCAACCGCTTCTGCGGCTCCGGCCTCGAGGCCATCAACCAGGTCGCGGCCCGCGTCCGCTCCGGCTTCGAGGACCTCTTCCTCGCCGGTGGCGTCGAGTCGATGTCCCGTGTGCCGATGGCCAGCGACGGCGGCGCCTGGGCGATGGACCCGGCCACCGCGCTCGCGACCGACTTCGTCCCCCAGGGCATCGGTGCCGACCTCATCGCCACCCTCGAGGGCATCGACCGCGCCGAGGTCGACCGCTTCGCCGCCCAGTCGCACGCGCGCGCTGCCGCCGCGTGGGACGCCGGCTACTTCGACAAGTCCGTCATCCCGGTCAAGGACGCCAGCGGCATCACCATCCTCGCCCGCGACGAGACGATCCGTCCCGGCACGAGCGTCGACTCGCTCGGTGGCCTCAAGCCCTCCTTCGCCGGGATCGGCGAGCAGGGCGGCTTCGACTCCGTGGCCCTCGAGAAATACCACTCGGTCGACCGGATCAACCACGTCCACCACGCCGGCAACTCCTCCGGAATCGTCGATGGTGCCTCGCTGATGCTCATCGGCAACGAGAAGACCGGCCAGGAGATGGGCCTGACCCCCCGGGCCCGCATCGTCTCCACGGCCGTCATCGGCTCCGAGCCGACGATCATGCTCACCGGCCCGGCCCCGGCCTGCCGCAAGGCGCTGGACCGCGTCGGCATGACCGCCAAGGACATCGACCTGGTCGAGATCAACGAGGCCTTCGCCGCGGTCGCCCTGAAGCTCATGCGCGACATGGGCTGGAGCGAGGACCAGACCAATGTCAACGGCGGCGCGATCGCCATGGGCCACCCCCTCGGTGCCACGGGCGCGATGATCCTCGGCACGCTCGTCGACGAGCTGGAGCGCCGGGACCTCGAGCGCGGTATCGCCACCCTCTGCATCGGCGGCGGCATGGGAATTGCCACCATCGTCGAGCGCGTCTGAACCAGCGGATAAGGAACCCAAGAGCTATGAGCGAGAACATGATCCGTTACGAGCGCGACGACGAGGGCATCGTCACCCTGACGATGGACGACCCCGACGCGGGCGCCAACACGATGAACGAGACCTACAAGGTCGCGATGGGCGAGACCATCGACCGGCTCGAGGCCGAGCGCGACGACATCACCGGTGTCGTGCTCACCTCCGCGAAGAAGACCTTCTTCGCCGGCGGCAACCTCACCGACCTGCAGTCGGTCACGCAGGAGACGGCGGGTGAGTTCTTCGAGGAGATCGAGGGCATCAAGTCGCAGCTGCGTCGCCTGGAGCAGCTCGGCAAGCCGGTCGTCGCGGCCATCAACGGCGCCGCGCTCGGTGGTGGCCTGGAGATCGCGCTCGCGACCCACCACCGCATCGCCGTCGACGACCCGAAGATCAAGCTCGGCCTGCCCGAGGTCTCCCTCGGGCTGCTGCCCGGTGGCGGCGGCGTCACGCGCCTCGTCCGGATGCTCGGCATCCAGGAGGCCCTCATGGGCTGGCTGCTGCAGGGTCAGCAGCGCAACCCCGCCGCGGCGCTCGACAAGGGCGTCGTCGACCAGCTCGTCGCCACCCGCGAGGAGCTGGTCCCCGCGGCCAAGCAGTGGATCCGTGAGCACAAGGACGACGAGACCGCGGCCGTGAAGCCGTGGGACGTCAAGGGTTACCGCATCCCCGGCGGCACCCCGTCCGTGCCGAAGTTCGCGATGAACCTCCCGGCCTTCCCGGCGAACCTGCGCAAGACCCTCAAGGGCGCCCCGACCAAGTCGCCCCGCGCGATCATGTCGGCCGCGGTCGAGGGCTCGCAGGTGGACTTCGACACCGCCAGCCGGATCGAGTCGCGCTACATCACCGAGCTCGCCGCCGGCCGTGAGTCGACGGCGATGATCCAGGCCTTCTTCTTCGACATGCAGACGATCAGCAGCGGCAAGCTGCGCCCGGAGGGTGTCGAGAAGCGTCAGGTCGCCAAGATCGGCGTCATCGGTGCCGGAATGATGGGCGCCGGGATCGCCTACTCCGCCGCCATGTCCGGCATCGAGGTCATCCTCAAGGACGTCACGGAGGAGGGCGCGGCCAAGGGCAAGAGCTACTCCGAGAAGCTCCTGGCCAAGCGTGTCGAGCGCGGCACGATGGACCAGGCCAAGGCCGACGCCGTCCTGGCTCGGATCACGCCGAGCATCGACGTGGCCGACCTGGCCGGTGTCGACGCCGTCATCGAGGCCGTCTTCGAGGACTACGACCTCAAGAAGCAGGTCTTCGCCGAGATCGAGGCCGTCGTCGGTCCGGAGACGCTCCTGTGCTCCAACACCTCGACCCTGCCGATCACCTCGCTCCAAGGCTTCTCCACCCGCCCCAAGGACTTCATCGGTCTGCACTTCTTCTCCCCCGTGGACAAGATGCAGCTCGTCGAGATCATCCGCGGTGAGCAGACCGGCGACGAGGCGGCTGCCCGGGCGATCGACATCGTCCAGCAGATCCGCAAGATCCCGATCGTCGTCGGTGACGGCCGTGGCTTCTACACCAGCCGCGTCTTCGGCACGCTGATCCTCGAGGGCGCGACCGCGCTCGCCGAGGGCATCGACCCGCAGTTCGTCGAGCGCGCCGCGACCCAGGCCGGCTTCCCGGCCCCGCCGCTGGCGATGCTCGACGAGGTCTCGCTGACCCTGACCCAGCACATCCGTGCGGAGGCCGACAAGGCTGCCGCCGCGGAGGGCAAGACCCTGCCCAAGGGTCCGGGCGAGCAGCTCATCGACACGATGGTCGAGCTCGGTCGCAAGGGTCGCGCCTCCGGCGCGGGCCTGTACGACTACCCGGCCGACGGCCCCAAGGTCCTGTGGCCCGAGCTGCGTGAGCGCTGGGGCAAGGGCACCGAGATCCCCTTTGAGGACCTGCAGGACCGCTACCTCTTCATCATGGCGCTGGAGACGGCTGGTTGCTTCGAGGACGGTGTCCTCACGGACGCGGTGTCGGCCAACATCGGCGGCATCTTCGGTATCGGCTTCCCGCCGCACACCGGTGGTCCGGCGACCTTCATGACCAACTACGAGGGTGGCCTGGCCGGCTTCGTCGCGCGGGCCAACGAGCTCGCCGACACCTACGGTGAGCGCTTCCGCCCGAGCGCGTGGCTCACCGAGCGCGTCGCCAAGGGCACCCTCGTGGACGAGGCCTGAGCGACATGTCGCAGACAGGGCCTCTGGCAGGTGTCACGGTCCTGTCGATCGCCATCAACCTGCCCGGTCCGGCCGCCGTCGCGCGGCTGGCCGGGCAGGGGGCGAATGTCGTCACGGTGCTGCCGCCGAGCGGGGATCCGATGGAGCAGTTCGCCAAGGCGTACTACGACGAGCTGCACGTCGGGCAGGAGGTGCGTCGGGTCGACCTGAAGTCGCCGGCCGGGCGCGCCGAGCTCGAGGAGCTGCTGGCCACCGCCGACGTCTTCGTCACGTCGTCGCGTCCATCCGCGCTGCGGCGACTGGGTCTGGACTTCGAGTCCGTGCACGCGAGTCACCCGCAGGTCTGCCAGGTGGACATCGTCGGCTACCCCGGTGACCAGGCGGAGACCGCCGGGCACGACCTCACCTACCAGGCCGGTACCGGGCTGCTGGGCGAAGGGAGCATGCCCACCACCCTCGTGGTGGACCTGGCCGGGTCCGAGAGGGCAGCCGCCGAGGCGTCCGCTGCGCTGGTCGCCCGGGCTCGCCTCGGGGAGGGGGTGCGCCGCGAGGTGCCCCTGTCCGACCTCGCCCACACGATGTCGCGCCCGCTGGCCCACGGCCTCACCGCTCCGGGCGCGCTGCTCGGTGGTGGTCTGCCGGCCTACGGCATCTACGACACCGCGGAGGGCAAGATCGCCCTCGGCGCGCTCGAGCCGCACTTCACCACGGCGCTGCTCACCGCCCTTCGCCTCCAGCCCGAGGACTGCACCGGTGAGCGCCTCGCCGAGGTCTTCGCCGAGCGCACCGCCGCCGACTGGCAGACCTGGGCGGACGAGCACGACATCCCCCTGACCGCCCTTCGCTCACCGGGTCTCGAGGCTTCACCGCAGAGCTCCTCGCACCTCGACCAACGGTGATCGAGGTGTGAGGCCGCCTGCGGCCGAGCCTCGAGATCCCCAGACCGACGCAACCCGAAAGAGGCAACGATGCCCGAGATCCTCCAGCCCCAGCCCTATGTCTCGCCCTGGATGAAGGACGAGGTGTCCGATGTCGCTGACCTGGCGCGGACCTTCTTCAGTCGCGAGGTGACTCCGCACCAGGAGCGCTTCGCCGAGCAGCACCAGGTCGACAAGGAGACCTGGCTGGCGGCCGGTGCAGCGGGCCTGCTGTGCATCTCGATCCCCGAGGAGTACGGCGGCGGAGGGGGCAGCTTCGCGCACGAGGCCGCCGTGATCTGGGAGCAGGGTCGGTCGGGTGACGACGCGCTCGGGTACTCCGTGCACTCCTCGATCGTCGCCCACTACCTGCTGACCTACGGGTCCGAGGAGCAGAAGCAGAAGTGGCTGCCCAAGATGGCCTCCGGTGAGCTCATCGGCGCTGTCGCGATGACCGAGCCCGGCACCGGCTCGGACCTGCAGAACATCAAGACGACGGCCAAGCGCGACGGTGATGACTACGTCATCAACGGCTCCAAGACCTTCATCACCAACTCCTCGCACGCCGGCCTCGTGGTCGTCGTCGCCCGCACGGGTGGCTCTGGGGCGCAAGGTATCTCGCTCATCGTGGCGGAGGTCGACGGGCTGGACGGCTTCGAGCGGGGCCGGGTGCTGCACAAGATCGGGATGCACGGGCAGGACACCCGTGAGCTCTCCTTCACCGACATGCGCGTCCCGGTCGCCAACCTCCTCGGCGAGGAGGAGGGGCAGGGCTTCTACCAGCTCATGGCGCAGCTGCCGCAGGAGCGGCTGGCGATCGCGGTGGGTGCCGTCGCATCAGCGGACCTCGCGGTCGACCTGGCAACGTCGTACACCAAGGAGCGCACCGCTTTCGGCAAGCCGATCTCGACCTTCCAGAACACTCGCTTCACCCTCGCCGAGGTGAGCACCGACGTCCTCGCCGCGCGCACCTTCCTCGACTTCTGCATCGGTCTGCACATCGACGGCAGGCTCGACGCGGCCACCGCCTCGCGGGCAAAGTACTGGACGACCGATGTGCAGTGCGATGTCATCGACCGCTGCCTGCAGCTCTTCGGTGGCTACGGCTACATGATGGAGTACCCGATCGCGCGCCTGTACGCCGCCGCTCGGGTGCAGAAGATCTACGGCGGGACCAACGAGATCATGAAGGAGCTCATCTCCCGCACCCTCTGAGCGCCGCGACGCGTGCCGGGCGGGAACGCTCGGCGCGCAGGGCGGGCAGCAGGCACCAGACGCCACCGAGGCCGAAGGCGCCCGCGGCCGCCATGGCTGCCGGCGTCGAGACGCTCTGCGCCAGCAGGCCGGCCAGCGGCATCGTCAGGGCGGTGTAGACGAGCAGGTGGGCGACGACGAGGCCGACCGGCCCCATGGCCAGCGCCATGCCGATCGTCAGCACGCTGTGGACCACCCGAGCGAGGATGGCGGCGCGGGCCACACCCCAGCGCGCCGACGACTTGCCGCACAACCACGCGCCGACCGCGAAGACGGCCCAGGCCCCCGCCGCGAGCGGACCCATGACCACGCCGGCCCGCTCCTCGCTGCCGAGCAGCTCTGCCATACGCACCGGGGTGAGGGCCTCGCTGGCGATCATCGCGGTGCTCCAGAAGCACTCGAGCAGCACGAGCCCGCGCAGCACCGGGTTGTGCCAGAGGAGCCGCAGGCCGGATCCGATGACCCCGGGGGTCGCCTTGGCGGACTCGGCCGCCCGCGACCATCCGGTGGAGTCGAGGTGGGTCGTCGGCTCGCGCATGAGCACGACGACGGCGATCAGGTGCACCACCGACAGCGCCAGGCAGATGACGACCGGCAGCCACAGCGCGGAGTAGGACGAGACCGGGTGCCACGCGACGAGGCCACCGGACACGAGCGCGCCCCCCGCGATGGCCAGCCCGAGGATCGAGGTGGACCGCGAGAGGTCCTGGTCGACATCGGCGCCGGGCCGGCTCGCGTGGACGGTGTCGACGTACCAGGCCTCGAGTGGTCCTGAGCCCGGATCCACCGTCCGGGTTCTCGTGACGGCGTGATTCACGATTTTCGGGTGGTCGCGTGTGAGGGCGTGAGGTAGTCGCCGGTCTGTCCGGCTCTTCCACTGCAGGTCCTTGGTCGTGCCCCGGCGGGGCTGGTGGTCAGTTCCTCGCGGTGCCTGGTGGTGCGCAGGTGGCGGCGAACAGGACTTCCCAGGCGTACTGCCAGGGCCAGCCCTCGGGCAGATGCAGGCGCAGGCGGCGGGCGGAGCGGGCCAGCCGGGCCGGGACGCTGATCAGTTGGTCGCGGATGGTGGCGGTGGTGGCCTTGGCGTGGAAGAGGGAGGCCAGGGCCCCGGCGGCGCGGGTGAGGTTGAACGCGATCGCGGCCAGCACCAGCCAGGCACTGTTCGCCGCGAACGAGCCAGAGGGTGCGTGGGCCAGGGGACCGGAGCGCAGGTCGGCGTGGACCTGCTCGATGATGGCGTGGGCGCGGTGCGCGACCTCCGCGTCGAGCATGGGCAGCGGGGTGTCGGTGAACACGCCGTGGTGGCGGTAGGTGGGGAACAGCTCGCCTTGCCCGGCGGGCACGCTGGTGGGGTTGAGGCGCTTGACGCGGCGCACGATCAGCCGGGCGGTGATGTGCTCACTCTTGCGGCGGGAGGTGAACGCGGTGAAGGGAATCTCGGCGACCTCGGCGTCAGAAACCAGACGCTGTTCGTCCTCGTCCCAGATCGCGTTGGGGTAGCGGATCGGGACCCACGATTCCTCGCTGATGGTCGAGATCGCCGCTGTGACAGCTGTGTTCATCCGGGCGGTGACGGAGAACCTGGCACCGGACCGGTGGGCGGCGGCGGCCACGTCGTGGCCGTAATAGGCGGAGTCGGCGCGCACGATCAGCTCGCCGGTCGCGCCGGCGGCGCGGCTGGTGGCCAGTGCGTCGGCGACGAACTTGCCCGCGCCGCGGGCGGAGTTGGTGTTGCCCTTGCGCAGTCGGGTGCCCACGATGACCGGCGCGGCCAGCGGGGTGGACAGGGTGGCGATCAACGCGTTGACGCCCTTGACGTGGTTGTAGCCGTAGCCGACGCCTTGCTTGGCGTAGCCGTGGGTGGCCTTGATCGTGTCGTCGACGTCCAGGTAGGCGATTCGGTGCGCGCCGGGCAGGACCGGAGACTGTTTGGTCAGGCCGGTCAGGAACCGGGAGGCGATCGCGTCCAGCTGCCGCACGTGCCCGAAGGTGAAGGTGCGCAAGAACGTGCCCAGCGTGGAGGGAGCGCGTACCCCGGTGAACAGGCGGTCCATCCCGCCGTGGCGCAGCAGGTCCATGTCATCGATGGAGTCCGCGCCGGCGACCATCCCCGCGACCAGGGCGGGGATCTTCAGGTGCGCGTTGGCGCTGCCGTCCCCCTCGAGTGTCAGGTGCTTGGTGACCAGCCGGGCCAGGCCGGCGCGCTGGGCCAGCGCCATGGTCGGGGCCAGCCCGGCGCAGGAGACCAGGTTCGGGTCATCGAAAACGGCGGTGAGGTTGTGAGAGGATTGCATCTACCGGATGCCCCTTCTTTGCTTGGTGAACTGGAACTGTCGTAAGTCCCAATTCTCCTCGCTCGCAGGGGCATTCGCATGTTCCGACCCGCACAACTGCCTACGTCATCGACACCTCATCGGTGGATCCGGGCTGAGTCGAGCGCTCGGAAGATCCCGGTGAGCAGCGACGCCAGGACGAAGGCGGCGAATGAGTGGGCGAGCAGCAGCGCCACCATCGACGCGACATTGGCGACCGCCGCCGTGATGAGCACCGGACGACGCCCGAGCGCATCCGCGAAGCCGGAGGTCGGCAGCTCCAGGGCGAGCACGGCGACGCCCATGACGGAGGAGGCGGTGAGGGCCTGCGTGAGGGTCAGCCCTCGCTCGAGCTGCCACAGGGTGAAGAGGCCGACGACGAAGCCGATCGGCAGCCACCGGGTCGCGGTGAGGGTGAGGAAGACGCGACGGGCGGCGGTGGGGGACAACGCCCTTCGAGACGGTCGCGGGGCGACCTCCTCAGGGAGCGGTGAGTCAGACATCCCAGGGGCCCTCGTCCTCGGTGGGGAAGCTCGAGACGATGACCGCGTAGCGCCGCTGCCCCTCCTCCAGGGACCCGGGGGTCGGCGGGTGCTCCTCGAGGACCTGCCAGACGAGCTGCTCGAAGCGGGACTGGATCGCCGCCGCCTGCTCGGCGGTCACGGGCACCTGCAGGTCGCTGATCGAGGTGAGCGGACGCCACGCGTCGCTGTCGCCACCACGCCGGGCCGCTGCCGCCTGCATCCGGCCCGCCGAGTGGGTCACGGCCAGCTGGTGGAAGGCATCGGTGGCGTCCCTCCCTTCGTCCGTCGTGACGTCCTCGTCGCGGACCGAGGTCATCAGGCTGGCGGCCCGCCACCACCGCTCCCGCTTGTTGCCCAGCTCGGGGGCCTCCTCGATGAACCCGTGCTCGGCCAGCTGGCGCAGGTGGTAGCTCGTCGCGCCGGAGTTGAGGCCGAGGCGCCGGGCCACCTGGCTGGCGGTCGCGGGGCCGAGTGTGCGCAGCATGCCGAGCAGGCGCATGCGCACCGGGTGTGACAGGGCGCGCAGCTGGGTGACATCGGGGATGACGGAGTCCATGGGAGCGAGCATAGACCGCAAAGAGATGTTTGCAAAGAGATGTTTGCGAAAGGCGTCTCGAGGCTCGTCGCAGAACTCCTCGCACCTCGACCAACGGTGTTCGCGCTCTCGTCAGGCGGTGTTCTCCCTTCGCCCCTAACGTCATCCGCATGACCCGACTCCACAGGTACGCGGCGCTGACCGGCGCCGCCGCGCTCGCGCTGACCGCGAGCCCCGCTCTCGCCCAAGACCGCCCGGCGCCGCAGGGGGGCGGGGACCGCACGCAGGCGGTGCGCTTCGCGACCTTCAACGCCTCGCTCAACCGCGGTAGCGAGGGCCAGCTGGAGCAGGACCTGTCGACCCCCGACAACGAGCAGGCGCGCAATGTCGCCGAGACGATCCAGCGGGTCGACCCCGACGTCGTGCTGGTCAACGAGTTCGACTACTCGCCCGAGGCGGCTCGTCTCTTCCGGGACAACTACCTGGCCGTCGGCCAGCGCGGCGCCGACCCGGTGGAGTACCCCTACCACTACATCGCGCCGAGCAACACGGGCGTGCCGAGCGGCCACGACCTCAACGACGACGGCACGGTCGGTGGTGGCGACGACGCCTACGGCTTCGGGCTCTTCCCCGGGCAGTACGGGATGGTCGTCTACAGCAAGTACCCGATCGACACCCGCAAGGTGCGCACCTTCCAGCAGCTGAAGTGGCAGGCGATGCCGGGCAACCGCATCCCCACCGACTTCTACTCGCCGGCCGAGCAGGCCGACCTGCGGCTGAGCTCCAAGAGCCACTGGGACCTGCCGATCGAGATCGGCAACCGGACCGTCCACTTCCTCACCAGCCACCCGACTCCTCCCACCTTCGACGGGCCCGAGGACCGCAACGGGCGGCGCAACGCCGACGAGATCCGCTTCTGGGCCGACTACGTGAGCGGCGGCCGGCAGGCGCGCTGGATCCGGGACGACGAAGGGGGCCGAGGTGGCCTCTCGCAGGGCACCAGCTTCGTCATCGCGGGCGACCAGAACGCCGACCCGAACGACGGCGACAGCACCGACGACGCGATCCAGCAGCTCCTCGACCACCCGCGGGTCAACACCTCCGTGACCCCGACGAGCGAGGGCGCGGTCGAGGCCAGCGAGCAGCAGGGCGGCGTCAACGCCGGGCACGTCGGTGACCCTGCCCAGGACACGGCCGACTTCGCCGAGCCTCCGGGCAACATCCGCGCCGACTACGTCCTGCCGAGCCGGGACCTGCCGATCCGTGACGCCCAGGTCTTCTGGCCCGCGAGCGGGGATCCGCTGTCGCGCCTGACCGGCAGCTACCCCTTCCCGACGAGCGACCACCGGATGGTCTGGGTCGACACCGAGGTCGGCGGGGGCCGCGGCCAGCGCGACTGACCCTCCCTTCGCCCACACCGCGAAGGGGGTGACGTGTTGCGGTGAGGGGCGCCGCGCGCGTTAGTGTCGCAACATGTCCTCCGTGGCCCTCGGCGATCATCGCCCCGACCTGATCGACGACTACCGACGGGTGGTCACGAGCAGCGAGGGGGTCGACGAGCTCGTCACCCTCGACGGGGTCCGCGAGGCCTCCCAGCCCCTCGTCGAGCAGATGGTCGAGGCCGGCCTGCCCGCACTGCTCGCCGCGCGCTCGGCCACCCGGCGCTTCGTCGCCGATGACGGCATCACCTACGGCGCCGGTGTCTCCCCGGAGGACAGCGAGGCCCCCGAGGGCCGCCAGATCCCCACCGAGCCCCGCACGTGGGACCTCGACCCCCTCCCGCTGACCTTCGGGCCCGGCGAGTGGAGCCGCCTGGAGCAGGGGGTCCGGCAGCGGGCCGTGCTCCTGGACGCCCTGCTCACCGACCTCAGCGGCGAGCAGCGGCTCGTGCGCTCGGGGACCCTGCCCGGAGCGGCCGTCTACGGGCACGACGGGTGGCTGCCCCAGGCCGACGGGATCCGCCTGCCCGGGCCGAGGCAGCTGGTCATGCCGGCGATGGACCTCGCCCGGGACCGCAACGGCAACTGGCAGGTCTTCGCCGACCGGACCCAGGCGCCCAGCGGTGCCGGCTTCGCGATGGCCAACCGCCGGATCATCGCCCGCGTCCTGCCCGACCTGCACCGCCGGGTCGACCTGGCCCGCCTGCGCGGATTCTTCTACCAGGTGCAGCGGGCGCTCGTGGCCGCGGCCCCTCAGACCGATGACATGCCGAGCATCGTCATCCTCACCCCCGGTGCCCTGAGCGACGCGGCCTTCGACGAGGCGCTCCAGTCGACCGTGCTCGGTGTGCCGGTGGTCGAGTCCGAGGACCTGGTCAGCCGTGACGGCCGGATCTGGATGCGCACCACCAGCGGGCTCTCCCCGGTCGACGTCATCATGCGGCGCGTCGAGGGTGACGCCATCGACCAGCTCGACCTGCGCGGCGACTCCCGCCTCGGGCTGCCCGGCGTCGTCGAGGCCGCCCGCCTGGGCAATGTCTCGATCGTCAACCCGATCTCCTCCGGCGTGCTGGAGAACCCCGCGCTCATCCCGTACCTGCCGCAGATCTGCCGTCAGGTGCTCGACGAGGACCTCAGCCTCACGTCGACGCAGACCTGGTGGGCCGGCGACCCCACCCACCTCAGCCACATCGTCACCCAGCTGGGGAGCCTCGTCGTCAAGCCGGCCTCCCGGACGGGCAGCACCAACAGCGTCTACGGCTGGGAGCTGACGGCGCAGGAGCGCGACGACCTGGCCATGCGGATCCAGTCCGAGCCGTGGCGCTGGACGGCCCAGGACCCGATGACGATGTCGAGCGCACCGGTCGTCACGGCCGGTGGCCTCGAGCCGCGCAGCGTGGTCCTGCGGACCTTCGCCGTCGCCGACGAGGACGACTACGCGGTCATGCCCGGTGGCCTCGGCCGGGTCGCCGTGCGTGCCGACTCGGGGACGGTCTCGAGCCTCACCGGCGCCACGAGCAAGGACGTGTGGGTCCGCGTCGACTCCGACACCACGCCCCGCGAGGGCGAGATCCAGAGCGTCCCGAGCCTGCTCGAGGGCAGCACACCGTCCGGCTACGCAGCACCGTCGCCCCGCGTCGCAGCGGACCTGTACTGGATGGGCCGCTACGCCGAGCGCGCCGAGGCCGCGGCCCGGCTGCTGCGGGTGGCCGACAACCTCGTCGACGACCACGCCGCCCGCCCGGGCACCACCGGTCACACCGCGATGCTCGCGATCCTCGAGGCGGTCACCGAGGTCATGTCGGTGCACCCCGGGTTCATCGGCGACGAGGCCGAGGCGCGACGCGAGGACCCGCTGCCCTACCTGCGCGAGCTCACCCTCGAGCCCCGCATCGTCGGGTCGGTCGCCTACAGCACCCACCGGGCGGTGATCGCGGCCCAGTCCGTGCGCGAGACCCTCTCCGTCGACACCTGGCTGGTCATGTCCCGCCTGGAGCGCACCCTGCAGCACAGCGTCCCGCAGGACGACCTGCAGGAGCTGCTGATGGAGACCATCGAGGGCCTCCTCGCGCTCGCCGGGATCGGCGTCGAGTCGCTGGTCCGCGACCCGGCGTGGGCCTTCGCCGACGCCGGCAAGCGGGTCGAGCGCGCGCAGCAGACGATCCGGCTGCTCGCGAGCGTCCTGGCGGTCGAGCGCACCCCCGTCGTCGAGGGGACGACCACGGAGTCGGCGCTGCTCGCCGCAGAGTCGGTCATCACCTACCGCCGCCGCCTCACGGCGGGCCTCGGACCCATGTCCGCGCTGCAGGCCGCGGTCGACCTGCTGCTGCGCGACGCGAGCAACCCGCGCTCGGTTGCCTTCCAGGTCCAGCAGCTCGGCGAGGACCTCGAGCTCATCGAGGACGAGGCCGCGCTCCCCGCGGTCCGCGAGCTCGCGGAGCGGATCGCCGGGCTCGACCTCGACGAGCTCTTCGCCGACGGACACCAGCCCCTCGCCGCGGCCCTGAAGGACGTCGGCGGTGACCTGCGCGCCGCGCACCAGGCGATCGACAGGGAGTACTTCAGCCGCAAGGAGCCGGGGCGCAGCGTCCAGTGGGTCCAGTGGAACGGCGCGGAGGAGTCCTGGTGAGCGCCGACGAGCAGCCCCGGGCCGACGAGCAGCCCCGGACCGACGCGGCGGCCCCGGACGAGCAGCGGACGACGGGGGACACCTCCGTCCCCGAGCGGCCACCGGCCCCCGAGCCGGTCGTCACCGGTGACCCGCTGGTCCCCGTCATCAGGCCGGAGCACCACACCCTTCGCCAGTACGAGGTGCGCCACCGCACGACCTACACCTACGAGGAGTACGTGACCGACTCCTTCGGTCGGGCGCTGCTGCGGCCCAGGCAGACCGACCAGCAGCGGGTCGTCGAGCACACCGTCGAGATCACGCCCGAGCCGCACATCCTCACCGAGCACGTCGACCACTTCGGCAACCAATCGAGCTTCTACGAGGTGCGCACCCCGCACACGGTGCTCGACGTCCACAAGCGCAGCCTCATGGAGATCGAGTGGCCGGCCCCGGACATGGACCGGCTCAACGCGTGGACGGTCGCCGAGGTGGCCGAGCTCGTCGCCACCGGTGACGAGCTCGACCGGGCCGAGGCGGCGCAGTACCTCCTGCCCTCCCAGCTGGTCGAGATCGCGCCCGAGGTCGTCGCCTACTCCGCGGGGATACTCCCGCCGGACCGGCCCTTCGGCGAGGGGCTCGTGGCCCTCTACTCCGACATCTACCGCGACTTCACCTATGCCAAGGGCACGACGAGCGTCAAGACGACGCTGCCGGAGCTGCTGGCCCAGCGCGAAGGCGTCTGCCAGGACTTCGCCCACCTCGCCGCCGGCTGCCTGCGGGCGGTCGGCATCCCCGGGCGCTACGTCTCGGGGTACATCGAGACGCGCCCGCCGGCCGGCGAGGTCAAGCTCGCGGGCTCGGACGCCTCGCACGCGTGGGTGGCCGCGATGACACCGGAGGGCGACTGGGTCGACCTCGACCCGACCAACAACCACTTCGCCGACTCCCGCTACATCGTCACCGGGTGGGGGCGGGACTTCCGCGACGTCTCGCCGCTCAAGGGCGTGATCTTCGGCGAAGGGGGTGGCTCCAGCCTCAAGGTCGGCGTGGACGTGATCCCCCTGGACGGGTCGGACCCGCGCGCCGACGCCCCGCCGAAGTAATCTGACGTCCATGCCCACCACCGCCTTCGTCCTCGGTGGCGGTGGCGTCCTCGGAGCGACCCAGGTGGGCATGCTGCAGGCGCTGCTCGCCGAGGGCATCACCCCCGACCTCGTCGTCGGGACGAGCATCGGTTCGGTCAACGGGGCCTTCGTCGCGGCCGACCCGAGCATCGACGGGGTCGCGCGGCTCGAGGAGCTGTGGCGCGATGTCGTCCGGTCCGGTGAGATGAGCGAGAGCCCGGTGCGGCAGGCCGCGCGCTTCGCCCGGCACCGCACGCACGTCATGCGCCGTGGCCTCATCCGCGACCTCGTCGCGGAGTACCTCGGGGTCGAGCGCATCGAGGACCTGCAGGTGCCCTTCCAGTGCGTGGCCGCCGAGATCGAGAGCTCGGCGTCGCGCTGGTTCACCTCCGGGCCGATCGGGCCAGCGGTGGCAGCCAGCTGTGCCGTCCCCGGGCTCTTCGCGCCCGTCGAGGTCGACGGCGCGCACTACTACGACGGCGGCCTGGTGCACTCGATCCCCGTGGGGCGGGCGATCGCGCTCGGGGCCACCGAGATCCACGTGCTGCAGGTCGGCCGGATCGAGCAGCCGCTGAGCGCCCCGACCAACCCGCTCGACGTCGGGCTCGTCGCCTTCGAGATCGCCCGGCGGCACCGCTTCGTCGAGGAGATCGCCGAGGTGCCGGACTCGGTGCGGCTGCACGTCCTGCCGAGCGGGGTCGACAGGACACCGACCGCGTCGCTGCGCGGCCTGGCGAGCGTGGCCAAGGTCGAGGACCGGATGGCCCGCGCCTTCGACGCGACCAGCGCCTACCTCGAGGGGACCACGCGATGAGGATCAGCTCGCTCCCTTCGCTCGGAGCGCCGCCGCTCTGGCTGCGGATGGTCCTGCAGGGGCTCTACCCGCTCTTCGGGATCGTCATGTCGCTGGTGCTGCTGCTCATCACCCCCTTCCTCCTCCTGCTGTGGCCCTGGGACCGGCACCTGTCGATCCTGCGCTGCCTCTTCCTCACCGTCTACGTCATGTGGGAGGACATCGGCCTGGTCGTCGAGTGCTGGTACCTGCGGCTGCGCTCACCGCGTGGGACGAGCCCGACCTGGGACGAGGACCACTTCGCGCTGATCAAGCAGGCGCTGCACAACGTCCTCTTCACGGCCAAGCGGGTCGTCGGCTTCCACGTCGAGATCGAGGGCGAGCTCACCGTCGGCCGCCCGGGGCACCCGCTCGTCGTCATCTCGCGCCATGCCGGACCCGCCGACTCGCTCGCGATCGCCTGGCTGCTGGCCTCGACGGCCGGGCGCGTCCCGCGGGTGATCCTCGCCGACGCGATGCTGTGGGACCCGGGCATCGCCATGGTCCTGCAGCGGGTGGGCTCCTACTTCGTCCCCTCGCGCTCGGGTGCCGGCGACGACCGGACCAAGGGGGTCGCCGACCTCGCCGCGACCCTGTCGGCCAAGGACGCGCTGCTGATCTTCCCCGAGGGGCGCAACTGGACCCGCGACCGGCACGAGGACCAGGTGCGCGACCTGCGGGCCAAGGGCGAGGCCGACCGGCTGGCCACGGCCGTCGCCCGGCCGTGGGTGCTCGAGGCCCGCTCCCGCGGGGTCGCCGCGATCCGCGAGCACGCGCCCGATGCCGATGTCCTCGTCATCGCGCACACCGGGCTCGACATGATCTCCGGGCCGGCCGCGGTCATCCGCAACGTGCCCTTCCGCAACCGGCTGCTCATCCGCGGCCGCACCTATCGCAGCGAGGACGTGCCCACCGACCCGGACGAGGTCGCGGACTGGCTCGAGGCCCGCTGGGGCGAGGTCAACTACTGGGTCGACAACCGGATCAGCGGACGGGACCACCTGTGAGGCTGCCGCCCTTCCCCCCGACGGTGAGCTCGGTGGCGGTCGCTGCCGCCGCGGAGGCGGACAACCGGGTGCACCGGTGGCCGCTCACGCCCCGGATCACCGCACGGCTGCGGGCGAAGGGAGCCGCGCAGCGGATCGCGGGCTTCGAGGCCGATCGTGCGGGGCTGGGTGTCGAGACGGAGCGCGATGCTCGTGGGCACCTGGTCATGACGGCGCCTGATCGGCACGACGTCGGGCAGACGGGTGCGGACGGTGACGACGCGTGGGTGCTGTGGATCCACGGCGGCGGCTTCTGCTGGGGGTCGGCGCGCGACGGGACCGGGCTGCGGCTGGCTGCCGGGCTCGGCCGACCGGTCGTGTCGGTCGAGTACCCGCTGGCTCCCGAGGCGCGCTTCCCCGTCGCGATCGACGTCTGTCTCGAGGCCTACCTGGCCGGGGTCGAGGAGCGCGGGCCGCGGGTCCTGCTCGGTGGGGTCTCTGCCGGGGCCAACCTGGCCCTCGGTGTGCTGCAACGGATCCGGGAGCTGCGCGCGGACGGTGACGGACCGCCGCTGCCGCTCGGGGTGGTGGCGCTGACCCCCTTCGGCGACCTGGCGGGGGAGGGCGACTCCTACCGCGTCAACGAGGGCCGAGACGCCTACCTGCGCTGGCGCGGTCAGCAGCGGAAGTTCGCGCTGGCCTACGCCGGTGGCGCCGACCTGCGCGACCCGCTCGTCTCGCCCGTGCACGCGGACTGGACCGGCGAGGCGCTGCCGCCGGCGATCTTCACGACCGGGACGCGCGACCTCTTCCTGTCGGACACCGCGCGGATCCACACGGCCTGGCGGGCGGCCGGTGGCGAGGCGGACATGGTGCTGGCCGAGGGGATGTGGCACTCCTACCTCTCCGACTCCCGGCTGCCCGAGTCGGCCGCGCTCCTGGCGCGGCTGCTGGACTGGTGCGAGGAGGTGCTGGGTCGGTCTCGAGACTCCCGTTCTGCTCCTCGTGGTGGGTCATGACCCACCACGAGGAGCAGAACGGGAGCGCCCGGAAGGGCTGTCGCCATGCCGGTCCGGGACCTGCTCAGTCCGGTCCGGGACCCGCTCAGTCGCCGAGGCGCCGTAGCCAGTCGAGCCACTCCCGCGCGGCGACGAAGGCCCGGTCGGTCGCGATCGGGTCGATCGTGATCTCGACCCCGGAGGCGGCGGCGTAGGAGCCGAGGAAGCGGACGTCGGCGCAGATGCGGTGCAGGCTCATCAGTGCCGCGCCGACCCGCTCGTCCTGCACGTGCCCCTCGAGGTCGATCGAGAAGCAGTAGGAGCCCATCGAGTCCTTGGTCGGCCGCGACTCCAGCCGGGTCATGTTGATCCCGCGCACCGAGAACTGCTCGAGCAGCTCGAGCAGGCCACCGGCGCGGTCGCTGCGCTGGTAGAGCACGACCGTCGTCTTGTCGCGCCCGGTCGGCGCCGGCTGCCACTCCGGGCGGGCGACCACGACGAAGCGGGTCACGGCGTTGGTCATGTCGCCGATGTCGTGCGCGAGCACGTCCAGACCGAAATGCTCGGCCGCGATCGGCGCGCACACGGCGACGTCGTACCCGAGGTCGTCCGGGTGCTCGGCGAGGTCCTTGGCGGCCGATGCGGTCGACAGGGTCGGCACGTAGATCGCCTGCGGCGCCTGCTTGCCCGCCCAGCCACGCACCTGCGCCCAGGCGTGGCTGTGCGTGCCGATGGCCCGAGCGTCGGTCAGGGTCGTGCCCGGCCGGGCGCACGCGACAAAGGTGATCGGGACGAGAACCTCGCCGACGACGACGAGCGGGTCGCCCGAGGTGAGGGCGTCGAGGGTGGCCGAGACACCCCCTTCGACCGAGTTCTCGATCGGGACGACCGCAGCGTCCACGTCACCGGCCCGCAGCGCGTCCAGCGCGACATCCACCGAGCCGAGCGGCACCTGCTCGTGCTCGGTGTCGGCCACCCACGACAGGAGTGCCTGCTGGGTGAAGGTGCCCTCGGGGCCGAGGTAGGCGTAGCGGGTCATGTCTCCTCCTGGGGACGTGCGGTCAGGCATCGGGCGAGCCGGTACGGGCCGCGGCGAGCGCCTGACGCTCTTCGGGGGTGAGGGTGGCGTCGGCGTCGCCACCGACGACGCCCTTGGCATAGGTGCGCGACTCCCCGCGGCCGTGGATGCTGCTGAGGACGACCCCGTCGCCGGTGTCGTCGATGATCGCGGCGGAGAAGGAGAGCCGGCCGCCCATGTCGCCGAAGGCGTCGTAGCGCACGACCGCCACGTGCCGCAGGGCCTGGGCGATGTCATGACGAAGGGCGGCGAGGTCCCCGTCGCCGACGGGCGAGCGGTCCTCGAGGACCGCGACGCGGTCGCCCAGTGACCGGACGCGCGCCACGAGGGCGGCGACGGCGAGGATCGCGAGGGCGAGACCGCACAGCAGGGCGATCTCGACAGCACTCATGGCGTCACCCTAACCACCGGACGCGACGCGGGTCCCGCTGTCCGCGCCGGGTGCAGGTACCGGGCGCAGCGCCGCGGTCACCTCTGCGGCCGACCGCTCACGGTCGGTGCGGTGCACGGCCCAGGCGAGCAGTGCGAGGACGACCACGCTGCCGACGACATTGCCCTCGACCAGGACGTCGCCGACCCAGCGCGGGTCCCTCCCTTCGCGGAGCCACAGCACCCCCCAGAAGGGCATCGTGCAGACGAACCACGCGACGACGACGGCGGCCGCGCCGACGCGACGCCAGTCCGGCCGGGCCCGCAGGACCGACCAGCCGAGGATCGCCGGGACGATGACCATGATCCAGTGCAGGTGGTGCACCCAGGAGACCGGCGAGATCAGGAAGCCCGCCAGGCCGACCGCGCCGACCTCGGCGATCCAGTCGCCCTGACGGTGGGCGCGGTGGGCGACCCAGAAGACGATCGCACCCATGACGAGCAGCCACGGCGCCCACGCGAGCGTCAGCTCGGTGCCCTCGAGCCCGCGCCGCAGCAGGGTCGCCCGGAAGGCCTGGTTGGCCGAGCCGTCGTTGGGCCCCAGCCGGGTCGGGTCGGACAGCGCGCCACCCCAGAAGGCGAAGGAGGCCTGCGGCAGCGCCAGCCAGGCCGCGACGGAGACGAAGGTGGCGGTGCCGATCGCCCAGCCGGCCTCCCGCCAGCGGCGGTTCAGCAGGTAGTGGATGACGAAGACTCCGGGCGTCAGCTTGATCGCCATCGCCAGGCCGACGAGGACCCCGGGCGGGACCTTGGCCAGCCACCGGGCACGCGGGCGCTGCAGGTCGAGCAGGCAGGCGAGTACGAGGACGGCGTTGACCTGGGCGAAGCGGATCCCGTCACCGACCGGCTGGGTCCACAGGAACCCCGCCGCGACGACCCCCACGAGCACCGGTGCCCACACCCCGACCCGCTCCCGCAGGCGGAACCACGCGACCCACGTGATCGCGACATTGGCGAGCAGCTGGGCGATCGTCCAGCCCCAGGCCGCGACGGGGAAGGGGACGAAGGCCAGCGGGACCGAGAGGAAGGCCGCGATCGGCGGGTAGGTGAAGGGCAGCAGCTGCGGCGGCTGGGTCATCTGCGCGTAGATGTCGCGCCCCTGCAGCACCGAGATCCCGCCCTCGCGGTAGACCTGCACGTCGACCTGCCACTGGTCCTGGGGGAAGAGCAGGAGGAACTTCGCGATCGGCCAGGCCGCGATCAGCACGAAGAGCACGACGGCCAGCAGCAGGTGGGGACGGCTCACGCGGGACATGCCGCCATTGTGTCCGACGGGCGCTCGCAGAGGACGCAGGTCACTACGGTGGACACATGATGAGCGCCCTGCACTCCCTTCGTCCTGCGGGTGTGCTCCTGGTCCTGCTCCCGCTGCTCGTCCTCATGGGGGCGCTCGCCCCGTCGTCGGCGGCCGCGCAGGAGCCACGTGACGTCATCGTCGTCGGGGCACCGGGCCTGTCGTGGAGCGATGTCACGCCCGAGGCGACGCCGGCCATCCACTCCTTCGCCGGGGGTGCAGCGATCACCAACCTCAACGTGCGCTCCACCTACTTCACGTCCTGCCCGTCCGACGGGTGGCTCGGCCTGTCGGCGGGTGCCCGCGCGGCCGAACCGCGCGATGTCACCCGGGCGCAGCTGCGTGCCAACCCCCGGGCGCTGCCGCACTGCAGTCCGCTCCCGTCCCTCCCCGAGTCCGGCCCCGACCTCGCTGCGGTCGAGATGGACCACGGCTACTGGCAGGACCTGTCGAAGAAGATTGCGGCACAAGGCTTCGACGCGCAGATCGGCACACTGGGCACGGCCGTCCGCGAGGCCGGAGGCTGCATCGCTGGCAGCGGCGCCGGCGCGGTGCTCGCGATGGCCGACCGCGACGGGGTGGTCCCCGGCGGCGAGCCCGGGATCAACGAGAGCTGCGCGATCACCCTCGCGGGTGCGCCTCCGGTGACCGCACCCGACCCGGGGCCGGTCCGCGCGCAGGAGGTCGAGGCCGTCGACGCCGTCGTCGCCGACGTCGTCGCCGGGGTCGACTCCGACACCGTCATCGTCCTCGCGGGCCTGTCCGACGACGGTGGCCAGCCCGGCCTGCGGGTGCTGGCCATGGCCGGCGCGGGGATCCGTGCCGGGTGGCTGCACTCCGACTCGACGACGCGCGACGAGATGGCCCAGATCGCCGATGTCACCCACACGGTGCTCACCACTGCCGGGATGAGCGTGCCGGAGGGTCTCGCCGGCCGACAGCTGGTCCCGGTCCCCGACGCGTCGCCCGTCGACGACCGGATGGCCTCCCTCGTCGACGACGATGCCCAGCTGCGGGCCGCGGACGAAGTCATCCCGCCCTTCTTCCGTGGCTTCGGCATCGGGCTGGTGGCCCTGCTCGCCCTCGCGGGGCTCGTGGGGGCCTTCGGTCCTCGACGTTGGCGCCCGGTGGTCAGCCGCGGGGCGGGGCTCGTCGGTCTGGTGGCGATGGCCGTCCCTGCCTCGACCTATCTGCTCACCCTGACGCGGTGGTTCGACACGGCGACCCCCATGTCGGCCTTCGTCCTGCGACTCGCGGTCATCGACCTGGCCCTGGTCGCTCTGGCCCTCACCGCGGTCTGGGCCGCCCTGCAGCGGCCTTCATCGCGCTCGCGTGCCGAGGGCACGACGGCCGCCCTGACCGGCGTCGGGGTGCTGAGCGCGGTGACCTTCCTCCTGCTCGCCGGTGACCTGCTCCTCGGCGGTGGGCGGATGACGATGCTGTCGGTCCTCGGGCTGCTGCCCCTCGACGGCGGGCGCTTCCACGGCTTCGGCAATGTCCCCTTCGCGATCTTCGTGGCGGCCGCCTTCCTGCTCATGACGGCGCTCGCGGACTCGTCCCTGGCTCGAGGACGCCGTGGTCCGGCCGTCTTCGTGGTCGCCGTCGTGGGGCTGGCGACCTTCGTCGTCGACGCCTGGCTGGGGGCTGACGGTGGTGGCGCGCTCGCGCTCATCCCGTCGGTCGGCTACCTCGTGCTCGCCGTGGCCGGGGTACGGCTGGGCTGGGTCAAGGCGCTGGGCATCGCGGTCGCCACCGGGGTCGGCTTCCTCGCGATGGCGGGCGCGGACTGGCTGCGCCCCGAGGAGCAGCGCACCCACCTGGGTCGCTTCTTCCAGAGCCTGCTCGACGGCGACGCGTGGGGGATCGTCTGGCGCAAGCTGCAGACCAACGTGGACCTGCTGCTCGGACCGGAGCGCGCGGCACTCCTCGTGCCGCTGGTGCTCATCGCGCTCATCTGGGTGCTCGCCCGGCCGGGCAGCGCTGCGGGAGCGCGCCTGCAGCCGACCTTCGCGGCCTACCCGGCCCTGCGGGTCGGGCTCATCGGCCTGGTCGTCGCGCTCACCGTGGGCTTCCTGCTCAACGACTCGGGCACCGCCATCCCGGCTGCCGCCGCCCTCGTCCTGGGACCGGCGCTGGTGGTCCTGTGGGTCGGGCACCGGCCGCAGCGCGCCCTGCGCGCCTCTACGTGAGGAGCGCAGCGCCCGACGACCAACTCGCGGTGAGGTCTGTCAGGGACTCGTGAGCTGCCGCGGGTAGCAGGTGTTGGTGAGGTCGTCGCCGGTCAGCCACGGGAACTCGCTGTCGCACCACGCCTGGGCGTCGGCGCGTGAGGACAGACCGCCCGGGTCGACGATCGTCATCCAGATCTTGTCTCCGTCGGGGCCCTTGGTGCTGCCCAGGTCCTCGGCCTTGAGGAGATAGACCGACGTGTAGCCGGAGTAGACGCTGTCGAGGTCGTCGTGGAGCTCGAGGATGTCCTGGAGACGGAAGACGTGCGACCCGCTGCGCGTCGTCTGGCGCTCGTCGCGAGTGCCGTCCTGCTTGGCCGAGAGGCTCAGCGCCCAGGAGTCGTCGGTGACGAGCTGACCGAGGGACTGGTCGCGCAGGTCGCCCAGCTGGTCGGCAGCCGTCACGGGCGCGGTGGTCGTGGACGTGCTCGTGGCGGTCGTAGTCACGGTCGTCGTCGGGGGTGGCGGAGGCGCAGTGCTCGTCACTGTCGTCACCACCGCGGTCGCGGTGCTGGTGGTCGGCGCCGCGGCGCTCGTGTCGTCGCGCGTGCTCGCCCACCAGGCGGCCGCCCCTCCGAGGACCAGGACCATCGCGGCGACCGCACCGACCGCGACGAAGACCGGCCAGTGTGGTCCGCCGCCACCGGACGGCGCGGGCGGGCCCGACGCCACCGGTGACATGGGGGCCGGGGTCGTCTCGGCAGGCTGTCGGGAGACCAGCCAGTCGTCCCAGCCGGACTCGGGACCGTGGGGCTGGTCCGGGGGCGCAGCCGGATGCTGGACGGAGGTCGGTTGGTCGTCGGCCCAGAAGACATCGTTGGGATCAGCCTCGCCCGGACTCAGACGCGCTCCGCACCGGGCGCAGAAGGTGCCCGTCCCCGTGGTCCCACAGCTGTTGCACAGCATCTCGCTCCCCGCTCTCCCCAACGAACCTGAAGTCTAGGGCCGGCGACCGACAGCCGTGGGTCTCGGGGCCCGACGCCACATGACCCACAGCGCCGCCCACACCGCCAGCGTCATCAGCGGCGACGCGACGAAGCGGAAGCCCAGCGTCACCGCCTCGATGTCCCCGGGCAGGTGGACGCGCCCGGGCACGTAGGCCAGTGCGAGGACGACCGACCGGGCGAGCAGCAGCAGCAGGAGCGGACGGAAGCGGCGCCAGCCCTCGGCCGACAGCAGACCCACGAGCGCTGCCGTCGCCAGCCACTGCGGCAGCTCGTACCAGGGCAGGACATAGCCGGCCCCGAGCGAGTAGGCGGTCGTCAGGACGAAGAGTGCCCGCACCGCGAGGACGTGCGTCAGTTCCTCGGTGAGGCGCCACAGGGCGATGGCGAGCAGGACGCAGCCGACCGCGGCTATCCAGGTGGTCGCCGTCCGGGCCGCCGGCTCGCTGACCACCAGGTCCAGCGCCGTGTAGACCGCCCGCCACGGCATGGCATAGGAGATGCCGCCACCCGCCTGGGCGATCCGGCCGAGCGCGTGGCCGCCGATGACCAGGTGCGCCGGCACGATGACGAGCAGCGAGCCGATGACGAGCCGAGCCGCCCCTCCCAACCGAGCCGCCCCTCCCAACCGCATCTCCTTAAGGTCGTGCGCAGGGGCATCACGGTTCGGGCGCATCTCCTTAAGGTCGTGCGCAGGGGAATCACGGTTCGGGCGCATCTCCTTAAGGTCGTGCGCAGGTTGGGGGGCCTGCGGGTGCCTGCGCTCGGCGACGAGCGCCCACAGCAGGGTGATGCCGACGACCCCCGCGGTCAGCTTGGTGCTCGCGGCGAGACCCGTCGCGAGCCCGGCCAGGAGGGGCCGGCGGGCCAGCCCGAGGGCGAGGGCCGCCACCATCGCGCAGACGGCCAGCGTGTCGACGTGTGCGCCGAGGACGCCGGCGCCGAGCACGACGACATTGGTCGTCCACCAGCGGTCGACGGTCGGGCGAGCGGTCCCGAGCCGGACGAGCACCTCACGGGTGCCGAGCCACGCCCCGACGACGACGACCTGCCAGACCCACACGACCTGCCGGGTGACCTCGCCGCCCAGCCACGCGGACAGGCCCATGAGCCAGGTACCGACCGGGCCGTAGACGCTCGTCGCCTCCCGCCACGGGTCCTGCACCTGGCTGACGACGGGGTCGACCCCGCCGCGCCAGTCGGCCGGGACCACCGACCACGGGTCGCCGCCCTCGACCAGGATCCGGCCGTAGGCGGCGTAGTTGGTGTGGTCCGCGGTGCCGAAGGGAGCTGTGAGCAGGACCAGCGCGGCGAGGGCCGCCAGGTGCCACGACCGCAGGCGAAGGGGGGTGGGCCGGCACACGTGCCGCCACAGCGAGAGGCCGCCGAGCAGGTAACCCGAGGTCTGCAGCACGACGACGGTCCAGCCGCCGAGCTGCCAGGGCAGGTCCGGTGGCGCCCAGCCACGTGGTCCGAGGGGCGGCAGGGCGAGCGAGGTGCCGCTGGCCCCGACGAGCAGCAGCAGGCCGATCGCGGTCGCGAGCAGGGCGAGCCCCAGCGAGTCGCGATCGTCGCGGGTGTCCGTCACGACAGGAAGCGACGGGCGAGCAGCGCGGTCGACACGTCGCGCAGCTGCTTGGCCCGGTGCAGGCGCCCCGCGAGGTCGGTGCCGGTGCGTCGGTGGGTCAGCCCCACGGGGACCTCGACGACCCGGCGGCCGGCCCGCAGCACGTCGACGAGCATCGCGGCCTCGACGCCCCAGCCGCTCGCCAGCGGGGTCGCGTCGGCGAAGGTCTCGCGGGTCATCGCGCGCATTCCGTTGAGCGGCTGCTCGATCCTGCGGCCCGTCATCGCCTCGATCTGGCCCCGGGCCAGCCGGACCACCCTGCCGGCGCCGAGCGACGACGCGCTCCTCGGGATGTTGGCCACGGCCAGGTCGGCGCTGCCGGCGAGGACCGGCAGCAGCAGCGGCTCGAGGTTGGTCGCCGAGGCGCCGAGGTCGGCATCGGCGAAGAGCAGGACGTGCGGGTCGGAGCCGGTACGGGTCTCCTCCTCGAGGAGCCGAGCGACGCCCGTCTCGAGCGCAGCAGCCTTGCCCCGGTTGGCCGGGTGGCGCACGACGAGCGCCTCGGCGTCGGCAGCCACGGCGGCCGTGGCGTCGGTGGACCCGTCGTCGACCACGATGACGAGGTCGACGTCGTCCAGCGCCAGGAGGGCCGTGACGGTCGCGGCGACCCGGTCGGCTTCGTCCTTGGCCGGGACGATCGCGGCCACCCCCGCGGACATGATCAGCGCAGCGTCACCTGCCGCGAGAGCAGGCCGGACCGGGCCCGGCGCTCCTCGGCAGTGAGCTCGTCGGTGGCTGCGGCAGCCGAGGTGTACCGCTCGGCGAAGTCGGCGACGGCGCCCTCGTGCTCCGACGGCTCGGAGTCGGCGGGCACCTCCCACACGGGGACGAGGAGGCCACCGGCGCGGAAGGCGCCGAGGAGGCGACGCTCGTCGTCGAGGTGGGCCGCCCCCTTCGCGTGGAGCCGGGCGAGGGCCGTGGTCGCGGTGTCCTCGTCGTCGGCGAGGACGTGACGGATGTAGGTGCGCTCGCCGATCCGGCACCAGTAGGTGCTCGGGGTGCCGGCGATCGGGGAGGTCGGGACGACCGAGCCGTTGGCCTGCTCGAGCGACGCGGCGGCCTCACCGGTCAGCTCCTGGCCGTCGACCCAGAAGTCGAAGCCCTCGTGCACGGTGATCTCGAAGGGAGCGTCGGTGTCGATGAGCTCCTGCAACCGCGGCGTCTCCACGGTGGTGCGGGGCAGCTGCGGGATCGGGGCGCCCGGCTCGGTGGCGAGCGCGGTGAGCAGTGCCTGCGCGAGGTCACGGCTCGGGTCGCTGCTGCTGGAGCCGGACTGGCTGGCGATGAGGATCTCGCCGTCCTGCCGGCGCAGCGCCGGCCAGGCCATCGGCAGCACGCTCGCGAGGGTGACCGTCGCGGGGGAGCCCTCGGGGACGGCGCCCGCCTTGAGGGTCAGGACGGCCGTCGCCGCCGGGAGGATCTCGTAGGCGGCGACCCAGTCGGGCTCGCCCGGCAGCCCCTCGAAGGGGCGTGCCACATAGGGCGCGGGGGCGACCTTGGTGGTCTTGCCCTGCGTGTCCTTCTTACGACGAGATGCCTTACCCATGGCGGTCAGCGTAGGCCCTCGGCGTGGCCTGGTTGGGTAGCACCGCCAGAGCAGGGACAATGGCCGGGCCAGCGACCGCGACGAAGGGACCCTTCCAGATCATGGGCCAGGCACACGACGGCATCGACCCCGAGCGCACCGTCGACTCCTTCGGCGGTGAGATCGGCCGAGGCCAGGCGCGCACCATCCGCGCCCGCTGGGAGCTGCAGACCGTCACCAGGGTCCGTGAGGCGATCGCCCTGGACCTCACCGCGCGGGGGGTCTCCGACGAGATCGTCAGCGAGGCCGAGCTGGTCGCCACCGAGCTCGTGACCAACTCCCTTCGCCACGCCGCTCCGCTCTCGGACCGGACCGTGCGCATCCACTGGAAGGCGCGCGGCGACTCCGTCGAGATCGAGGTCAGCGACGGCGGAGCCGAGACCGAGCCGGCCCCGGCGCCGCGCCAGGTGTGGGCGACCTCCGGCCGTGGGCTGCGGATCGTGCGCAGCATCGCCCACGAGTGGGGCGTGCAGCGCGACGAGCGGCAGACGACCGTGTGGGCCGCGCTGGGTGGTCCCTCCCGCCGCCGGGTCGGTCCATGACGTCCCCGGCCGCGCCCCAGAGCCGCCGACGCACCTGAGCACCGCCCGACCGCGGTAATTCGGTGGCGGCCCGGGGCCCGTGGTGCCACCGTGGCCGGGATGACCGACACGACCGATCTGGTACCGCTGGGCTGGGACGACGCCTGGGCGGCCGCCTACCGCGAGACGAAGGGGGCGACCCCCTTCGCCCTCGAGCCCGGCCGCGTCGGCCGGGTCGACCGGGGCCGCGTCACCGTGCACACCACGGCCGGCCCAGTCCCCGCGCTCGTCCGCCTACCCGCCGGCAGTGATCTCGAGGACCAGCCGACGACCGGCGACTGGGTCGGCCTGGAGCGTCGTGACGACGGGGACGTCGTGCGCGTCGTCCTCCCCCGCCGCAGCTCGATCGTGCGCAAGGCCGCCGGTGAGCGCTCGGACGCGCAGGTCATGGCCGCCAACCTCGACCACGTGCTCGTCGCGGTGCCCTTCGAGACCCGGGTCAACCTGTCGACGATCGAGCGCTACCTCGTCGTCGCCTGGGAGTCGGGGGCCCAGCCGCTCGTCGTGCTGACCAAGACCGACCTGGCCTTCGACCCGGACGCCACGCGCGCCGAGGTCGAGGCGGCCGCCCCCGGGGTGGGCGTCCTGGCCGTCTCGGCCGAGACCGGCGAAGGCGTCGACGAGCTCGCCGCGGTCCTCGCCGGTGGCACGACCGCGCTCGTCGGCCAGTCGGGCGCGGGCAAGTCCACCCTCGTCAACGCCCTTGCGGGAGAGCCGGTCCAGGCGGTCTCGGACACGCGGCAGGACGGCAAGGGCCGGCACACGACGACCGCGCGCGAGCTCGTCCCGCTCGCCGACGGTGGGGTCCTCATCGACACCCCCGGCCTGCGCTCGATCGGTCTGCACGACGACGGCGAAGGGGTGGCCCTCACCTTCCCCGACGTCGAGGAGCTGATCGGGTCGTGCCGCTTCAGCGACTGCGGGCACGTGAGCGAGCCCGGGTGCGCGGTGCGCGCCGCGCTCGAGGAAGGTGATCTCGACGAGCGGCGCTGGCACAGCTGGCAGAAGCTGCAGCGCGAGGCCGAGTGGATCGCCATGCGCACCGACCCGGCCGCGCGGTCGGCCGCGCGCAGGCGGTGGGCGGCGACGGGCAAGGTCGGCAAGGCGCAGGCGGCGATCAAGCGGGGGCAGGACCCCTTCGCACGTTCCTAGGCCCGGTCTCGGCCTGGGGGGACGGACCGCTCACGGTGAGCGATGCCCGGCTGGCGTCCCTGCACAGGGCAGGGATCTCGCTGGAGCTCGAGATCTACGGTGAGTCCTCGACCATGTCGACCCCAGGGGAGTCCAGTGACACTGCGCACCAACGTCGTCGTCGGGGTGCTGGCCCTGACGCTCAGTGCTTGCTCCAGCGTCCGCTTGGGTGGGCAGGACCCCACGGACGAGCTGCCGAGCCCGAGCGAGGCCATGCAGCAGGCCGGACTGGAGCTGCCGGCCGGCGCGACGGATGTCACGATCACGTCGTCGGACCTGCCCGACCGCGAGCACGCATGGGCGTTGGCCTTCACGGCGCCGCGCGTCGAGGCCGAGGCCGTCTGCGAGCCGATGGGCGGAGCGGGCCGCCAGTCCTTCGTGCCGAAGATGCACCAGGAGCTCCTCGGTGACGTCGAGGCCGGCCCGGAGACTCGCGGGTGCAGCGCCTCGACCGGCAATGGCGGACTGTGGGGCCGCTTCGTGCTCATCGAGCCGGGCGACCCGGCCACAGTGCACGTCTCCTTGCAGCAGCTGACGCGCTGATCCCCCTTCGCCGACGGCTGGCGAAGGGGGACCTGCGGGCTCAGAGCACGTCGTGCCCGGGGTGTCCGCCGTGCTCCATCGCCTCGACGACCTCGAGCGCGGGACGGACCTTGGGCGTCTTGGGGATGACGCCGAGCCGACCGGCCTGGAAGTCCTCGAAGGCGGTGACGAGCTCCTCGCGGGTGTTCATCACGAAGGGCCCGTACGCGGCGACGGGCTCACGGATGGGACGGCCACCGAGCAGGATGACCTCGAGCGAGGCGCTGCGCGAGTCCTGCCGGTCGTCCGCCGCGATCTCGAGCGCGCCGCCGGAGCCGAAGACGGCGAGCTGACCCTCGCGGATCGGTCGCCGCTCGGGACCGGCGACGCCACGGCCGGAGAGCACATAGGCCAGGCCGTTGAAGTCCTCGGGCCACGGGATGTGCATCCGCGCGCCCGGGGCGATCGTCGTGTGGATCATCGAGATCGGGGTCGTCGTCATGCCGGGACCCTGGTGACCGTCGAGCTCGCCGGCGATGACGCGCAGCAGCGCGCCCCCGTCGTGGCTGGAGAGCAGACCGACCTGGCCGGAGCGGATGTCCTGGTACTTCGGGTCGGACATCTTCTGGTGGCTGGGCAGGTTGACCCACAGCTGGAGGCCGTGGAAGACGCCACCACCGACGACGAGCTCCTCCGGCGGGGCCTCGATGTGCAGCAGCCCGGACCCGGCGGTCATCCACTGGGTGTCGCCGTCGGTGATCAGGCCGCCGCCGCCGTGGGTGTCCTCGTGGGCGAAGGTGCCGTCGATGATGTAGGTGACGGTCTCGAAGCCGCGGTGAGGGTGCCAGCTGGTGCCGCGCGCCTCACCGGGGGCGTACTCGACCTCACCCATCTGGTCCATGTGGATGAAGGGGTCGAGGCGCGCCATGTCGACGCCGGCGAAGGCACGTCGGACGGGGAAGCCCTCGCCCTCGAAGCTCTTGGGCGCCGTGCTCACGGACAGGACCGGGCGCGAGATCGCGTCGGGGCGCGGCTGGGTCACGCGGGGGAGGGTGAGGATGTTGTCGACGGTCACGGCGGGCATCGGGTGCTCCTTCGGGTTGCGGTCACCTGTACCAACAGTAGTTGAAAATCAAACATTCCCCCTCGTGGTCCCTGAGGAGGTCGCGCAGCGACCATCTCGAAGGGCGCCTAGTCTCTCGATCGTGCCCCCACGCTCACCCCTCCCTGCCCGCCACGGGCTCAGCGCCGCGTGGGTGCGCACGCCCGACCTCGACCACGGGCGACCGCGACCGTGGTCGACGATGGCTGCGTGGCTGCGGGACAAGAGCCCGGACGAGGTCGACGTGGAGGGGATGCTCGCCGATGAGCGCTTCGTCTACGACGACGGGCGCGCGGTCCTGGCCGACGACGCCTACCGCCCGCACACCTTCGTGTGGTTCCACCGCGACCTGCGCGACGAGCCCGAGGTGCCCGGCGAGGTGACCGTCCTGCACCGCGACGAGCGGCTCGTCGTCGTGGACAAGCCGCCCTTCCTCTCGACGATCCCGCGAGGTCGACACGTGCGCCAGAGCGTGGTGGTCCGGCTGCGTGACGAGCTGGGTCTGCCAGAGCTCTCGCCGCTGCACCGCCTGGACCGGGTGACCTCCGGCGTGCTCATGCTGGCGACGGAGCGTCGGTGGCGCGGGCCGTACCAGACGCTCTTCGCCGACCGGCAGGTGCGCAAGACCTACCTGGCGCTGGCACCCTGCCGCGACGACCTGGCCCTGCCCGTCACGGTCCGCAACCACATCCACAAGACGCGCGGGGTGCTGCAGGCTCAGGTGGTGCCCGACGCCCCGGTCAACGCGGTGACCCAAATCGAGCTCGAGTCCCGGGTCGGGGACTTGGCGGTGTACCGGCTGACGCCGCAGACCGGGCGGACCCACCAGCTGCGCCTCCACCTGAACGATCTGGGCATCCCGATCGTGGGCGACCCGCTCTACCCGGTCGAGCTGGATGTCTCGGTCGACGACTTCTCCCGGCCGCTGCAGCTCCTGGCCAGCACCGTCGAGCTCGTGGACCCGATCGACGGCAGCGAGCGGCGGTTTGTGAGCGCTCGGCAATTCCCGCTCCTTTAGCTACCTGCGGGTACGACGTGCACTACATCGGTAGGCAGGGAGCAGAACCCCGGAAAATCAGGGGTTTCCGTCGGGCGGGAATGGCAAGTGGGTGTCGTACCCGCAAGTAACTCTGGCGCAGGTCGCCGTAGAGCTCGACTCGCCCCGCGGGTGCGTCACGCCGACGGCCCCGCCCCGCGGGTGCGGGACGGGGCCGAGCTCTACGGCGTGACGGCCGTCGAGCGACGAAGGGAGCGGCTCAGGCCCGCGGGGACGCCGTCAGCTGCGGCTCGGTGCTGCGCGGGTCGGCGTCGGGCGACTCCGAGGCGTAGGCGTCGAGCACGTGCTGGCCCGCGTCCTCGGCGGGGTGCTCCTCGTTGCTCTCGCGCAGCGGCGTGTGCGGGATGAAGAGGGTCGCGAGGAAGACCACGGCCAGGACCGGCAGGCCGAGGGTGAAGGCGTCACCGAGCTGCTGCGCCAGGCCCCACCGCACGGCCTCGGCGACCTGCGGAGGCAGCTGGCTGAGGGCGGAGGGGTCGAGCACGGCACCGGCGTCGATGTGCCCGGTGGCCGTGGCCGGCAGGCCGGACGGCAGGTGCGAGGCGATGCGCTCACCCAGACCGCTGGCCATGACCGTGCCGTAGATGGCGATGCCGACGGTCGAGCCGACGTTGCGGAAGAACTGGGTCGACGCGGTGGCGACGCCCATGTCCTTGCGGGAGACGACGTTCTGCACGATGAGCGTGTACTGCTGCATCGCCATGCCCAGGCCGATGCCGAGGACGACCATCGCCAGGGTGAGCTGACCGGCCGTGGCGTTGTGGTCCAGGCGGGTCAGCATGAAGACGCCGCCGCCCATGATCGCGATGCCGGCGAGCATGAAGGGCCGGTAGTGCCCGGTCCGCGTGATGAGCAGCCCGGTGAGGATGCCGCAGATGATGAAGCCGAGCATCAGCGGCATCAGGATCAGGCCGGAGTTGGTGGCGTTGACCCCGATGACTCCCTGCGCGTAGACGGGGATGTAGATGATCGAGCCGAACATCACGATGGCCACACCGAAGGACGCGACGAGGCTCAGCGCGATCGTGCGGTCGGCGAAGAGGCGCAGCGGGAGGATCGGCTCGACGGCGCGCAGCTGGATGAGGACGAAGGCGATGCCCGCGACGATGGCGATGCCGAAGAGGACGAGCGAGGTGGTCGAGCCCCAGGCCCACGAGGTCCCGCCGGAGGAGACGGCGACGAGGAGGGCGATGAGGGCGGTCGACAGGGTCGCGATGCCCGGGTAGTCGATGACCGCCTTGCGCGGCTCGTGCGGGATGTGGAGGAACTTGACGATGAAGGTCAGGGCGATCAGACCGACCGGGAGGGTGACGAAGAAGAGCCAGCGCCAGCCCAGGTGGTCGGTGACGACGCCTCCGGCCAGCGGCCCGGCGACCGAGGTGACGCCGAAGACGGCGCCCATGAAGCCCTGGTACTTGCCGCGCTGACGGGGCGGGATGATGTCGCCGATGATGGTCTGCGACAGGGGCATCAGGGTGCCCATGCCGAGGCCCTGGATGCCACGGGCGATGACGAGCATCCAGAAGCTCTGGGCGAAGCCGGCGAAGATCGTGCCGACCATGAAGACGATGATGCCGCCGATGTAGAAGGTGCGGCGGCCGTAGAGGTCGGACAGCTTGCCGACGATCGGCACGGTGACGGCGGAGACGAGCATGGCCGCGGTGGCGACCCAGCTGTAGTGGTCCATGCCGCCGAGCTCGGCGACGATGCGCGGCAGCGCCGGGCCGACGATCGTCTGGCTGACCGAGGCAACGAGCATGCCGAGCATCAGGCCGATGAAGACACGCCGATGCTCCTTGCTCATCTTGTAGGGAGCGGGGGCTGTCGTGCTCATGAAGCGGTCCTTGCGGTGGTGGGGAGTGGCGAAGGGCGGTGGGCGGCTTCGGCGTCGGTGGCGAGGTCGTCGCTGAGGCGGGTGAGGAGACGGTCGAGCTCGACGAGGTCCGCCTCGGGCCAGTCGACGAGGATCGCGCCCAGGAGGCCGGTGCGGGCGATGCGCTCGTCGTGCAGCGCCGTCCTGCCGGCCGGGCTGAGGCACACGGTGTAGGCGCGGCCGTCGCTCGGGTCGGGTGCCCGCTCGAGCAGGTCCTGCCTCTCGAGGTGGCTGACCCGACGGCTGATCGTCGACAGATCGTGCCCGAGGGCGGCGGCCAGCTTGGAGATGCGGATGCCGGCGTCGTGGGGGCAGTGCTCGAGGACGCCGAGGAGGGAGTAGTCGGTGCGGCTCATGGCCTGGGGGTCGGTGGCCTGCCGCCGGGCGATCATCTTGGCGAACTGACCGAAGACGCGACCCAGCGTCTCCTGCAGGTGGACCGCGACGGCCGGAGTGGTTGTGTGCACCCATCAACTATATACCTGCATGGCGCAACCAATCAAATGAGTCCGGGGCGGCCCCCGCCCCACCGGCGAAGGGGGGTCAGGCCCCCTTCGCCAGGTAGGACAGGACCGCGACCGTCATCGCGCTGGCGCCGGTGCGCAGGGTGGGCTCGGCCACGGGGGCGAAGGTGCTCGCGTGGTTGCCGGGGATCGTCGAGTTGAGCGTGCCGTCTGCCTCGGCGCGGTGGTAGGTCCCGGGGTCGAAGCCGCCCCAGACCCAGTAGAGGTACGGCGCACCGAGGGCCCGTGGGATGTGGCTGAAGTCCTCGCTGCCCGTCGACGGCTCCATCGCGATCGCCTTGTCGCCGAAGTGCTCGGTGAAGGCCGCCGACACCCGCGCGTGCACCTGCGGGGAGTTGTCGGTCAGCGGGAAGGGGTCTGTGTACTCGAAGTCCGGAGGCCGGGGCGAGCCGGACGCCTCGCACTCCGCCCGCACGATCCGCTCGACCGCCGCCTGCAGCCGGGTGCGGGTCGCGTCGTCGTAGCTGCGCAGGTTGAGCAGCAGGGTGGCGGTGCCGGGGATGACATTGCTCTTGGAGCCCGCCTGCAGGCTGCCGACCGTCACGACGCCGAACTGGCCGGGCGCGAGCTCGCGGGCCACGATCCCCTGCAGCCGCACGACGATCGAGCTGGCGAGCAGGACGGCGTCGATGCCCATGTGCGGCATCGACCCGTGCGTCCCGCGGCCGTGCACGGTGACCTTGATGCTGTCGGCCGCCGACATCGCCGGGCCGGGTCGGCTGGCGACGGTGTCGTGGGGCAGGCCCATGACGTGCTGGCCCAGCGCCACGTCGGGGGTCGGGATTGCCGCCGCCAGACCACCGTCGACCATCGAGGCGGCGCCGGTGCCGACCTCCTCGGCCGGCTGGAAGAGGGCGGTGAAGGTGCCCGACCAGGTCTCGCGGTGCTCCGCGAGCAGCTGGGCCGTGGCGAGCAGGCAGGTGACGTGCATGTCGTGGCCGCACGCGTGCATGACGGGCACCGCGCGCCCCTCGGCATCGGTCGCGGTGGCGGTCGAGGCGTAGGGCAGGCCGCTCTCCTCGAGCACGGGCAGGGCGTCCATGTCCGCGCGGGAGAGGACCGTGGGGCCGTCGCCGTTGCGCAGCACCCCGACCAGGCCCGTCGGGCCGATCTCGGTCGTCACCTCGTAGCCGAGCTCACGCAGCCGGACGGCGACAATGCCGGAGGTGCGCTGCTCCTGGAAGCTCAGCTCCGGGTGGCTGTGCAGGTCCTCGTAGAGGTCGAGGTGCGCCGGCACCAGCTCGTCGAGGTGGGTCAGCAGGGTCTGTGCAGCAGTGACCATGGCTCCAGTCTGCACCCGCCCGCGAGAAGGGCAGTGAGTGCGCACGACCTCAAGGAGATGCGCGCTCAGGCGGGTTGCTGGATCAGGAGGGTGGGGGTGCCCAGCGCGGGGTCGCGGACGGTGGCGACCCGGGTGCCGGGCTTGCGCCCGACCCGGACCTCGGAGACTTCCACGCCGGCGCCGACCAGGCGCTCTCGGGTTGCCTCGAGATCCCTTGTGCGCCAGGCGATCCCACCGAAGACGTCGGGGCCGTCGACCCCCTTCGTCGGGGCCACGACCTCGACCACCGCATCACCGCAGCGGAAGAAGAGCCCGCGGAAGCCGTGCTCCTCCAGCCGGCGGTCCAGCCGCAGCTCCAGACCGAGCCGGGCGCCGTGGTCGGCAGCGGCCCGCTCGGGGTCACCGGTCCGCACGACGACGTGGTCGAGGGCGAGGTCGCTCCCTTCGCCGGGGACGAAGGGGGCCAGTCGCCACCGCAGACCGCCCACGTCGAAGCCGCTTGCGTCACCTTCGAGCCCGCGTCGCTGGAGCAGGCGCTCGGTCGCGGCCACGTCGTCGACGCCGAGGACGAGCGCGGCCAGGCTGCCGTCGTCGCCGGCCTCGACCAGCACCTCCCGGTCGAGCGCGCCGAAGCGCCGCCACGCGGCCTGCGTGGCGGCGACGTCGGGGGAGCTGATGACGAGTCCGGTGATCCTCACCCGGACATCATGACGTGGCGGGCTCCTTGGCGGACCAGGGCTGGGCGAAGGGGGTCGCCGGTCGCCCCGTGTCGGCGAGGACGAGCTCGCCGCTCTGCGCCCCGTCGATCTGCTCGCGGATGATGTCGGCGTGGCCGGCGTGCCGGGCCAGCTCCTCGATGACGTGGACGAGGGAGTAGCGCAGCTTGACGTCCGAGCTGGTCATCTGGCCGAACCACGGGGCCGGCGGGACGCTCGAGTCGGCATCGGCGTCGCGGGAGGCGACCCACTCGACGATCGCGACCCGGCGCCGGTCGAAGACCTCGATCGTCCCCGCCAGGGTCTCGTCGTCACGCAGCGCGAAGGTGTCCATGAAGGCCGCGAAGGCGTCGGCGCTGACCTCGCCGCCCTCCTCGACGCGTCCCTGCTTGTCCTCGGGCGGAGCGATGACATAGCTCGTGTGCTTGATGATCCCGCCGATCGACAGCGCTGACCGGGTCGGGGTGAGGCGGGCCTGCTCCTCGGTCAGGCCGTGGGCGCTGGCGCGCAGCGCCTCGAGCTGCTGGTCGACGTACTCGGCGTAGCCGGTGCTCTCGTCGTGGACGGCCGGTGCGTACATGGGGTGCTCCTTGTCTCGGTGTGCGAAGGGAGGTCCCTCGCCCTTCGTCTGAGATCCACTGTCGACCCCATTGCGGACACTTCCTGTCACCAATGGGAGGAGGATGGGTGCATGGCCGAGACGACCGAGCGTGTGCTGCGCCTGCTGGGGCTCTTCGAGACCCGGTCGGTGTGGACCGGGCCCGAGCTGACCGAGGTGCTCGGGGTGACCACCCGCACCCTGCGCCGGGACGTCGAGCGGCTGCGCGACCTCGGCTATCCCGTCGCGGCGACCCCCGGGGTCGGGGGTGGCTACCGGCTCGGCTCGGGCGGGCGGATGCCGCCGCTCCTGCTCGAGGAGGACGAGGTCGTGGCGGTGGCCGTCGCCCTTCGCGTTGGCGCACAAGGGATCTCGGCGATCGGGGAGCCGGCTGTCCGCGCGCTCACCAAGCTCGACCAGGTGATGCCGCCTCGTCTGCGCGGCGAGGTCGCGGCGATCGCCGACGCGACCGCACTGCTGCCCGGCGCCACCGACGACGTCGACACGGGGGTCCTCGTCGTTCTCGCCCACGCGATCCGCGACCGGGTGCGGGCCCGCTTCGGCTACACGGGTCGCACGGGCGAGGCGAGCGAGCGCGATGTCGAGCCCTACCGCCTCGTCGCGACCGGCAGGCGGTGGTACCTGCTCGCCTGGGACGGGCGAAGGGAGGACTGGCGCACCTTCCGCCTGGACAGGATGGCGGGGGTGCGGGCCTCGACCTTCCGCTTCACCCCGCGGCCGGCGCCGGATGCGGTGGAGCACGTGCGCCGTGCGGTGACCCGTGCTGGCTACGCCCATCGGGTGCGGGTGCGCCTCACGGCGGAGGTCGACGCGGTGCGCCGCCGCGTACCGGCGGCCTACGGCGTCGCCACCGAGGTCCGGCCGGGCATCACCGACGTCGAGTCGCACGCCGACGACCTGGCCGACCTCGCCCGCCATCTGACGCTGGCGGCCTTCGACCTCGGCGCGACGCTCGAGGTTCTCGACCCACCCGAGTTGGCCGACGCGATCGACGACTTCACCGCCCGTCTGGCCGCCACGCACGGTACCGAGATGGCGCAGGCCGAAGGGGGGTGACGGCGCACATCAGGCCGAGGTCAGTGACGACAACTGCCGGTACCGAGGTGGCGCAGGCCGAAGGGGGATGACGGCGCACATCAGGCCGAAGTCAGTGACGACAACCGCCGGCGGCAGCGAGACGAAGGACTTCGGCGGGCGCCGTCACCCCCCTTCGACCGGAGCCGGCCCTTCGAGACGGTCGCGGGGCGACCTCCTCAGGGACCGGGGGAGATTCAGAGCAGCTTGCGCACGACCGACAGCGGCAAGACCCTCATCGCCGAGCCCACAGCCACCCAGGGCCTCGGCGGGACGAGCGCCTTGGCCTTGCGGCCCTCGATCGCGACGACCATCGCGCGCACGCCGACCTCGGTGTCGACCATGAACTTCGTCTGCTGCTCGACCTTCTCGTTCATCTCCGTGCGGATGTACCCGGGGAAGAGCACGGTGACGTCGATGTCGAGGTCGGGCTTGCCGATCATCTCGGAGCGGATGCCCTCGCCGAGCGAGGCGAGGAAGGCCTTGGAGGCGCCGTAGGTCGTCATCGACTTGGGCATGCCACGCAGCGCGGTGACCGAGGAGATGAGCACGAGGTGGCCGGCCTTCTGCTCGCGGAAGATCGCCATCGCGGCCTCGGTCTGGATCGCGGCGCCGAGGACGTTGGTCTCGATGGTCTGCCGGTTGGCGTAGTGGCTGCCCTTGCCGTAGGGCGCGCCCTTGCCGAGGCCGGCGTTGACGACCACGCGATCGAGGCGACCGAGGTCTCCCTTCGCCTGGTCGAAGACCCGCGTGACGGCGTCGTCGTCGGTGACGTCGAGGGCATAGGTCTCGACCCGGCGCGCGGGGTGGGCGGCGGTGATCTCGGCCTTGAGCGCGTCGAGGCGATCGGTGCGGCGTGCGGTGAGCGCGAGGTCGTGCCCGAGCGCGGCGAACTGGCGGGCCATCTCGGCGCCGAGCCCGGAGCTGGCGCCGGTGATGAGGGTCGTGAAGGTCATGGAGTGCTCCTGGGGTGTGGCGAAGGGGGGCTCAGCCGATGAGGGAACGGCAGCGGGTCTCGAGGTGGGTGACCATCGGGCCGAAGACCGCGAAGCGTGGGTTGGTCGTCTTGCCGGCACGGTAGCGCTGGTAGATCTGCTGGGCGATGCCGGCGAGGCGAAAGTGCCCGAAGGCCTCGTAGAAGGTCAGGTCGCGGTCACTCACCTCGAGTCCTCGTGCGGCGCAGTACCGCTCGACGATCTCGGCGCGGGTGAGCATGCCGGGCAGGTGCGTCGGCTGCAGGCGAAGGGAGAGTGACGTCGCGTCGTCGTCGGCATGGGTCCAGTAGGCGAGGGCCGCGCCGAGGTCCATGAGCGGGTCGCCGACGGTCGCGAGCTCCCAGTCGAGGACGCCGACGACCCGGGTCGGGTCGTCGGCGTCGAGCACGAGGTTGTCGAGCCGGAAGTCGTTGTGGATCAGGGCGTGCGGTCGATCGGCGGGCTGGTGCTCCGTGACCCAGTCGATGACCTCGGCGAAGTCGGGCACGTCGTCGGTGGCCGCCGCGTGGAAGCGCTTGATCCAGCTCTCGACCTGACGCCGGACGTAGCCCTCGCCCCGGTCGAGCGCGGCCAGGTCGGGGACGGCGCTGACGTCCACCTCGTGGAGCTCGACCAGGGTGGCCAGTGCGTTGTCGGACAGGGCCCGTGCCTGCTCGGGGTCGAGAGTGACTCCTTGCGGCAGGTCCTTGCCCAGGACCGTGCCCTCGACCTTGTCCATGACGTAGAAGTCGCAGCCGAGGACCGACTCGTCGGTGCACAGCGCGACCATGCCGGGCACGTGCGGGAAGGCCTGGCCGAGCGCGGCCTGCAGGTCGTGCTCGCGGTGCATGTTGTGGGCCGAGCCGCCGAGGGCACCGTGGGGTGGGCGGCGCAGGACGAGCGCCCTTGTGGGCCAGCGCAGCTCGTAGGTGAGGTTGGAGGCCCCGCCCTCGAACTGGCGGACCTGCGGGTCGCCCTCGAGCTGCGCAGCGAGGTCGTCGCCGACCTGCCCGCGCAGCCACGTGGCCACCCGGGTCACGTCGAAGGTGTCCTCCTCGCGGACTGCTCCCGAGCTCATCGCGACTCCATTCCTGAATCGAGGTTCATGCTGGTGAACCTACCCGTTCGGCGGACCGGACCATCAAGCCGCGGGCCGCCGTCGCGACCTCGCTGACTCGGGCCTCTCGCCCCTGCGACGCCTCTATTATTCACGGACAAAAACGTATAAAATAATCAGACCCCAACCACAAGGAGCGCTCCTCACCGGACGCAGATGCCAGGAGGTCACCATGACAACCATCCAGAGCCCCGGCCGATCACCCGCACCGGTCGACCACCGTGGGTTGGACGTGCTCAACCTCGACGAGTGCCTGCTGCGCATCGCCTCGCGTCCGATGGGCCGAGTTGCCTTCCAGGACAAGGGCGAGGTGATCGTCCTCCCGGTCAACCACGTCATCGACGAGAGCACCATCGCCTTCCGCACCCGATGGGACTCGTCCCTCGCGGCGGCCGTCAACCACGAGTCGGTGACCTTCCAGGTCGACCACTACGACCCCTTGCAGCACACGGGGTGGAGCGTCCTCGTGCGCGGGGCAGCCGACACGGTCTCCGACCCGGCCGTCTGCGCGCGCTTCGAGGAGCTGCTCGACGTCCCGTGGGAGGGCCACCCGGAGGAGACCTTCTGGACGGCGATCCGTCTGCAGGAGGTCAGCGGGCGCGAGCTGGCCTCGAGCCGCAGCGAGTGTGGCTGCTGTTGAACCCGAGGGGCCGGGGTCGACCAGGGCGTGACGCCCCGGGTTGGCGTGAGCTCGCGGCCTGCGAGGGAGAAGACCTCGACACCTTCTTCCCCGTCGGCTCCGCAGGACCCGCGCTGTGGCAGGAGCGCCGGGCGAAGTCGATCTGTGCCGGCTGCCCGGTGGCCGAGGAGTGCCTCTCCCATGCGCTGCGCACGGGCCAGGACCACGGCATCTGGGGCGGCCTGACGAGCGAGGAGCGGCGGGACCTGCGACGCAGGGGGGAGCAAGGCGCCTAGCGGGAGCGCACGAGCAGCGCGTGCTGCAGGCAGCGCACGTGCAGCCGCCGCGCCGGCCCGACGACGTCGCCGTCGAGCTGGACGTGCAGCGGCTCCTCGCTGACGATCTCGACCTCGCGGGAGGCTCGGGTCGACAGCCCGGCGACATCGCCGGGGAGGCGGAAGACTCCCTTCGCCGCCACGCCGACCCAGTGGCCGGGACGCGTCACGGTCATCTCGAGCACGTCGAAGAGACCGTCGTCGACGAGCCCACCTGGCGCGATGTGCACCCCGGCGCGCACCCGGGTGCAGTTGGCCGCGAGCACACTCCACACCCGCATGTGCTCGGGGTCGCCGCCGTCGTGGCGGACGGTCACGGGCACCGGCCGGCGCAGCGCGCTGACCGCGGCCGGCGCGACATAGGCGGGCCAGCCGATCCGCTCCTTGAGCGCTGGCCGGGTGGCCGCGACGGTCGCCGCGTCGTGTCCCATCCCCGCCAGCACGACGAAGGGGAGGTCCCTCACCTCGTCGTCCACGTGCGCGATCCCCAGGTCGACCGGTCGGGCGCGGCCGGTGAGCGCCACCTGCACCGCGGCGGGGATGCTGCGCGGGAGCGAGAGGTTGTGTGCGAGCAGGTTGGCCGTGCCGGTGGGGACGATGGCCAGCTCGACGCCGGTGCCCGACAGGCCGTGGGCGACCGCTCGCACCGTGCCGTCGCCCCCGGCGACGACCACCAGCTCGACACCCTCGGCGGCTGCGTCGCTCGCCTGCGATCGCCCGGTCTCCTCGCGGGTCGTCAGGTGCACCGTCGGTGGCGGCCAGCCGGCCTCGGTGGCCGCCGCGGTGACCCGGTCGAGGACTCGCTCCCAACCCCCCTTCGAGGGGTTGAGGACGAGCGCGACCCTCACGCGGCGTGGGAGTCGTCGAAGACCACGATCGAGCCGCCGTAGCTGGCGACCCACACGCGCTTCTTGGTGGGCTCGTAGGTGATGCCGATGGGCAGGCCGTCGGTCTGCTCGGTCTGGACGACCTCGAAGTCCTTGGTGGCGATCTTGCTCACCGTGCTGCTGGCGTAGTTGCCGACGTAGAGGGCGCCACCGTCGGGGCTGATCGCCATCGAGCGGGGCTGGCTGCCGACCTTGGCCTCGCGCAGGGTCTTGCCGGTGGCGGCGTCGACCTCGCTCACGGTGCCCGAGCCGTTGTTGGAGACGTAGAGCCGCGAGCCGTCGGGGGAGACGAGCAGGTGGCGGGGCCCGTCACCCGTGTCGGCGAAGTCGACGACCTCGCCAGAGCCGAGGTCGACCTTGACCGTCTCGTCGGAGCCCATGATCGCCACGTAGGCGACCTTGTCGTCGGGGCTGATCGCGATGCCGCGGGGGTGCTTGCCGGGCAGCTGGATCGTCTCGGTGACCTTGTTGGTCTTGGTGTCGACGACGTCCATGTCCATCGAGCACCAGTTGGTGACGAGCACCTTGGAGCCGTCGTGGGTGGCGGCGACGTACTTGGGGACGGCGCCGACCTGGACGACGTCGGTGATCTTCAGGCTCGCGGTGTCGATCTTGTAGAGGTAGCTGTCGGAGATGCCCTCGGGGCCGACGCAGGCGTCCTTGCCCTCGGGCTCGAAGCCCTGGCCGTACATCGAGTAGTTGCTCACCCACGCGGTCTTGCCGTCGGGGCTGAAGGCCATCTCGACCGGCGCGCCCTTGCTCGTGCCCGGGTGCCCCTTGACGCCGAAGTCGGACAGGTCGACCGCGTCGGAGATCGTCTTGTGCAGCGCGCCGTCGGCGGTGAAGGCGCTGACGGTGTGCGTGTACATCATGTTCTGCGCGAAGACCTGGCCGGAGGGCGAGGCGACGACGGACTTGGGCGTCAGCTCACCGGTGAGGCGCTGCACGCGGACCATCGTCGAGTCGGCCGGGGCGGCGGGCTTGCCGGTCACCGCGGCGCTCTCCTTGGGGGCAGGCTTCTCGACCTTGGCGGGTGCGGGTGACGCGGTGGGCGGCGCGCTCGCGGGAGCCTTGGCGGCGGAGGCGCTGCCGTCGCCACCGATGAGCTTGCCGATGCACAGCACGAGCACGAGCAGGACGATGACGAGCGCAGCCAGGGCGACACGGCGCCGCCGGACAAAGACCGGGTCGTTGTTGATCTTCACGGGGACACACCTCGGAGTCGATTCCTGCGAACCTACGACCGGTCGCTGCCCGGGCGGTGGAGGCGCACCGGGGTCGGCCAAAGCCCTGCCAAACGATGACGAAGGAGGGGCCTGCGGCTGATGTGCCGGGCGTGGGTGTCCTCGTAGCGTCGGCGTCGTGGCAGAGACACAGGTCTACGAGATGGAGATCGACGGGCGGGAGCACCGCGTCGAGACCTCCGTCGGGGACGGCTGGCGCAACGAGGCCACGTGGTGGGTCGACGGCGAGGAGATCGCGACCGCCACATCGCGCGTGGAGGACAACCTGTACCTCGTGGTCAGCGAGGACCACGAGCTCGCCGCCTCGCTCGGCGCGGTCCGGGCGCGGTTCACCGGGCTGAGCAAGCCACTGCGCGCCACGTGGTTCGAGGGCGAGCGGCGGACGGCCGAGGCCGCTGCCCGGATCGGCGTGGGCGGGCTCGACCTCGTGCCGGAGCCGGGCTCGCCCGCCGCGCTCCGGGAGGAGCGGGTGAGGTTGCGGCCGGGACGCCACGCCTCGCTGCACGTGGCCAAGGGGGTGGCAAATGTCGTCGTGCCGATCCTCATCGGCATCGTCTTCTTCTGGCTGGTCCGCCGGTTCGGCCTGCCCTCGATCCCGTGGCCCTCGATCCCCTTGCCCGACGTGGACCTGCCGTCGATCCCGTGGCCGTCGATCGACCTGCCGGCGGTGCCGTGGCCCGACTGGGAGCTGCCGGGTTGGGTGCGCTGGGCGCTGGACCACGTCAAGTACATGGTGCCGATCATCATCGGCCTCGCGCTCGCGCGCAGCGAGGTGCGGCGTCGCCGCCAGCAGGACGAGCTTCGCGCGCGGAGGGCCGCAGGGGGTCCCTCCGCGCGCGGCGACGGTCGGTGAGGTCAGCGGCAATGTGTGGTGGGTCAGCGGCAATGTGTGGTGGGTCAGCGGCGACGCCCGGTTAGTTACCTGCGGGTACGACTACCACTACTGACGTAGACCGACAGGAGAACCCTGGATTTCCGGGGTTCCGCTTGCGCACTACGTCTGTAGCGCACGTCGTACCCGCGCGTAACAAACCGGGTCTCACCGGTGCGGGATGTCCCGCCGGGTGAACCCGAGGAGCCCGAGCCCTGCGAGCCCCACCCCGAAGACCCCCGCGACAAGCGCCCCGGTGACGTCGAGGCTCTCCGCCGGGACATCGCCGACGAGGCCGAAGGGCGCCCACTCGATCAGCCAGCTCGGTAGATCGAGCCCCGGCCCCATGTAGCCGATGACCGCGGCGACGCCGAAGACCGCCCAGGCCGCGGCCTGGGCCCGAGGCCACCAGCCGAAGAGCGCCAGCGAGAGCCCGGCGAGCAGCAGCATCACCGGCAGGTACTGCGCCGAGGCGAGGAGCAGCGTCGGGATCCACGACGAGTCGCCCAGTGCCGCAGCGGTGCTCACCGCGAGCGCCAGCCCTCCGGCGCCGCCGACGAGCAGCGTGCCGAGCGTGATGACCACGAGGTGCGGGGTGAGCCAGGCGACGCGACCACGGGCCTCGCTCAGCTGCAGCTCGAGCCGGCCGGAGACCTCCTCCTTGCGCAGGGAGCCGAGCGCCTGCAGGACGTAGCCACCGACGAGCAGCGCGAGCAGCAGGACAAACATCGCGGCCATCGGCTCGACGATGCCGGCCTCGCCACCTGCCAGCCAGGCCGCGAGGTCGGGGTTGCCCTTGATCGCGTCGATGACGGTCTGCATGAGCGAGCCGTAGGTGCCCATGAGGACCGCGGTCAGCACGGCCCAGCCGAGTGTCACGGTGCGGTGATCGCGCAGCGCGAGGCCGAAGGGGGCGACCAGCCCGGCACTCGCCCGGTGCGGCCCGACCCGGGCGGCGACGAGTGAGCCGCCGACGTCGCGGGCGGTGGAGAGCCACAGCGCCAGCACGAGCAGGAGCAGGGCGACCCCGACGCTCGGGACGAAGGGGAGCGCTCGCGGCTCACCGAAGGCGGCCACCTTGTCGTACCAACCGAGCGGCGAGACCCACAGCAGCCAGGTCTCGTCGACCGCTCCCGCGCCGCGGACGAGGTAGGCGAGCAGGGCGACGGTGAGGCTGGCGGCCCAGGCCGATCGGGTGTGACCGAAGGCCTGCGCCGCAACGGTGCTCACGCCGACGAAGACCGCGCCCAGCGATGCGACCGCCGCTCCGTAGACGAGGGCCCCGAGCGCGTCGGCTCCGACGACGACGAAGGCGAGCGCGGTGAGCAGGCCCAGCCCCACGAGGGCGACGAGCGACAGGGCGACGGCCGCGAGGAGGGGCGCCTGTCGCCCGACCCGGGAGGCCAGCAGCAGCTCGAGGCGGCCGGCTTCCTCCTCCCTTCGAGTCCCGCGGAGCGTGAGGGCGATCGCCAGGAGCGGGACGGCGAAGGCCATGACGAAGCCGAGCTCGTTGACCATCGCCCCACCGAGGGTGTCGGTGCCCGCAACGACGCCGTTGAGCACTCGCATGCCGGGACCCGTGGTCGTCTCGGCGTAGGAGCGCAGCTTGTCGGGGGTGTCGTAGAGGCTGGTGATCGACGAGGTGGTCAGCAGCACGACGGCGAAGAGCCCCAGGACCCAGCCGAGCACGACCTTCCACCCGGTGTGCCACTGCACCCGCAGGCTGGTCCCGACCCCGGCGGCACTGAGGGCACTCACCGCTGCACCCCGACCCCGTCGCTCCCTTGGGTCCCACGTTCCGCGTGGGCGGAGGCCGCCCCGCGGCCGTCTCGAAGGGAGTCCCCCTCCCGGTACTGCTCGAGGAAGAGGTCGTCCAGGCTCGGCGGGGTGATGGTCAGCGTGTGCACCCCGGCGGCGTGGATCCGGCCGACGACCTCGCTCACCGCGGTCGCCTCGACGTGACAGCGGGTGTCGAAGCGGCCGTCGATGCTCCCTTCGTCCAGCGCGGTGACGCCGGCCAGCCCGGCGAGGCCGGGGGCGGCGTCGGTGACGGCATGCACGTGGCTGCTCGTGCTGCGGCGCAGGTCGGCGAGCGTGCCCGTGGTGACGGTCCGGCCGGCGCGGATGATGCTCACCCGGTCGGCCAGCGCCTCGACCTCACCGAGGATGTGGCTCGAGAGCAGCACCGTCGTGCCGTCGGCGACGCGCTCGCGGACCACGTCCTGGAAGACCTGCTCCATGAGTGGGTCGAGGCCCGAGGTCGGCTCGTCGAGGAGCAGCAGGTCGACGTCCGCGGCGAGGGCGGAGATGAGCGAGACCTTCTGCTTGTTGCCGGTGGAGTAGTCGCGCGTCCGCTTGCGGGTGTCGAGGTCGAATCGCTCGACGAGGTCCGCGCGGCGCGCCTCGTCCAGACCGCCGTGCGCCCTGCCGAGGACGTCGATGCACTGGCCGCCGGTCAGGCCGGGCCAGAGGGTGACGCCGGCGGGGACGTAGGCGAGCCGCCGGTGCAGCTCGACGGCGTCGTGCCACGGATCACCGCCGAGCACGCTCACCTCACCGGCCTCGGCCCGAGTGAGTCCGAGGAGGACGCGGATGGTCGTGGACTTGCCCGCGCCGTTGGGTCCGAGGAACCCGTGCACCTCGCCGGGAGCCACGCTCAGGTCCAGCCCGTCGAGGGCGTGGGTGTGGCCGTAGGTCTTGTGCAGGCCGCGGGCGTCGATGATGGCTGACGTGCTCATGGGGTCTCCTCGAGCGAAGGGGGCTGGGTCCCGATCGCGCTGTCTTCACCTGTATCGGATGAGGGCAATATTGCTGCATAGAAGCGCATCGCCTCGTCGGCCCAGCGAGCCAGGCCCGCCCCGTGGAGGGGGTCGAAGCCCAGGACCTGGTGCCAGTGATCGGCGAGGAAGAGGGTCCCGAGGTCGGAGGACATCGCCAGGGCGGCGCGGGTCTCGGGGTCGGGCCCGGCGATGAGCTTGCCGGCGGCATCCCACGCGCGGAAGATCTCGACGGTGCGGCGGTGCCAGTCGCGCAGCAGCTGGGTGGCGACCGGGTCGCCGGTCATCAGCAGCCGACGCAGGTAGGGGATGACGGGGGAGCCCTCGGGCAGAGCCTGCTGGAGCACCTCGCCGATCGAGGACCACTCGCCGGCCTGCATGTCCTCGGCCAGGCCGGTGTCGGTCGAGAGGTCGAAGAGCTCGTCCATCCACGCCCGGACGTGCTCGACGACCGCCTCGCGCAGGCCGGCCTTGGAGCCGAAGTGGTGGACGACGAGGGCGGGGGAGACATCGGCCAGCTCGGCGACCTGGCGCATGGTCACCCGGTCCTCACCGTGAGCGGCGAAGAGCTCGAGGGCGGCATCGCGCACCCGCGCCCGGGCGGTGCGATCGTCGGTTGCTGAACTCACGTTCAGCACACTAAACGTGCGTTCAGTGTCCGGTCAAGGAGTCGCATCTCCTTAAGGTCGTGCGCACGTGGGTGCGAATTTCCTTAAGGTCGTGCGCACGCGGGTGCGAATTTCCTTAAGGTCGTGCGCATGGACAGGGTGCAGGGACTGCTGCTGGCCGCCGGAGCCGGGCGCCGCATGGGGATGCCCAAGGCCCTCAAGTCCGACCCCGACGGGACCTCGTGGCTGGCCCGGGCGGTCAGCGTCCTGGACGAAGGGGGTTGTGCCGCAGTCACCGTCGTCCTCGGCGCGAGCGGACCTGCCGCAGAGCTGGCGCTGCCGCGCACCGACTACACGCACTGCCCCGACTGGGCCGACGGGCTCGGCGCCTCGCTCGCCCACGGCCTGCGCGCCCTCGACCCGACCAGCGCGACCGCCGCGCTGATCCACCTCGTCGACCTGCCGGACGTCACCGCCGAGGTGGCCGCGCGGCTGCTGGAGGGAGAGGTGCGGGGAGACTCCCTTCGTCGGGCGGTGTACTCGGGCGTCGTCGGCCATCCGGTGCTCATCGGGCGCGACCACTGGGCCCCGCTCGTCGCCGAGCTCGCGGGCGACCGCGGCGCCGGCGCCTACCTGCGTCGGCACGGCGCCGACGAGATCGAGTGCGGCGACCTGGCAACGGGCGAGGACAGGGACTCGCCCCAGGAGTGAGGAGCCGCGAGCGGGTAGACATGAGCCATGGACGCCCACGACGCCGGCCGCATCGCCCGCTCTCTCGAGACCCTCCACGCCTTCGGGTACTTCGCCCCGGAGGTGGAGGAGGAGCTCACCGGGATCGGACTTCGCCGTGGCCGGATGTGCTACTTCGCCTCGCGCTCGGCACCGATGGGCGCCGTCTCGCCGGGGACGGTGGCGGCGACCTTCTTCGTCTTCAACCCCACCCTCGTGGAGCGCCACCTGAGCGGGGTGTGGGCGCTGGCCTCACCGGAGGAGGTCACAGCAGCCCGATATCGCGGCATCTCGCGCGCGTGGGGTCGGCTCCTCGGCGATCTTGACCCGGACGAGGTCGCCGAGGCGGCCGAGCTGGCCCGCACGGCGGCGTCGGCCTGCTCGGTCGCTGGTCGCCCGCTCTCGGCAGCACATGCCGGTCTGGCGTGGCCGAGCGAACCCCACCTCGTGCTCTTCCACGCCCTGACCATCGTGCGCGAGCACCGCGGCGACGGGCACATCGCAGCGCTCCTCGGCGAGGGGCTGTCTGGTCTCCAGGCGCTCGTCAGCCACACCGCCACCGGCCGCGGCTTCACGGTGACCGCAGCGCGGGCGACCCGCGGATGGAGCGAGGAGGAGTGGGACGAGGCGGTGGCCGATCTGGTCGATCACGGCGTGCTGACGCCGCAGGGCGATCTGACCGACGAGGGGCGGGCCCTGCGTCGCCGGGTCGAAGAGGCCACCGATCGGATGGCCGTGGAGCCGTGGGACGCACTCGGTGAGGACGGCGCCACCCGACTCGCTGAGCTGGGACGCCCGTGGGTGCGTCGGGCGCTGAGCAACGGGGCCTTCCCGGACGGGGTCTTCGCCTGACGGGTTGGTCGGTCCGGGTTGTCGGTCGGGCGGCGTAGCGTCATCCCCATGACGGTCGAGACGGGCGCCCCGCAGGCGAACCAAGCCCACGAGTTCCCCGACAACCCGTGGCCGGCGCTGTGGGCTCTGGTCGTCGGGTTCTTCATGATCCTCGTCGACGTCTCGATCGTCTCCATCGCGACGCCCGCCCTCATGGAGGGCTTCCACACGGGCATCGAGCCGGTGCTGTGGGTGACGAGCGCCTACCTCCTCGCCTACGCCGTGCCGCTGCTCATCACCGGTCGCTTCGGTGACCGCTTCGGCCCCAAGCGGCTCTACCTGCTGGGGCTGGCGATCTTCACCGCCGCCTCCTTGGCCTGCGGCCTCGCCCCGAGCATCGGCTGGCTCATCGGGGCCCGGGTGGTCCAGGGCCTCGGCGCGTCGATGATGACCCCGCAGACGATGGCGGTCATCACGCGCACCTTCCCGCCGCAGCGCCGCGGGTCGGCCATGGCCCTGTGGGGCGCGACCGCCGGCGTGGCCTTCCTCGTCGGCCCGCTGCTCGGCGGCCTCCTGCTCGACTCCCTCGGCTGGGAGTGGATCTTCTTCATCAACGTGCCTGTCGGGATCATCGGCTTCATCGCCGCCGCACGACTCGTGCCGAGCCTCGAGCGGCATGCCCACGCCATGGACTGGGTCGGCGTCGTGCTGTCCGCGGTCGGTCTCTTCCTCGTGATCTTCGGTCTGCAGGAGGGCGAAGGGCGTGACTGGGGCCAGATCGTCGGGCCCATCACGATCCCCGTGCTCATCGGTATCGGCCTCCTGGTCCTCGTGGGCTTCATCGCCTGGCAGGCGCGCGGCCCCAAGGAGCCGCTCGTGCCCCTCGGGCTCTTCCGCGACCGCAACTTCTCCCTGTCCAACCTCGCCATCACCACGATGGGGTTGTCCGTGACGGCGATGATGTTCCCCCTCCTCGTGTGGCTGCAGAGCGTGCGCGGCTACTCGCCGACCGAGGCCGCGCTGCTCATGGCGCCCCAGGCGATCGCCTCGATCGCGCTGGCCCGCCCCGTCGGCCAGCTCGTCGACCGGATCCACCCGCGGACCCTGCCCACCGTCGGCCTGGCCGGTTTCGCCGTGACCCTCTTCGTCCTCAGCCGCCTGATGACCCCCGACTCCTCGATCGTCGCGGTGTGCGTGGCGATGACCTTCATCGGTGTGACCGGCGCCTTCATCTGGGGCCCGCTCGCCACGACCGCCAACCGCAACCTGCCGATCCAGCTCGCCGGTGCCGGGGCGGGCATCTACAACACGACCCGTCAGGTCGGGTCGGTCATCGGGTCGGCGGCGATCGCCGCGCTCATGTCGGCGCGGATCGCCTCGCACCTCGGCCCGCAGGCCGCGGAGAGCTTCGGGTCCGGCGAAGGGAGCGCCGCCGGCGGTCCCGCAGCCCTGCCCCCGGCCATCGCCGAGGCGCTGTCGTCGGCCTTCGCCGAGTCGCTGCTGCTGCCCGCCGCGGTCCTCGTCATCGGTGCGCTCGCCGCGCTCGCGCTCGAGCAGATGCGTCACCAGGGTCGCCCCGGCGCCTGAGCTGCTCGACAAGAGTTACCTCGCCTTCGCATGGGTTCAAGACTCTTGCGAAGGCGAGGATTCTCGGGTCACCCGATAATCCTGAGGCCAGTGTGGCGCGCGTCAGCCGCCCAAGTCGGCGGTGGCGGCCGCGTGGGCGCGCGCCAGCTCCTCGAGGTCGACCCGGTACTCGGCGATCCGGCAGCCCAGGCCGTTGGGCTTGACCGTGATGCTCTCCGTGGCCCAGTGCTCGAAGACCTCTGACCGCTTGTGCTGCGGTGCGTCCCCGGAGGCGTTGACCACCCGCCACCAGGTGACACCGCTGCCGTACTCGCGCAGGACCCAGCCGACCTGTCGTGGACCGGTCCCGACGAGTGCGGCGATGTCCCCGTACGAGATGACCCTGCCCCGCGGGACGAGCTCCACCGCGCGCAGGACCCTCTCGACGAGGACATCGTCCATGACTACTTCTCGGTGATCGTCACGCTCTTGATGGTGTGGATCGCCCTCGGCGGGCCGTCGCCCATGGACCCGTCGTCCTCGATCGCGGTGACGGCCTCCATGCCCTGGGTGACCTTGCCGAAGAGGCTGTAGCTCGGCGGCAACCCGACACCCGCATCACCGGTGACGATGAAGAACTGCGAGCCGTTGGTGTCCGGCCCGGCGTTGGCCATCGCGATCGAGCCGACCTCGTACTCGCCGGCCTTGGGCAGCTCGTCCTTGAACTGGTAGCCCGGGCCGCCGCTGCCGTCACCGACCGGGTCGCCGCCCTGCGCCATGAAGCCCTGGATGACGCGGTGGAAGGTCAGCCCGTCGTAGTACTTGTACCGGGCGAGCACGACGAAGTTGTTGACCGTCGTCGGCGCCTTCTTGGCGTCGAGCTTCACCGTCACGTCGCCCTCGTCGGTCGCGATCGTCGCCGTGTACGCCTTCTTGGGGTCGATGCACATCGGCGGCGCCTGCTCGAAGGCCGTCACCCGCACCTTTGCCCCGCCCTCCGGCGGGCACTCGGTCTTGCCGCTGATCGTCGTGGTCGAGGGGGAGGCGGCGGACGAGCTCGCCGCGCTGCCCCCCGAGTCGGTGCCGCACCCCGTCAGGGCGAGGAGGCTGGCGGCGGCGATGGCGGGCAGTGCGCGTCGGATCATGGAGCGGAGTCTACGAAGAGCGGCTGCTCGGGCGCATGATGAGGGCATGGCTGCTCTCATCGACCTGCTCGGCATCCGTCACCCGATCGTCTGCGCGCCCATGGCCGGCGTCGCCGGAGGTCGCCTCGCGCATGCCGTCTCCTCGGCCGGTGGTCTGGGCATGATCGGGGCGCGCGGGAGCGCCTCGCCCGAGTGGATCGCGGAGCAGGCGGCGCTCGCGGGCGCGGGAGGCACCCCCTTCGGCATCGGTCTGATGGCCTGGGTTCCGCAGCGCTCCACCCAGCTCGACGCGGTCATCGCGCTCGCGGGCGAGCAGCGACCGGCCCTCGTGTCGGTCTCCTTCGGCGACGTCACTGAGCCGGTGGCCCGGCTGCGTGACGCGGGCCTGCGCACCGCCTGCCAGGTGGGCAACGCGGCCGACCTGGAGATGGCCCTCGCGGCCGGGGCGGACCTCATCATTGCCCGCGGTGGCGAAGGGGGCGGACACGGCCGTGACGAGATGGGCACCGAGGCGATCCTCGACCTCGCCCTCGGCGCTACCGACCGTCCCGTGCTCGCCGCCGGGGGCATCTCGACCGCCGACGACGTGGCCCGGGCGCTGGGCAAGGGAGCGGCCGGCGTGTGGTGCGGCACCCCCTTCCTCACCTGCGTCGAGGCCGACAACACGCCGCAGGCCAGGACCGCGCTCGTCGCCGCCGACGACACCCGGTACTCGCGGGTCCACGACGTCGCCCAGGACATCGCGTGGCCGCGGGAGTTCGGCGGACGGGCGGTCGCCACCCCCTTCGTCCGGCGGTGGAGCGGCGACGAGGACGCGATGACCGGCGACGCCAGGGGCGAGCACGCCGCCGGGCGCGAGCGCGGTGACACCGACTACACCCCCCTCTACGCCGGGGTCGGCGTCGACCACCTCACCGCCGAGACCGACGCGGCGAGCGTGGTCCGAGCGCTCGTGGACGCCATTTGATTTACCTGTGACGGCGGCCACAGGATGAGGGCATGAGCGACGAGATCTCAGCGGGCGTGCACTTCCCGGCCGACGACCAGGGCAGGCGGTCGACGACCACGACGACGAGAGGGGTGCTCGCCGACTCCGTCCGCGGGGTCGACCCCGAGCTCGCCCAGCGCATCGACGACACGGGTGACTGGCGCAAGGACTACGTCGACCACGTCCACGACGTGACCGCCGCCAGTGCCGGGTCCGCCGACCGGGCCGCGCGGATCGCGACCGACGGGCTCGCGTCGATGCGCCGCCGGATGGTCCTGGTCGACGCCGCTGGCGACGAGGTGCCGCTCGAGGCGGCCGAGCTGACGATGCCGACCGGCTCCGCCCCCTTCGGCACGGAGAGCGTGCGCGGCACCGCCGAGCCGGTCACCCGGCTGCGGGTCCCCGTCGACGGCCGCGAGATCGAGGGCGAGGAGCTGCGCGGCCAGCTCGGTGCCTGGGTCGACAGGGGCATCGTCGAGCCGTCCTTCGCCGCGGCGGTCGCCGAGGTCATCGACCACCCGGAGTGGCTGGCGCTGCCGGGCCACCGCGCGCTGCTCGTCGGGGCCGGGGCCGAGATGGGCCCGCTCGAGACGCTGCTGTCGTGGGGCGCCGACGTGCTCGCGATCGACCTGCCGCGCAGCCGCGCCTGGCGGTACAAGAAGGGTCTGGCCTCGCGTGGAGCGGGCACCCTGACCTTCCCCGTCGACGCCGCCGGTGACTCCGGGGCCGACGTCATCCACCAGCCCGGCGAGGTCCTCGAGTGGGTCCGCCGGGTCGGGGGCGAGCAGCCGCTGGCCGTGGGGATGCACGCCTACGCCGACTCGGGGGTGCACGTGCGGGTGAGCGCCGCGGTCGACCTGCTCATGGACGCGCTCACCGACGACGACCCGCACACCGCGCTCGCCTGGCTGGCGACGCCGACCGATGCCTTCGTCGTCCCGCCGGATGTCGTCGCCGAGTCGCGGCGCCGCTGGGCCGCTCGCGGTCTGGCGCTCAAGGGGGCCCAGGGCCCGCTGCGGGCGATGGGCCGAGGGCGCCTCTTCGCCCCCGCCTACCGCGGCACCCGCGAGGGGCAGCCCGGCATCGCCGACGTCCTCGTGCCCCAGCAGGGCCCCAACTACGCGATCGCCAAGCGGCTGCAGCGCTGGCGCGGTGTCGCTGCCGAAGGGAGCGGCCAGCGGGTCTCCTTCAACGTCGCCCCGGCCACGTGGACCCGGTCCGTCACCAAGAACCCCGTCCTGGGCGCGGCCTACGGCGGCGCGCACCACTTCGGCGTCGAGGTCTTCCAGCCGGAGACCGTGCGGCCGCTCATGGCAGCGCTGCTCGTGCGAGACCTCGTGCGCGAGACGCCGCAGCGGGAGCACCCCGAGGAGCTCTTCAGCGACGCGGCTGCCCACGGTGGGCTGTGGCGGGTCGGCTACGAGCCCAAGACCGCGCTCGGTGTCGCGGCCGTCGCCGGTCTGCCCGGGTCGCTGCGTCGGCGCGTGCGGGGCTGAGGGTTGGGGCCACACAGGCCTCACGATTATCGGGTCACCCGATAATCATCGCCTTCGCAGGAGTATCAAACTCATGCGAAGGCGACGTTTCTCGGGTGACCCGATAATCATCGCCGGGGATCAGCCCCCGTCGTGCCCGCGGAGCAGCTCGGAGAAGTCGGTGACCGGGCCCAGCGGCCCGGGCTCGTCGTCACCCTGGGCGAAGCCCGCGACGCCGGCGCGATCGGCGACGACGAGACCGGCGAGCTCGGCGGCGGCCCGGTGCACCCGGGTGTCGAGGTCGTTCTCGCCGCCGAAGTCCTCCGTGGCGGCGAAGACGGCCGTCGGCACGACGATCGCGCGCAGGTAGGCGAAGAGCGGGCGCATGGCGTGCTCGAGCACGAGGCTGTGCCGGGGCGTGCCGGCCGTCGCCGCGACGAGCACGGCCTTGCCGGTCAGCGCGTCCTTGTCGAGCAGGTCGACGAAGGTCTTGAAGAGGCCGGAGTAGCTGGCCGTGAAGACCGGGGTGACCGCGATGATCCCGTCGGCCGCGGCGACCTGCCGCTGGGCGGCGCTCAGGGCGGGCGTCGGCCGCCCGCCGGAGACCATCGACTCGGCCATCTCGACCGCCAGCTCACGCAGCTCGATGAACTCGATGTCCACCGACTCGCCGCGCCCGCCCACCGCGGAGCGGGTGGCGGCGGCGAGCTGGTCGGCGAGCAGTCGGGTGCTCGAGGGCTGCGAGAGCCCGGCGCTGATGACGACGACGTTGCGGGTCACTGGCTGGCCATCTCCTTCTGCTTCTGGTCCTGCTGGGCGATCACGACGGGGCTCGTCACGACCATACGGTGGGGGCTCCCTTCGCCCTGCGCCACCAGCGAGGTGTGCGTCGGGGGCTCGCTCGGGACACCCTCGGGGCGGCGCGCCTCGAACTCCTTGCGCAGCACCGGGACGACCTCGCGGCCGAGGATCTCGACCTGCTCCAGGACCATCTCCAGGGGCAGCCCGGCGTGGTCCATGAGGAAGAGCTGGCGCTGGTAGTCACCGACGTGGTCGGCGAAGGAGAGCGTGCGCTCGATGACCATCTCGGGGGTGCCGACGGTCAGCGGGGTCTGCCGGGTGAAGTCCTCCATCGACGGACCGTGACCGTAGACCGGCGCGTTGTCGAAGTAGGGACGGAAGACCCGCTTGGCCTCGGCCTCGGTCTGCGCCATGAAGGCCTGCCCGCCGAGCCCGACGATCGCCTGGCTGGCGTCCCCGTGCCCGTAGTGCTCGAAGCGCCGGCGGTAGAGGCCGACCATCTGGGCGGTGTGCTCGATGTTCCAGAAGATGTTGTTGTGGAAGAACCCGTCGCCGTAGTACGCGGCCTGCTCGGCGATCTCGGTGGAGCGGATCGAGCCGTGCCAGACGAAGGGGGCGACGCCGTCCAGCGGTCGTGGGGTCGAGGTGAATCCCTGCAGGGGCGTGCGGAACTGGCCCTTCCAGCTGACATTCTCCTCGCGCCACAGGCGGCGCAGCAGGTGGTAGTTCTCGATGGCGAGCGGGACGCCCTGGCGGATGTCCTTGCCGAACCACGGGTAGACGGGGCCGGTGTTGCCGCGGCCCATCATCAGGTCGACGCGGCCGCCGGAGAGGTGCTGCAGGAAGGCGTAGTCCTCGGCGATGCGGACCGGGTCCGTCGTCGTGATGAGGGTCGTCGCGGTCGAGAGCTTGAGGCGCTCGGTCTTGGCCGCGATGTACGCGAGGTGGGTCGTCGGGGCGGAGGGCACGAAGGGCGGGTTGTGGTGCTCACCCGTGGCGAAGACGTCGAGCCCGACCTCCTCGGCCTTGAGCGCGATCTGGGTCATCGCGTGGATGCGCTCGCCCTCGCTCGGCGTGCGGCCGGTCGTGGGGTCCATCGTCACGTCGCCGACGCTGAAGAGTCCGAACTGCATTGCCGCCTCCTGTTTGGTTGATGCTTCAACTATACCAACAGGGGGTGCACTCGGTCCATTCCCGCCCAACGCTGGCTGAGGAGTTTGCGCAGCAAGCGTCTCGAAGCCGGGCCGGCCTCACCCCGCGAAGGGAGCCACCGCCTTCCCGCGCACGCCCGGGCGGGCGACGAAGACCGAGCCGGCAGCAGCGTCCTCGCCCTCGTCAAGACCCTCCCGGGAGGTCGTGATGAAGAGCTCGTCGAGGTCCTCCCCGCCGAAGGTGCAGGCCGTGACCTGCCGTGCGCCCACCTCGATCACCGCGTCGAGGGTGCCGTCGGGGGCCCGGCGCTCCACGCGGCCGCCGCCGAAGATCGCGGTCCAGATCCCCCCTTCGCCGTCGACGGTCAGGCCGTCGGGGAAGCCGTCGACTTCCGCGAGCACACGCCCCTGCGTCAGCCCGTCGTCCGGCGACCAGTCGAAGACCTGGATCCGCCCGGTCGGCGTGTCGTCGTAGTAGGCCAGCGTCCCGTCGGGCGACCAGTCGATGCCGTTGGAGACCGTCACCGCGTCGAGGACGGTCGCCACGTCGAGGTCGGGGCCGACCCGGTAGAGGCTCGCGGCCCCCTCCGCCTGGTCGTAGGCCATCGAGCCGACGTGGAGGCTGCCGTCGGGCGCGACCCCGCCCTCGTTCATCCGCACCGCGTCCGTCTCCCACATGGGGCGAAGGGGGTCCACCCGCCAGTCCACGTCCGCGAAGGCCAGTCCCCGCTCGAGCGCGATGACCGCGCCGCCGCCGGCGCGGGGCCGGATCATCGCGGCGACGTCGCCGACATGGGTGCGGGTGACCGTGCCACTCGCATCGAGGGCGAGGACGTCACCGGCGAGCATGTCGACCCAGCGCAGTCCGCCCCAGCCCGGCCACCAGCAGGGCCCTTCTGCGTGGTGGGCGACGGCATCGGTGAGGCGTTCGGCCAGCATGGTCACGAGGCTAGCCCTCAAACCCCCGCAGCCGGCCGGCTCAGTCCCGGTCGAGGATCTCCGCGACCTGGTGGGTCAGCTCGACCGCTGCCTCGATCTCGACCTTGCGACTCGAGACGGACTCGATGTTGAAGCCGAAGGGGATGCCCAGGTAGCGGCAGAAGCTCGACAGCTCACGAGCAGCGTTGAGTGCGTGGACCTTTGACCACTGCAGGGGATCCTCGGCGTGGAGGATCTCGTTGCGCACCCAGCTGGGTACGTCGACGCCGAGCCACTCGAGGAAGGACAGCGTCTTGTCCGAGCCGCACAGCGAGAGGGTGAAGATCAGCGGTGCCGGGTCGAGGTCGTCCTGGGCGACGGCGTAGCGGTAGTCGGAGGCGAGGTTCTTGGCCGCGGCGATGTCGTAGACGATCTGGCTGACGAAGAAGCTCGACCCGGCCCGCTGCTTGGTGAGCAGGCGTTCGTGCTCGTCCCCGCGCTTGGCGTGCCGCTCGGGGATGGTGACGCTGCCCAGCGGCAGGCTCGGGCGCACCTCGCGGTGCAGCTCGAGGGCGCGGGTGAGTGTCGTGCGCACCTGCGCGTCGCTGCTCGATGCGCCGACGAAGACGGTGAGCACATTGTCGGGGGCGGCAGCAAGCCACTGGCTCAGCTCGTCCTGGCCGTACTTGCCCACCGCGCGGTAGATGATCGCGGGCCGGTCCCAGCGGGCGAGCTGCTGGCACAGGTAGTCGCCGGGGTCGAGCATCGCGGCGAAGGGGAAGGGTCGGGGCTGGTCGGTCCGCTCGGCCTCGTCGGCGATGTCGTAGAGCACGAGGGCGTCGACGGGCAGCGCCTCGACCCGGGCCAACGTCCGCTCGGCGATCTCGGCGACGCGCTCAGGGGTCGTCTCGGCGCGGGGCGGGGTGAGACCGAAGAGCAGGACCTCGCGCGGGTTGCGGGCGAGTGCGGGGAAGGCTCCGGGGGACGGGACGTGCGCCTGGGACCTGGGCTGCTCCATGGGGGCACGCTAACCGCCGGCCCGGCGACGACGTGACGGTGTCCGCCCTTCGTCCCCGGCTTGTGGGACTGGTCACTGCGTGGGGCTGGTTAGGCTCAGCCCGAGCACTCGGCACCCCTCGAAGGAGAAGCATGCAGATCAAGGACACCGCAGCCATCGTCACCGGTGGGGCCTCCGGCCTCGGCGCAGCCACCGCCGCCGCGCTGGCAGCCCAGGGGGCGAAGGTCTTCGCGTTCGACCTGCCCGCCGGCATCGAGGGCGCCCCGCAGGTGGACGGCGTCGAGTACGTCGCGGTCGACGTCACCGACCCCGAGCAGGTCCAGGCCGCGGTCGACACCGCCGCCGGTGCCGGCGTGCCGCTGCGCACCGTCGTCAACTGCGCGGGCATCGGCCCGTCGATGCGCATCCTCGGCAAGAAGGGCCCGCACGACCTGGCCCTCTACGCCAAGGTCGTCCAGATCAACCTCATCGGGTCCTTCAACGTGCTGACGCTCGCTGCGGAGAAGATCACGCAGACGCAGGCCCTCGAGGACGGTGCGCGCGGCGTCATCATCAACACCGCCTCGATCGCGGCCTACGACGGTCAGATCGGCCAGGCCGCCTACGCCTCGAGCAAGGGCGGCATCGTCGGGCTCACCCTGCCCGCCGCCCGCGACCTCGCCCAGCACGGCATCCGCGTCCTGACGATCGCCCCCGGCATCGTCGAGACCCCGATGCTCGCGACCGTCTCGGACGAGTTCCGTGAGGGCCTGGCCGCAGGCGTGCCCTTCCCCAAGCGTCTGGCCCGCCCCGACGAGTACGCCCAGCTCGCCCAGATGATCATCGAGCACGACTACCTCAACGGCGAGGTCATCCGCATGGACGGCTCGCTGCGCATGGCCCCGCGCTGACCGCTCGCTCCCGTTCTGTCCCCCTGCTCCCCTTGGTCGCGGACGCAGGGCTGGAGTGGCCCTAAGGAAAAGCCCGGACGGCTCTCCCTTCGTCTCACGAGATGAGGGAGGGGTCCGGGCTTTCCCATGAGTCGGGCCACCCCCAGCCTGCGTCCGCTGCTGAGGCTCCCTGAGGAGGTTGCGCAGCAACCGTCTCGAAGGGTCAGGCGGGCTCGGTGACGTCCGCGACCTGGGCGCCGAGGTGGGCGACCATCGCGTCGGCCTCGAGGGTGGCGGCGACGCCGTGCTCCCCGGCTCCGATCGAGACGGTCCGGCCCGCGACGGTCTCGTCCGCGATGACCGGCAGCGACTGCAGGGAGCCGAAGGGGGTGATCGTCCCCCTCTCGTAGCCGGTCACCTCCCGGGCGATCTCCTTGTCCGGCAAGGAGATCCGGTTGACGCCGAGCAGGGCACGCAGCTTCGGCCAAGAGATCTGGCGGTCGCCCGGGACGAGGACGAAGAGGTGGTCGCCCTCCCCCCTTCGCACCACGAGGGTCTTGATGATGTCGCGCGGCTCGACCCCTCGGGCCGCCGCGGCCTCCTCGAGGGAGCCGACCCGCCCGTGCCGGGTGATCGTGTGCTCGATGCCGCTGTCGATCAGGGCCTGTGCCGCCCGGGTGCCACCGTCCATGGTCGTGAGCCTACGACCGTCCGAGTGCGGCCATCCTCCTGATGGGTTGAGGGTGCCTCAGGCGACCGACGTGAGGCGCTGCACCTTGGGGATGCCCGCCGCACGTTCGACGGACAGGTCGTGGGCAGACTGCATGGCCAGCCACGAGCTCGCGGTGCCGACGCCGGCAGCCTCGAGCCGGATCGCCAAGGTGGAGCTGATCCTGGCGTGGCCGTGCAGGACCCGGCTCAACGACACCCGCGAGACGCCGAGGCGATTGGCGGCCTCGCTGACGGTGAGGCCGAGGTCAGCCAAAACGTCCTCGCGCAGGATCTCGCCGGGGTGGACCGGATTCTTCATCATGGTGGTTCTCCCTCCACGGGCTAGTGATAGTCCTGATAATCGACAAGCTCGACATCCGACTCGATGAATCGGAAGGTGATGCGCCAGTTGCCGTTGACCCATATGGAGTGGTGGCCCGTCAGGTCACCCTTGAGTCGATGAGTGCGAAAGGACGGGATCTCAAGGTCGGCCGGTCCTTGGGCGACGTCCAGGGCCGACAGGATGCGCAGCAGCTTGGGGACGTGCGCCGCCTGGACACCCTTCTTCGTCTCGGTGCGGTACAACCGCTCCAGTCCCTTGTGTCGGAAACTGACGATCACCTGCCGAGCGTATCGCGTATCTATACGCGATACCAGAAGGAGGTGTCGCTTCGTCCACGCCCGACCCTTCCATCACATTGCGTTATGTATAACGAAACACGCACTTATGCTGCGGGTATGGCCTTCTTCAACTTCCCCAACCCGGTGAACGACAAGGCGGCGCGCACCGTCGCGACCGGAGTGGTGGCCCTCGGTGTCGCGACGCTCGTCACGGGATGGTGGTGGCTCACCGTGCCGCTGGCGCTCGGTTTCCTCGGCCGGGTCCTCGCCGGCCCGCGGCTCAGCCCCCTCGGCTGGCTGGCGATGAAGGTCATCGGGCCCCGCCTCGGCGCGCCGCGCTACACGCCCGGCCCGCCCAAGCGCTTCGCCCAGGGCATCGGCGTCGTCTTCTCGACGGCGGCGGCCGTCCTCGCACTCGGTTTCGGCCTGCACCTGGCCGCCGGGATCGTCCTCGGCGTGCTCGTCCTGTTCGCGACGCTCGAGGCGGCGCTGGGCTTCTGCGCCGGGTGCTTCGCCTTCGGTCACCTCATGCGCCTCGGCGTCATCCCGGAGGAAACGTGCGAGGCCTGCGCCGACATCTCCCTTCGCCGCCCGGTCGCCTCCGCCTGACCCCGGCCACGTTTCACTACTTGCGGGTACGACGTGCACTTGCGCGACCGCATCCGACGAGATCCCCATGTTTCCGGGGTCTGGTCGCGGCGTCGCATCGGAAGTGCACGTCGTACCCGCAGGTAACACCTGGAGCAGTCGACGGGCAGGCCGCTGACGCGCGACGTGACCTCCCGCAGGTCAGCGCCCGAGGAACTTCGCGAAGAGCGCCCGGGCCTCCTCGCCCTGGCCCCGCGTGCTCAGCGTCCGGGCCTCGTCCGCGGCGGACGTGGCCCGGTCCCGGGTCCACGAGGCCCGCAGCAGACGACGAGCGTCACCGAAGGCGCCGGCCGCACCCTGCGCCAGGCTCGTCGCCCGCTCGAGACCGCGCGCCTGCGCGTCCTCGACCACCTCGGTGACGAGGCCCTGCGCCAGCGCGTCCTGCGCCGACAGCGGTCGGCCCGACAGCGCGAAGGCGAGCGCCCGCTGCTGGCCCATCGCGCGGGGGAGCAGGTACGAGACGCCGCAGTCCGGGGTGAGCCCGATCGCGGGGTAGGCGAAGACGAACTTCGTGCCCTCCTGGGCGATGATCGCGTCGCCGCCCAGCATCAGCCCGAGGCCGCCTCCGGCGACCGCACCCTGCACGGCAGTGACGACCGGCTTGGCCAGGTCCTCCAGCGTCATGACTGCCGCGCCCGCCTCCTCGGCGAGCCGCTGCAGATAGGTCGTCGCGTCCTCGTCGACGAAGCTGCCGATGTCACCGCCCCCGCAGAAGCGCTTGCCGGCGCCGCTGAGCAGGACCGCGCGCACCCCTTCGTCATCACGTGCGGCCTCGACGGCCTCACGCAGGCCGGTCGCGAGCGCCATGTCGATCCCGTTGGCGGCCTCGGGACGGTTGAGCTGGATGTGCCCGACACCGTCGGTGACGGTGAGCTCGACGGCAGCCATCAGACCCTCCGGAAGAGCGCCGCGAGAGCCTGGCCGCCACCGATGCACATGGTGACGATGCCGTACTCGAGATCGGCCCGGACCATGTGCTTGGCCGCGCGGATGGTCAGGATGCCGCCGGTCGCGCCGACGGGGTGACCGAGCGCGATGGCCCCGCCGTACGGGTTGACCTGCGCGGGGTCGAGGCCGGTGTCGCGGATGACCGCGACGGCCTGCGAGGCGAAGGCCTCGTTGAGCTCGATGACCCCGATGTCCTTGGGCGCCAGGCCCGTCTTCTCGAAGAGCGCCTTGAGCGCGAGCGTCGGCGCGTAGCCCATGAGCTCCGGCTCCATCGCGGCGGTGGTGACGGCCTCGAGGCTGACGAGGCCGGTGAGGCCGCGCTCCTTGACGGCCGACTCACGGCCGAGGACGACGACGCCGGCGCCGTCGTTGATGCCGGAGGCGTTGCCGGCGGTGACCGTCCCGTCCTTGGTGAAGGCGGGCCGCAGCCTGGCCAGGGTCTCCAGCGTGGTCTCGGGCTTGGGGTGCTCGTCCTTGTCGGCGGTGAAGGGCTTGCGGCCCCCGACCTCGACGGCGGTGATCTCCTCGGCGAAGGCGGCCTGGGCCTCCGGGGTCGCCGCGCGACGCTGCGACTCGAGCGCGAACTCGTCCTGCTCCTCGCGGGAGACGCCGTACTTCTTCGCGACGTTTTCGGCCGTGACGCCCATGTGGATGTCGTGGAAGGGATCGGTGAGCATCAGGACGGTGCCGTCCTGCAGCTGCCGGTTGCCGAGCTTGTAGCCGCTGCGGGCACCGAAGTCGTAGAAGGGCATCCGGGTCATTGACTCGTCGCCACCGGCGAGGGTGAAGTCGAGGTCGTTCCAGCGCATCTCCATCGCGGCGGACCAGATGGCCTGCAGACCGGAGCCGCACAGGCGGTTGACGGTGTAGGCCGGGACATTGGTCGGCAGGCCGGCGGCGACGGCCACGCGACGGGCGTTGTAGGCGTCGGGTCCGACCTGGCCGATGCAGCCCATGACGACCTCGGAGATGTCCTCGCCGGCGACACCGGCGCGGCGCAGGGCCTCACGGCTCGCGGTGGCGCCGAGCTCGTAGCCCGGGACGTCCTTGAACATCCCGCCGAAGCTGCCGGTCGGGGTGCGGGCTCCGTCGATGACGACGATCTTCTCGGTGCTCATGGGTGCTCCTGGTCTCGCGGGAGGGGTCTACGGCCAGCATCCCATCCCCCTTCGCGCCGGTCGTAGCCTGTCCGTATGACGCTTCGTGATGCACGCCTGGTCCAGACCGCTCCCGTCACGGCCCTCGGGCTCGTCGGCGGTTTCCTCGTCGCCCGCGAGACCGGGATCCGCCCGCTCGGCGGCGTCGTCCTCGGTGGGGCGGGTCTGCTCGCCGGCCGCAGCTGGCTGGCCAAGACCGACCCGGCGACGACCGCTGCGCTGTCGGTGGTCTACCTCGGCGGCTTCGGTGCCTCGCACCCGCTGGCCAAGAAGGTCGGCGCCTGGCCGGCCGTCCTCGGCGTCGCGGCACTCTCCGCCGCCGCCTCCCACGTCCTGTCGGACCGGAGATGACCACCTCCCCGATCGCGATCACGGGGGCCACCGGCCGCATCGGCGGCCGCGTGGCACAGCGGCTCTCGGCGAAGGGAGCGCCGCTGCGCCTCCTCGTCCGCGACCTCGGCCGGGCACCCGACCTGCCGGGTGCGCAGGCGGTACTCGCCCCCTTCGCCGACGGAGCGCTCGTGCAGGAGGCGCTGACGGGGGTCGAGGTCGCCTTCATGGTCTCGGCCTCGGAGGACGCCGAGCGGGTCGGTCAGCACCTGGCCTTCGTCGACGCGGCCGCGGCCGCCGGGGTGCGCCACCTCGTCTACCTGTCCTTCCAGGGAGCGAGCGAGGGCAGCACCTTCACCTTCGCACGCGACCACGCGGCGACCGAGGCGCACATCCGCGACTCCGGGATGTCGTGGACCTTCCTGCGCGACGGGTTCTACGCCGACTTCATGCCTGGCCTCGTCGGTGAGGACGGCGTGATCCGCGGTCCGGGTGGTGATGGTCGGGTCGCCGTCGTCGCCCAGGACGACATCGCCGAGGCCGCGGCGGCGGTCCTCGCCGACCCCGGGGCGCACGCGCGCCGCACGTACACGCTCACTGGCCCAGCGGCCTTGTCCTTCAACGACATCGCGTCGATCGTCGGCGAGGTGCAGGGGCGTCAGGTGACGTATGTCGACGAGACCCTGGAGGAGGCCCGGGCCTCCCGCGCCTCCTACGGCGCCCCCGACTGGGAGGTGGCGGGGTGGATCTCGACGTACACCGCGATCGCCGCCGGCGAGCACGCCGAGGTGACCGGGGACGTCGAGGCGCTCACCGGGCACCCGGCGACGCCCCTGCGCGAGGTGCTGCGCCGCGCCCGCTGACGGCCGCGGCCGAGGGGCGAGGGCGGCTCAGTCCTCGTACGGGACGACCAGGTCGGTCCGCAGCGTGCTCGGGTCCATCTCGGGCGAGGGCGCGGTGACGTAGACCTCCCAGAAGGGCAGCGAAGTCCGGTGACCGTCGGCGGCGACTCGCTGCATCAGGTCGCCCCATGCCCGCCCCAAGCCGTCGTAGCTGCCGACGTGGGAGATCGTCGCGACCTGGGTCGCGGGCATGCTCGAGGGGTAGAAGGTGATGCCTCCGGCCTCGAGCTCGCCGTCGAGCGGTGCCCCCACGGGGAAGCCGAGCTCGAAGCTCATCGTCGCCCCGGGAATGCGGTGGTGCAGGGCGAGTGCGGGTCCGGCGATCTCGATGCCACGCTCCTGGAGCGCGGGGACGAGGGTCCGGAAGGTCTCGTCGAACACCCCGCCCATGTCGCTCGGCAGGACCTCCTCGGCGAGGCGGACGACGGTCGGGATCTGCTGGGTCGTGACGTAGGTGACGTTCGTGTGCGGCGGGGCAAGGTAGGTCGGTGTGTCGCTCACGGTTCCTCCTGTGGTCGGGTCCTCTCAGCGTCCCAGATCGGCGGCGGCCGTGACCACGACGGCGGCCGTCCACGCGAGCGGTGCCGCCCCAGCCAGTCGAGGGTCTCGACGGCCCGGCCACGAGTGTCGTCGGCCGTCGCCCACGCCCCGGCGAGCACGGCCGTCTCGGGGGTCCACGCCACCCCGTCCCTGCGCCAGTCCCCGCCGGGGGCGTACCCGCCGTTGGGCCGGGCCATCTGCCGGGCGGCCTCGTCGAGGGCCGCGCGCAGCTCGGCCTCGCGCGGCGGACCGACCCGGTAGGGAGGCAGCATCCATGCGATCGCCGTGTCGCTCGCGCCGCCGCTGACCCGCCGGGGCCAGCCCCGCATGCCGAAGGTCGAGTGGACCTGGTGGTCCAGGCGCAGGGCAGCGGCTGCGCAGCGCTCACGCAACCCACCGGTGGTCAGCAGCGCCGCGTGCTCGAGCCCGGCGAGGAGGGGAGCGGCGGTGCCGAGGGTCAGCTGGCGCTCCTCGAGCTCCCAGTAGTCGGGCGAAGGGAGGGGGAGCCCGTCGCTGCCGAGCCGGGTGAGCGCCGTGGTGGCGCAGTGCCGGACGAGGGCATCGATGCTCGCCTCGTCGGCCGTCCCCCGCCACGAGTCGACCGTCGAGCCGGCGGCCCACAGCGCCCACCCGAAGCCGTCGTCCTGCGGCGGCCGGTCGTCGGGGGTGCCGCCGTCGAGGGCGTAGCGCGCCTGCATCCGTCCTGCCCGCCCGACGCGGGAGGCGAGGGCTGCGAGCTGGCGGGTCGCTCCCTTCGCGTCCCCGAGGCGGTGCAGCGCGACGGCGACGTGGGCGGTGTCGCGGGGCCAGGCGTGGCGCCACATGGGTGACCATCCGGCGACGGCCATGGGCAGGCCGGCGGAGAGCACCCACAGGTCGAGAGCGGCCTGGCGCACGAGGTCGCGAGGTGTCCCGGCGACGTGGTCGGGCAGGTCGAGCCCGTCCAGCCACGCCTCCTGCGTCGCGAGCAGCTCCTCCTGCTGCGGTCCCGCGAGCACGCGGGTCCCCGGGATCACGCGCTCGAGGTCCGCGGCGTGGACCAGCTCGCGCGTCTGCCGCCACGGACCGGTCGCGGACCGCATGGCCACGGTCAGTCCGTAGCTGGCGGGCACCTCGTGGCGGTTGCGGTAGAGGCTCATCCCCATGGTGCTGGTCGCGCCCGCGGCGACGGCCGCGACAGCCCCGGCCACGAAGGTGCGCCGGCTCGTGGCCCCTGGGAGGCGGTCGATCACCGCATCACATGGGGGACCCGCTGCGTCCCCGGCTGGTGATCATGCCCACCGCGACCCAGGCGGCGGCCACGAGCAGCGCACCCCCGACGGCGTAGGCCCTCGGCGGGCTGTCGAAGAAGGCGAAGCCGATGCCATAGGCCATCGTGATGACGAGTGCGATCAGAGCAGGTGTGCGTGTCCCCATGGTCAGACCCTCTCGCGGGGAGGCCCCGGGTCCACGGTGCGCGCCCCCTTCGCAATGCGACCGTGACCTCCCGGGCGGCCGGCGAGGGTCAGCGGCCCGGCGACTCGAAGCGCTGCCGCGTCAGGTAGACCATGCGGGCGTCCTTGTCCCCGAGGCGGACTCGCTCGCCGAGCTCGAAGCCGGACCGCTCCAGCACGGCGAGGATCGCCCGATCGCACCGCATAGGCCTCTGCGACGGGGTCGTGCTCGGGCTCGTAGGTCTGGACGAGCGCGACGGGCCGGCCGTCCTTCTCGCCGATCCACGCCCAGTGCGCCTCGAGCGAGTCGACGAAGTCGTAGACGTCGCGCACCTCGTCGACGCTCTTGTCACCCATGCCCCAGAAGCGTCCGCGCAGCTGGGTGAACCACCCGTGCAGCAGCGGCGCATCCTCGTGCGGGCGAAGGGGGCGGAAGCTCAGGTCGGTCATGCAGTCTCCTTCGTCAACGTTTCCTGAGGCGCGAGGCCGTCCGCGGCCGGGCCTCGAAGGGTCGGGATCAGCCACCGGTGCGCCAGCGGTCGTACGCACCCTCGCGCGTCACCGGCCGCATCTCCTTAAGGTCGTGCGCACCCTCGCGCATCTCCGGCCGCATCTCCTTAAGGTCGTGCGGATTGTGGAGAGGGTTGGCCAGGTCCCCCACCCGGATGAGCGAGCCCTCCGGGTCGGTGAGGTCGACCATCTGCAGCGTGTTGCGCAGCTGCAACCGGTTGAGGCACGAGTGCTCGAAGCTCTCCCGCAGCAGGTCCAGCCGGGCCGCGCGCGGGTGGTCGGCCGCGTGCTCCTGGACGCACTCGGCGACGAGAGTCCAGAACTCGCCGCCGCTCATCACCTCGTCGTCGGCGAGGATCTCGGCGACGAAGCGCAGCACCCCGTCGAGGACGTCGGTGAGGATCGACAGGGACTGCACGTGCGGGGGCAGGACGTGCCGGATCCGCTTGACGTCCGCCGGCAGCGGCCGGTCCGACATGACGACGACCTCCTCGCCGATGTCCTTCATGAAGACGCCGGTGGGCACGTGGTCCTCGAGCACGAGGATGAGGTTCTCCCCGTGCGGCATGAAGGCGAGGTCGTGCACGCCGAGGCAGTGGACGACGGGCCGCAGGTACGCGCGCAGCATCCGCCGCACCCACTCGGCGGCTCCGATCGGACTCGCGGTGACGAGCTCGGTGATGAGCGCACCACCGTCGGCGTCGCGGTGCAGCAGCCCGGTGAGTGACTGGAGCCGCTCTCCCGCAACGAGCTTCGGCACGGGCGACTCACGCCACAGGGCCGCGACCATCTTGGTGTGCGGGTTGGGCGCACCGAGCTGGTGGTAGGCGTCACCGGTGTAGCCGATGGCCGCGACCTCGCGCAGCACCCGGAACCCGCACGCGGCCAGCTCCGGGTCGTCCTCGACGAGCTGCGCCACCCAGTCGTTGATCGCCGGGGTGGCCGCCATGTAGCTCGGCGACAGCCCGCGCAGGAAGCCCATGTTCTGGATCGCCAGCGCCGTCTTGACGTAGTGCCGCTCCGGCCGATCGCGGTTGAAGAAGGTGCGGATCGACTGCTGAGCCCGGTACCGGTCGCTCGTCCTGCCCAGGTGCACGATGTCCCGTCGGGCGAGGTCCGACGCGAAGGTCACCGCGAGCTTGTGGTCCCACTGCCAGGGGTGGATCGGCATGAGCAGGTAGTCCGCCGGGTCCACTCCCTTCGCCTCCAGACGAAGGGAGAACCGCTCGCGGTCCGCAGGGTCCAGCTCGCCGGCGTAGAGGTCCTCCTCGGTCAACCCGTCCGCCAAGGACAGATGGGCGACGTTGCGCCGCACCGCGATCCACACCAGGTGCACGTCGGCTCCGGCCTCGGGGGAGTACGCCGCGTGGTCCGTCGCGGAGAAGCCGATCCGCCCGTTGTTGGCGACGAAGGCGGGGTGCCCCTCGGTCATCGCGGCCTCGATCGTCTGGAAGTCGGCGTGCACGAGCTCCCTGCTGGTGTGCCGCGCGTGGTGCCACTTGTACGCGAGGCTCGCGAGGGTCCCGCTGAGCTCCTCGAGGTAGGTCGAGCGGAGGTGGTGGGGGATGCCGAGGTCCTCGTGCAGGTCGGACACCACGGCCATCGCGTCGACCCGCGTGACCTCGCCGTCGACCGTCCGCTCGAGGCTCGCCGGGTCGACCCGCCAATGCTCCAAGGCGTGCCGGGTCGCGGCGAAGGTGTAGCGCGCGGTGCCCGCGGTGATCGTCCAGCGACCGTCGGTGGTCGGCTCGGGCGAGAGCAGCCGCTCATGGGTGAACTCGCCGATCGCCTTGGCGGCGACGTGTCGATGGGCGCGGGCCGTCACCTCCGGCTCCAGGTGCGCGACATCGGGCGAAGGGAGTCCCTCGCCCCCGAGCACCGGGCCACCGCGCTCCAGCTCGCTGCCCGAGTCCGACGCTGGCTCGCTCCCCGAACCCGACGCTCGCTCGCCCCCCGAACCCGACGCTCGCTCGCCCCCCGAACCCGACGCTCGCTCGCTCGCGGCGAAGGCCTCGACGGTGCAGAAGCTCAGCAGGGCCTCCTTGTCCGACAGGGCGATACGCCGATCGACGACGAAGCCGGCCGCGGCGTTCTTGGCGTGGATCGCGTGGTTGCGCACGTCCGGCTCGACGACGACCTCGGTGACGGCGGGGTCGCGGAAGCAGAAGTGCATGACGGCGCGGAAGACCTGCGAGGTGAGGCCGTGCACGGGTGTGTCCGTCGGCGCAACGAGCACGTGCATGCCCAGCTGGCCCGGCTCGACGCGGTAGTGCGCGGCCAGCACGCTGTGCGCCGGGTCGTAGGTCTCGGTGAGGAAGGTCGGCACACCGTCCACCCGACCGAGCCAGGCCGTGTGGTGCGGGTCGGCATCGATCTCGTCGAAGGCCGCGCGTGACTGCTCCGAGGTGTTCCCCTGCATCCCCCAGAACGTGGACCGGGGGTGGGTGACCCAGGCGTGCAGAAGGTCGATGTGCTCCTGCGGGACGGCCGGCTCGATCGTGACCCGACCGATGGGGGAGAGGAAGTGCCAGGTGCTCACTGGTCTACCTTCCTTGTATCAGCGTTCTCCGATAGGGCGTTGATGCACCCGAGGTGCCACCAGGCCATCGCCCAGCTCGCTCGATGCGTTGGATGTCCACGATGAGATCTGCGAGGTCTGGTGGTTACCCGGGACGTGCAGACCGTCGACAGGGCTGAGCGCCTCCGAGCGCCGATCAGTGAGCGAACCGGCAGCTGCGTCCCGGCACCAGCGGCACCACATGAGGGTGCCTCCCCACTGGGACTAGCAGCGAGGAGGCTGACATGCAGTCTGCCACCAGCACCACCCTGCCCGAAACCCCACTCAACGACGTCACGGCCGGCATCGATTGGGCCGTGGATGACCACGCCGCGTGCATCGTCGACGGCCGCGGCCGCGAAATAGCGCGCGTCATGGTCGAACACACCACGACCGGCCTGCGCGACCTGGTCATCTTCCTGGCCAAGCACGGCGTCGATGAGGTCGCCATCGAACGACCCGACGGGCCGATCATCGACGTCCTCCTCGAGGCCGAACTGACGGTGGTGGTGATCAGCCCCAACCAGGTCAAGAACCTGCGCGGCCGGTACGGCTCGGCCGGCAACAAGGACGACCGCTTCGACGCGTTCGTGCTCGCCGACACCCTGCGCACCGACCGGGCCCGGCTGCGCCGACTGGAGCCGGACACCCAGGCCACCACGGCGCTGCGCCGCGCCTGCCGCACCCGCAAGGACCTCGTGGCCCACCGGGTCGCCGCCGCCAACCAGCTGCGCGCCCACCTGAGCATCGTCTTCCCCGGCGCGGTGGGCCTGTTCGCCGACCTCGACTCCGAGATCAGCCTGGCCTTCATCGCCCGCTTCGATACCCAAGAGCGCGCCGACTGGCTCTCTCCCGCCCGGCTGGGCAAGTGGCTGGCCTCGGTCGGCTACAGCGGCCGCACCGACCCTGCCGTGCTCCACGCCCACCTGACCCAGGCACCCAGGGGCCTGACCGGCCCGGCGGCCACCGCCGAGGCCGGCAGCACCCACGCGATGATCGCGCTGCTGACGACCCTGGTCGAGCAGATCAAGATCCTGGGCCGCCAGATCGGCGACCAGCTCGACGCCCACGCCGACGGGCACATCTTCACCAGCCTGCCCCGCTCCGGACGCGTACGCGCCGCCCGGCTGCTGGCCGAGATCGGCGACTGCCGCGCCAAGTACCCCACCCCCGAATCCCTGGCCTGCCTGGCCGGCGTCGCGCCCTCGACCCGACAATCCGGCAAGATGCGCGTCGTCGGCTTCCGCTGGGCCTGCGACAAGCAACTGCGCGACGCCGTCACCGACTTCGCCGGCGGCAGCCGACACGCCAACCTCTGGGCCGCCGACCTCTACGACCGGTCCCGAGCCCGCGGACACGATCACGCCCACGCCGTGCGCATCCTCGCCCGCGCCTGGCTCTACGTCATCTGGCACTGCTGGCAAGACAACGCTGCCTACGACCCCGACAAGCACCACGCGCTCCAACGCGTCCTGACCAACCGACGAGCCACCCAAAACCAGGCGGCTTGACACAGGGCTTCTCATCGCGTCACCCCCGCTCCCGTGCCCTGAGGAGCTCGCGCAGCGAGCGTCTCGAAGGGCAGCCGCAGCTCGTCAAGGACATCCGGTCCCTGAGGAGGCGCGCCAGCGCCGTCTCGAAGGGCCGCATCCCGAAGCGCCGGTAGCAGCTGGTCGCCCGTCGCGGCGATCGTCTCGAGGATGCCCCTCAGGTGCTCCAGCGAGGTGTCGGGGTTGAGCAGGGTGAACTTCAGCCAGGCTCGCCCGTCGATGACCGTGCCGGCGACCATGACATCGCCCCGGTCGAGGAGCGCCTGCCGGATGAGCGGGTTGAGCGAGTCCGCCTCCGCCGCACTCACCCCCTCGGGCCGATACCGGAGCAGGACGGTGCTGAGCATCGGCTCGGCCGCGACCTCGAATCGCGCGTCGTCGACGAGCACCTCCCACATCTGATGCGCGCGGTCGATGACCTCGTCGAACATCTCGCCGACGGCGTCCGCGCCGGTGACGCGCAGGGTCATCCACAGCTTGAGCGCGTCGAACCGGCGGGTCGTCTGCAGCGACTTGTCCACCTGGTTGGGGGTGACGGCGGTGCGGGGGTTGAGGTAGTCCGCGTGGTGCGTCACGTGGGCGAGCGTGACGGCGTCACGCACGATGATCGCGCTCGAGCTGACCGGCTGGAAGAAGGTCTTGTGGAAGTCGACGGTCACCGAGTCCGCGCGCTCGATGCCGTCGAGCAGGTGGCGGCGGCGAAGGGAGAGCAGCAGGCCCCCTCCGTAGGCGGCGTCGACGTGCAGCCAGGCGCCGTACTCGGCCGCGAGGTCGGCGATGCCGGGGAGCGGGTCGATCACCCCGAGGTCGGTGGTGCCGGCGGTCGCGACGACGGCCATGGCGATCTCGCCGCGCTCGCGGATGGCCTCGAGCTGGGTGCGCAGCGCGACGAGCGACATGCCGCCGGTCGCTCCCGTGGGGACGGGGATGACGGCGCTGGGGTGCAGACCCATGATCCGCGCCGACTTGATGACGCTGAAGTGGCTGTGCTCGGTCGCGAGCACCCGCATCCGGGTGAGATCGGTGGACCCGGTGCGCCGCGCCGCCTCACCGCGGGCGAGAAGCAGACCCTGCAGGTTGGACTGGGTCCCGCCGCTGGTGAAGACGCCGTCGGCGGTGTCCTCGTCCAGGCCGATCCGTCCGGCGGTCCAGCGGACGAGGCGCTGCTCGACGAGGGTGCCGCCGGCGCTCTGGTCCCAGGTGTCGACCGAGGTGTTGACGGCCGCGATGATCCCCTCGGCGAGGACCGCAGGCAGGGCGACCGGGCAGTTGAGGTGGGCGACGTATGACGGGTGGTGGAACCAGATGGCGTCGCGCAGGTAGACGTCGGTGACCTCGCTGAGGGCCGCGTCGAGGTCGCTGGCGGGCCGGTCGAGGTCGACGCCGTCCACGACGGGCGCGAGGTCTGCGACGGACGCCCCGGTCGACGGGGAGTCGGCAGCGAGGTGCTGGGCCACGAGCCGGGTGACGCGTGACATGCCGGCGACGTAGTCGTCTGCGGTGTCCTGGGTGAGGAGGTGCGGGTTCACCGGGCGGTCTCCTGATAAGTGAGGGTTACCTAACTAAGGTATGGCTGCCCTAACCTAACTGCTCGACGACGGCTTCGCTCGTCGAGCGACGCGGCACCCGATCTCACCGCCGCCGTGCCGCCTCGCGACACCCCTCACCAGCGCCGACGTGCACCGGCCTTCCCGCGCCACCCGGCCTTCCGCTCATCTACCTGCGGGTACGACGTGCACTTGTGTGGCTGGGCGAGGACGGTGGCCCGGCAATCCAGGGGTCGGGCGCGCTCGACCGCGACTGGTTGCACGTCGTACCCGCAGGTAGCTCCCGGGCGAGGTGCTCGCGTGAGCCGCACTCGGGCTGCGGCCCCCGCGTCAGCTCGGCGCCACGGGCTGACCGGCCGATGAGGCCACGGCCACGCAGAGCGAGGGCGACGACGCGCACCCTGTCCCCGTGCGCGTCGTCGCGGTCTCGGTGGGCTGCGGTCAGGGCGTGAGCACGACCTTGATGCAGCCGTCCGCCTTGTCGCGGAAGGTGCGGTAGGCCTCCGGCGCGTCGGCGAGCGGGACGCGGTGCGTGGCCAGCCCCTCGACGTCGAAGACGTCCTCCTCGCGCGAGACCACCTCGAGCAGCTCGTCGGTCCACCGACGGACATTGGCCTGGCCCATCCGCACGGTCACCTGCTTGTCGAACATCTTCATCAGCGGCATCGGGTCGGCCATGCCGCCGTACACGCCGCTCAGCGACACCGTGCCGCCGCGGCGCACCACGTCGAAGCACTGGTGCAGCACCTTGAGCCGGTCGATCCCGACGGTCTCGATGGCCTTGCGGGCCAAGGGCTTCGGCATCCGGCTCGTGGCGCCGATGACCCGCTCGGCGACCGGGTTGCCGTGCGCCTCCATCCCGACGGCATCGACGACCCGGTCGGCGCCGCGACCGTCGGTCATCTCGGCGATGGTCGAAGGGAGGTCGTCGACCGTGCGCACGTCCACCGTCTCCATGCCGTGCGCGGCGGCCATCGCGAGCCGCTCGTCGACGAGGTCGACACCGATGACCCGCTCGGCGCCCTGCTGCAGAGCGGATCGCGCAGTCATCTGACCGATCGGGCCCAGACCCATGACGACGACGGTGTCGCCGTCGCCGACATCGGCGTAGCGCGCCGCCTGCCACGCGGTGGGCAGCACGTCGGAGAGGTAGAGGTAGCGCTCGTCGGTCCCGGTCTGCGGTAGCCGCACCGGCCCGTAGTGCGCCTGCGGCACCCGCAGGTACTCCGCCTGCCCACCCGGGACGGAGCCGTAGAGGCTCGAGTAGCCGAAGAGTGCCGCCCCTTTGGCCTGCTCCCTCACCTGGGTCGTCTCGCACTGCGACTGCAGACCACGACGGCACATCCAGCAGTGCCCGCACGAGATGTTGAAGGGCACGACCACCCGGTCACCGACGGCGAGGTCGCCGGTCTCGCTGCCGACCTCCTCGACGATGCCCATGGCCTCGTGGCCGAGGACGTCCCCGGACTGCAGGTAGGGCGCGAGCACCCCGTAGAGGTGCAGGTCCGAGCCACAGATCGCGGTCGACGTCACCCGCACGATCGCGTCGGTCGGCTCCTCGATCTGCGGGTCGGGGACGTCGACGACCTCGAGGGTCTCGGGGGCCTGCCAGGTCACGGCCTTCATCGTTGCCTCCTCGGCATCGGGTAGGGCTGCGTTACCCGGTGGCCGACGCTCCCAACCGTCCCTCGTCGTGCGGGTCCATCTCGACGTACCCCTCCGCCCACGAGACGGACCGCAGGTCGGACCACTCGTGCCAGTGCGCGGTGCGGTGCAGCCGGTCGATGATCCAGCTGATCGCCCGCGGACCGTCCTGCTCGTCCGACGAGTACCCGAGCTTCGACCCCGCGAGCCGCGGACCCACGAGCACCTTGGTGAGCCGGATCCCCGCTCCGTCCGGCGTGCCCTGCCCATGCAGGTCGGTGATGCAGTGTCGCGGGGTGCTGTCGTGGCGGTGCACCGTCATGCCGAGCAGCTCGGTCAGGCGGTGCGTCCCACCCGCGCGTGCGCGCTCGGGCACGTCCGGCCGCTCCGTGCGGGCCCACGACGGCGGGTCCACGTCCTCCCCGCTGACGTGGTCGGCCCCCTTCGCCCCGGGGATGCGGCCGATCAGGTTGCGGCGCAACCAGTTCTCGAGGCCGAAGGACGCCAGCAGGGCGTCACGGGCGGCCTCGCCCACCACGACGTCGGACCTGATCTCCTGGATCTCGGACACGGGGACCATGACGACACCCGGGTCGTCCGGGTCGTTGAGACGTCGCCAGACGGCCCACCCCCACCGACCCAGGACACCGGGATAGCGGGGAGCGAGCGCGGCCGGCCCCACCATGAGCCACTCGACGACGAGCTCGTCCCCGTCCTCGCGCAGCGCGAGGTCGTCGACCTTGCCGATGAGTCGTCCCTCGCCGTCGACGATCTGATGGTCGAGCAGGCGGATGAGGATGCTGCCGTCGAAGGTGCGCGCGCCGGTCGTGTCGGCCATGGTCACTGCCCCACCCTCGTCACGATCATCAGCGGGATCGCGGCCGCCGAGGCCACGAGGACCGGGACGAGCACGGCCGTGCCGAGCACGTTGGCCAGCCACCCGTTGGCGTGGTCGCCCATGTACGTGCGGTCGTTGGCCACGATGAGGATCGGGAGGTAGGTCAGCGGCAGGGCGATCGCGCTGAAGACCACGGAGTACTCGGTGACCATGATCGGGTCGACCGTCGTCAGCAGCACCCCGGGCCCGATGATGCACAGCAGGAGCAGGATCGTGTGGAAGCGCGTGGCCCGCATCGGCTCGACGAACTTGCCCCACTGCCAGCCGAAGTACTGGCAGGCGCTGTAGCCCACCGACAGCCCGGTCTCGCAGGCAGCGCCGAAGGTCGCGGCGAAGAGCCCGAGCAGCGCGATCGCGATGCCGATCTTGCCGAAGGCGATGCCGACGGGCAGCACCGTCTGGCTCAGCTCGCCGACCTCGACGGACAGGGGGAGGAAGACGATGGCGGCGCAGGCCGTGATGGCCAGCGAGAGCAGCGCGCCCAGGGGGAATCCGATGAGGACGTTGCCGCGCATCATCGGGATGTCCTTGGGCCGCCAGCCCTCCTCGACCCCGCCGGAGGAGAAGAAGAAGACCTCGTAGGGGGTCATCGTCGCGCCGAAGATGGCGATCGCGTAGTACCAGTAGGTGGGGATGCCCTCCGGCTGCGGCATCGCGGCCCGGGAGGCCTCGTGCCACAGCTGCGACCAGTCCGGCGAGAGCTGCCACACCGCGACCGCGAAGACGATGAGCGCCAGGCCTCCGAGGCCGAAGGTGTTCTCCAGGGCGGAGAACTTCACCCGCCAGAAGACCAACCAGAGCGCGGCCGCGACGACCGGGATCCACAGGTAGGGGTTGACGCTCGTCGCCAGCTGCAGCGCGAGGGCGACGCCACCGATCTCGGCGATGAAGGTCAGCAGCGTGACGGCCATGGAGCCGATGAGGTTGAGCAGCCCCACGCGCGGTCCGAAGCGCTCGCGGATGAGGTCGAAGGTGGGCCGCCCGCTCACCGCGGCGACCCGCCCGCTCATCTCCGCGAAGACGCAGATGCTGAAGGTGCCGAGGACCAGGACCCAAGTGAGCGACAGGCCGAAGCGGGACCCGACGACGCCGGCCGTGACGATGTCACCGATGTCGACGAATCCCCCGATGGCGGTGAGCAGACCGAGGAGGAGACCGAGGACCTTCTTCATCCCAGGTCCTGCTTGAGCTGCTCGAAGTCCGTGGTCACCGACCGCAGATCGGTCAGGGCCTGCCGCAGCCTGCTCGCGTCATCACGCCGGGCGGCGATCCGCGCATCGGCGATGGCGTCGTCGGCGTCACCCAGGGTGTCGAGGACGTCCGTGCGAAGGGAGTCGTCCCCGCCGTGCGGAGGCTGCACCTTGCCGAAGCTGTCCTCGATGGGACCGATGGCGTCCTCGCAGGTGCTGAGACTGGTGTCGGCGACGGTGGACGTGACCCGGTCGCGCAGGACCATCTCGACCGTCAGGGTCGCGGTGGCCGTCTCGGACAGGCCCGACCCCACGGCCGCGCGCGCGTTCTGCCGGAAGGCTCCCGAGTCCAGCGCCGGGGTGACACAGCCGGACAGCGCCACCGTCAGGAGACCCGCGGCGAGCGCCCTGGCCCACTCGCGGGAGCTCATCGCTGCCTCCGCAGGACGAACCACGCCAAGGTGCCCACGAGCACCAGCAGGATCAGCCAGCCGAGGCCCAGAGGCCACCCTTCGATCATGCCCATGACCTACCCCGGGTGCGGTCGGACATGCGTCAGCGGACCCTCAGCGACCCTCAGCGGACCTCGCGGCCGGTCAGCAGCTCCACCAGCTCGCGCTCCACGCGTCGTCGGACCGCGTCGCTGTGGTCCAGCGGCGCGCCGCGGCAGGGTCGGACGCTGCGCCCGTCGCGGTGGGCGTCGAGCAGCCGCGGGTCGACATAGCTGTCGCGGGCGACGGTGACCGTGTCCCCGAGGGAGTCGGCCGCTGCCTCCACGGCGAGACGCACGGCCTCCTCGACCTCGACCCCCGCCCACGAGGAGGCCGCCAGCGACTCGGCCGCGGTGACCGTGGCGGCCCACGTGCGCAGGTCCTTGACCGTGTGGGCGTCGCCGACGAGTGTGCGGAAGCGGTCGCCGACCGCAGCGGCGCCCAGGTCCTGCCAGGTCGACCCGTCGCGCCACCGGAGCAGGTGCTCGCCCCTGCGCCCTGCGCGACGCAGCGCCCGCAGGGTCCGCACGACGTCCTCGTCGGTGACGACGACGCGGGCGCGCTGCCCTCCCTTCGCCGGGAACTCCAGCTCGACGCCCGACCCGGCGTCGTGCACGTGGTCGGTGAGCAGCGTGGTCACCCCGTGCGTCCCGTGGTCCGCCTCGTAGGCGGTGGACCCGACCCGCAGCCGGCCCGTGTCGAGCAGCCACAGGGCAGCCGCGGCGACCCGGTCCCGGGTGGGGCCGCGAGCGCCCAGGTCGGTGCGCAGCCGGCGACGCATCCGCGGCAGGAGCGGGGCGAGCTCGAGGACGCGGTCGAACTTCTCGCGGTCGCGGGCTGCCCGCCACCGCGGGTGGTAGAGGTACTGGGTGCGACCGGCGTCGTCGACGCCGGTCGCCAGCAGGTGCGCGGCGGGGTCGGTGCAGATCCACACCTCGCGCCACGCGGGCGGCACCGCCAGCGCGTCGATGCGCTCGCGGGTGGCCGCATCGACGAGCCGGCCGGAGGGCAGGTGGTGGCTGAAGCCACGCCCCCGCCGACGTCGGGTGATCCCCGGCTCGTCCGGGCTGCTGTGCCGCATGACGCCGTCATACCCGCTGACGGCGTCAGGCACCGCCGATCAGATGATCCGGCGGCCTTCCTTCTTCGCCGCGCGCCACTCCTTGTGGAAGCCGACGCAGAGGACGGCGAGGATGACGGCCACGATGACGGGCCAGATGAGGACGTAGACGGTCAGTGCTGTGATGGACATGCGGGGTCCTTCCGGTCAGGAGTGGGCGGGCGCGAGGTCGCCGTCGCGGTCGACGTCCGGCTCGTCGTCGGTGAAGTCAGCGGTCCGCGCGGCGATGAGGTCGAAGTCGAAGGGCTCTCGTCGCGACATCAGCGACATGGCGATGCAGACGATCGTCGAGACGGCGTAGGCGATCAGCGATCCGGCGAGGGGCGGGTACTGCGAGATCACCCCGATGGCGAAGGGGGCGACCCCCACCGCGAAGAGCGTCCCGACGACCATGCCCACCTTGGGACCGAAGAAGCCGAAGGCCATCAGGCCGATGACGATGCCGGCCCCGATGATGCCCACCACGTCGATGACGAGGTCCAGGGCGCCGTGCTGGGGCAGCCAGGAGAAGCGCACCGGCAGGAAGATCGCGAAGGCGACGAGCACCGAGACGGTGAAGGCCGAGTTGGTGATCCGGGTCCAGTAGAAGGAGGCGATGACGGGGAAGACGAGGCAGCCCCACATCGCTCCGACGAAGACGAGCAGGTCGAGGATGTTGAGCTCCAGCGCCGCGAAGAGCACTGCGGCGACGGTGGCGACCACCATCGTCAGACGGCCGATGAGCAGCATCGTCCTGGGGTTGATCCGGCCCTCGCGGCGGGCCCGCTCGCCGTAGATGTCGGTCATGACGATCGAGGACAGGGCAGCGAGGTCGGAGTCGGCCGTCGAGGACAGGGAGCCGATGATCATGACGAAGAAGACGACGATCAGCGGGGTCGCCAGGTGGGTCGCGGCCAGCTGCGGCAGCAGGTTGTTCGGGTCGCCCCCCGCGGGGGTGATGCCGGAGTAGAGAGCGAGCACGCCCAGCATGCCGATGCCGATGATGGTGGCGCCATAGCCGATCGTGGCCGTGATGAAGGTCGGCTTGATGAGGTCCTCACGCACCGCGAAGAGCCGCTGCGCGATCGTCTGGTTGCCGATGGCATAGGCGAGGACGGCCGCGATGTAGGGGGCGCCCTGACGCAGGAAGGCGTCGGAGGAGAAGAAGTCGGCCTGGTGCGGCGTGAGGTTGCCGGCGCCCTCACGCAGCAGGTCGGGGCCACCGAGGAGGAAGAAGAAGGTCGGCACGAGGATGACCACCGCGAGCAGCATGGCGACGACCTGCGCGAAGTCGGTGAGCACGGACGCGCGGAATCCGGACCAGACCGTGTAGAGCAGCACGCCGGCCGCGATCATGATCACGCCCTGGATGAAGCTCAGGGGGGAGAGCATCGCGATGAGCGCGCCACCGGCGATGAAGTTGGACATCAGCGAGATGACGCTGCCGAGGACGTTGGAGATCGCGAGCATCAGCTGGCTCGAGCGACCGTGCCGGGCGCGCATGACCTCGGCGAGGGTGTGCGCGTTGGGGGCGACCTTGCGGATCCGCCGGCCGAAGGGGTAGATGAAGAGGATCATCAGGGCGCCCCACAGCCCGTAGTGGATCGGTCCGGAGATGCCGTAGGTGTAGCCGGAGGTGACCGAGGCGTACATCGATGAGGCCCAGATCCGTTCAACACGGGCAGCGAGGTCGACCCGGCGACGGGCCTGCCGGACGACTTCGTCAAGACGCAGATCGCCAGCCTCACCAGCAGCTTCGTCACCGGCTTCGTCTCGTGGGCCCTCGGCCTGGCGCTGGTGCGCGGTGCGCTCGACGTCGTCGACACCGGACGCACGTCCTTCGGTGCGATGTTCAGCCGCATCCCGTGGGGCCAGGCGCTCCTGGCCGGACTGATCATGTGGGTCGCGACGACCATCGGGTTCGTCCTGTGCATCATCCCCGGGATCATCGTGCTGTTCCTGCTCTACTACACCAACTACGCGGTCCTCGAGGGGCGCTCGGCCACCGACGCCCTCGGCGCGAGCTTCACCTTCGTCAAGGACCACCTGGGCGAGAACCTCCTGCTGATGCTCGTCGCGATCGGCCTGAGCATCCTGGCGATCTGCACCTGCGGCATCGGCTTCCTGGTCGTCACGCCGGTGATGTCCATCGCGACCGCCTACACCTGGCGGGTCCTGCAGGGGCGGCCCGCCGCCTGACGCTCAGCGGCCCAGGATGCTGAGCATGAAGCCAGCGTCCTGGGTCCAGGGCTCCAGAGCCCACCCACCGAGGCGGACCTGCTCGTGCAGGCCCGCCTCGGTCGCGTCCGAGAGGAAATCGTCGAAGGCATAGCCGCGGTCCGCGCCGAAGCCGATGACCGCGCGCCCTCCCTCCGCGAGGTGGTCGGCGAAGCCGGCCAGCACATCCCCGCGGGTGCTCGGCGCGAGGAAGGTCATGACATTGCCCGCGCACACGATGAGGTCGAAGGGAGTCCGCTCCCCGTTGTCGTCGCGCAGGTCGAGCGAGGACAGGTCGCTGACGACCCAGCGGGGACCCGGGTGGTCCTCCTGCGCGGCGGCGACGAGGGCGGGGTCGACGTCGGCGCCGGTGACGTCGTGGCCGAGCTCGTGCAGCCGGCCGCCGACTCGGCCGGGACCGCAGCCGGCGTCGAGGACCCGGGCCCTGCGCGGGAGCATCGCGTCGACGAGGCGGGCCTCGCCGTCGAGGTCATGGCCTCGCGCGGCCATCTCGCGGAAACGGTCGATGTACCACTGGGAGTGGTGGGGGTCCTCCGCGACGATCCGCATCCACTCGCTCTGCTCAGGTGCCATGCTCGCCACCCTAGGCCCGCTGTCACCCCCCGCTCCCTGAGGAGCTTGCGAAGCAAGCGTCTCGAAGGGTGGCAGCATGAACCCCATGGGAGATGTCTGGGAACTGGTCCACGCCGAGCGGGCAGCGCTCGCCGACGATCTCGAGCGCCTGACCGAGGAGCAGTGGCGCGAGCCCTCGCTCTGCGAGGGCTGGAGCGTCCACGACGTCGCGGCGCACCTCGTGGCCAACGCGCGGACCACTCCCTTCGGCATCGTGGTCGACATGGCACGGGCGCGGGGCAACTTCGACCGGCAGACCCAGCAGGGGGTGCAGCGCAACCAGGGCGCCACGCCGCGCGAGACGCTCAGCCGGCTGCGTGAGGTCGCCCCGCGCCGCACCGGCCCGCCTGCGCCGGTGGACAGCCGGCTCGTCGAGGAGGTGGTGCACGGTGAGGACATCCGCCGGCCGCTCGGCATCTGGCACGACTACGCCGCCGAGAGCATCGAGCGGGCCCTGCGCTACCAGGCGCGCGTCTCCGAGGGGCTGGGCGGCGGTCGTCAGCGGGCCGAGCGGGTCACGCTGCACGCTGACGACATGGAGCTGTCGATCGGTGACGGACCCCAGGTCCATGGACCGGCGCTCGCCCTCCTCCTGGTGATCTCGGGCCGCACCGCGGCGCTGGCCGACCTCGAGGGGCCGGGCCTCAGCCTGCTGTCCTGAGCGGCCACCGCTGCATGACGTGGCAGCGACCGCTCTCCCACCAGGCCAGCTGCAGCTCGGTGAGCATGCACGGCACCGGCACCAGGCCGGCGAGCAGCGCCCGCGTGGAGCCGACGTCCACCCCGTCGCTGGCGGCGTCGAGCGTGAGGTGCGGGACCGGGCTCGGGCCGAACCTCCCTTCGTAGGGAGGGTGCTCGGGGAAGGCCACCACGAGGGCCTCGGTCAGTGCGCGAAGGGGGCCCTCCGGCTCCGGCCGCAGGTGGATGATCCCGTCGGGGAACTCGCCGATCTCGCTCAGCCGCACCGTGATCGGCGCAGTGGCGGCCGCGATGCCGGCGATCGTCGCCAGCTGCTCCGCTGTCGGTGAGGGGGCGAAGGGGGCCAGTGCCGTGATGTGCGCATGGCCGAAGTCGGGGTCGGCCGAGACGAAGGCCTCGTCGTAGTGGCGGGGGCGCTCCCGCACCCAGCCCTCGAGGGCGGGGGCGGGCAGCTGCAGGACGGTGTGGCCGGGCACGGACCGAGCCTGTCACGGCTGGCCCTCAGGTCGGGCTCAGGTCGCTGGGGTGGGATGGCGCCCGTGCCCCGCGTCGTCTCCGCCTCGTGCCTCGCCGTCGTCGTCCTCGCCGGGTTGTCCGTGCAGCTGGTCCGACACCTGGCCTGGGCCGACGCCGCGGGGAGCGTGCTCTACGCGATGGCGGCGTGCTTCGCGATCTCGCTGGTGTAGCGGGGACGGCCACTCGCGGTGGCCGGGACGGCCTTCGTCGCGTGCGTGCTCGTCGAGCTGGTCCAGCTGACGGGTGTCCCGGCGCGGCTGCCCGCCCTGAGCCTGCTACTCGGGTCGGGCTTCGACACCCGGGACATCGGCTGGTACGCGGTGGGGAGCCTCGTCGGCGCCGGGCTGATGGTGCTCGCGCACGCTGCGACTCAACGACACAGCGCGACTCGACGACACAGCGCGTGACGAGACGCGCCTTGTCCGTGACTGCCGGGATCAGTGCATCCCGAGGTCACCGCTGAGCCGGTCATGGCGCTCGGCGCTCGCCGCGTTGAGCCCGGTGACCTCGACGCTCTTGCCCTTGCGCTCGTACTTGGTGACGATCGCGTCGAGCGCCGCGACGGTGGAGGCGTCCCAGATGTGGCTGTCGGTGAGGTCGATGCGCACCCGCGGCGGGTCGCCGATGTAGTCGAACTGCGTGTAGAGGTCGTTGCTCGAGGCGAAGAAGAGCTCACCGGTGACGCGGTAGACGGCGGTGACGCCCCCTTCGTCCTCCACGATCTCGCGGTGGGTCTGCGTGAGGTGAGCGACGCGGCGGGCGAAGAGGACCATCGCCACGAGCACGCCGACGACGACACCGATCGCGAGGTTGTGGGTCGTCACGGTGACGGCGACGGTGGCGAGCATGACGGTGGTCTCGGACTTCGGCATGCGGCGCAGGGTGGCGGGGCGGATCGAGTGCCAGTCGAAGGTGCCGACGGAGACCATGATCATCACGGCGACGAGCGCGGCCATCGGGATGAGGCCGACGATGTCGCCGAAGCCGACGACGAGGACCAGCAGGAAGACCCCGGCAAGGAAGGTCGAGATCCGGGTGCGCGCCCCCGACGCCTTGACGTTGATCATCGTCTGCCCGATCATCGCGCAGCCGCCCATGCCGCCGAAGAACCCGGTGATGACATTGGCCGCGCCCTGGCCGCAGGCCTCGCGCGTCTTGTCGGAGTGGGTGTCGGTGATGTCGTCGACGAGCTTGGCCGTGAGCAGCGACTCGAGCAGGCCGACGAGGGCCATGGCCAGGGCGTAGGGGCCGATGATCTGCAGGGTCTGCCAGGTGAGCGGTACGTCGGGGAGGAAGAGCGCCGGCAGGCTGTCGGGCAGCTGTCCCTGGTCGGCGACGTCCGGGACGCTGATGCCGCCCAGCAGGACGAAGGCGGTGAGCGCGACGATCGCGATGAGCGGCGCGGGGATGACGGCCGTGAGCCGGGGGAACTGGACGATGATCGCGATGCCGACCACGATCATCGGGTAGACGAGCCACGGCACGTCGACGAGATGGGGGATCTGCGCGATGAAGATGAGGATGGCCAGCGCGTTGACGAAGCCGACCATCACCTGGCGGGGGATGAAGCGCATCAGCCTCGCCGCGCCGGCCAGCCCGAGCGCGATCTGGATGACACCGGCGAGCAGGACGGTCGCGATGAGGTAGTCGTAGCCGTGCTCGTGCATGAGCGGGGCGATGACGAGCGCGACGGCACCCGTGGCCGCCGAGATCATCGCCGGTCGGCCGCCGAGGAAGGCGATCGACACCGCCATGGTGAAGGACGCGAAGAGCCCCACCCGCGGGTCCACCCCGGCGATGATCGAGAAGGAGATCGCCTCGGGGATCAGGGCCAGCGCGACGACGAGCCCGCCGAGGACCTCGGTGCGCAGCAACCGCGGGGAGCGCAGTGCCGCCCGCACGGAGATCTCGGGGGACGTGGTGTCGGTGGCAGGAGGCATGGCGGTGCTCACGGGGATCCGTCCGGGGGTGGATGACAACGGGCCGGGGCGCATCGCGCCCCGGCCCGGCCAGACTACGACGCTGGCGTGGTCACCCCTTTGTCCCGGGTGTTGTCTGCGTCCCTACCGTCCGTCGGCGATGACCTTGGCGATGTTGCGCTCGGCCAGGGCGGTGATGGTCAGTGAGGGGTTGGCCGTGCCCGTGCTCCCGGGGATGGCCGCGCCGTCCATGACGTAGAGACCGCGGTGGCCCTTGACCCGGCCGTAGGAGTCGGTGGCCTCGCCGATCACCGCGCCGCCGAGCGGGTGCGCGGTGAAGCTCGTCCCGACGTCCGGGACGCCGAGGACCGGGACGCCGGTCCCCACGCCGTTGGCCGCAGCGACCTTGTCCTGCATGGCGCGCAGCGCGTCCTCTGCGGCCTTGTTGCCGTCCTTGGGCCAGTCGAGGATGACGCGGTCCTTGGCGGCGCTGTAGACGAAGCGCGCCCGGGCCGGGTCCATCGCCATGCCGAGCGAGCCGAGGATGCCGGCGTTGACCTGCAGCCCGAGCGTGTACCAGCTCTCCATCCGGGCAGGGATGTCTCCGGACCGGTCGAGGATCGTCGATGCGGAGGGCGAGCCCTGGGCAAGACCCTGCGACGTGCCCAGGAACTGGGCCATCGCCGCGTCGCCGTTGGTGCCGAAGCCCTCGCCGACGGAGTCGTCGAGATTGCGGAGGGTGCCCTCCGCCTTGGCGCGCACGAGCAGCTCGGAGGTGCCGACGCTGCCGGCCCCGAGGACGAGCCGGTCGCAGGTGAGGGTCCGCTCCTGCAGGACCCGTCCCGTGGGGTCGACGATGTGCAGGTCGACGGTGTAGCGACCTCGGCTGTCCTGGCCGATGCGGTCGACGACGTGCCAGTGGTGGACCGTGACCTTGCCCGTGGCCTCGGCGGCGGGCAGGTAGTTGAGGGTGAGGTCCCACTTGGCGCCGTTGGCGTTGCCGTAGTTGCTCTCGCCGATCGTCGCCGAGCGGCGCGAGCGCCCCTGCAGCTCCTTGCGCACGACCTCCCAGTCCCAGATGCCGTCCAGCTGCTCGATCTCGTAGCCGGCCGTGCGGGCGTGCTTGTCCCACCGTCGGGAGTGGCCGAAGGGGGGAGCCTGGTAGATGTCGTCCGGCATCGGCGAGGCGTTGAGCATCGTGCGCGCCTTGGGGTACCACTTCTCGTGCATCTCGCGCTGGCTGACGGTGCCGCCGAAGAGGTGCTCGAAGTACTCCTTGGGCGGCTCGAGGAGCACGCCGGTGAAGACGATGGAGCCACCGCCGACCGCTGCCCCGCGCCACACGCGCAGGTGCTCGTAGATCGTGTCGTCGAGGACCCCGCCGAACTTGTCGACCGGGTGTGCGAGTCCGAGCAGGTCCTTGATGCTGCGCTTGTGCCACACGCCTCGACCGTCGAGTGCGGTGTCAGCAGCGTGGATGCGGCGCCACGGGTCGCGCGGCCAGCGGGAGCCACGCTCGAGCATCGCGACGCGGGCACCGGCCTGGCCCAGACGCAGCGCGCTGACGCTGGCGCCGAATCCGGTCCCGATGACGATGACGTCGGTGTGCGAGGCGACCTGCTGGGGCGCCCGGAAGATCTCGGGGACGGCCGCCTTGTGGGCGATCGCGGCCGTTCGGTCCGCGACGCTCAGGGCGCCCGTCGAGTCCAGCGCGTCCAGCGGGTCCGTGAGATCCGGGACCGGGATGCCCGGCAGGGACAGGGCCGAGGCGCTCGCGGGCAACGCGGCGAGGGCCGCGGCGCCACCGGCACCAGCGAGGAGGGAGCGACGACTGGGGTGCATGGCGGGGACCTCCCGGGCGGCACAGGGATCCCGCAGCACCGCCGTTGGTGGACAAGTGACCCGACAGTAGCCGGTCCGACCGCCAGCTCGCTCGGGGAGTGCGACGGGGATCGCAGAGCGGCTGACGAAGGGAGGGCGCGGGGCCCTCCCTTCGTCGCTGGGTGGGTGGAGCTCAGTCCTGCGGCAGGTCCGCGAAGGTCGCCTTGGTCGCGTTGTACCAACCCAGCGCCTTGCGCGGGCGCAACCAGCGCTTCTTCATCTCGTTGCGGGCGGGCTGGTGGGCCGCGTCGCCCTCCTTCTCCATCGCCTTGAGGTGCTGGTCCTGGGCGTTGATGACGTCGTCGGCGCTCTCGCCCTGGTGGGCGAGGTCGCAGGGGCCGCCGAGCTGTCGGCAGGTCATGGTCTTCATGTCGAGTCTCCTGTACGGGTGTGTCTGTGCAGTGTTGACGAGCGGGGAGGTGCGGATGTGACGCTCAGCCGCGTCGGGTGTCGGTGCGACGGGTGACCCGGGCGAGCAGCTCGGGGTCGGCGCGGAAGGTGATGCCCTGCACCAGACCGTCCTCGAGGGTGAAGTCGAAGAGCACCTTGGCCTCGCCCTTGAGGAACCACGCGGCGGCAGGTCGCTCGTCGACGAGCACGGCGAGGGCCGAGTGTGCGCTGCCGTTGAAGAACTCGGCGATCTGCTGCCGGCCGTCGATCCGCTCGGGGGTGCCGGTGGCGATGGCGGCGGCGTCCGCGGTGATCGCGGCATCCGGAGCGAGCAGCGAGAGAAGGGAGTCGAAGTCGCCCTCTCGGGCGGCCGCCATGAAGGCGTCGACGATCTCCCAGTCATGTGTCCCCGCTCCCTGAGGTGCGAGGCCGTCCGCGGCCGAGCCTCGAAGGGACCGAGTCCGCACCTTGCCCCGTGCGCGCGAGGCGAGCTTGCGGGCCGCGGCCGGGGTGGTGTCGAGGATCGCGGCGATGGTGGCGAAGTCGAAGCCGAAGCTGTCGTGCAGCACGAAGGCGGCGCGCTCGCCGGGGGTGAGCCGCTCGATGACGGCCTGGAGGGCGACGCCGACGGTGTCGGCCAGGACGATGTCGTCGGCGATGTCCGGTGCGGCCTCCTCGGGCTCGATCTCGCTGTGCGGCAGAGGGGTTCGCGACTTGAGGCGGTCGAGGCACAGCCGGGTCGTGACGGTGGTCAGCCACGCGGGCAGCGACTCGATGTCGGTGTCCGTGCCGTGCAGCCGCAGCCAGGCCTGCTGCACGATGTCCTCCGCCTCGGCGTGGTCGCCGAGGATGCGGGCGGCGAGCCCGACGAGCCGTGGTCGCTCCTGCTCGAAGTCCTCGGTCTGCGCTGCGGTGTCCATGGCCCTACCTCCCGTGTCGATGCTGTCACTGATCTGACGAGCGGGGTGGGCCAGGTGTGACCTCATCGGCCTTTGTCGTCACCGTGGGCACCAAGGCGTTCTCGCGATCCCGAGTCCTGAGTGGGCCCCACGCTCCGCGTGGGCGGTTGCGAAGCAACCGTCTCGAAGGACGGTGGCAGGGTTGCCCCATGACACGCACCCGCAGCACCTGGTCCCTGGACAGCATGCCCGACCAGAGCGGACGCACCGTGGTGATCACCGGTGCCAACTCAGGGCTGGGAGCCGTGACCGCACGGGAGCTGTCCGCGCGCGGAGCCGCCGTGGTCCTCGCCTGCCGTGACATGTCGAAGGGAGAGCAGGTCACCTCGTCGCTGCCCGGCGCCGAGGTCGTGCGTCTGGATCTGGCCTCGCTGGAGTCGGTGCGTGAGGCGGCGGACGAGATCCGTGGACGGCACGAGCGGATCGACCTGCTGGTCAACAACGCGGGGCTGATGATGACGCCTCGGGGCGTGACGCAGGACGGTTTCGAGCTGCAGGTGGGCACCAACCACCTGGGGCACTTCGCGCTGACCGGGCTGCTGCTCGACCGGCTGCTCGTGACGCCCGGCTCCCGGGTGGTCACGGTGACGAGCTTGGCCCACCGGTGGGGTGGCGGGGTGCTGGACTTCGACAACCTGCAGGCCGAGCGTGGATACGACTCGATGGGCGCCTACGGCCGGTCCAAGCTGACCAACCTGCTCTTCACCCACGAGCTGCAGCGACGACTGGCGGAGGCGCGCGCGCAGACCATCGCGGTCGCGGCGCACCCCGGTCTCTCGCGGACGTCCTTGGCCCGCTACCTGCCTCTCCCCGTGCGACCGTTCATCGCTGCCGGCACCTGGGTGACCGGCCAGAGCGCGGCGAAGGGGGCCCTGCCCACCCTGCGTGCCGCCACCGACCCGACGGCGGTCGGCAGTGCGTTCTACGGGCCGAGTGGGCCCGGGGAGACGCGGGGTCGCCCGGTTGCCGTGGGTTCGTCCTCGGGCTCGCGGGACCCGGAGGCGATGCGTCGTCTGTGGGAGATCTCCGAGGAGCTCACCGGCGTGCGCCCCCGCTTCGTGCCCGCCTCCGCTGGCTGAGGAGTCCGCGTAGCGGGCGTCTCGAAGCCACTCGTCCACATCCTTCCCAGCCGAAGGGGGCTTGTCCCCAGCTGAAGTGGGTCGCGGAGCGTTGATGCTCCTATTGATTGTCAAGCGGCGGTGAGCCAGGCGCGGTAGGCGTTGGCGAGGTCGTCGTCTCGTCTGGTGCCTCGTTCGAGGGTGGAGATGCGTGCGGGCCAGACGCCGAAGTGTTGGGCGGCGCTGGTCAAGGTGATGTTCTTGGCCTGTCTCATCGGTCGTAGGTCGTCGATGGCGGGCACGGTGATGGTCCGGGTGAGGTATTTGAAGATCTCGCGGGCGATGGCTCGCTTGAGGCGGCGCAGGATCTCCTTGCTGGAGCGGCCTTTGTCGCGTTGTCGCTGGACGTAGCCGCGGGTCTGGGCGTGGCTGACCATGCGCACCAGAGCGATGCGGTGTAGTGCGCTGTTGGCCGCGCGGTCTCCTCCTCGCGACAGCCGGTAGCGGTTGGTTTTGCCCGAGGACGCGGGTACGGGCGCAGTCCCACACAGCGCGGCGAACGACGCCTCGTGGCTGAGGCGTTCGGGGTTGCCCCCGGCGGTGATCAGCAGTTGTGCTGCGGTGTCCGGGCCGACGCCGTGGGCGCCGAGCAGGCCGGGGTTGAGCGTGCGGACGATGGCCGTGATGTCGGCTTCGAGGTCGCTGGCCTGCTCGTCCAAGAAGGCGTGGCGGGCGGCGAGGTCTTTCATCGCTCGCAGCACGGCGCCACCGACCAGGTCATCCCGGTTGGGGCGACAGCGAGCGAGTGTCTCGACCAGTCGAGCGTTGTTCAGGTCGCGGTACTTCTCCCGGATGCCGTCGGGGGCGGTGATCAGGAGTTGTTGGATCTGGTGGATCGTCGCGGTGCGGGCCTTGACGGCTGAGCGTCGCGCGGTGTGCAGGGCGCGCAGACCGAGGATCTTCTCGTCCTTGGGCGCCGAGGTCGATCGCCCCGACAGCACGGCGCGGGCTGCGTGGTAGGCGTCGATGGGGTCGGACTTGCCTTGTTTGCGGCGCACGGTCTTGTCGGGTCGCAGGACTTCCCGCACGTCCATACCGGCCGCGGCGCAGGCCCGGGCGATGCCTGCCCCGTAGGAGCTGGTGCCCTCGATCCCGACACGCTCGATCACGCCATGGGCCTGAAGGAAGTCGGTCGCTGCGCGGTACCCGGCGAGCGTGGTGAGGAATTCTTCGTCGGCGACATCGCGCCCTACAACGGTCACCACGGCCACGTGGATGGTGTCGGCGTGGGTGTCGATGCCGCCGACGACCTCCTCCACGGCTTCGTGGTCTGGGTATGTCGGTGCTGCTGCTGTCATGCTGGAAGCGCCCTTCTCGGCTGTCGTCGACTGGGTGACGTCGGCCGTGGGCGGTCAGACAGGACACTGGTGAGGAACTGCCAAGCTCTTATCAGGTCATGACCGCCCCGGCCGGCGGCGAGCCCGAGGGGCCGGACAGATCAACTGGAAGGCAACCCAACAGGGCGCCAGTCGGAGGGTGAGTCACGACCCCTCGGACCCTGATTCCATCATCAGTGTCGGGGGTCGAAAATATGATCGAGGTATGTCAGAGGCGACGGTGCGGTTTCACGATCCGGGAGTTCTCCCGGGGTTGCGTGACGCGTTGCGTGGCCTGTTGATGAGTGACTCCTCCAGTGTGTGGCAGGCCCCCGACAGTGATGTCGGTGAGGCGTTGGCGTTGGTGGGTCGGTTGCGTCAGCTCACGCAGGCGGCGGAGGTCGCTCTGACGCGTGAGGGCATCTCCCGGGGTCTGCCTGGTGAGTCGTCGTGGTCGCCGGTGGACTGGGTGGGGGTCTGCGAAGGGCGCCGTGCGCCTCGTCCAGAGGTGAGGCACGCGGCGTCGGTGGTGCGGGTGGCCAAGGCCGGTCTGCGGGCTTCGGGGAGCTCGTTGAGCGATCCCGCGCCGACTGGCGCAGCAGCCAAGGACACGTCCACGTCAGACGCGTCTGACGCGGCAGACGCGGGTGGCGGGCAGGGGCCCGCCGGGGTGCCGGCCGTCCTTGCAGCTTTCGCTGCTGGGGATCTGCCGTTGGGCAAGACCGATCAGCTGGTGCGGTTCGAGGAGTCGGTGCGCCGGGTCGCTGACCCGCAGCTGCTGGAGGAGGACCTGGGGATCCTGCTCGGCCACGCTCGTGACGAGGTCGTCGCCACCGGCCCGGACGCACGCTCGCGCACTCGGGTGTCGGGGTTGGACGAGAAGAAGCTGGCGGCGGCGATCACGATGACCGGGCGGATGTTGCGCCCGGACAAGGACCTGCGCGAGGAGGACGATGCCCTGAAGGCGTCCCGGTCACTGACCAAGTCCGCCGGTGCGTGCGGGATGACGCGTTACCGGGTGGACATGGACCCCGAGGGCGCCGCGATCATCGACGCCGCGCTGGCGGCGTTGTCCGCCCCGGTCAAGGGACCAGGCGGTGAGCTCGATGAGCGCACCCCGGCCCGCCGGCGAGCGGACGCGTTGCTGGCGATCATCGGGCGCGGGGTGTCCTCGCCGGGCGAGGCGCCCAAGAGCGACAAGGCCCAGGTCATCGTGACGATCAGCCTCCAGGCCCTGACCGCCGACCTGACGCACGGGCGCTGTGGAGCCTGCGGGCAAGACCTCCCCGTCGGCCCGCTGGGGCAGGCCCTCTCGCCCCCCGGCCAGGCGGCTGCCTTCGACCGGTCGGACCTGTCGGGGCGACCGGGCGGGTGCGGCACACCGGCCACGGGCCACGCAGGTGGCGTCACCGCCACCGGTCAGGTCCTCTCGCCGGCCTCGGTGCGCAAGCTGGCCTGCCAGGCCCAGATCGTGCCCGCGCTGCTGGGGACCGACACCGAGCCCCTGGAGCTGGGCCGCGCGGCCCGCTACTTCACACCAGGCCAAAAACGTGCCCTCTATCTGCGCGACGGAGGCTGCACCTATCCCGGGTGCACCATGCCCGCCCACTGGTCAGACGCGCACCACGTCGACTACTGGTCCCTGGGCGGCAGCACCGACATCGGACGCTCCGCGCTGCTGTGCGAGCGCCACCACACCAAGGTCCACGCCCTCGACCTGACCTGCACCATCACCCCCCGCGGCGTCACCTGGCACGTCTAGCGCACCCGCCCCGCAGCCGGCCCTCACGGACCGGCCCACAGGCATGCGCGCCCGGCGCCGGGCCGTGGTGGCCGGAGCACGTCCTCCCTGGCCGAAGCCGCGGCACAGCTCAACCCCGATCTCGCACGTGATCGAAGCGCGAGCCGGCTGACCTGATCAGCCCCGGTAGAGCGCCTCGATCTCGGCTGAGTAGCGATCGCTGATCGGCTTGCGGCGCACCTTGAGGGTCGGCGTGAGCACGTCGCTGCCCGGCGCCCAGTACTCGGGGAGGACCGCAAACTTCTTGACCTGCTCGACGTGGGAGAGCTTGGCGTTGCCTGCCGTGATGCCCTTGTCGATCTCGGCGATCAGCGCGGGGTGCTCCGCGAGGACCGCCGGGTCCGCTGCGACGCCGGCCCGCTCCGCGAAGACGGCCGCGGCGTCCGGGTCCAGGGTCACGAGCGCGACGTTGTAGGGGCGGGCATCGCCCACGACGACGATCGTGGCCGCGAGTGGCGTGGTCACCTTGAGGGTGTTCTCGATGTTGGACGGCGACATGTTCTTGCCCGCGGCGCTGATGATCAGCTCCTTCTTGCGGTCGGTGATCGTCAGGTAGCCGTCCGCGTCGATCGTGCCGACGTCACCGGTGTGCAGCCAGCCGTCGGAGTCGATGGCCTCTGCGGTCTTGTCCGGGTCACCGCGATAGCCGGGCATGACGCAGTCCCCGCGGAAGAGCAGCTCACCGTCGTCGGCGATCTTCATCTCGAAGCCGGGCAGTGCAGGGCCCACCGTCCCCACCTTGGCCCGCCCGGGCGGGTTGATCGTCCCCGCCCCCGCGATCTCCGACATGCCCCAGATCTCGCAGACGTCGATGCCCAGACCCATGAAGAAGGACAACGTCTCGGGCGCGATCGCCGCGGCACCCGACCAGGCCCAGCGCAGCTCGTCCAGCCCGAGGGCGCTTCGGACCTTGCTCAGGACGAGCTTGTCCGCGAGCCGGTACTGCGCGGCGTCCTTGCCGCGGAGCGGCTCCCCGGCCAGCAGTGCGGCGCCCTGCTTGTCGGCCATCGCCAGGGCCCAGGTCCCGAGCTTCTTCTTCACCGGGCTCTCGGCCGCGGCGACCTTGGCCTCGACGCCCATCTTGATCTTCTCCCACACGCGGGGCACGGCAAACCAGATCGTGGGGCGGGCGTCGGGCAGCGCGGAGGCGATCGCCTTCGGGTCGGCGATATAGCTGATCTGGACCCCCCTCGCCAGTCCGAAGTACTGCGCCGACGCCCGGTCGGCGATGTGGGCGGCCGGGAGGAAGGAGGTGATCCTGTCCCCGAAGCGCACCTCGATGACGCCCTCCGCACCGTGGAGCACGGCCAGCAGGTTGCGGTGGGTGAGCTGGACCCCCTTCGGCGGTCCGGTCGTGCCCGAGGTGTAGATCAGCGTGAGGACGTCGTCCGGCTGCACCGCACGCCATGCCGCCTCGAAGTCGAAGTCGTCAGACCCCAGGCCCTCGAGCTCGGCGAGCGTGTGGGTGGCGCCCTCGGGCTTCCCGTCGATGACGATGAGGTGGTCGAGGGCCACCCCGGACCCGAGGATCGCGGGCAGCAGGGCGGTCTCGGTGACGGCGATCCGGTTGCCCGCGTTGCCGAAGAGGTACTCGACCTGCTCCGGCGCCGACGTGTTGTAGATCGAGAAGGGGGTCATCCCCAGGTGCATCGCCCCGGCGTCGACCCAGGCGAACTCGGGTCGATTGGTGAGCATGATGCCGAGGGTGTCCCCGTGCTGGTAGCCGAGGGCGGCCAGACCTGCGGCGACGGCCCGCACGTGGTCGCCGTACTCGGCCCACGTGACCGTGACGGCATCGCCTGCGGTGCGCAGCGCCACGGCGTCCGGCTCGACGGTCAGGGTCTGCTGGAAGGCTTCGCAGAGAGTGGTGGCGTCGGACATGGCGTCTCCATCACGAGAGCCCTCCACACTGAGGGCTTTGGCCGAGAGTAGGGCCCCGACCACCGCACGACAAGGGTCCGGGGCAGGACGAAGGGGGCTCAGCGCACCGGGTCGATGATCGTCATCCCGGCGACGGTCGCCTGGTCGAAGACGGGCAGCAGCGTGGCCGCCTCGTCCAGCCCGATCGTCCGCTCGACGAGTCGCTGCGGCTGCAGGGCGCCGGACTCGATGAGCGCGAGCATCCCCGGGTAGTCGACGGCGGCCATGCCGTGGCTGCCGAGCAGGTCGAGCTCCCACCCGATGACCCGCGCCATCGGGACCCGGGGGTGACCGTCGATCGGTGGCAGCAGACCGATCTGCACGTGCCGTCCGCGACGGCGCAGGCTGTGGATCGCGTCGGCGCAGGTCTGCTCGCTGCCGACCGCGTCGACTGCCACGTGGGTGCCGCCGCCCGTCAGGGCAGCCACCTCCGCGTCGAGGTCGCGACCATCCGCGACCAGCACGTGTTCGGCGCCGAGATCCGTTGCAAGAGCTAGGGCCTCGGGGTTGCGGTCGACCGCGATGACCCGAGCACCCAGCGCCCGGGAGATCATCACCGCACTCAGCCCGACCCCGCCGGCCCCGACGACGGTGACCCACTCTCCCTTCGTCAGGCGGGCGCGGGCGACGAGTGCCCGGTAGGCCGTGGCGAAGCGGCAGCCGAGGCTCGCCGCGGTGGCGAAGTCGACGCCGTCGGGGAGGGCCACGAGGTTGGTGTCGGCCCCGTGCAGCGCGACCTGCTCGGCGAAGGAGCCCCAGTGCGTGAAGCCGGGCTGCTCCTGATCGGGGCAGACCTGCGCCTCGCCGGCCGCGCACCACTCACAGCGTCCGCACCCGCAGGCGAAGGGGACGGTGACTCGATCGCCGACCTGCCATCGCTCGACCCCGCCGCCGACCCCGGTCACTATCCCCGCGAGCTCGTGGCCGGGGACGTGCGGCCACGCGATGTCGTCGTGCCCGGCCCATGCGTGCCAGTCGCTGCGGCACATCCCGGTCGCCATCACCTGCACGACCACCCCACCCTCGGGGGCGAAGGGGGGAGCCACCTCCCTGACCTCGGGCTGGGCTCGGACGGCGTCGATGACCACGGCTCGCATGCGCGTCATCCTGTCAGCGGCAGCTCCAGGTCGTAGGCCATGACCACAGCGCGTGCGAGCTCGGCCTCTTGTGTGCTCGACAGATAACCGACGGTGCGCCCGAGCAGCTCCACCGGGACGGTGACGACGTTGTCCAGAGCCACGGCGCACTCGGCATCGAGGCCGTTGGCCCGGCCGACTCGCATCTCGCTCGACAGCCCCTTGGCGGTCGTCGTGATGGGCGCGACAGTCACCTTGGTCATCGCCCCGCGGGCGGTCTCACGGGTCAGCACGAGCGCTGGCCGGGTCTTGTCCAGACGCACCAGGCAGATCTCTCGCACGACCTCAGTCCCCGACGGCGACGTGGGCAGCGGTCCACTCGACCACGACGTCGAGATCGTCCGCCGTGCCACGCTCGGTGAGGACGGCAACGTCATGCTCAGCCGCCAGGCGGCGCATCTCTCGCTCCAGCGCAGACGTCACCAGTGCTGCGCGGCTGGGTGCCTCGCCCCTCGCGACGGAGCGGTCGAGGAACTCGACCATCTCGTCGGGAAGGCGGACGGCGATCTGGGTGCTCATGGGCCCCATGGTACCGCAGTGCATCCCGATCTGGGATGCGTCTTGTCAGCGCACGGGCACGCTCAGGTCTGCTCGCGCAGGTACCGCCCGAAGTGCGGAACCGTGAAGGCGATCCGGCCCCGCTCGGCGGAGTAGATCAACCCCTTCTTCAGCAACGCGTCCCGCGCGGGGGAGAGGGACTGCGGCTTCTTGTCGAGGACTCGTGCGACCTCGGAGGTGAGGACGGACTCGATGTCGTCGAGCGACTCCTCTCCCTTCGCCGCGATGTCGGCGGCCACGTCGGCCATCGCCCGCAGGTACTCCCGCTCGCCGGGCGTCGCCCGCTCGTAGCGGGAGCCGAAGAAGCCAACCGCGAGCTCCGACTCGGCCTCGGGTGAGGCGACGCGCACGTCCTCGGCGCGGATCGGCGACTGTGGGGCCTGGTCCCAGACCGCCTTGCCATAGGCCTGGATGAAGTACGGGTAGCCGCCGGTCGCGATGTAGAGCGCGTCGAGCGCCTCCCGCTCGTACTCGGCCAGCTCGTCGGCCGCCGGGGCGGAGAGTGCCCGGTCGGCCTCCTCGCGGGCCAGCCGGTCGATGCGCTGGTAGCGGAAGAGGCGCTCGCTGTAGGACTTGCTCGCCGACAGCACTGCCGGGAGGTGCGGCAGGCCGGCTCCGACGACGATGAGCGGCAGACCCGACTGACTCATCTCGTGGCACGCCGCGCAGATCGCGGAGATGTCCTCCGGCCCGAGGTCCTGCATCTCGTCGATGAAGACGGCGACGCCGCGCCCGAGGTCGGCCGCAAGGCCGCCGACGTCGGTGAAGAGCTCCACGAGGTCGATCTCGATGTCACCGGAGTCGGCGCGGCCCTTGATGGGCGGCGCGTCGATGCCGGGGTTCCACACCTCGCGCAGCTTGGTGCCGGGCTTGGCGTCACGCTGGGCGAAGGACTTGATGACGCCGAGCACGTGCTCGACCTCCTCCTCCTGCGTGTGCCCGAGCTCGCGCACCGCCTGGTGGAGGGCGCTGGACAGCGGCCGGCGCAGCCCCAGCTCGGGCCGGGCCTCGAGCTTGCCCGTGCCCCACTTGGCCCGCACGGCTGCCGATCGCAGCTGGTTGAGCAGCACGGTCTTGCCGACCCCGCGCAGTCCGGTGAGGACGAGTGAGCGCTCGGGCCGCCCGCTGACGATGCGCTTGAGCACGACGTCGAATCGGGTCAGCTGCTCGTCGCGGCCGGCGAGCTCGGGCGGACGCTGGCCGGCGCCTGGGGCATAGGGGTTGGTGATCGGATCCACGATGCGACCGTATCCGCTTGTATAGGCGAAGGGGGATATTGCCGCAGATGCGCACATCGGCGCGTCGCGATCTGGCTGTCTATCGATGTATTTCGCTCCTCGGAGACGGGCTGATTTTTGGCGATCGTCCGCCGGTGAGAGACTGATCACATGGCTGTCGCTACCCCCTCCTCGTACTCGATCACCATGCGTCTGCACACCTCGACCGACTACGCAGTCGTCGGGCGAGTGGCTACCGCCATCGCGGAGCAGGGAGGCATCGTCACCGCAATCGACATCGCGGACTCGCGGCACGACCGTCTCGTCGTGGATGCCACCTGCTCCGGGTTCGACCTCAACCACACGGACGGACTCGTCGAGGCCGTCGAGGCGATCGACGGCGTCAAGGTGCACAAGGTCTCGGACCGCACCTTCCTTCTCCACCTCGGCGGCAAGATCGAGATCAAGTCCAAGGTCGCACTCAAGACGCGTGACGACCTGTCGATGGCCTACACCCCCGGCGTCGGCCGGGTCTCGATGGCGATCGCCAAGAACCCCGAGGACGCACGCCGGCTGACGATCAAGGGCAACACCGTCGCCGTCGTCACCGACGGCTCCGCGGTCCTCGGCCTGGGCAACATCGGGCCCGAGGCCGCCATGCCCGTCATGGAGGGCAAGGCAGCCCTCTTCAAGCAGTTCGCCGACATCGACGCCTGGCCGATCTGCCTCGCCTCCCAGGACACCGAGGAGATCATCCGCGCCGTCGAGATGATCGCCCCCGGCTTCGGTGGCATCAACCTCGAGGACATCGCCGCCCCTCGCTGCTTCGAGATCGAGCGTCGACTGCGCGAGAGCCTCGACATCCCGGTCTTCCACGACGACCAGCACGGCACCGCGATCGTCGTCCTCGCCGCCCTGCGCAATGCCCTGCGCGTCGTCGACAAGACGCTTGAGGGGGCACAGATCGTCGTCTCCGGTGGTGGCGCTGCCGGCTCGGCGATCGTCACCCTCCTGCTGTCCGCCGGTGCCAAGGACGTCATCGTCTACGACCGCGAGGGCCTGCTCTCCGCCGATGACACGTCACTGTCGCGCGACAAGCTCGAGCTGGCCCAGCGCACCAACCCGCGCCGGGTCCGAGGTGACCTCGGCGACGGCCTGCAGGGTGCGGACGTCTTCATCGGCGTCTCGGCACCCAACCTGCTCAAGGCCGAGTGGATCCGCGACAACATGGCGCAGGACGCGATCGTCTTCGCCCTGGCCAACCCCGACCCCGAGATCGACCCGGCCGAGGCCGCGAAGTACGCCAAGGTCGTCGCCTCGGGCCGCAGCGACTACCCCAACCAGATCAACAACGTCCTGGCCTTCCCCGGCGTCTTCCGCGGACTCCTCGACGCCCGCGCCGAGGACATCACGACCGAGATGCTCATCCGGGCCGCCGACGCGATCGCAGGCGTGGTCAAGGACGAGGAGATCAACCCCTCCTACATCATCCCCAGCGTCTTCCACCCGGACGTCGCCGACGCCGTCGCCGTGGCCATCGCCGGGGATCGCAAGACCACCGCGGGCGCGACCGGCCCGATCAGGACCGGCTCCCGCGCGACCGCTTCCCCCGTCGACGAGACCGGCACCCTGCCCCGGGTTCGCTGAACCCCCCGCTGGCAGCCGGGCGATCGACGACCTGGCGCCGGAGGGCGAAGGGAGGGTCCGCACACATCAAGCCGAAGTCCGTAACGACAACACGACGTGGTCGACAAACGAAGGGACTTCGGCGGGTGCGGGCCCTCCCTTCGCCTGCAGGCAACGGGGCGGGCCCTCCCTTCGCCCGCGGGAGCGTCCGTCGAGACGGTTGCTGCGCAACCTCTTCAGGGAGCGGGGGAGGGGGGTGGCAGGCTTGACCCCGTGAAGCCGCCCCGCACGTATCGCAAGGACACCTCCGCAGCCCCTCGTGGCTACTCGTCGTGGGAGGCCGCGGGCCTGCTCTGGCTCGCCGAGGCCCAGGCCGCGGGTGGCGCCACCATCGCCGAGCTGCAGGACGTCGACCTCGACCACATCGACCTGCTGCAGTACGACCCGGCGCCGTCGACCAATGTGCAGGCGGACGAGCTCGGCATCGCGCTCGCCGCGACCCACGCGGCCGGTGCGCCGGCCTTCGGTGCGCCGCCGGAACGCTGGTCCAGCCACGGGTTCATCGGTCCTGCGGAGTCCCCGATCCCGATGCCGCTCGAGGGCAGCGAGACGTGGGGCGCCTTCTTCGCCGAGCAGCGCATCCGGCACATGCTGCGCGTCGGGCAGTCCAAGGGGCTGTGGGCCGACGACGGCGACGCCTTCGAGCGGGTCGCCACCCGCTTGGAGTCCGGCGAGTTCGACGACGGCCGACCACCCGCCCGCATCCACGGAGACCTGTGGGCGGGCAACATCCTGTGGACCCGCCAGGGCGCCGTGCTCATCGACCCGGCCGCCCACGGCGGCCACGCCGAGACCGACCTCGCGATGCTGCTCCTCTTCACCGCGCCGCACATCGCCCGCATCATCGCGGCCTACGACGAGGCGGCCCCGCTCTCGGACGGCTGGCAGGAGCGGGTCGGCCTGCACCAGCTCTTCCCCGTCATGGTCCACGCGGTGATCTTCGGCGGCGGCTATGTCATGCAGTCCGTGGAGATGGCCCGCAAGTACGCCTGACCACCGGGGACGAAGGGGGGACATCCCCCCTTCGAGATGGGGGAGCGCAGGGCAGACCCGCGGGTCGCGTCTCCGTAGGTTGGTTCTCGTGACCACCCAGACCCTCTCACCGCCCTTGGAGCGGACCAGCCTGCCGCGACGTTGGCTCGCCGGTTGGGGCAGCGTGCTGCTCCTCGCGACGAGCACGCTCACCGCCTTCGCCGCGCTGCTGCTCCTCACCCTCATGCTCGTCGCGCTGGCGCTCGTCAGCGCCGGCGGCGTCGGCCTCGTCCTGCTCGTGCCGCTGCTGTGGCTGTGCGGCGTCATCGGCCACGCCGAGCGGCACCGCGTGGTCGCGCTGACCGGCCGCCGGGTGGACCCGCCGCCTCGTCGCGTCCAACCGCTGTGGCGGCGCCTCCTGCTCGACCAGCACTCCTGGCGCAGCACGGCCTATCTCGCGCTGCACGCCATGTGGGGGAGCGTCATCGGCTGGCTGACCCTGGCCGTGCTCGCCCAGGCACTGCTCGTCCTCGGTGTCCCGCTGCTCGGCAGCCGGCTGCCCGACGACGGCATCTCGATCTTCGGCATCCTGCGCGTCGACGGCACGCTGGAGCTGGCGTCCGCCTGGACCGTCGCCCTCGTGACGCTGCTGCTCATGCCGGTCGTGGCGAGCCTGCTCACCTCGGTGGACGTCATGCTGGCCCGCTGGCTGCTCGGCCGGGACGAGCGCAAGGTCGTCGCGCACCTCACCGCCCGCGTCGACACCCTCACCGACTCCCGCCGCGAGGCCGTCGACTCGGTCGAGGCGGAGCGCCGCCGCATCGAGCGCGACCTGCACGACGGTCCGCAGCAGCGCATGGTGTCCATCGCGATGACGCTCGGTATGGCCAAGGAGGCCATCAGCCACGACCCCGAGGGCGCGGCCCAGCTCGTCGACGAGGCCCACCGCTCGGCCAAGGAGGCGATCGTCGAGATGCGCCACGTCGCCCGCGGCATCGTCCCGCCGATCCTCGCCGACCGTGGTCTCGAGGCGGCGCTGCCCGCCCTGGCCGCTCGCTCGGCGGTGCCCGTCTCCGTCGAGGTCCGTGACGTCGGCCGACTCGACCCGACGACCGAGGCGATTGCTTACTTCGTCGTCAGCGAGGCCCTGACCAATGTCGCCAAGCACTCCGGCGCCCAGCACGCCGAGGTCGTCGTCACGACCGACGCCGAGCGGCTCACCGCCGTCGTCACGGACGACGGCGGCGGAGGTGCCGACCCCACGCTCGGGACCGGCCTGACCGGACTGCGCCAGCGGGTCACCGCCGTCGACGGCACGCTCGAGGTGACCTCCCCTGACGGGGGACCGACGGCGCTGACCGCGACCCTCCCCCTTCGCACCGGACGGAGCCTGTGATGACCGACCCGACCCAGACCGAGAGCCCCACCAAGGTGGTGCTGGCCGAGGACTCCGTGCTGCTGCGCGACGGGATCGTGCGCCTCCTGACGTCCGCCGGCTTCGACGTCGCGGCTGCCTGCCCCGACGGCGAGAGCTTCATCGCCGCGGTCGACGAGCACCGGCCCGACCTCGTCGTGGTCGACGTGCGGATGCCCCCGACCTTCACCTCCGAAGGCATCGTCGCGGCGCTCGCCGTCCGCGAGCGACACCCCGACATCGCCGTGATGGTCCTCTCCCAGTACGTCGAGGAGCAGTACGCGACCGAGCTCGTCGCGGCCAGGTCGAAGGGGGTGGGTTACCTCCTCAAGGACCGCGTCGCCGACACGAGCGACTTCATCGCCGCACTGCGTGACGTGGCCTCCGGCGGGACCGTCCTCGACCCCGAGGTCGTCACCCAGCTGCTCACCCGGGCGCGCAACGTCGACCCGCTCGCCGCCCTCACGCCACGCGAGCGCGATGTCCTCGGCCTGATGGCCCAGGGGCGCACCAACTCCGCGATCGGCAAGGAGCTCTACGTCTCCGACGGGGCCGTGGAGAAGCACGTGACCTCGATCTTCACCAAGCTCGACCTGCCTCCGGCCGACGGCGACCACCGACGTGTGCTCGCCGTGCTCCGCTGGCTCGACCAGGAGGACTGACCGATGTCCACGACACCCATGACCCAGTGGCCGCCACGACCGGGCGAGCCCACCGATCCCGAGATGCGCGACCGCTATCGCACCGACGCCTCCCGTGCGCGGGAGAGCCGCCGTGCCGCCGCCGCGCAGGAGGCGGCGACGACGCCCCCGTCGCGGACGCCGGTCGGCCCGATCCGGGTCATCGCGCTCCTCGTGACTCTCGCGCTGCTCCTCGTCGCGGGACTCAGTCTCGCCGGCCCGATGCTCAAGCAGTCGCAGACGCGCGAGCAGCCCATCACGGCCGACGGGGCGGTGCGCTTCTCCGGTGACGTGGGCGATGTGCGCTTCCGCGCGGCGGAGGCGGGCGAGCGACCCCACGCGGTCATCACGAGCACCTGGGGGCTGGGCAAGCCGACGAGCAGCGTGCGCGCCTCCGGTGAGACGACCCAGCTGACCTCCTCGTGCTCGCGACCGAGCCTGGGCACCGTGTGCCGGGTCGACTGGCTCGTCGTCGTGCCGGCCGACACCGACCTGACGATCGAGCACGGCGTCGGGACGATCTCGCTCGAGGGCACGACCGGCGACATCGACCTCCAGGTCGGCGCCGGCGACGTGTCCATCACCGAGTCCGAGGCCGACACCGTCAGTGCCGACATCGGAGTGGGCGCGATCGACTACGAGGCCGTCGAGCCCCCGCGCAGCGTCGACGTGCGCGTCGGCGTCGGTGAGGCCACGGTGCGGGTGCCCGACACCGAGGGATACCGCGTCAACACCTCGGGTGGTGCGTCGGACGTCATCAACAACCTCGGCAGCGACAGCAGCTCCTCGCGTCGCATCACGGTCGAGAGCGGTGTCGGGTCGGTCCGGATCGACCCGAGCTGACCCCCTTCGCCGCAGGGCAGGGTGTCCTGCCGGCTCCGCGGAGGCGCCCATTCGAAGAAGGACCGCGACCTGTGGGTCGCGGTCCTTCTTCGAATCAGACGGCCGCGGGTCCGGGTCCACACGTCCTCGGGCCCCAACGACCCGTGGGCTCAGCCCTCGACGAGGAGCATGACGAGCGTGCGGGGTCCGTGGACGCCCTCGACCCGCTGCAGCTCGATGTCGCTCGTGGCGCTCGGTCCGCTGATCCAGGTCAGCGGCCGGGCGTCGCCGCTCGCCGGACGCAGCCGCGAGACTGCGTCAGGCACGTCGCGCACGACCTGATCGGCGCGCACGACGCACACGTGGGTGTCGGGGATCAGGGTGAGCGCCCGTCGGCCCTGGTCCTCCCGGTGGTCGAGCACGATCGTGCCGGTGACCGCGATGCCCAGGGCGGCGGCGGTGACCACGGCTTCGGTGGCGTCGAGGTCGGCGTGGGTGCGGGCCTCGCTCTCCCGCCGCACCTCGGCGACCTGCGCGACGGCATCGACCCACGCGGGGTCGAGCCCCTCGGGGAGGACGGCGCTGGTGCAGCCGTGGTCGCGCAGGGCCGTGGCGATCGCCGCGGTGAGGCCGGTCGCGGGCACCCGCACGACCTCGGCGCGGTAGTCCGCGACCATCTCGACGAACTGCGTCAGCCCGTCGGCGTCGACGGCGCCGCCGTCGACCAGCGGCTCACGGTCGGCCGACCCCGGTGACGTGGTGACGTCAGCGGTCGCCCCGCGGACCCGGTCCAGGATCTCGTCGCGTGCACTCATCGGTCATCCCCTCGCTCGCGAGCCCACCACTGGCGGAAGGACTCGGTGGGTGGTGTCGGCACGTCGCGGGCACTGGTCCAGGCGCCCAGGCCCGGGACCGTGCGGATCGTCCGGTCGCCGATGACCCGCCCGGCGAGACCGGCGGCCTTCTGCGCGCCGGCGAGCCGCTTGGGGTCGGACAGCACCCACGCGGCGGCCTTCATCGCGGCGGACTCCGCCGGGTGGCCGCCCTCGGCGGTCACGCGTCCCCGCAGCTCGACGAGCAGCTCGGGGATGTTGATCCGCACCGGGCAGGCGTCGAAGCACGCCCCGCACAGGCTCGAGGCATAGGGCAGCGACTTGTCGACCTCGCTCGTCGTGCCGCGCAGCTGCGGGTTGAGCACGGCACCGATCGGGCCCGGGTAGACCGAGCCGTAGGCGTGCCCGCCGGCCCGCTCGTAGACCGGGCAGACGTTGAGGCACGCCGAGCAGCGGATGCAGCGCAGGGCCTCACGGCCGACGGTGTCGGCGAGGACGTGGCTGCGGCCGTTGTCGAGCAGGATGACGTGCACGTCCTGGGGCCCGTCACCGTCGTGCGCGCCGGTCCACATCGTCGTGTATGGGTTCATCCGCTCACCGGTGCTGGACCGGGGGAGCAGCTGCATCATCGGGGCGAGGTCGTCCCAGGTCGGCAGCACCTTCTCGATCCCCACGACCGAGATCAGGGTCTCGGGCAGGGTCAGGCACATCCGGCCGTTGCCCTCGGACTCGACGACGACGAGCGTGCCGGTGTCCGCGATGGCGAAGTTGGCCCCCGAGACACCGACCTTGGCCCGCAGGAACTTCTCCCGCAGGTGCAGCCGCGCGGCCTCGGCCAGGCGGGCCGGGTCGTCGGTGAGGTCCTCGGGCGCGGGGCGCCCGACCTTGGCCATCTCGCGCATGAAGATCTCGCGGATCTCGCTGCGGTTGCGGTGGATCGCCGGGACGAGGATGTGGCTCGGCCGGTCGTGACCGAGCTGCACGATCAGCTCGGCGAGGTCGGTCTCCCACGCGTGGATCCCGGCCTCCTCGAGCGCCTCGTTGAGCTCGATCTCCTGGGTCACCATCGACTTGACCTTGACGACCTCCTCGACCTCCTTGGCGCGCACGATCTCCAGCGCGATCCGGTTGGCCTCGACCGCGTCGCGGGCCCAGTGGACGGTCGCGCCGTTGGCGGTCAGTGCCCCCTCGAGCTGCTCGAGGTAGTCGGCGAGGTGGGTCAGCGCCTCGTCCTTGGCGTCGGCGCCGGCGACGCGCAGGGCCTCCCACGCCGGCAGCTCGGCGACGACCGCGGCGCGCTTCTCACGGATCGTGTGCGTCGCGTGGCGCAGGTTCTTGCGCTGCTGGGTGTTGGCCAGTGCCTCGCGGGCCGCCTCGGGGAAGGCCGGCATCCCGATGAAGGTCGCCGAGGTCTCCTGGACCGGGCCACCGTGCGTGTGCGTGCTCATGAGGGGTCCTCCTCCGTCGATGCCAGGATCTCTGCCAGGTGCATCTGCCGGATCCCCGACCGCTGCCGGTCGAGCATCCCGCCGATCTGGGCGAGGCACGAGTTGTCGCTGGCGACGACCACCTCGGCGCCGGTGGAGCAGACGTTGCGGCACTTGTCGGCGCCCATCGCCACGGAGACGTCCGCGTTCTTCATCGCGAAGGTGCCGCCGAAGCCGCAGCACTCCGTGTCGCCGGGCAGGTCGACCAGCTCGATCCCGCGGACGGCACGCAGCAGCTGCAGCGGCTTGTCGCCGACCCGCAGCATGCGAAGGGAGTGGCAGGTCGGGTGGTAGGTCACCCGGTGGGGGAAGTAGGCGCCCACGTCGGTCACGCCGAGCACGTCGACGAGGAACTCCGACAGCTCGTAGACCTTGGGGGTCACCCGCTCCACCCGCTCGAGCAGCCGGTCCTCGCCGGCCTGCCGGGCGATCGTCGCGTGCTGCTCGCGCACCGAGCCGACGCACGAGCCCGATGGGGCGACGACCGCGTCGTACCCCTCGAAGACATCGGCGAAGCGCTGCACCATCGGCACGGCGTCACGGCCGTACCCGGTGTTGGTGAGCACCTGCCCGCAGCAGGCCTGCTCCATGGGGAACTCGACCCGGCACCCGAGCCGGTCGAGCAGCCGGACCGTCGCCTTGGGGGTGTCGGGCCACATCGTGTCGTTGAAGCAGGTGGCGAAGAGGGCGACGCGCAGATCGGTGCGAGCGGTCGACGCCGTCACGGGAGCATCCAGGACAGGACGGTCGACTGGAGGCCGACGAGCAGGCACATGAGGATGATCAGGCCCACGCTCCACGGGAGCACCTTGCGCAGGATCGCCGACTCCTGGCCGACGAGCCCGACGGCGGTCGCGGCGATCGTCAGGTTCTGCGGGCTGATCATCTTGCCCACGACGCCGCCCGCGGTGTTGGCGGCGACGAGCAGGGTCGGGTCGATGCCTGCGCGCTCGGCGGCACTCTGCTGGAGGGTGGCGAAGAGGGCGTTGGCGCTGGTGTCCGAGCCGGTGACCGCCGTGCCGATCCAGCCGAGCAGCGGGCTGAAGAAGGCGAAGGCGGTGCCGGTGCCGGCGATCCAGGCGCCGATGGTGATCGTCTGGCCGGACAGGTTCATGACATAGGCCAGGGCGAGCACGGAGGCGACGGTGACGAAGGCCCACCGCATCTGGATGGCGACGGCCTTCATCTCGGCGATGAGGCCGGAGAACCCGATGCCGTAGGCGAGGGCGACGATGACGGCGCAGACCAGGAGCATCGTGCCGGGCGAGGAGAGCCACGAGAAGCCGTAGGTCGTGGACCCGTTGACCACGCCGTCGTGGGTGAGCACCTCACCGGAGAGCCCGGGCCACGGGATCTTGACGTTGGTGCCGGTCAGCCAGGTGTCGACCGCGGGGATCAGCTTGGCCAGGGAGAAGACGGCGACGACGAGGACGTAGGGGAACATCGCCCAGGCGATCGACTTCGGCGTGAGGGCCCTGGCCTGGGCGTCGAGCTCCTCGGGGGTGATCTCGTACTGGCTCGTGGAGCTGCTGCCCGAGCCGGATCCGCCCGCACCTGCGCCGACGGAGGCGAGCTGCGCCTGGCGCTCGACCTGCAGCGACTCGGTGGCGGCGTCGCCACCGGACGGCTGCCAGACGCGGAGGAAGGCGACGGCGACGGCGAGCGAGACGAGCGAGGCGATGATGTCGGTCATCTCGACCGAGATCCACGTCGCGGAGACCCACTGGGTGACGGCGAAGGTGATGCCGATGACGACGGCGGCCGGCCAGGTCTGGCGGACCCCCCTTCGCCCGTCGACCATGAAGACGAGGAGCAGCGGGACGAAGACGGCGATGACGGGGGCCTGGTGGCCGACGTAGGCGCCGATCTCCTGGTAGGGGATCCCGGTGAGGTTGCCGGCGGTGATGATCGGGATGGCGATGGCGCCGAAGGCGACCGGGGCGGTGTTGGCGAGCAGCACGACCGTGGCGGCGCGAAGGGGGGCGAAGCCGACGGCCATGAGCATGACGCCGGTGATGGCCACCGGGGCTCCGAAGCCGGCGAGGGCCTCGAGGAGGGCACCGAAGCAGAAGGCGATGATGATCGCCTGGATGCGCGGGTCGTCAGAGATCAGCCGGAAGGTCGCACGCAGGTCCTCGAAGTGCCCCGAGCGCACCGTGACCTGGTAGAGGACGATCGCCGTGAAGACGATCCACATGATGGGGAAGAGGCCGAATACTGCTCCCTCGGTCGCGGCGAGTCCCGCGAGGGTGATCGGCATCTTGAAGAAGATGACGGCCACGAGGATGGCGACGGCGACTGCTGAGAGACCGGCCCAGTGGGCCTTCCACTTCAGGACGCCGAGCGTGACGAAGATCGTCACGAGGGGGAGCAGGGCCACGAGGGCGGAGATCGCGAGGCTGTCGGCCACGGGTGAGATCTCGGGTTGGAACGCGGTGGGTAGTGCGGCGAGCGTCGTCATCATCTCGGTCTCCGGGTGCACGTCGTCGGGCGGGGAGCAGTAATGGTCAGACCATTGCTGGTGACACGACGATAGGGGCAGCGCGGTCTCGCCGTCAATGGTCAGACCATAATTTCTTGAAATGGTCTGACCTCGTGGTCTGAAATGGTCTGACCACATGGTCACGGCTGTGTCGACCGTGACATCCTGTGCTCGTGACCGACGCTGCCGTCCCTGCCCGGGCCGCCTCGGGCCTGAAGGCCTACGAGGTCGTGCTCGAGTGGGTCGACGCGAGGATCCTCGACGGGCGGCTCGCGGTCGGCGACACCCTGCCGGCCGAGCGTGAGCTGGCCAAGATGCTCGCGGTCGGTCGGTCAGCAGTGCGCGAGGCGGTCCGCACGCTCGAGGCCCAGGGGGTCGTGAGCTCGTCGGTCGGCGCCGGCGCGGCCGGCGGCACGATGATCACGGCCGTCCCCAGCGGCGCCCTCGGGCGCCTGCTGCGGCTGCACGTGGCCCTGGCCAACTTCCCGCTGCCGGATGTCCTCGAGGTGCGCGTCGCGCTCGAGACCCTGAGCGTGCGTCTCGCCGCCGCCCACGCGACGCCCGAGCACCTGGCCGAGATGGGGCGTCTGCTCGCGCAGATGGAGGACCCGCAGGTGGACCGGGAGACCTTCAACGACTGCGACACCGACTTCCACGTGCTGCTGGCCCGCGCCGCCGGCAACCACCTGGCGCGCGACTTCACGGCCGCGATCCGCGAGTCGATGCGGCTGCCGATCCTCGACGCCTTCCGCACCGTCGGGACCTGGGACGAGGTCGCGGACAAGCTGCGCGCCGACCACCGCAACATCCTCGAGGCGGTCACCGCAGGCGATGGCGACCGGGCGGCTGCCGTGACGGAGGAGCACATCCGCTCCGCCTGGCGGCTCATCACCGCCGACTGAGCGCTACTTCAAGAACTTGCTCGTGCGCCGGTCGGCCAGCGGCTTGCCGCCCGTCTGGCAGGTCGCGCAGTACTGCAGCGACCGGTCGGCGAAGCTCACCTCGCGCACGACGTCACCGCACACCGGGCAGGTCTCGCCGGTGCGGCCGTGCACCCGCATCCCGGACCGCTTGGCGTCCTTGAGCTGAGCGGCCGGCTTGCCGGAGGCAGCCGCAATCGCCTCGACGAGCGTCGAGCGCAGCGCCGCGTGGAGGGTGTCGACCTCGTCCTCGGTGAGCGATGAGGCGAGGGCGAAGGGGGACAGCCGCGCCGCGTGCAGCACCTCGTCGGAGTAGGCGTTGCCCACCCCCGCGATGAGCGACTGGTCGCGCAGCACTCCCTTGATCTGGGTCTTGCGATCGGCGAGCAGCGCACCGAAGGCGTCGCGGTCGAGCGCGTCGGAGAGCGGGTCGGGGCCGAGCCGGGCGATGCCGGCGACCTCCTGGACGTCGCGGACGAGGTAGGCGGCCAGGCTCTTCTTGGTCCCCGCCTCGGTGACGTCGAATCCGGACCCGTCGACGAGCCGCACCCGCAGGGCGATCGGTGACTTGCCCGGCCGCAGCACGGTGCGCGGCAGCTCGTCGGACCAGCGGATCCAGCCGGCGCGTGCCAGGTGGATCACCAGGTGCGTGCCGTCGCAGTCGATGTCGATGAACTTGCCGTGCCGGTGGACCCCGTCGACCGGGGCGCCCTCGAGGGCCTGCGGCGGCGGGTCGAAGGTCTTGAGCACGGAGAAGGAGGCGAGCTCGAGACGCTCGACCGCCAGGCCGGAGAGGCGCTCGCCGAGGAAGTCGACGAGCCCCTGCACCTCCGGCATCTCAGGCACGGGGGGCTCCGCTCGTGGTGGACCCGAGAGCCTTGCGCATCTGCTCGATCATCGTCCAGCCGTCCTCGGCCCGGCAGACCGGCAGCTCGACCCCGACGTGCTGCTCGTAGTCGTCGGTCGCGATCGGGGTGAAGTGGCTGAGCAGCTGCTCGGTCGCGGTGAGCACCCGGATCCCGATGGCGCGCACGCGGTCGGGGCGCTGCTCGGCGAACTCGCCGTAGAGGCTCGGGTCGTGCTGGCCGTCGTCGCCGATGAGCACCCAGCGGATCTCGGGCAGCTCGCGCGCCAGCCGGTGCAGGCAGGCCCGCTTGTGGTCCTGGCCGGAGCGGAACCAGCCGGTGTTGGTCGGGCCCCACTCGGTCATCAGCAGCGGGCCGAGGGGGTAGCCGGCCCGGCGCATGAAGCGGGTGAGGGGCGGCACGGCGTTCCACGCGCCCGTCGAGACGTAGACGATCGGCGCACCGGGGTGCTGGGCGAGCAGCTCGCGGTACATGGTCGCCATGCCGGGCACCGCGCGCCGGGTGCCCTCGTGCCGGAAGAAGGTGTTGTACGCCGCGATCATCGGCCGCGGCATCGTCGTGGTGATGATCGTGTCGTCGATGTCGGAGACGATGCCGAAGGTCTGGTCGGGGGCGACGACGAAGACGGCGGCGGTCGTGTCCGCGGCCCTCGGCGAGGCGATCTCGACGTCGTGCCAGCCGGGCTCGAGTCCGTGGTCGGTGATCGTCAGGTCGAGCATGCCGGAGCGGTTGGAGCGGGTGCGGTACTCGCGCTCGCCGATGCGCACGGTGAGCGGCTCGCCGGCGGCGGGAGTGGTGAAGAAGCCCCGCCAGCCACGCCGCTCGTGGTCGGCGGTGCGCAGCTCCAGCCAGGTGGCGGTGGCGTCGGCGGCGGCGGGGGCGTAGGGCCGGCGGGTCATGAGCACCCGGCCGAGGACGCGCACCCGCTCGACGCTGCCGTAGCCGGTGTAGGTGAGCACGCGCGTGCCCCATCCCCGGCGCCGCATGGCCCCGGCGACCTGCCGGTGCCACGAGTCCTCGAGGATCGCGGCTGCGTGTGGTCGCGACATGCTGCCGAGCCTAGTGCTCCGTCAGCGAGGGACGAAGGGGGTGGATCCCGCTCTCGTGACCGGTCCCCGCTCTGGCAGAGTGTGGCCGGGCGAAGGGAGGGCCGCACCGGTGGCAGACGTGGGCACGCGCACGATCGATCTCGTGACGATGGGCTGCAGCTGGGTCCTCGACGTCAGCGACCTCGACGACGCCCAGGCTCAGGCGATGGCCGAGCGCTGGCAGCGGTGCATCGCCCTGGCCGGCGACCCGGACACCGTGCGCCTCGACGAGGACCCCGTGCGGGTGCGGGTCTACCAGGGTGACGCGCCCACCGACCGCGAGCCGGGGGTGCTCATCGCGGGTGCCGCGACCGCCGACCGAGTGCCCTATGCGCTCTCCCGCGAGATCACCCGGGCGGGCCTGACGCGGCTGCGCGGCCGGGTGACCCTGCTGCACGCCGCGGCGCTCGCCGACCCGGACGGTCGGGCGCTCGCGCTCGTCGCCCCCTCTGGAGGGGGCAAGTCGACGGCGACCCGGGTGCTGGGGACCCGGCTCGGGTATGTCTCCGACGAGTCGGTCATCCTCCTGCTGGACGGCCGGATCGCGCCGCACCCCAAGCCCCCTTCGCTCGTCATCGACCCGGCCGACCGGTTCCACAAGGAGGAGCTCGGACCCGATGCCCTCGGTCTGGGGCCGACCCCCTCGGCGCCACGACTGACGGCCCTGCTCACCCTCAGCCGCGACCCGGAGGCCACCGCCCCCGCCATCGAGGAGGTCGGGCTCATCGAGCAGGTGCTCGCCGTCCTCCCCGAGACCTCGTCGACGTGGTGGCTCGACGACGGACTGGACCGGCTCGCTCGAGCGGTCACCGCCGGGGGGCCGCCGTCGACGCTGCGCTACGCCGAGATCGACACCTGCCACGAGCTGGTGCGTGACTATCTGGAGCGCGCGGCGCCGACCGAGCCGATCTGGGAGCACCTCCCGGCGACGGTCGCAGACCGCCTGCCCGCGGACGCGGTCTCCTTCAGCCAGGACCTCGACGCGGTCTCTATCGAAGAGGGCGACCTGCTGGCGCGGGCGCCCTGGTCGGACGCGATCGCCTGCGACGGTGAGGTGCTCGTGATGGCCGGGGCACGCCCCCTTCGCCTCGCCGGTCCGGGAGCGGTGGTCTGGCGCGCGGCTGCCGACCCGATGTCCCTCGACCAGCTCGCGGCACGGGTGGTGGCGGAGCTCGGCGAGCACCCGCAGGCGCTCGACCTGGTGCGGACCGCCGCCACCCAGCTCGTCGGGCACGGGGTGCTGCGACGAGCCTGAGCGCAGGTCAGTCGACCTTGAGCTCGCCCATCTCGTCCCAGCCGCTGCCCTCGACGGTGCGGCTGATGATGCGCGGGGTCTCGGCGAGCGCAGGACGCATGGCCTCCAGTCCCTTGGCGAAGTGGTCGCTCGTGACGTGGGCCTCGCCGGCGTCGTCCTGGAATGCCTCGACGAGCACCCACTCGTCGTCGGTGTCCAGGCTCATCGACCACTCGAAGAAGATGTTGCCGGGCTCGGCGAGCGTGGCCCGGGTGAACTCGTCCACGATCTCCGGCCACTGCTCGGTGTACTCGGGCTTGGTGCGGTACTTCACGACGATGAGGATCATGTCGTCACCGTATCGCCCGTCCCGAGCGGGTGGTCAGCCCGTGACGAAGGCAGCGACCCGCTCCTTGGGGCGGCCGATGATCGCGCGGTCACCCTTGACGATGACGGGGCGCTGCATCAGGCGCGGGTGCTCGACGAGGACGGCGACGACCTGGTCGACGGTCGCGACGTCGGCGTCGGTCAGGCCCTGCTCCTTGAAGAAGGAGTCGCGGCGGACCAGGTCGGTCGGCTCGTCCTCGAGCTTGCCGATGAGCTCGCGCAGCGCGGCCTCGTCGAGCGGCTCCTTGAGGTACTGGAGCACGTCGGCCTCGACGCCGACGCCGTCGAGGTTGTCCAGGGCAGCGCGGGAGGTCGAGCACTTCGGGTTGTGCAGCACGGTGACATCGCTCATGTGCCCACGTTAGTCCGCGCCCTTCGAGACGGCCGCGGACGGCCTCCTCAGGGTGCCCAGGCATAGTCCACGACGACGGCCGCGTGGTCACTGACCCGCTCCGGTCCACTCGCCGGGCGGTCGGTGCCGGCCGTGACGGCCCGCTTGGCCAGGCCGGGGGTCGCCAGGTGGTAGTCGATGCGCCAGCCGGTGTCCCGGTCGAAGGCGCCGCCCATCCACGACCACCACGAGTAGGGGCCGTCGGCGTCGGGGTGCACGCTGCGCACGACGTCGACGAGCGTGCGCGGGGAGATGATCGACCCGATCCACTCGCGCTCCTCGGGCAGGAACCCCTCGGCCTTGTTGCTCGTGCGCCAGTTGGTGAGGTCCTGCCGGGTGTGCGCGACGTTGAGGTCGCCGAGCAGGAGGAACTCGCGTCCAGCAGCCTTGGCCGCCTTGCGGGAGCGGTCGAGCTGCCGGGCGAAGGAGGCGAGGAAGCCCATCTTGCGGTCGTACTTGGCCCCGCCGTCGGGGACCTCGCGACCGCCGGGCTTCTGCAGGTGGGCGGGCAGGCCCCCCTTCGGCAGGTAGAGCGAGGCCACGGTCAGCGCAGAGTCCGCGAGATCGACCTCGATGTAGCGCCCCTCGGAGGCGAAGGGGGACAACCCGCGCGCCATCGTGCCGGCCGGGGCGGGCTCGGTGTGCAGGTGCTCCTCACCGGGTGCTCGCATGAGGACCTCGCCGTCCCAGGTGCGCACGGCCGTCGGGCGGGTGCGGGTGAGGACGGCGACGCCGTTGCGGCCGGCGAGATGGCCGGGCTCGTAGGCCAGGTGGTAGTCCCTGAAGACCCCGCTGGGCAGTGCCTCGGCGGGGCAGCGGACCTCTTGGAGCGCGACGACATCGGGTGCGCGCTCGGCCAGCCAGGCCTCGAAGCCCCTGCGCTGTGCTGCTCGGATGCCGTTGACGTTGAAGGTGGCGATGCGCATGGGTTGGGGTGGTTCTCCGCTCAGGCGTTGATGGCCGCGAGGTCCGCGGGCGTCACCGGTGAGGTGATGTCGTCGTGCTCGGGGTGCTTGGTCAGCCACTTCTTGACGTAGGGGCAGACGGCGACGAGGGTCAGGCCCTCCTCGCGGGTGGCCTTGACGGCCTCCTCGACGACGATGCCGGCCAGGCCCTGCCCGCCGAACTCCTCGCCGATCTCGGTGTGGAAGAAGACCCGGCGTCCGTCGTGGTCGGCGAACTGGGCGAAACCGGCCACGACACCATCACTGGTGATCTCGAAACGATCGGGATTGCGCTCGCGGCTCACGGGTGTACTCATGTCCCAACCCTCCCACGGCCCCCCGCGACGATCCCTGAGCAGGTCGCCCAGCGACCGCTTCGAAGGGTGTGACTCCCTTCTCACCTGCAGGACGCACACGTCCTCACAGCGGTCGCGCGGTTACCGTGAGCGGCATACGTTGCCCCATCTACGACGGAGAACGCATGTCCACCACCGCTCTGCACCCGAACTTCCAGGCCCATTTCGACGAGGTCATCGCCCGCAACCCGGGGGAGAAGGAGTTCCACCAGGCGGTCTACGAGGTCATGCAGTCCCTGTCGCCGATCGCCGGGCGGGTGGACGAGTACGCGCAGTGGTCGATCCTCAAGCGGGTGTGCGAGCCGGAGCGTCAGATCATCTTCCGGGTGCCGTGGACGACGGACTCCGGCGATGTCCAGATCAACCGTGGCTTCCGCGTCGAGTTCAACTCCGCGCTCGGCCCGTACAAGGGTGGCCTGCGCTTCCACCCCAGCGTCAACTTGTCGATCATCAAGTTCCTCGGCTTCGAGCAGGTCTTCAAGAACTCGCTGACGGGCATGCCGATCGGTGGCGGCAAGGGCGGCTCGGACTTCGACCCCAAGGGCAAGTCCGACACCGAGATCATGCGTTTTTGCCAGTCCTTCATGACCGAGCTCTACCGCCACATCGGTGAGTACACGGACGTCCCGGCGGGCGACATCGGCGTGGGCGGCCGCGAGCTGGGCTACCTCTTCGGTCAGTACAAGCGGATCACCAACACCTACGAGTCCGGTGTCCTGACGGGCAAGGGCCTGTCCTGGGGCGGGTCGCAGGTGCGCACCGAGGCGACCGGTTACGGCACCGTCTTCTTCGCGCAGGAGATGCTCAAGCTCAAGGACGAGTCCCTCGACGGCAAGCGGGTCGTCGTCTCCGGGTCCGGCAATGTCGCGACGTATGCGGTCGAGAAGATCCACCAGCTCGGCGGCACCGTCGTGGCCGTGTCCGACTCCGGTGGCTACGTCGTCGACGAGGCCGGCATCGACCTGAAGCTCCTGCAGGAGATCAAGGAGGTCCAGCGCGGCCGCCTGACCGACTACGCCGAGGCGAAGGGGGGCGCTGTCCGCCACATCGCCGACGGCACCATCTGGGACGTCCCGGCCGATGTGGCCCTGCCGTGCGCGACGCAGAACGAGCTCTCCGAGGAGCACGCGACCACGCTCGTGAAGAACGGCGTCAAGCTGGTCGCCGAGGGCGCCAACATGCCGTGCGTCCCGGCCGCGATCGACGTCTTCCGTGACGCGGGTGTCCTCTACGCCCCGGGCAAGGCCTCCAACGCCGGTGGCGTCGCCACCTCTGCCCTGGAGATGCAACAAAACGCCAGCCGCGACACGTGGGGCTTCGCAGAGACCGAGGCCCGCCTCGAGGACATCATGCGCGACATCCACGACAACTGCGTGGCCACCGCCGAGGAGTTCGACACCCCCGGTGACTACGTCGCCGGCGCCAACCTCGCCGGCTACATCAAGGTCGCCGACGCCATGGTGGCGCAGGGCGTCATCTGATCCACCCCGGTCCCTGAGGAGGTTGCGCAGCAACCGTCTCGAAGGGACGCACGAGCTGTGGCTGGCCGCACCTGGTGTGGTCAGCCACAGCTCGTGGTGCTGCTGGCGACACGAAGTGCGGCTGACTTGCCCCTACCTCAGTCGTGGCAGCAGCAGGGGCAGTCCTCCTCCTCGTGGTGCGCGAGCTCGAAGGGGGAGCCAAGGCACAGTGAGATGAGCGAGACGCAGTAGCCGTTGTCGCAGATCTCGAAGTCCCCCCGCTCATGGGCGCGGAGCAGCTCGGTGGCAGCGAGCATCGCTGCAGCTTCGAGGGCGCTGAGCTCCGGCGCGTAGAGACGGGCCCGCAGCTTCGTCAGCTCAGCGGTGTGGTCGGGGGCGTCGTGGGTTCGCTGGGTGCAGTCCATGCCGCAACCCTGAGCTGGGACGAAGGGAGTGTCAGCTCCCGTCGTCGGGTCGTAGCTGGACTGCAGCTTGGCTCTGGTCTCGGCGCCCAACTCCTGAGAAGCTGCGCCCATGGCGAGCAACAAGGACATCCTGAAGACGTGGGTCGTCGAGGCCCTCGAGTCCGAGAAGCATGAGATGTCTGTTCTTGAGGTCGCGAAGTTCGTGTGGCAGCACCACGAAGATGACCTCCGCAGCTCCGGCGACCTCTTCTACAGCTGGCAGTACGACCTGCGCTGGGCGGCTCAGGTCCTGCGTGACGAGGGAGTCCTGAAGTCGAAGGACGGCAAGAGAAGCGGTGGCTGGGAACTCGCCTGATTGGCGCCTCCCGTCCTGCTCCTTGTGGTGAGTCACTCTGACCCACCAGGAGGAGCAGAACGGGAGTCACCGGAGAGCGCCCTGGCATGCCGGCCCGAGGCGGTTTTCGCCCCCTCGTCCACACGAGTGGTCAAGGCCCACCCCCTTCGGCCGCTACACTTGACGAAGCAGCCGCCCAGTTCTGCAGTGCGCTGCTTCTCTTTTTGCAACGATGCCATCGCGCCGCGATACCCCTGCCTTCCGCAGGACGGACCCGCGCCGGGCAGAACCGAAGCATCATGACTCCGTATTGGAGCACCCCCTTCGTGACCACCACGACTTTCGCCGACCTCGGCGTACCCGCCGCCCTGACCTCGATCCTCGAGAAGGACGGCATCACCATCCCCAGCCCGATCCAGGCGGCCACGCTGCCTGACTCCCTCGCCGGCCGGGACGTCCTCGGCCGCGGGCGTACCGGCTCGGGCAAGACCCTCGCCTTCGTCCTGCCGATGCTCGCACGCCTCGCGGCGAGCGGCCGCACCCGCCAGTCCAAGCGCCCCCGCGCGCTGATCCTTGCCCCGACGCGTGAGCTCGCGACGCAGATCGACGACGTGCTGGCCCCCTTCGCCTCCGTCCTCGGCATGCGCAGCCGCACCGTCTTCGGCGGCGTCGGCCAGGGCCCCCAGGTCCAGGCCATCGGCAAGGGCGTCGACGTGGTCGTCGCCTGCCCCGGTCGTCTCGAGGACCTGATCAACCAGGGCCACATCGACCTCAGCTCCGTCGAGGTCACCATCCTCGACGAGGCCGACCACATGTCCGACCTCGGCTTCCTGCCGGTCGTCAAGCGCATCCTCGACAAGACGCCGCGCGGCAGCCAGCGGATGCTCTTCTCCGCCACGCTCGACGGCGCGATCAACCAGATCGTCAAGCGCTACCTCGAGTCGCCGGTCACCCACGAGGCCGACTCGGCGCAGTCGCCGGTCGCCAAGATGACCCACCACGTCCTGCACATCCACGTCAACGACCACCTGCCGGTGCTCACCGACCTGGTCGCTGCCCCCGGACGCAAGGTCGTCTTCACCCGCACCAAGCACCGCGCCAAGAAGATGGCCCGCCAGCTCAACGCCGCCGGTGTCCCCGCGGTCGAGCTGCACGGCAACCTCAGCCAGAACGCGCGCACCCGGACGATGGAGGCCTTCCACTCCGGCACCGCGTCCACGCTTGTCGCGACCGACATCGCCGCCCGCGGCATCCACGTCGACGACGTCTCGCTCGTCATCCACGCCGACCCGCCGGTCGAGCACAAGGCCTACCTCCACCGCTCCGGTCGCACCGCGCGCGCCGGCGCCGAGGGCACGGTCGTCACGCTCATGACCGACGAGCAGGTCCGCGACGTCAAGGACCTCACCCGCAAGGCCGGCATCAAGCCGACCACCACCCGCGTCAACGTCGGGCACGAGCTCCTCGCGCAGCTGGCCCCCGGCGAGCGCTCCTTCCCCGGCGCCTTCGTCCACGAGGGCGCTGCCCCGCAGGGCAACGGCGGCGGCTCGAAGGGGGGTTCCCGCGGCGGTGGTCGTGGTGGCCAGTCCCGTGGCGGCCAGGGCGGCGGCCAAGCCAGCTCCTCCCGCGGTGAGCGCGGCGGCGCCGGTCGCAACCGCAACGGCGGCGGCTCCGGCTCCGGCGGCGGACAGTCGCGTGGCGGCTCCGGCGGCGGTCAGTCCCGCGGTGCATCGGGCGGCCAGCGTCGCTCCGGCGGCCAGGGCGGCGGCTCCGGTCGTCAGGGTGGCTCGCGCGGCGGCAGCGTCGTGGCCTTCAGCTCCAGCAGCTCGGGCCGCAACCGCTGACCTGAACCCGACCGCCTGAGGCGGCGTGGACATCGACGAAGGACCCGGCTATTGCCGGGTCCTTCGTCGATAACCGTGCCCTGTGCTCGGGACCTCAGCCGAAGATCGACACCGTCTGCCGACTGATCGCGACCAGTCGCCCGTCCGGGTGCCAGATGCGCGCGTCGGTGTGGGCGTAGCCGTCGGTGGCGGCATCGGTCGTCACCGAGTAGGCCCAGTGCGTGTCCGGCTCGGCGCTGACGTCGTCGACGAGCTCGAGCGTCCAGGTCAGGCTGCTGCCGTTGGTCGGCTTCGACACCATCTGCAGCACCGCGGGCGGCCACGAGTCGGCGAGGGCGATCATGTGCCGCTCGTCGAAGGTCGGCGGCGCCTCGCGGAAGCGCATCCACCCGGTCATGTGGGAGGTCGTCGCCCCCGACATCGGGAAGCCGCCGTCGGCCAGACGCATCTCGACATGCTGGAAGAAGTCGGGCGTCATGCCCGCCAGGTAGGGGAAGGGGTCGATCGTCATTGGCTCGGGCAGCGTCGGCATGACGGCCGTGGGCCCCACCCGGATCGCCGACTCACGCGCCGCGCCGAAGGCCGCGAGCACCGCCGCAACCGGCTTGTCCTCCTGCCGCATCAGCACCAGGCCCTGGGTGGCGCTCGACCCGGCGCGCAGGACCGTCGCGTCCACCTCGGCCTCGCCCGGCGCGACGGGCGCGACGAAGTTGACCGTCAGGCTCCGCAGCGGCGGCCGCGGGTCGGTGGTCAGCTGCGCCCGCAGCCCGGCGTAGGCGAGCGCGCCGACGAGTCCGCCGTAGGTTGCCCGGCCCTGGCCCCAGCCCCCTTCGACGTGGGCAGTGCCGGTCGCGGCCTGGTCGAGCATCTCCTGCAGATCCATGGCTGAACCCTAGTTCAGGTCCACCGCGCGGCCGTCACCCGTCGAGCTCGAGCTGTGCCCGGTAACCCTCGCGGTAGGTGGGGTACCTCAGCTGCAGCCCGGTGCGGCGCAGCCGCGCATTGAGCATCCGTCGGCCGGTCGGCTCGACAGCCCCGGTCGGTGTCGGGCGCGCCACCCCCAGCGAGTCCGCGACGAAGTCCCGCACGGCACCCGCAAGTGCCGGCTCGTCGTCGGTGCCGACGTAGAGATCGGCCGGCTCCTCGGGCATCGTCAGCAGGTGCACGATCGCGGTGGCGGCGTCCTCGCGGTGGATCCGGTTGGTCCAGCGCCCGGGGTCAGGGTTGGCGCCCTCGCGCACCGTGCGGACCAGGCGGTTGCCGGCCGCTCCGTAGAGACCGCTCAGCCGCAGGATGCTCCCGTGGGGGACCGCCTCGTGGAAGAGGGCCTCGGACTCCAGCAGGATCTTGGGTCGATCCGCTTGCGGCGCAACGGTGGTCGTCTCGTCGAGGTCGCCCTCCAGGTCGCCGTAGACGCTCGTGGACGACACGAGGACGGCCCGTCGCGGGACGCCGGCACGCAGGACCGCCTCGAGCCCGCGGCGTACCCCGTCGACATAGGTCGTCCGGTATCCGGTCGGGTCGCGGCGGTCGGGCGTCATCGTGATGACCAGCAGGTCCGCGGGCAGGTCCGGCACCTCGCCCGCCGCCAGATCGGCCGACACCCCGGCGAAGCCCTCCGGCAGCGCGGCGACATTGCGCCGCACCCCGGTCGCCTCGTGGCCCGAGGCCAGCAGCGCGGTCCCCACCCTGATCCCGAGGTCACCGCACCCCAGCAGGACGGCGCGAAGGGGGGAGGCGTCCGATCGGTCTGTGGTCACCTTCCGATCGTCTCATCGTGGGTGCTCACGTCGTCCCCGAGGGCGGCCGCGGGTCAGACGGTCTGAGGGACCGGCAGGTCAGCCTCGACGACCTGCGTGGTGTCCGTGATCGCGCCGTCGGTGGCCACCTCGACGTCGTGGCGCACGAGGTCACCGTCGGTGACGGTCCACAGGCGCACGGTCCATGGCCCGTCGCCGCTGGCGTTCGCCGCGGCGATCTCGGTGCGCTCGCGCCGCAGGGCATCGATCCGGTCCGACTCGGCCTGCGACGGGGAGGGGACGAAGCGCATGTCGTCGACGGACTCGATCCGGGCATAGCCCCTGCTCATGTCACGCGTCGCGTCGGCGTACACGCCGGCCAGCTCCTCGGCCTGGTCCGCGCTCGTCACCCGGGCACCGTCAGCGACCTGGGCCCAGCGCTGCGGGAACCCGCTGAGGACGACGACCTCGCGACCCTCGTCCTTGACGCCCATGAACCACCGCTGCGGGTGCGCGCCGCCTCGGGGGAGCACGTCGACGACCTGCCAGTCCGAGAGTGCAGCTGTGGCGACGGGGGTGATCGTCGTGGTGTCGGAGCGCAGGGCGTCCGCGATGGTCGGGCTCGTGCCCTCCAGGGTCGTGGCCATCTGGTCCTTCATGTCCGGGTCTCCTGCGGTCGCGGTGGTGTGAGAGGTGCTCGTGGTGCTGGTCGTGCCGCCGGGGTCGGCGCACGCCGCGAGGGGCATGAGTCCGACGGCCAGGGCGAGCATGGCGGGGCGGAGACCGAGTCGTCGCGTGATGGTCTGCATGGTCCTTGGACGTTACCCATCCTGTCGTGGTTCCGGTCAGTTGGCGTTGTCCCAGGCGTTGCCGTAGTAGTCGGGATAGGAGTCGCCGGTGTTGCTCGTCTCGTAGTACCCGCTGGTGAAGAGCGCGTAGATCGCGTCCTCGCCGGCTCGGGCCGCCTCGTCGGGTGTGCTGCCCCCTTCGATCGCGGCGTCGTACGCGGCGTCGTAGTCCGCCTCCGCGCGCTGGACGGGGACGTCCATGCCGGCCTCGCGCTGCTCCTTGGCGTAGAGGACCTCGCTCGCCACGGCCTCGGTCTCGTCGCGCAGGGAGTTCGCGACGTAGTCCTCTCGAGGAGTCTCCGTGATGCTCGCGTTGCGATCCTCGGCATCCCACTGCGCATGGCTCGACTCGTGGACGATCGTCGACGAGTTGGCGTAACCCTCGCCGATGATCATGGCGTTGCGTCCCGCGTCGTAGACCGCGCCCGTCTGGTTGGGGTCGTGGATGATCTCGATGTCGTTGCGAGCCATCCAGTCCAGGGTCGCGCGACCCGAGGGCGTCGCGAGCATCTCCTGCACGATCGGGTCGTCCCGGTCGGCGCCCTCGGGCAGCTCGACGTTGTCGGCACCCGGGTCCTCCCTGGGTGTCCACGGGTCCTGGCCGAAGAGACGCCGCAGGGCGCTCCAGAACCCGTCGCGGGCATCGTTGTCGTCCGGTCTCACCGGACCGTCCGGGGCGGCGGGCGAGCCACCCCCTTCGCTCCCGGCGCGCTGATCCTGCGCCTCACGTCGCAGCTGGGTCACGACGTCCTGCAGCTGTTGGGCCGCCCGCTCGACCTGCTGGCGCGAGGTCGTCCAGTCGGCGGAGAACTGCTCGACGTCGCTGCCCTGCCACGCGTCCTCGAGGATGCGCATCATGCCGGTTCCCTGCTCGCCCGCGCTGGTGAGGCGGCGCGCCTCCTGCTGCAGGCTGCCGGCGATCAGGTCGAGGCGGTCGGTGTCGGCCCCGTGGCTCAGCGGCGGTGTCATCGACGTCCCCTGTGTGTGGTCGGTGTGCTCGTCCACACCCTAGGAAGGCATCTGACCGGGGTCGATGGGGAGGACTCCCCCTAGGCTGCCCTCATGACGCGACCCGACCCGCTGGCCCTCTGGGAGCAGACCTCCCAGGACCTCCTCGCCGTGCTCCGCGACCTGACCGACGACGACTGGGCCAAGCCGGCGTTGCCGGGCTGGAGCGTCCAGGACGTCCTCGCGCACCAGGCGCACCTCGAGTCCGAGGCCGCGGGGATGCCGCAGCCCGAGGGCGGCCGTGTCGACATCGCGGTCGAAGGCACCAGGCCGATGACCAGCGACATCACCGAGGCGGGGGTGGTCGCGCGTCGGGGTCGGTCCGTCGCAGAGCTGCTCGACGAGCTGGAGACGGCCTGCGTCCGCCGCCGCGAGGTCCTCGCCGACCTCGACATCTCCGACCTCAAGGCTCCAGCCCCGGGGCTCGTCGGCGTGCTCGGCTGGGACCTGGGTACCTGGCTGCGCAACCGGCCGATCGACCTGTGGGTGCACGAGCAGGACATCCGCGTGGCCACCGGGCGCCCGGTGACGACGACCGGCGTCGGCGCGCAGCACGTGGCCGGACTGATGACGAGGGTCTTCCCGACGACCCTGCGGCGGCTGCCGGCCGGCACCGCCGTCGTCGCCCGCATCACCGGCCCGCAGGGCCGGGTGCTCGCTGCCCGCGTGGGCGAGGACGGGAGGGCTGCTCCCTTCGACCCGAGCGAAGGGAGCGACGTCACCCTCGAGATGGACGACGTGACCTGGCTGCGGCTGACCGAAGGTCGGATCACGCCCGACGAGGCGCAGGTGCAGGTCACCGGCGACGAGGGGATCGCGGCGATCGTCCTAGGGCGGCTCAACGTCACCCCCTGACCCTTCGAGACCGTTGCTGCGCAACGGCCCACGCGGAGCGTGGGACCCACTCAGGGACCGCCGGGGTGTTGCGGGGGAGGGGGCTCGGCGTAGCGTGCGTCACATGGACTATCGACACCTTGGCAACAGCGGTCTCAAGATCAGCGAGATCGCCTACGGCAACTGGCTCACCCACGGCTCCCAGGTCGAGGCCGACGCCGCGACGGCCTGCGTGCGCGCGGCTCTCGACAACGGGATCTCGACCTTCGACACGGCCGACGTCTACGCCAACACCAAGGCGGAGAGCGTCCTCGGTGAGGCGCTCAAGGGCGAGCGGCGCGAGTCGCTCGAGATCCTCACCAAGGTCTACTGGCCGACCGGCCCCGCGGGGCACAACGACTCCGGCCTCTCGGCCAAGCACATCCGCGAGTCGATCGACGGGTCGCTGCGCCGCCTGCAGACCGACTACGTCGACCTCTACCAGGCGCACCGCTACGACACCGAGACGCCGCTCGAGGAGACGATGCAGGCCTTCGCCGACGTCGTGCGCCAGGGCAAGGCGCTCTACATCGGCGTCAGCGAGTGGACCGCCGAGCAGATCCGTGAGGGCCACCGCCTCGCCTCGGACCTGGGCATCCGCCTGATCTCCAGCCAGCCGCAGTACTCCATGCTCTGGCGGGTCATCGAGGACGAGGTCGTCCCGACGTGCGAGGAGCTCGGCCTCTCGCAGATCGTGTGGAGCCCGGTAGCCCAGGGGATCCTCACCGGCAAGTACCTGCCCGGTCAGCCCCTGCCCGAAGGGAGCCGCGCCGCCCACGAGGAGGTCGGCGGCTCGATCTCCGGTCGGGTGAACGACGACGCGCTGCTCACCGCGGTCCAGGGCCTGAAGCCGGTCGCCGACGAGGTCGGCCTGTCGATGGCGCAGCTCGCCGTCGCGTGGGTCCTGCAGAACTCCAACGTCGCCGCCGCCATCATCGGTGCCTCGCGCCCCGAGCAGGTCGTCGAGAACGTCAAGGCGGCCGGCGTCACGCTCGAGCCCGAGGTCCTGGCCACGATCGACACCGTCCTCGGCGAGCACGTCCAGCGCGACCCTGGCCTGACCGCGGCCAACGCGCCGAAGAAGCGCCCCAGCTGACCGTTCGAGTCACGCCGTCGACCTCGCGCGACTGAGGGCGTGCCGGACTGCGGTTCGCCCAGTCCCATGAGACGTGCATTGCCTTAGGGCAATGCACGTATTCGTGGTCAGGGCCCGGCCACCCGTGCGGCCTCGGGCTGCACGGTGCTAGCTGCGCCCTGCGGACCCGAGCCACGGGCCGGTGAGGTCGGCGATCGAGCCGGTCAGTGCCTTCTGCAGCAGGGGCCCGAAGGTCACGCGTCGAACCCCGGCGTCGCGCAGTTCCTGCAGGGATCCCGACGCGGCTCCGTCGACGGGGTGCGCCGTGACGTTGACCGGCAGCGAGGTCGCCGCCATCAGCGCGGCGAGGCTCGCGGCGTCGGGGACCTTCACCGGGTAGACGCTGCGGGCGCCGGCCTCCTCGCAGGCCTTGACGCGGGCGATGGCCTCGGCGAGCGGGTCGGGGAACTTGTCGGTGCCGTGCAGGAGCGCATCCGTGCGCGCGTTGATGACCAGCTCGACGCCGGCGGCGTCGGCGGCCTGCCGGATCGCGGCGATGTAGTCGGCGTGCTCGGCGATCTCGCGCACCCGGCGACCCTCTGAGTGCACGGTGTCCTCGACGTTGATGCCCACGGCGCCGGCGTCGAGGACCCGCTCGACGAGCTCGGCCGCAGGGGTGTCGTAGCCGGACTCGACGTCGGCCGAGACGGGGACCGTCACGGCCGCGCAGATGCGGCGGATCCCGTCGAGGGCGTCGTCGAGGGTCATGGCCTCGCCGTCCTGCTGGCCGCGCGACTCGGCGAGCGGGTGGCTGCCGATGGACAGTGCGCGGAAGCCGGCGTCAACCGAGGCGCGGGCCGACCACGCGTCCCACACCGTCGGCAGCACCAGCATCTCGCCGGTCTGGTGCATCTGGAGGAGCTCGCTGGCCTTGCTCGTGACGTCACTCATGGGCCCACCCTCGCAGTGGCCAGGGCTGCGGACAAGACCGACGGCCGGGCGGTCCCACTGATCCACCCGTGGGGCCGCCGGATCGGCCGGATGCCCGATCCGGTGCCTCCGACCCGGCACGGCCCGGACGGCGGGTCAGTGGACCTGCGGCACCGGGAGATCGTCGGCCATGAGCGTCGTCGTCGTCGAGGTGGACCCGTCGTGGTGGACCTCGACCTCGAGCCGCTCGACGGCATCGCCCGCGCGCACCCAGGTCGTCACCGTCCACGGCCCGTCGCCGACGGCGCTCGCCGGGCCGATCCGGTCGGCCAGGTCCGCCCGGACCTGCTCGATCCGCTGACGCTGCTCGTCGCCCGGCCGCGGTAGCCACCGGATCTCGTCGACGTGGGAGAGGCGCTGGTACCCCTTCGACCGGTCGTGGGTGGCGTCTGTGCGCACCACGGCCAGCTCCACCGCCTGCTCGGCGGTCGTGACCTCGGCGTCGGTGGCGAGGGCGTCCCACCGCTCGGGGTGCCCGGTCAGCACGACCACGCGGTCGCCGTCGACCGCGACGAGCCAACGCGCCGGGTGCGCCGGGCCGCGCCAGAGCACGTCGAGCACGCGCCAGCCGGGCAGGGCCGACAGCGGGACTCGCGTGAGTGTGGTCGCGTCGTCGGTGACGACCGACGTCAGCAGGGCGTCATCGGTCGCGGCCGCGATGGTCGCGGCATCACCGGTGGTGGTCGGGTCAGTGCTCACGGGTTCCTCTCGTCCCAGGCCTCGCCGTAGTACTCCGGGTACGACTCCTCGGTGTTGCCCGTCTCGTAGAACCCGCTGGTGAAGAGCTCACGCACGGCTGCTCGTCCGGCGGCGTCGGCCTCCTCGGGGCTGGCGCCCTCGGCGAGCGCGGCCTCGTGCGCCGCCGTGTAGTCGACGTAGGACTGGTCGGTGATGGCCTCCGGGTCCTCGCTCGTCGCCTGGAGGTACTCGACCTCGGCGACCATCGCGTTGACCTCGTTGTCGAGCTGGGCGTCGATGTACTCCTGCCGCTCGACCTCCGTGACGTCGACGTCCATGCCCTCGACGTCCCAGCGCGCGTGGGCCGCCTCGTGGATCAGCGCGGTCACGTCGGCACCGCTCGCCAGCATGATCGTGTCGCTCCCCGGCGAGTACTGCGAGGCCGGCCCGCCGTGGATGATGACGATGTCGTTGTCCCGCAGCCACCGGAGCTGCTCGCGCCCCTCGGGCGACTGCATGAGCTCCATCGCGACCGGGTCGGTCACCGAGAGGCCCTCCGGCATGTGCCGGTTGCCGATCTTGATCAGCGTGTCGATCATGCCGCTCGGCGTCAGCCCGATCTTGGTGCCGTCGCCGCTGCCCCCGTCACCGTCATCACCACCACCGTTGCCTCCGCCCCCGCTGGGCTCGGGCGACAGAGGGTCGCCTGCGGGGGAGCCACCGCTGATCCCGGAGCTCACGCCCGTCTGGTCGTCGGCCTGGCGGAGCAGCTCGGCCGCCGTCTGCTGGAGGTGATCGGCGGCCAGCTCGATCGCGCGTCCGGCGCCCTGCCAGGCCTGTGCGAAGTACTCGACGTCGGGTCCCTGCCACGCGTCGACGAGCACCCCGAGCGAGCTGTTGCCGCAGGTCCCGGCGTCGCGCGTGCGCTCGGCGCAGCCGGTGAGCGCACGCGCGATGCTCCGCAGTCGGTCGGCGTCCGCGCCGTGGGTCACCCCTGTCATGCGATCCCCTCCGTGGTGGTACCCGGAGCCTAGGCAGGCTGCCCCGGCGTGAGGAAGGGGGAGAACTCCCCGGGTGCTCCGTGCCAGCGGGTGGGGGAGCCTCTCGTGAGCTCGAGCCAGCGGGGGCTGTTGCTGCGGTCGTGGCGTCACTACCCTTGGTGGATGGACGCACTCTCGGTCGCGAAGGCACCTCCGGTGATGCTTGCGGCGTCCTTGCTCGCCCAGCGTCTGCTCACGCGGGGCGCGGCGACGCCGGCCACCACCTCGGTCCTCGGCGCCACGGTGGCGGTCGCCGGCATCGCGGTCGCGGCAGCCGGCATCCGCGAGATCCGCTCCGCGGGGACCACCCTCGACCCGATGCGTCCGGGCGACGCCACGCAGGTGGTCCGTCGGGGCATCTTCCGCTACTCGCGCAACCCGATCTACCTCGGGGACGCCCTGCTGCTCGCCGGGTACGCCATCCACCGCCGCGACCCGCTCGCGCTGCTCCCGGCCGTCGGGTTCGTCGGCGCCATCGACCTGCTGCAGATCCCCGCGGAGGAGGAGGCGCTGCTCGGGCGCTTCGGCTCGACGTACGGGGAGTACGTGGCCACGGTGCGGCGCTGGTTCTGACCCAGGCGAGCGCCCCGAGGGCACCAGCGACACCCGACCGCGGACACGCGGGTGTGCCCGCCCTCGGAGCGGGTAGTGCCTCGCGGACCCAGCCGACGACGCAGGAGGCCCTCATGGCCGACAAGACCGAGACCGAGACCGTCACCGAGATCATGCAGGACACCAGGATCGCCGTGCTCACCTATGCCGAGGACGGGCGACTGATGTCGGTGCCGATGGGCACCCAGGACCTCGACGACCCCGGGACCATCCACTTCCTGACCGAGGCCCACTCGGACAAGATGCAGGCGATCGCGGCCAACCCGCAGGTCAACGTCACCTACTCCGGCGACGGCGGCTGGGTGAGCGTGAGCGGCACCGCTGCGCGCAACGACGACCGCGCGCTCCTCGAGCGCCTGTGGGACCCGTCTGCCGGTGCCTTCATGGAGGGCGGTCCCGACAACCCCGACAACGTCGTGCTCACCGTGTCCGCGGAGACCGCCCGCTACTGGGCCACGCCGGGCAGCGTCGCCACGGTCGTGCAGATGGCCAAGGGTCTCGTGAGCGACACGAAGCCCGACCTCGGCGACACCGGGACCGTCTCCCTCTGACGTCGCCCGCCGCCGCGGAAGCCTGCCGCTCCAGCACGCCAGAGGTTGACCGCGCACGCAGGCAGGGCAACGCGTAGCGTCGACCGTGTCCGAAGCTCCATCTCCCGGTGCCCGACGGTGGTTGTCAGCCCCGTCGCATGGAGGACAGCATGACCACGACCGTCGCCCGACCCGACCTCGCGGCGCTGGCCGCGCGCTTCGCGGAGGTCCGCACGCGGACCGACCGCCTCACGCACGGCCTCAGCCCCGAGGACCAGACCCCGCAGTCGATGACCGAGGCCAGCCCGACCAAGTGGCATCGTGCCCACACGACCTGGTTCTTCGAGGAGTTCGTCCTCGGCGCCGACCCCGGCTACCGGCCGCGCGACCCCGCCTTCCGCTATCTCTTCAACAGCTACTACGAGGCAGTCGGGGAGCGGCATCCCCGCGCGGCTCGCGGCCACGTGACCCGCCCCGGCATCGCTGCGGTCGCGGCCTATCGCGCCGACGTCGAGCAGCAGGTCGCCGCACGTCTCGAGGCGGGCACGCTCACCGAGGAGCAGCTCGATCTCGTCGAGCTCGGCTGCCACCACGAGGAGCAGCACCAAGAGCTCCTCCTCATGGACATCAAGCACCTCTTGTCGGGCAATGTCCTCCAACCGACCTACGTCGAGCGAGCCCCCGACGACGACCCCACGGCGGGTCCGACCCCCCTTCGCTGGACGCACGTCTCCGGTGGAGTGACGCACGTCGGCGACGACGGCGCCGGCTTCGCCTTCGACAACGAGCGCCCCCGCCACCGGGTGTGGCTCGAGGACGTCGAGATCGGCACTCGGCAGGTGACCAACGCCGAGTGGTTCGACTTCATCGCCGACGGTGGGTACACGCGCCCCGACCTGTGGCTCTCCGACGGATGGGCGAGCGTGCAGGACGCCGGGTGGCGGGCACCCGGCTACTGGCGCGAGGACGACGACGGGAGGTGGACCACCTTCACCCTGTCGGGCCGTCGGCCGGTGGTCGCCGCCGAGCCGGTGTGCCACGTCTCCTTCTTCGAGGCGGACGCCTTCGCCCGCTGGGCAGGTCAGCGTCTGCCCACCGAGCAGGAGTGGGAGGCCGGTGCCGCGAGCGGGCTCGAGGTGCGGGGCGGCCTGCTCGACCCGCAGCGTTGCCACCCCAGCCGGGCGAGCGAGGTGACCCTCGGCGACGTGTGGGAGTGGACCGCGAGCGCCTACGTGCCCTATCCCGGCTTCGAGACGGCGCCGGGCGCGGTGGGCGAGTACAACGGCAAGTTCATGAACGATCAGCACGTCCTGCGCGGAGCCTCGGCGATCACGCCGCCGCAGCACCCGCGCACGACCTACCGCAACTTCTTCCCCGCAGCCGCCCGATGGGCCTTCTCCGGTCTGCGGCTCGCCCGATGACCAGCACGCAGGAGCAGACCGACCAGCGCCACGAGCTCGAGGAGGACCTGCGCGAGGGCTTCTGGGCAGACCCGCCCACGCTGCCGCCGCGGTGGTTCTACGACGAGCGGGGCAGCCGGCTCTTCGACAGGATCACCTCCTTGCCCGAGTACTACCCGACGCGGGCGGAGCGCGAGATCCTGCAGCAGCGCAGCGCGCAGATCCTCGAGGTCACCGGCGCCCGCAGCGTCCACGAGCTGGGGGCCGGGACCTCCGCCAAGACCAGGGTCCTCCTCGACGAGCTGACCGCTGGTGGCCGGCCGGCCACGTATGCGCCGCTGGACATCAGCAGCGAGGTGCTCCTGGAGACCGCCGAGCAGCTGCAGAGCGAGTACCCCACGCTCGCGGTCGAGCCGGCCGTCGCCGACTTCCACCACCTGCCGCCGCTGGCCGGTGCGGACGGGGAGCGGCTGCTGCTCTTCCTCGGTGGGACGATCGGCAACTTCACCGAGGACGAGCGCGCGGGATTCCTGCGGATGGTTCGCGCAGCCCTGGCCCCGGGCGACCACTTCCTCCTCGGTGCGGATCTCGTCAAGGACGCCGCCAGGCTGGTGGCCGCCTATGACGACGAGGTCGGGGTCACTGCGGAGTTCAACCTCAATCTCATCGACGTCATCGACCGGATGACTCCGGTCACCGGCCTGCGGCGCGAGGACTTCGAGCACGAGGCCGTCTGGGACGACGAGGCCTCGCGCATCGAGATGCGGCTGCGGGCGGTCCGCGACGTCGAGGCGGACTTCACCGGCATCGGACGCACCTGGCAGCTGGCGAAGGGGGAGCACCTGCGCACCGAGATCTCCCGCAAGTTCGACCCGGGCGAGCTGCGCGACGAGCTGGCCGGCCACGGCCTCCAGCCCGTCGCAGGGTGGACCGACGAGGCGGGGGACTTCTCGCTCACGCTGGCGCGAGTCGTCGAGCACCCGAGCGTGCCGTGACCTCCACCGTGCTCGACCGGTTCCGGGGCCGCATCCTCGGTGCGGGCAGCAGCAGCGGGGTACGCCTGGTCATCGGCGACTGGACGACCTCGCCGCTGGGGGCCTTCACCGACGTCATGGTCGCCACTGCCGACGAGCACCGCGTGCTCCTCGCGCCGAGCGAGGCCGTCGCGGAGTACGTCGCGGCGACCTACTCCTTCGACGAGGTGCGCCTCTGCACGGTGGTCCTGGCCGCCGACGAGCACGAGTGGCGGCTCGACGCAGGACCACTGCGGTGCCGCATCGGGTTGGGGCGCCGCACGCCGGTCGGCCTGCTCCTGCGTCCCGTCCCGGAGCGGGTCGGCCGCAGCCGCGGCTTCGCCCACCTCGCCGACCCGGTCGCCCGCAGACTGCTCCCGGGCGTGCGGACGGTCGGCAGCGCTGGCGGTGGGCGCCGCGAGTACTACGGCGCGCACGACCAGCACCACGTGACCTCGCTCGACGGCACCTGGGAGGGCGAGCCTCTCGGCGACCTGCGGCCCGTCAGCCCGCCCCCGCGCTTCGGCTTCAGCTCCACCCCGGCCGCGCCCGGTCTCACCCGGGTGACGACGACGGTGGCGCGGGTGCCCGAGCGACACTGATGCTCGGGCACCCGCGGCGTCGTCTCAGAGGCGGACGAGCATCTTGCCGGTGTTGGCGCCCTCGAGCAGGTCGATGAAGGCCTGCGGGGCACCGTCGAGCCCGTCGCGGAAGGTCTCGTCGCCCTGCAGCCGGCCCTCGGCCAACCAGCCGGCGGCGCGCTCGCGGTACTCGCCGACGAGCTGCGGGTACTGACCGACGATGAAGCCGCGCAGGGTCAGCCCCTTGCCGATCGCCTGGAAGAGGTTGCGCGGTCCCGGGGCGGCGTCGGTCGCGTTGTACTGCGAGATCGCGCCGCACATGGCGACCCGACCGTGGAGGCGAAGGGAGGAGATCGCCGCCTCGAGGTGGTCGCCTCCGACGTTGTCGAAGTAGACGTCGATGCCGTCGGGCGCCACCTCCCGCAGGCCGTCGCGCACCGGCGTCGTCTTGTAGTTGAAGCCGGCGTCGTAGCCGAGCTCGCGCAGACGGGCGACCTTGGCGTCGGTGCCGGCGGACCCGACGACCCGCTCGGCACCGAGGGCCCGGGCGATCTGCCCGACGAGCTGGCCGACGGCGCCGGCTGCACCGGAGACGAAGACGGTGTCGCCCTCGCGCATCTCGGCGACCGCGGTCAGACCGACGTAGGCGGTCAGGCCGGGCATCCCGAGGACCCCGAGGTAGGCGGAGGCGGGAGCGACATCGGTGTCGATGACCGACACCTTGGCCGCAGTCAGGATCGCGTGCTCGCGCCAGCCGGAGCCGTGCAGGACGTGCTGCCCGACGGCGACGTCGTCGGATCGTGAGGCGATGACCTCACCGACGGCACCGCCCTCGAGCGGCTGGTCGACCTGGAAGGGCGGGACATAGGACTTCGCGTCGTTCATCCGGCCGCGCATGTAGGGGTCGACGGACATGACGACATTGCGGACGAGGACCTGGCCGTCGGCGAGCTCGGGCAGGTCGACGCTCTCGAGGCGGAAGTTGTCGCTCGTCGGGGCGCCGGTCGGGCGCGAGGCGAGGGCGATCTGTCGGGTGCTGGTGGGAAGGGTGCTCATGGGTCCTCAGTCCTGCGTGACCGTGACGGTCACGTCGATGTTGCCGCGGGTGGCGTTGGAGTAGGGGCACACCTCGTGAGCCCGGTCGGCGAGCTGCTGGGCGACCGAGGTGTCGAGGTGCGGCAGGGTGACCTCGAGCTCGACGGCCAGCTGGAAGCCGCCGTCGTCGGTCGGGCCGATGTGCACGCGCGACCCGACGGACGAGTCGGTGACGTCGGCCTCGGCCTGCCGGGCGACCAGCTGCAGCGCGGAGTGGAAGCACGCGGCGTAGCCGACGGCGAAGAGCTGCTCGGGGTTGGTCCCCTCGCCGGAGCCGCCCATCTCCTGCGGGATCGCGAGGTCGAGGTCGAGCCGCCCATCGGCGCTGCGTCCGTGGCCGTCGCGTCCGGCGCCGGTGGCGAGGGCCTCGGCGGTGTAGATCGTCTTCATCGTGGTGCTCCTTGGGTGGGGGTGTCGCCGATCGACTCGCAGAAGCGCTGGGCCAGCCGGCGCAGGGTGGCCAGCTCCTCGGGCTCCATGTCGACGGCGTCGTACAGGCGGTGCTGGATCGCCCCGACCCGGGACTCGAGGTCGAGCCCGGAGTCGGTCAGGTGGATCGTCACGCGACGTGAGTCCTCCCCGTCGCGCCGACGCTCGACGAGCCCGCTCGCCGCCATCCGCGTCAGCAGGGGGGAGAGGGTGCCGCTGTCCAGACGCAGCGCCTCGCCGAGCTCGCTCACGGTCCGACCGTCGCGCTCCCAGAGCGCGAGGAGGGTGACGTACTGGGTGTACGTCAGCCCGATCTCCGCGAGGGCCTCGCGGTAGGCCGCCGTGGCCGAGCGGGCCGCCGAGTAGAGGGCGAAGCAGATCTGGTGGTCGAGCTGCTGGGAGGTCTTCACCCGTCAACAATTGCACACAACTTAGTTGTGCACAACTGAATGCTCCGTGCGGGGCGAGGTGTCAGGGACCACCACTCGGTCGCTCGTCCCTCGACCCCGAGGTGGTCAGGCGGGCTCGGCCTCGATGCTCGTCTGCTGCACGGCACCCTCGGCGCTCGTCTCGACGACCGCCACGCCGTCTGCGGGCGGCATGCCCGCATCGAGCGTCTCGGTCGGTGGGGTGGCGAACTCGTCCTCGGTGCCCGGCATCCGGTCGGTCCCCGGGAACCGGCGCAGGTCGAGCGTCACCGGGTAGTCGGCGACGGCCGGGCCGAGCCCGGAGCGCGGGTCGGGCAGGGCCGACAGGTCGATCGGTCCGGGCGTGTGGTCGCCGACGACGAAGCGGGCCGCCCGGCGCGACTCCGCCGACGCGGCGTTGACGGGGAAGCTGTCGTAGGCCACGCCCCCCGGGTGGGTGACGTGGTGGGTGAAGCCGCCGAGGGAGCGGCCCGACCACCGGTCGACGAGGTCGAAGGTCAGCGGGCCGTGCACGCCGATCGTCGGGTGCAGCGCCGACGGGGGAGCCCAGGCGCGGTAGCGGACGCCGCCGACGAAGGCGCCGGTGCTCCCCTTCGCCCCGACGGGACCGCCCCAGCCCTGCTCGGCCACGGGGACCATCGGCACGGGGACGCCGTTGCAGGTGATGACGTGCCGACCCTCGACGAGGCCGACGGCGCGGACCTGGACCTTCTCCACGGAGCTGTCGACGTAGCGGGCGGTGCCGAACTGACTGACCTCCTCGCCGAGGACGTGCCACGGCTCGATGGCCGAGCGCAGCTCCAGCTCGACCCCGGCGATGGTCGTGTCGCCCAGGCGTGGGAAGCGGAACTCGAGGAAGGCGTCGAACCACGCCGGGTCCATCCGGCCGGCCCCGACCCGCTCGAGGTACCGGTTGAGGTCGTCGAGGACGTCACGCAGGTCGGCGGCGACGAAGGCCGGCAGCAGGTAGCGGTCGTGCAGCCGGGTGCCCCAGTGGACGAGCGGTCCGGTGTAGGGCTCGTCCCAGAAGCGGGCGACGAGCGCCCGCACGAGCAGCGCCTGCAGCAGGCCCATCCGCGGGTGGGGAGGCATCTCGAAGCCGCGCATCTCGAGCAGCCCCAGCCGGCCCCGCTCGGTGCCGGGGGCGAAGAGCTTGTCGATGCAGAACTCCGACCGGTGGGTGTTGCCGGTGATGTCGGTGAGCAGGTGGCGCAGCAGCCGGTCGGCGAGCCAGGGGCGGGTGTGCTGCTTGGGCCGGTGGTCCTCGTCGAGCGGCTCGGTGATCGCCTGCGCGTCGTGCTCCATCGCGATGACGTGGTCGAGCTGGGCGAAGGCGATCTCGAGCTCGTAGAGCGACTCGGCGCGGCCCTCGTCGACGCGCGGTGCCTGCGAGGTCGGGCCGATGAAGCGCCCGGAGAAGAGGTAGCTGAGCGCCGGGTGGTGCTGCCAGTAGGTGATCAGCGAGCGGAGCAGGTCGGGTCGGCGCAGCATCGGGCTGTCGGCCGCCGTCACCCCACCGAGCGTGAGGTGGTTGCCGCCGCCGGTGCCGGTGTGCGACCCGTCGAGGTCGAACTTCTCGGTCGAGAGGTGGATCTGCCGGGCGTGCTCGTAGAGGCCCTCGGTCTGCGCGACGAGCTCGCCCCAGGAGGCGGTCGGGGAGACGTTGACCTCGATGACCCCGGGGTCGGGGGTGACCGACATCGTGCGGACCCGGTCGTCGCCGGGCAGGGGGTAGCCCTCGAGGACCACCGGGTGGCCGATCTCGGTGGCGGCACCCTCGACGGCCGCAACCAGGGCCAGGGCGTCCTCGAAGTCCTCGACCGGGGGGAGGAAGACGAAGAGGTGGCCCTCGCGGTGCTGCACGGCCAGTGCCGTGCGCGGGGACTCGTCGATCGGCAGGACCCGCGCGGGGGCGGCGTCGACCTCAGCGAGGGTGCTCGGGTCGAGGGCCGGGAGCGCTCCGCGGGGGGCGAAGGGGGATCGCTCCGGCGTGATCGGCCCCTCCGACCAGGCGATGGAGGACAACGGCAGGCGCAGGCCGGCGGGGGAGTCGCCGGGGATGAGCGCGAGGAACCCGCGGCGGGTGCGCCAGGTCGTCGTCGCCCAGCCCTCCCCGTCGGGCGCCGGGAAGATCGGCAGCACCCACGCGGCCGGGGTGTCGGGGTCGACCTCGGTGTCGATGCGGGCCAGCGCGGCAGCGCGCTTGGCCTCGTCGGACGCGTCCTCGTCGTCGGGCGCGAGGTCAGCGGGCGTGGGCGCGTCGCCGTCGGGGCGGCGGGCCTCCTGCGCGAGCCGCTGCAGCGGGTCCTCCACGGCGGCGACGAGCTGCTCTACCGGGATGCCGGTGCGGCGGGCGATGCCCAGCGCCAGACCGCGGGCGGCGTCGGCCGCCTCGGGAGAGGTGGAGTCCTCGCGCGGCGGGCCCCACGGGTCGTCGAGCAGGTCGGGGTCGCGCCAGAGCGGCTGGCCGTCGGTGCGCTCGGCCAGCCCGATCTGCCAGCGGGGCAGCGGCTCGCCGGGGTACCACTTGCCCTGCCCGTGGTGGCGCAGGGTGCCGGGGCCGGACAGGCGGCGGGCGAGGGCCATCGCCAGCTCGCGCTTCTGCTCGCCGTCGGCGGCCGTGTGCCACTGCGGGTCCTTGGTGCCGCCGGCGGCGACGAAGGTCGGCTCGCCGCCCATCGTCAGGCGGACGTCCCCCTTCGCCAGCAGGTCGTCGACGGCCTCGCCGAGCGTGGTGATGTCGGCCCACTCCTCGTCGGTGACCGGCTTGGTGACGCGCGGGTCCTCGGCAAACCGGGTCACGGTGTTGGAGAAGCCGAAGGTGACCTCGGCCGGGGCCGTCGCGCCGCTGATCGGGGCGGCCGACGCGGGGTGCGGGGTGCACGAGAGCGGGATGTGGCCCTCGCCGCACAGCAGCCCGGAGGTCGCGTCGAGCCCGACCCAGCCGGCGCCGGGGATGTAGACCTCGGCCCACGCGTGCAGGTCGGTGAAGTCCTCGGCGGGGCCGTTGAGGCTGTCGTCACCGACCGCGCTGAGGTCCGACGTGAGCTGGACCAGGTAGCCGGAGACGAATCGGGCGGCGAGCCCGAGCTGGCGCAGCGCCGACACGAGCAGCCAGGCGCTGTCGCGGCAGGAGCCGATGCCCCGCTCGAGGGTGTGCTGCGGCGTCTGGACGCCCGCCTCGAGGCGGACCGTGTAGTCGACGCTCTCCCGGATCGCCCGGTTGAGCCCGACGATGAAGTCGACGATGCGCGTGCCCTCGCCGATCGCCGCGTCGCGCGGCGCGGTGAGGAGCGAAGGGAGGGTCCGCTCCAGCCAGGAGCTGACCTCGGGGGCCGGGCCGCTCCCTTCGCCACCGTCGTCCACGGGCTGGAGGTAGGGGGCCAGGTCGGCGCGCACCTGCTCCGGGTAGGCGAAGGGGAAGGTCGACGCCCAGTCCTCGACGAAGAAGTCGAAGGGGTTGATGACCGTCATGTCGGCCGTGAGGTCGACGGTGATCTCGAGCCGGGAGACCTTGTCGGGGAAGACGACCCGCGCCAGCCAGTTGCCGAAGGGGTCCTGCTGCCAGTTGAGGAAGTGCTCCGCCGGCTCGATCCGCAGCGCATAGCTGGGGATCGGGGTGCGGGAGTGCGGCGCGGGTCGCAGCCTGATCGTGTGCGGGTAGACGTGCGTCGGCTCCGCGAACTCGTAGGAGGTGCGGTGCTCGAGGGCTACACGGATGGTCACCCGCCCACTGTAGGTGCGAGGGCGGGCCGGGGCGCCCGGCGAGGACCGCGGCTAGTGCTCGACCTGCAGGTCCTCGAGGATCTGGGCGGCATGGGTCTCGAGCTCGGCGAGGCCCCGGTCCTCGTCGAGGTGCACGCTGTTGACCTCCACGAGGTTGTTGCCGGCCCGCACGACGACGTAGTCCAGGTAGACCCGCACGCTCTTGCCGTCGACCTGGTCGAAGGTGATGAGCCGGGCGCCGTAGGACTGCTCGCCGAGGGTCGAGACCGTCCGGGGCTCGGCCAGCACCCGCAGGTCGAAGTGTCCGGCGTGGTCCCTGCCGGTGAGGGAGAAGGCGGAGCAGTCGGCCATCGCGGCCCCGGCCCGGTCGAGCAGGGTGGGCCCCACCGGACGCGAGTGGGAGTCGATCTCGAAGCCGTAGGTCGTCGCCGGGTCATTGGTGCGCCACGTGCGTTTGGCGTGGGCGACGCGCACCGTGCGCAGGGACTCGGCCTCGTCGCCGATGCGCATGGCGTCGAGGCATTCGGCAGGGTCGGTCGCGCGCCCCTCGGGGTCGCTCTGCGGCGCGACGTCCTCCGCTCCCTCGGGCCGGGCCGGGAGTGCCGCCTCGGCCTCGGCCTCCGTCAGCTGCCGGCCCTCGCCGGTCTCGGCAGTGGGGGACGAGGAGGAGGGCGTGGGCGACGTCGTCGTGGTCGGCTCGTCACTGGCGAAGGGGGTGCACCCGGTGAGGGGGAGGGCGACGGCGGCCAGTGCCCCGGCGAGGGCGACGGCGCTGCTGCGTGTCCGCGGACCCATCACTCCTCCAGCCCGGCGAGGGCCGCACGGGCGGCCTCCTCGGTGACGGCCGCGTCGGGGGTGCCGTTGTAGGTGCCGTTGGCGACGGAGATGGTGTTGTGCCCGATCTTGATCATGACGAAGTCGAGCGTGAAGGTCTCGTAGGTCTGCTGGATCGTCAGCCGCAGCGACAGGGTGCGGTCACCGAGCGTGGGGAAGCTGAGGGGCGACGCCGCGTAGGAGCTCGTCGAGCCCGTGTCGACCTGGCGGACGTCGAAGGTCGGGCAGTCGGCGATGCGCGACCCCGCCTCGTCGAAGAGGTGGGCCGGGTAGGGGTCGTCGAAGGAGTAGGCCCAGACGCCGAGGAAGTGCCGCTCGGTGCCCGGGGGCGGCAGGTTGTCGCTGCGCTTGAAGTTGGCCTGGACCCGAGCCCTCTGGGACTGCTTGGCCTCCTCCCACTCGGGTCCCTTCTGCAGCAGGGGCGCGCACGTGGCGGGCGTGACATCGGCTCCGGCCGTCTCGAAGACGGTCTTCATCGGGTCGTCCACCCACCCGTCCCCGAGATCGCTCGCCGTCGGCAGGGCGGCGCGCAGCCCCCCTTCGTCCAGGGGACGTCCGGCACCGGTGAGCGTGCCGAGGTCCTCGGTCGGCTGGTCGCTCGCGCCCTGCGAGGTCGGCGCGGACGTCGACGAGCCGGCTGAGCCGCTCTGCGGCAGCAGGCCGCACCCGGTGAGCGACAGGGAGAGCGCGGCCGTCAGGACCGCGGTGCGCACCACGGACCTCACAGCGCGTCCAGGTTGCCGATGGCTGCCTTGGTCAGGGTCTCGACGGCAGAGGGGTCGTATTTGGAGCGCGGACCGGAGGCATAGACGACGTAGACGAGGTTGTGGCCCCGGGACGCACCGGCGATCTGCACGACGCCGCCCTTGAAGATGTCGCCCTCGGTGGTGCTCTGCACGCGGGTGGAGTAGGTCCGGTCACCGATCTGGGGGAAGGTGACCAGATCCAGCCGCCACGAGGACGTCCCCGACTCGTCGATGAGCTGGAAGGTGCCGCACTGGCTCTGGGCGGCTCCGGCGTCGTCGAAGAGCTGCGCGGGGACGGGCTGGTCGTAGGAGGAGACGGTCACGGTGATCGAGCCGCCCTCGTTGCCCACGAAGGCCTTCTTGACCCGAGCGGTCCGGTGCTCCTTGAGCGCCTTGCCCGCGGTGCCCGCGAGGCGGACGTCGAGGCAGCTGGCCGGGTAGGCGGTGGCCTCGTCGCTGGGCTCGGCCTCGGAGCCCGCCTGGTCCGGGTCGACCTCGATGTCCTCCGGCAGCTGGTCGTCCCGGGGGATGGCCATGCGCACCTGGTCCTCGCTGAGCTGGCCGGCTCCGACAGGGGGAGGGGGGTCGCCGCCGCCGATGGCCGGGCGGATGCATCCGGTGACGAGCAGCAGTCCGGTGAGCGTGGCGAGCCCGCGGACCGCCGTGCGGGGGTACCCCATGTCTGTCCCTTCGTCGGCCGTGGACAAGCCTACGGGCCGCGGCGCGCCGAGGATGGGTGAGATTGCTCCTTGCGCGAGCGGTCGCGCCTACCGGGCCAGCTCGTCGAGGACGCCCTGGGCGTACGTGGCCAGGCGCTTGTCGTTGCTCTGCGTGTAGCCGGTGCGCATCCGGACGCTGATGAGGTTGTGGCCGCTGCGCACCCACAGGTAGTCGACGGCCATGTCGAACTCCTCGCGCCCGATCCGCACACCGAAGCTCTGATCGCCCATCGCGGGCGTCGGGATCGACGTCGCCTGCAAGTCGTTCAACGAGTCGTCGGGCGAGTCCCCGCTGGCGAGCGTGCCGCACTCGGCGAGCGCGGCACCTGCCTCGTCGAAGAAGCGCTGGGGATAGACCTCGTCGTGGCTCCAGAGGGTGACCGACATCTGCGGCGCCGCGAAGTCCTGCGGCTGGAGGTAGATCTGGCCGCCTCCGGCGACCATGTGCTCCTTCTTGAAGGTGCGCATCTCGGGGGTGTCGAGCTCCAGCGCCAGGCATGACTCGGGGTCGGTCACTGCCGTGCTCTGCCGGGTGGGGTCGATCTCGCGGTCAGAGGCCGGGTAGGGGCCCTCGTCCTTGCCGGGCAGTGCGGCCTTGACCTCCGCGGCCGTCAGCCGTCGCTGCTCGGGGCCGTCGGCCGGCGACGGGGTGGGCGCCGACGTCGTCGCGGCGCTCGACGTCGGGGTGGCCGGCGTCGGCGAGTCCTCGCCGCAGGCGGCGAGGGGCAGGGCCACGGCGAGGGCGGTGACCAGCGGGACCAGGCGCTGCGCGGGCCTCATGGCGTCTTGGCCAAGTCGTCGAGCACACCCTGGGCGGTCGTCTTGAGCTGGTCGCCGTTGTCCTGCCGGTAGCCGGTGAGCATGCGGACGTGGACGACGTTGTGGCCGCTGCGGACCCAGAGGTAGTCGATGGCCAGGTCGACGTCGCGGGAGCCGATGCGCACGCCGAAGCTCTGGTCGCCGAGCGTCGGGGTCGGGATCGAGGTCGCCTGCCACGTCACGTCGGAGGCGCCCGGCTCGGTGCGTGCGGTGTGCGTGGAGCACTCGCCCAGCACGGCGCCGGCATCGTCGAGGTACTCGCGGGGGTACGGCTCGTCGTAGCTGAGGATCCCGACCGAGATGCTCGGCGACCCCGGCTGGTCGGGGTCCTCGCTGAAGCGCACCCCGCCGTCGGCGACGAGGTGCTCCTTGATGAAGGTGCGTTGTGCCGCAGTGGCCATGTACAGCGCGAGGCAGGACGCGGGGTCGGTGGTGCGCTCGCTGACCGAGGAGGTGTCGAAGCCGCGCGAGTCCGGTCGGAAGATGGCCGGGACGTCGTCCTTGGTCGGCAGGGCCGCCCTGACCTGCTGGCTCGTGAGCTGGCGGTGCGCCGGTCCGCTCGCCTGCTCCGTGGGCGTCTGCGTGACCGTCACCGTCGACGGGGTGGGCGGCGTGCTCTCGCCACCGCAGGCGGCCGTCGTCAGGCCCAGGGCGGCGACGACGGCGAAGGGGGCGATGCTGCGCCTCGAGCGGGTCACGGCGTCTCCTTGAGCTTGTCGAGGATGTCGCTGGCGTACTTCGTCATGAGCTCACCGTCGTAGGTGTCCTCCTTGCTGAGGGTCATGACGGTGATGAGGTTGTGCCCGCTGCGCACGTAGAGCCGGTCGGTGAAGGAGTCGGTGCCGTCGGACCACAGGCGCACCCCGAAGGACCGGTCGCCGAGCGGCGGGACGGAGATGGCCTTGACGTGGCGGGTGCTCGTGCTGCCGCTCTTGGTCCAGGTGTAGGTGGCGCAGTCGGTGACGTGCTCCCCGGCGGCGTCGAGGATCGAGGTGGGGAAGGGAGCGTCGAAGCTCTCGACGTAGGTGGCGGTGATGAGACCGCCGCGCGACTGGGGCGTGCTGAAGCGGGCGGCCTCGTCGACCTTGCGGTGCTCGTCGTCGAAGGAGCGGGCCTCCTGCGAGGCGAGCTCGACGTCCGCGCACACGGCCGGGTCGAAGGTGATCGGCTCGTCGCTGAAGGTCGAGATGTCGATGCCCCAGCCGTCGTCGGGCATGTCCTCGATCGTGGGCAGCGCCGCCTTGGCGGTCGCGGCGTCGACCTGCTGCTGCTCCGGCTTGTCGAGCATCTCCGGGGTGGTCTCCTCGCCGGCCTGCGCGGACGAGCTCGCGGCGGAGCTCGACGTGGGCGGCTGCGGGTCGTCGGAGCCGCCGCAGGCGACCAGCCCGAGGGCGCCCACGACGGCGGCCGCGGGGGCGAGGAGTCGGGTGGTGCGGCGGGCGGGGCGCGTCATGGGTGCGTCGTCACCTTCGGGAGGGGGGCGGGGCGCCCACAGGTTCTCACGACGTCGGGTTGGCGCTCTTCTCGTGCGGCTGCCAGGTGCACACGCAGGCCTCGTTGCCGCCGGCGTCGGCGAGGACCCACCAGGAGGGCGCGAACTCGTCCGTGACGAGGCGCCCACCCGCGGCGACCACTGCCTCCACCCGGGCGAGCGCCTGGTCGTGCGGGACGTAGACGTCGAGGTGGACCCGGCCCCGGCCTTCGCGGGCCGCGCTCTCCTGGAACCAGATCTGCGGCAGCTGCCCGTCGGGCGAAGGGAGGCTGCTGGGGTCCCCCTTCGCCTCGCCGTGGCCGGTGAGGGCCATCCAGAAGGGGCGGATCGCGTCGGCGTCGGCGGTGTCGATGCCGACCGTCATCGACGTGGTGACCTCCGGTACCGGCTCGGCCCCCACGTCGGCGGCGATCCGGCTGATCTGGCCCGCCAGCTCCAGGTCGCGGGGGCTGATCCCACCGACGTCGTGGCTGACGAGCCGCAGACCGACCCAGTTGTAGCGCAGGTCGATGTCGGGGTGGTGGTCGGCCTCGTCGGCCGCCTTGGCGATGCGGTTGACCAGGTCCAGCGCCGCGGCGTAGTCCGCCACCTTGAGCCGGGTGCGCAGCATCCCGTCGACCTCTCGCCAGTCGCGTGGTGCGCGCTCGTCGACCTGGCTGCTGGTGAGGACCTCGGCGTCATCGCTCATGTGACCCACGTTAGATGCCGTAACCCTGTCCGGCAGGCGATCGCGTCGGTAACCTCGCGGCATGACGGGCGCAGCATTCTTCGATCTGGACCGGACCCTCCTGCCGAAGGCCTCCGGCCCGGCGCTGTCGGCCGCCATGCGGCAGACCGGGGTCATCTCTGCGCGGATGCCGGGCGAGGCCCTCCTCTTCGGCTACTTCAACCTCCTCGGCGAGTCCCTCGGCTCGATCGCCCTGGCCCGCCAGGCGGTCCTCGTCGCCAAGGGCCGGGCCGCCGATGCCTTCGACGAGGCGGCCCTGCTCGCGGCCGACGTGCTCGAGCCGATGGTCGGGCCCTTCGCCAAGATGCTCATCGCCGAGCACCAGGAGGCCGGCCGGCCGGTCGTGCTCGCGACGACCACCCCGGAGCACCTCGTGCGACCGCTCGCCGAGCGGCTCGGCATCGACGCCGTCATCGCCACTCGGTACGAGGTCGGCGACGACGGCCGCTTCACCGGGCGCAACGACGGCCACTTCGTGTGGTCGACGGGCAAGAGGGCGGCCGTGCGCGAGTGGGCGCAGGACAACGACATCGACCTCGACGAGTCCTTCGCCTACTCAGACTCGATCTACGACGCCCCGCTGCTGAAGGCCGTCGGCAACCCCGGTGCGGTCAACCCCGACCCCCGGCTGCAGGCGCTCGCGATCGCTGCGCGCTGGCCGGTCCTGCACTTCGACACCTCGCCCGGGGTCTTCAAGCTGCCGATCATCGGGCTGGAGCTGCAGCGGATGGTCACCATGCTTGCCCGGCCCGAGGTCTTCCCGTACGCCAAGTTCACCGTCTCCGGCGCCGAAAATGTCCCAGCCGCCGGGCCCGCCATCCTCGTGGGCAACCATCGCTCGTACTTCGACGTGATCGCGATGGTCGTCGCGATGGGTCGCTCCGGGCGCACCACGCGCTTCCTGGGCAAGAAGGAGCTCTTCGACGCCCCCGGCCTCGGCACCTTCTTCCGCGCCCTCGGTGGGGTGAGCGTGGACCGGCGTCAGGAGGACCCCAACAGCCCGGACGCCTTCGCCTCCGCCGTGCGCTCCATCGCCGGAGGCGAGCTGGTGGGCATGATGCCCGAGGGGACGATCCCGCGGGGGATCCACTTCTTCGAGCCCGGCATGAGCGGATACCCCGGAGCCGCCCGCCTTGCCCACCTCACCAAGGTGCCGGTCATCCCCTTCGCCGTCACGGGGACCGAGAAGGTCTGGCCGCGCTCCTCGAAGGTCCCGCGGGTGCTCAACCTGCTCGACCGCCCCGAGGTGACGGTGACCTTCGGGGAGCCGGTGGACCTGAAGTACCGCTCTGTCCCCCGCGACATGGAGCGGATCTTCGACGCGATCACCGCGATGCTCCCCGACGACGTGCGCGAGCCTCCCCGCCCGACCCTCGCCGAGATGGCGCTGACCTACCCCGACGGCAAGGTGCCCGACGAGGACCGCTGGTACGCGGTCGACGGGGCCTGACGAGGTCTGAGCAGGACGAAGGGAGTGGCCGCGGCCACTCCCTTCGCCCCTCCTCTCCCCCCGGAGATCACTTCAGCGAGACGGTCACCCCGCCGCTGAACATCGAGTCGTGCAGCTCGATCTCGGCCGGCTGGGCGTCGGCCGGCATGTCGTAGACGAGCGTCCCCTTCGCGGAGTTGCCCGGGTTGATCTCGTTGAGCCACATCTCGTTGTCCTCCATGGCGATCGCCGCGCTGCTGTCGGTGCTGAAGGAGCGCCCCTGGGTGTCCTTGAGCTTCTGCTCGGAGTCGAAGAGCGTCTGGGACTCGTCGCCGATGTTCTTCACCGTGATGTGCACGAGCACGAACTGGCCGTCGGCCTTCTCGTTGAAGTACTCCGAGCCGACCGAGGCGACGCCCTTCTCGACCTTGCTGATGGTGAACTCGAACTTGCCGTCCCTGGCGGAGTCACCGATGCCGGGCGCGGACTTCTCGGGCACATCCTTGGACGTCTTCTTCGAGGTGGTCGAGTCGGTGGAGTCGGCCGCGTCGTCGGTGGTCGAGTCGTCGGATGAGCTGCTCGCGTCATCCGAGCCGCCGCCCATGCTGAGCACGCCTGCGCCACAGCAGACCAGCACGATGGTGAGGGTGATCCCCAGGATGACGCTGAGGGCCTTGTGGCGGCCGAACCAGCTCTTCTGGACGGCCGGGACCGGCGGGTTGGTGGGCTGCCACTGCGGCTGCTGGGTCATCGTGACTCCTGGGTGCGATGCGGAAGGTGATGCCGCTGATGCAACCGTGCCGAGGGGGCGGCGCGCCTCGCCCGATCGGTCATGATCGACCGACCGAAGGGAGGACCCTGGTTGTCCCCGCGCGGGCCTACGATCCGGGCATGGACACGCAGACGCTGCAGCGTTGGGGACGAGCGTCGTGGTGGCGCTCGGTGCTGTGGACCCTCGCCTGCCTGATGAGCACGACCCTCGCGGTGGCGATGGGGGAGCCGCGCGCCGACCGGCTCGGTGGTCGCGTCCCCGACGAGATGGCCAGCGGTGTCTGGATCCTCTTCTGGTTGATCGGCCTGCTGCTCATCGCCGCCATGTGGTGGCGCCGGCGCTGGCCGTGGCAGCTCGCCGTCGCCGCCTCGCTCGTCACCATCGCCATCCCGATCGATCCGCTGGTCTCCCTCGTCGTGCTGATGCGGGTGTGGATCCGGTGCCGGTGGTCGACGGTCGTCGGGTGCACCGCCCTGGTGACGGTCGCGACCTTCGTCGCCACCTGGCGGGACACGAGGGGCCAGTCCCAGGTCGAGTCCTTCTGGTGGATCCTCTTCGGCAGCGACCCGACCGCGACACCGGGCCCCTTCCCCTGGTGGGCGCCCGTGATGATCACCGTCCTCGTGGTCTCGCTCTTCGCCAGCGTCGGCGGGCTGCGGCGCGCGCTGCACCGCGCGCAGGCAGCGGGGGAGGGGCACCGAGTCACCGCCGTCCAGCTGGCCGACGAGGTCGTGCGCCAGGCCGAGCGCGAGCGGGTGGCCCGCGAGGTCCACGACGTCATCGGCCACCGCTTGTCCCTGCTGTCGATCCACGCGGGCGCCCTCGAGGCCAACACCCGTGACCAGGACGAGCGCCTGGCGGGCTCGGCGAGCCTCGTGCGTGAGTCGGCGGCCCAGACCGCCTCCGACCTGCGCTCCCTCCTCGAGGTGCTGCGCCGTCCCGACGACCCGGCCCTGTCGCGGGCCGTGCCGGGGCTCGAGGCCCTGCCGGCCCTGGTCGACGAGACCGTCGCCCACGGGATGCCTCTCGTGGCGACGGTGGTCCTCGACGGCGCGACGATGCTCGACCCGGCGCTCGGGCAGACCGCCTACCGGGTCGTCCAGGAGCTGCTCACCAACGCGCGCCGGCACGCCCCCGGAGCCGGCGTCCGGTTGGCCGTGGTGGTCCGTCCGGACCTGGGGGTGACCATCGAGGCCGCCAACCGCACCGCACCGACCCAGGTGGTGGAGGGCAACGGGCTCACCGGGGTGCGTGAGCGGGTCGCCCAAACCGGTGGCGAGACCCACCTGCTGGTCGACGACGAGAGCGTCCTGCGCGTGGCCGTGCGCCTGCCGTGGCGACCGGCGCCGACCGGGGCCGGGGTGCTCGCATGACCGACCAGCCGATCCGCGTCCTCCTCGTCGACGACGACCCGCTCGTGCGGTCGGGGCTGCGTCTGATGCTCGAGGCCTCGGCCGACCTCCTCGTCGTCGGTGATGTCGGGTCGGGCGAGGAGTCCGTGCCCGCCGTCCTGGCCCACCGGCCCGATGTCGTGCTGATGGACTACCGGATGGGCGCGCTCGACGGGATCGCGGCCATGACCGAGCTGCGTCGTCTGGACCGTCCGCCGAGGGTCGTGCTGCTGACCACCTTCGACCTCGACGACCTGCCGGTGCAGGCCGTGCGGGCCGGTGCCGACGGGTTCCTGCTCAAGACGGCGAGCCCCGACCAGATCGCGCAGGCCGTGCGCGCTGCCGCCGCGGGGCATGCGCCGATGTCGCCGGCGGCGGCCCGGCACGTCCTCGCCCACGTCAGGGGCGACGCGGCCGACCACCGGCGGGCCGAGGCCGTGCAGCGGGTCGAGGTCCTCAGCGACCGCGAGCGCGAGGTGTGCGTCCTCATGGCCGGGGGTGCGACCACGGCGTCGGCCGCGGCCGCCCTGTACCTCTCCGAGTCGACGGTCAAGACGCACCTGCGCAGCGCCGAGGCCAAGCTGGGGGTGGGCTCGAGGGCCGAGCTGGCGATCCTCGTCGACCGGGCCGGGATGGTCTGAGGCCGGCCATCCGGTCATCCCGGTGTGGGCCGCGCCCGATCAGGCAGTGCCCGGCCCGTCACCACGGGCGTGGATCTCGTCCATGGCGTCCTGCGCCTCGGTGACGATGCGACGCATGGTCTCCTCCGCGAGCTCAGGGTGGCCGTCGGCCACGGCCGCCGCGACCTCGACGTGCCAGTCGATGGCGCCCTGCTCGGGGATGCGGGGCATGAGGTCGTGGTGGGTGCGGCCCGTGAGTGCTTCCGCGACGAAGGGGGCGAAGCCCACCAGCAGTGTGTTGCCCGAGGCGTCGAGCAGGGTCCGGTGGAAGTCGATGTCGTGCTGCAGGTAGGTGGTCAGGTCGCCCCGGGGCCCCGTCGCAGCCATCCCGTCCGCCGCGGCGCGCAGCCGCTCGACCTGCTCCGGTGTGGCGCGCTGCGCAGCCAGCCAGGCGGCCTGGGGCTCGACACCGCGGCGCAGCTCGCTGACCTCGCGCAGCTGCGCGAGACGCTGCGGACCCTCGAGGCGCCAGTGGATGATGACCGGGCTGAGCGACTCCCAGGTGCTCTCGGGCTGGATCGTCACCCCGACGCGACGGCGCGAGGTGGCCACTCCGATCGACTCCAGCACCTTGATGACCTCGCGGACGACGGTCCGGGAGACGCCGTAGCGTCCCTCGAGCTGCTCCATCGAGAAGACCTCGCCGGCGACGAGGCGCCCCGAGGTCAGGTCCGACCCGATCCGGCTCAGCACGCTGTGGTGCAGGCCCCCGCCCAGTGACATGGGGCGAATTCTCGCAGAGGGATGGCCCACGGCCAAAGAAAAGGATGACGATTGCTTGCGCAATAAGCATACTTTTGGAACAGTGGCTGCTGCGGATCCCTGCCCGCACCCCGCCACCGGAGGATACGAAGATGTTTCTCGTCGCTGACGCCGTACCGGAGCCCGCCTACGGCTCGGGCCCGCTGCTCGCCATCGCCGCGGCCGCCGTCGCGCTCCTGCTCCTACTGATCATCCGCTTCAAGGTCCACGCCTTCGTCGCCCTGGTGCTCGTCAGCTTCCTGACCGCGCTCGCGACCAAGATCGCGCCCGCCGACGTCGTCACGACGATGACCGACGGCTTCGGCTCGACCTTGGCCTCCGTGGCCCTGCTGGTCGGCCTCGGCGCGATGATCGGCCGTCTGCTCGAGGTGACCGGCGGGGCGCAGGTGCTCGCGGACACGCTCATCGCACGCTTCGGCGAGCACCGGGCGCCCTTGGCGCTCGGTGTCGCCTCGTTGCTCTTCGGCTTCCCGATCTTCTTCGACGCCGGCCTCGTGGTCATGCTCCCGATCATCTTCAGCGTCGCCCGCCGCTTCGGCGGCTCGGTCCTGCGCTACGCCTTCCCGGCCGCGGGTGCCTTCGCCGTGATGCACGCCTTCGTCCCGCCCCACCCCGGACCGGTCGCCGCAGCCGAGCTCGTCGGCGCCGACATGGGCATGCTGCTGGTCGTCGGCCTGCTCATCGGGCTGCCCACCTGGTACCTCGCGTCCTACCTCTACGGCCTGTGGGCCGGCAGCCGCTACATGGTCGAGGTCCCTGATCTGCTCTCCGGTGGACCGTCCACCCCAGAGGCCAAGGGAGGTCGCCTGCCCTCCTTCGGGCTGGTCCTGACGATCCTGCTCCTGCCGATGGTCCTGATCTTCATCGACACCGGCCTCAACACGCTGTCGACGATCGGCACCGTCGACGGCGACGCCACGTGGGTCGCTGCCCTGCGGATCATCGGCAAGACCCCGATCGCGCTGCTCATCACCACGCTCTTCGCGATGGTCGTCCTCGGCTGGCGCAACCGCTCCAAGGCTGACGTCGAGACGATCCTCAACGACGCGCTCGGCCCGGTCTGCGCGATCATCCTCATCACCGGCGCCGGCGGCATGTTCGGCGGGGTGCTGCGGGCCAGCGGGATCGGCCAGGCGCTCGCCAGCACGCTCGAGACGACCGGCCTGCCGGTCATCATCGCCGCCTTCGTCGTGTCCGCCGCGCTGCGCGTGGCCCAGGGCAGCGCCACCGTGGCCCTGACGACTGCTGCGGGGCTGATGGCGCCCACGATCGAGGCCAGCTCCGGGCTCAGCTCGATCGACCTCACCCTCATCGTCATCGCCATCGCTGGTGGTGCCACGGTGCTGTCGCACGTCAACGACTCGGGCTTCTGGCTCGTCGGTCGTTTCCTCGGCATGGACGAGAAGACGACACTGAAGACATGGACCGTCATGGAGACCCTCATCGGAGTCATCGGCTTCGTCTTCGCCTTCCTCCTGAGCCTGGTGCTCTGAGATGACCACTCACGTCGTCGTCATGGGCGTCTCAGGCAGCGGCAAGACGACCGTCGCCGAGGGCATCGCCGAGCGCACGGGCTGGATCTTCGCCGAGGCCGACAAGTTCCACCCGCAGGCCAACATCGACAAGATGGCCAGCGGGACACCCCTGACCGACGAGGACCGCTGGCCCTGGCTGCGCGATCTCGCGGCATGGATGGCCGAACACGCGGCTCGGGGCGAGGACACCGTCATCACCTGCTCGGCGCTCAAGCGGTCCTACCGCGACGTGCTGCGCGCCGACGTTGCCGCCCTCGGGGGTGGGCACCGCGTCGTCTTCGCCCACCTCCACGGCTCCGCCGAGCTCATCGCCGACCGGCTCAAGGGGCGCAAGGGCCACTTCATGCCCGCGTCGCTCCTGCAGTCGCAGATCGACACCCTCGAGGAGCTGGCCCCTGACGAGGACGGCGTCGTGCTCGACCTCTCGGCCGACCCGCAGCAGCTCATCGACGAGGCGGTCGCGGACGTGGCGCCCGGGCGCTAGGCGGCGACTCGCTCGACACGCGAGAACCTCCCCTGCGCAGGCTGTGTACCTACGAAGGGGAGGTTCTCGTCCGTGTACTCGAGAGCCGGGTGGCGATGGGGCAGCTAGCCGAAGATCGCCACCGCCAGCACCGTGGAGATGATCAGCCCCGTCATCACAGGTAGGAAGCACATGCGTGCCAGCTCGAGCACGTTGACCCGGGCGAAGCCCGCTACGGCGATGAGCGAGGACCAGGCGACGAAGGTACCGCCACCGGACCAGATGTTGCCCATCTGACCGACCGCAGCCAAAGTCTCCGGCGAGACCCCGACGACGGGTCCGAGGCTGCCTGCGAGCGATCCGGTCAGTGGCAGGCCCGAGAAGCCGGAGCCGTCGAGACCGGCGACGATACCGATGGCCAGGATGCCCAGTGCTGAGATGAACCCGTTCTCCGGGATGTGGGCCTGAGCGCTGAGGACCGCATCGAAGAGGAGCGACGGGCCTGCCGGGGAACCGTCTGCATTGGCGGCCACGCCAAGGATCGTGCCGGAGAAGTCGCCGTTGCCGATGAAGAAGAAGCCGGCGATCGGGAGAACGACCCCCATGGCCCGGAAGGCGAAGACGAGTCCGTCGGTCACATGCTCGGCGGAGCGCTCGAGGAAGTTCTTGCGGCTCTCGGCGAACGAGGCGAGGAAGATGGTCAGCGCTGCGATGCCGCCAACCAGAGCAGCTGCGTCGCCTCCCTTGAGGCTGTCTTCACTGCCGGCGTTCTTCAGGCTGAAGACGAGATAGCCGATGAGGGCCAGGTACGCCAGTGGCACGAGGATCGCGAAGAGCTTCGAGACTCGAGGTGAGACGCCGTCCGGCGTGTGGAAGTCGCGTGACTCGGGCTCGACGACGGCGTCACCGTCGCGAGTCATGAAGTGCTCAGCCATCTCGTCGCGGCGCAATGCCGCTCCATGACCTGTCGTCGGGGAGTCGACGGCGACGTTGTCGTCGAAGTTCTCGATCTGGTTCTCCCAGTCCGCAAGGAGCTCAGGGCTACCCGGCCGCATCCGCCGAAGCTCGAGGACGTAGCCGATCGCCAGGGCCACTCCTCCGGTGATGAGGGAGAGCGCAAGGGCGCGGTTGGCGACGATGTCGGGATCCACGCCAGCGGCCTTGGCCGAGATGCCCGGAGCCACTCGGATGATGAAGTCGCTCGACAGCGCCATCCCCTGCCCTGCAACGGCAATGGTGAAGCCCACCGCAAGGGGTCGCAGGCCCGACCTGATGGCGACGGGAATGAGGACAGCACCGATGAGGGGGACGGCCGGGGTGGGCCAGAAGAACAGCGAGATGCTGTACGTGGCAATCACCAAGGTCCAGAAGGACAGGTGGGCGTTGCGCATGACGGGCCGGAAGGGCGCGACCATCCGCTTGTCGGACCCCAGCGCCTGCAGCGCGCCGAGCATGCCGGTCACCAAGGCGATGATCAGGAAGATGTTGAAGAGCTCTTTGGCCGCCACGAGGCTGGCGTTGAAGATGGCCGCGATCCCCGAGGGGAGCGATCCGGTGTAGACGAGTGCAGTAAGCATCGTGAAGAAGACGGCCGGCACGATGATGTTCTTGCGCGCGAGCATCGTCGCGAGAATCGCGACGATGCCGACGAGATATACCCAGTGGGCTGCGGTGATCTCGATCATTTTGGTGGCTCCTGACCGAAGGTGGCTAGTGATGGGTCAGCCTGCCGAGGGCGCTCCCGACCGGTCTACGTCAGGGGTGCACAGTTGAGATGGCTAGATCATGTGCACATGTGCACTTGGTGTCGCGCGACGGGGGATGCAGGGTTGGCTGTGGGGCACCTGGATCTCCCTCCGATGGGCGAGGACCACGCGAAGGGAGACGATGGGGTTGAGCGTCACGCCTGACCGCCGTGCGGCAGCTGTTGCCGCAGCGGCACTTCTGCTGGTCACCATCATCGGCACGATGTCGAACAACATCATCAACGTGCCGCTCCGTCGAGTGGCGGCCGACTTCGACCAGCCGGTGTCCTATGCCGTTCTGTGCGTCAGTGCCTTCACCCTGATGCTTGCGATCTCCCTGCCGCTCACCGGATGGCTCGGTGACCGCCTGGGCCGCAAGCGGGTCCTGGTCGGGTCCCTGGCGCTGATGAGCGTCGCTCAGGTCGCCGCCGCGTTGGCGCCCAACCTGCCCTTCCTCATCGTGACCCGGGCCGTCCAAGGCCTGGCCTGCTCGGCCATCCCCCCGCTCGTGATGGGCATCCTGATGGTCGTCTACCCAGAGAGTCGGGGACGGTTGATGGGGGCGTGGGCCGCTGCCAACGGTGTCGGCCAAGCCATCGGTCCACCCGTCGGCGGTGTCCTCGCTGAGTACTTCGGTTGGCGTTCGGTCTTCGTCCTCGTCGCCGTGCTGTCCGTCATCGCACTCGTGGTCATCCAGGCCACGGTGCCGCACCTCGCGCCCCGGGCCTCCCACTTCCACGTCGCTGGCGCCGTGATGCTCACCCTGGGAGCCGGTCTGGTGCTGCTGGGCGCGACGATGCTCTCGCAACCGTCGGTACCCCTCTGGCTCGACATGGCCATCGCGCTGGCGGGGGTCGCCCTGCTCGGGGGGTTCATCAAGGTCTCGCTCGGCAACCCCCGCGCCCTGATCCCGCTTCGACTCATCGCGGAGGTGCGCTTCTTCCGGAGCTGCTTTGCGGCCTTCGCCCAGATGTTCCTCCTCGGTACCTCGCTCGTCGCGATCCCGCTGGTGCTGACCGGCCCGATGCACCTGTCATACAGTCGCGCCGGGATCTTCTTCTTCATCCTGCCCGTGGTCATGGCCGTCAGCGCCCCAGCGGTCGGGCGCCTGTCCGAGCATGGGTCTCCGCGCATGGTGCTTCGGATCGGTCTGTCTCTCATGGTGGTGACCGGCGTGCTCACGGCGCTCGTCGTCCGGGGCCTGCAACCAACGGTGACTGCCGTTGCCGGCTGCCTCCTGCTCACCGGAGCGGCCATGGCCATGGTCCAGACTCCCGCGGCCACAGGCGCGACGCGATCACCGGCTGGTGCGCACGGAGCAGCGCTGGGACTGTTCAACCTGACGCGCTTTGCCGGGATGACCGCTGGTGCGGCGTGGGTCGCGATCCTCACCCCGTTCGATGGGCGAGCCGCGATGTTCGCCGGCGCCGCCGTCGTGGCGGCGCTCGCCCTCGTCGTGAGCTTCGTCGGGGTCAGCCCGCAGCGTGAGCCGGTGTCGACCCTGGCGTGAGCGGCCCCGCTGGGCGACGTCAGCCGGAGTCGACCGCGCGCGAGGCGCTGTCTGCCGTCTTGGCCAGCAGGTCGAGCTTCATGGCCAGCCAGAGCGAGAACTGCGTCTCGGGATCGCGGAGGTCCTGGGCGATGGCCTTGGACGCGCGGTCCAGCTTGTAGAGCATGGTGTTGCGGTGGACGTTGAGGTCTCGCGAGGCCTGGGTCAGGTTGCCGCCGTCCTCGATATAGGTGCGGGCCGCCTCGTCCAGGTCGCCCGTGGCCTCACGCAGCGGGGTCAGCATCTCCGCGGAGAAGGAGCGGCCGTTGGGGCTCAGCGCGAGGTCGAGGAGGGCGACGTGGGTGCGCATCTCGAGGAACCCGACCGGCTCGTCCTTGCCGAGCTGGTCGGCCAGTGAGAGGGCGATGCGGGCCTCGCGATAGCTGTCGCTGATCTGCATCGCACCGTCGACCGGGCGTCCATAGGCCACCAGCAGATGCCGTTGGGTCTCGCCCTGCAGACGTCGGTGCAGCGCCTTGGCGTAGGCGCTGAGCTCGGCGCTGCCCTTGTCACCGCCCGAGCGGGTTGCGGGTGCGACCTCGCGGACGACGGCGATCACGTCCCCGATGACCGCGGAGAGGGCCGCTCGGTCCTCGGCACCGCGGAGCCGTAGCGCCGTGCGGGCCATGTTGGACAGGTGCTGGGGTGAGTCGTTCTCGGCGATGAGGCCCTTGGCCTGGACGATGACGACCCCGAAGCGGCGATCCGTGGGGAAGCGGCGGTGCGCCGCCCGAGCCACGAGGTCGGCGGTGTTGGAGAAGCGCCCGTGCAGCAGGGCGTGGACGAAGTTGCCTCGGGCCCGCTCCTCGGCACGCTCGATGCTGCGCATCCGCAGGACCTCGGTGCCAATGATCGACACCGCCTCCTGGAGGGCGATCACGCGACTGGCCGTGTCGTGCGCCGTGTGCTCGTCGGAGGCGGCGATGAGCACGAGCCATCCCTCGGAACGGTCGGCGACCATCACCGGGGCCACGAGGACCTGGGCGGTGTGCTCCTCGACGTCGACCTCGTGCTCGTGCACCGGGTGGTGGTGGGAGTCGAGGGCGCGCGGGAGGGTGCCCTCCTCGGCACTCACCCTGCGGGCGATCGACCCGGCAGTGCTGGAGTCGAGCCAGGGGTGCCGGTCTCTGGCGACGGCCTGCAGGGTGTTGGCGGTGTCGAGGAAGGCGACCGCGCAGTCGGTCAGGCGCTCGAGCTGCTGGCAGATCGCCTCCATCCCGGCCCCGCGGTGCAGCAGTGCCGCCAGGCGCTCGTGGACGCTCGTCGCATAGCGCAGCACGTGGCTCTCGTGCGCCAGCGCCAGCTGGGCCACCAGCCGGATGACGCCGTCGATCGATGTGCCCGAGGTGAAGCCGAAGACCGGAAGCCCGGTGGAGGCCGTGGCCCAGCGTGACTCGCTGGGCTCCCGGACGAGGACGAGTGCCGCATCGCGCTTCTCGAGGACGGACAGCACCTCGGGGGTGAGGACGCCGTCGTCGCCGACGATGACCGTGCGGCTCAGGTCGCTGGCGTTGGCCAGTGCCTCCTGCGCGGAGCGAGCCCACTCCAGTGGGGCGGTCCGGTCACCGTCGCAGATCGGCGCCGCGCTGCGCAGGGCGTGCTCCTCCAGGAGTCGGGCGATCGTGAGGTGCTCCGAGACCTCGGGGGCCAGCGTGTCCATTTGTGCAGTTTACGCATCAGGAGCGACCAATTTTCGTGCTATTGGTCCATTGAGTCATGGAGGGCGGTCGGCCACTGTGGAGGCAGACCCCCGACTCCGCCTCGAAGGAAAGACCATGCACTCGATCTACCGCATCACTCTCGACGACGCCCTGCCGATCTTGGCGGCGGCCCGGGCCAAGGCCGATGAGATCGGGGTGAAGCAGACCCTGTGCGTGGTCGACGAGAGCGGCAATGTCATCGCCTTGCACCGCATCCCCGGGGCGCGCCTCACCGGGGTCGACATCTCCATCGCCAAGGCCTTCACCGCCGCCGGCCATGAGCGGGCGACCCACAAGTTCAACGAGGCGCCGGGCGGCCCGGCGCTCCCGGGCAATGAGGCCTTCGGGATCAGCCACATGCTCCCCGGCAAGTTCGCGATCTTCGTCGGCGGCTTCCCGCTCGAGTACGACGGGCAGATCATCGGCGGCATTGGTGTCTCCGGCGGCAACGGGGAGCAGGACAAGGCCGTCGGTGCGGCTGCCATCGCGGCGCTCGCCGAGCACCTCGCGGCCAACCCCCCGACCTGAGGTACCGACCTGATGACGACGAAGGGGGCCGACCGGCCCCGAGAGACACCGTCACCTCCGTCGCCGCGCACGATCGGGGAGTGGAAGCAGGAGATCCTGCGTCTCTACAACGGCGTCAACCAAGAGATCACCGGCGCCGGCGTCAGCCGGCAGCGGGTGCAGATCAGCGATGACCACATCGTCGTCGTCGCCGAGCACCACAAGACCGCACTGAGCTTCGGGTCGGCCTTCGGTCGGGTCGTCGAGTCCGCGGAGATCTTCGCCTCCTGAACTCGACATGCCGAAGGGGAGACGACTCGTCTCCCCTTCGGCCGTGCACTCACGAGATGACGGCGGTCAGCTCGATCTCGAGCGGGGCATCGCCCGGCAGGCTGGCGACGCCGACGGCCGAGCGCGCGCACACTCCACGGCCGCCGAGGAAGGTGGCGAGGGTGTCGGTCGCGGCGTCGGCCACCGCGGAATGCTGGGTGAACCCGCTGGCGGCGTGCACGTACACGGTCATCCGCAGCAGGCTGCGGACTCGATCGAGGCCACCGGCCGCCTCGGCGAGAGCCGACAGGGCGTTGGACACCGCGATGACGGCGGCCTCCTTGGCCCGGTCGAGGTCGACGGCTTCACCGACCCGTCCGGTGACGACGAGGGTGCCGTCGACACGCGGCGTCATCCCAGCGGTGGTGACGAGATCACCGGACCGGCTCGTGGGGACGTAGTGCCCCTGGGGTCGGGGTGGGGGTGGGAGCTGCGGTGGGGTCACCATGCGACAGCGGTTCCTTCCATACGAGGGTCGGCCCCAGCGGAGAGGACGCCGGAGCTCGGGTCACGGGAGATGGCCAAGGCGGATCCACCGGGACCGCCTCGCTGCACCGGGATCTCCCGGACGCGGTGCCCAGCAATGCGCAGGGTCTCGAGGGTGGACTGCGGCAGCCCCTCCTCGACCCGCACCTCCGAGGGCTCGTCCACGACGTCTGCGTCGGAGCCGGGGAAGACGGTCAGGCGAGGGAGCGAGACCGCCCGCTGCGGGTCCAGGCCATGGTCCACGAGGTGGCTGATGACCTGCATGTTCCACTGCACCTGACCGTCGCCGCCGGGGCAGTTGCCGGCGTGGCGCAGGCCGTCGGCGTCGTCCGCGATCCAGGCATTGAGGGTGTGCAGCGGCTTTCGCCGAGGAGTGACCTCGTTGGGATGCCCGGGCACCAGATAGGCGCCTCGACCCAGGCGGTTGTTGAGCACGACACCTGTTCCGGGCACGGTGATGCGCGCGCCGAAGGTGAAGGCGAGCGAGTGGATGAAGCTCACCGTGCGGCCTTCGTCGTCGACGCACACGGTGCTCGTCGTGTCGCCGTCGATCCGTGCAGGGACCGCAGCCGTGGTCGGGGCCCCGAGGCCGACGCGCTGAGCGGCGATCCGCTCCGGGTCCAGCAGCTCCCGCCACGCCTCGTTGTCCGCGTTGACAGCGGCGAAGCGATCGTCGAAGGCGGTGCGTGCGGCCCCGGCGAAGAGTGCGCACGCCCGGGGCCCGAGGAGGTCGAGCTCGGGGAGCGACCCGTCGAGCAGGCCGGCCTGGTGCAGCACCATCCACCCGGCCGAAGGAAGCGGTGTCTGGTGCAGCGTCAGGTCGCCGTACCGGACGCTGATCGCCGGCTCTGCCCCCAGGGCGGCACCGGCGGCCCACTCGTCACCGGAGAAGGGTGCGCCCCCGGACGTCAGGAACTCGAGACTGCGGTCGGCGAGCTCGCCTCGGTAGAAGGAGAGCGGGTCTCGGGCGAGGGCCTCGAGGGTGTCGGCCAGGTCGCTCTGGTGCAGCAGGCGACCAACGGCGGGGACCTGCCCGTCAGGGAGGAAGCACGCGGCCGTCGAGGGGTCTGCGGCCAGGGGCACCTGACGCTCGGTGATGTCGGCGCGGTTCTTGCTGGTGCACGCAAAGCCGTTGCGTGCCAAGGAGATCCCGTTGGCCCAGAGCTGCGAGAGGTCCCAGCGGGCATGGGCGGCCAGGAGCGCGTGGGCGGCCGGTGCCCCTGGGACGGACACCGAGAGGGCGCCCGTGAGGGGGATCGCGGAGTGGCCCTGCGACCGGTAGAAGTCGGGCGTGCCACCGTCGGGTCCGTAGCCGCTGCCGCCCGCGGTCCACACGCGACCGTCTGGCTCGCGGACGATCGCGAAGACATCGCCACCGATGCCGCACTGGCCGGGCAGCACCACCCAGCTGACGGCCGCCATGGCCAGGCTGGCGTCGATGGCATTGCCGCCAGCCGCGAGCACCCGAGCGCCCTCGGCCGTGATGAGCGGGTGGCTGGACGCGATCGCGCAGGATCGGCCCAGCACGACCTGTTGCATCTGGCCGAGGGCGACGGGTGTCGTGGCTGAGGTCATTCGCGAGGCTTCTTGCGGCGCGGTCCGCCGTGCTCGATGTCCTTGCGGCTGACCCCGACGTAGACCTCTCCCTCTTCTTCCTTGACCTGGTAGACGGCGATGGGTGCCGTGGCGGGCGGGTAGATCGGCTCGCCACCCTCGAGCTCGAAGACACTGCCGTGGCAGGAGCACCGGATGCCGTCGTCCTGGAGCTTGCCGCTGCTCAGCAGGCAGTCGAGGTGCGTGCAGTAGTTGCTCGTCGCGTACGCCTTGCCCTTGAGCCGGGCGACGGCGCACTCGAGCTCGTCGACGTAGAAGCGCCGGACATAACCCTCCGGAACCTGACCGCTGCGGCAGACCTTGTGGAAGACGACCTCGTCGTCCGCCGGCTGCCGGTCCTCGGTGGTCTCGCTGTGCTCACTCATCTGGTGTTCCTCTCGGGTCAAGGGGTGAAGTAGACGGTCTTGTCGGTGGTGTAGAAACTCATCATCGAAGCGCCTGCCTGCTCCTTGAAGGTCTGTGTCGACGAGTGCTTCATCCCGCCGAAGGGGGCATTCATGGCCATGCCGTTGGTTGCCTGGTTGACCTTGACCAGACCGGTGGCGACGTCCTCGGAGAAGCGGATCGCGCGTGAGATCTCCGAGGTCACGATCCCCGCCGAGAGTCCGTACTTGGTGTTGTTGACCACCCTCACGGCCTCGTCGTAGGACGAGACGGTGATGAAGGCGAGCACAGGGGAGAAGACCTCCTCCTGGGCCAGGTCAGAGAGCGGGTCGACGTCCCTGAAGATCGTCGGCCGCACGAAATAGCCGCCACCCGGAGGGTCGGCCTGATGACCGTCCGGGTCGACGAGCACGGCACCCTGGGACGTGGCCCCCTCGACGTAGTGGCAGAACTTGTCGATCTGGGCGCGGTTGGCCAGCGGACCGAAGGTGACGCCCTCGTCGAGCCCGTTGCCGACGCGGGCAGCCTGGGCCGTCTGGCTGATGCGACGGACCAGCTCGTCAGCGACCGCCTCGTGCACGACGACGCGGGAGGTGCCGGTGCAGGCCTGGCCGGAGAGCCCGAAGGCTCCCTTGGCGATGATGGCGGCGGCCCGGTCGAGGTCTGAGTCCTCGAGCACGACGAGCGCGTTCTTGCCGCCCATCTCCAGCTGGGTCCGCACGTCGACGCCGGTGACGCCGTGGATGGCAGTACCCACCTCGGTGGAGCCGGTGAAGGTGACCGCGTCGACCTCGTCGTTGGCCACCATCGCCCGACCGACGTCGGCGTGTCCGTGGACGAGCGCGAGTGCGCCGGACGGCACCCCGGCCTGGACGAGGGCCTCGACCAGGCGCTGACCCATCAGCGGGGTGACCTCGCTGGGCTTGAAGACGACGGCGTTGCCTGCGGCGAGTGCCGGGCCGAGCTTGCGCGAGGGGATGTTGAGCGGGAAGTTCCACGGGGTGATGGCCGCGACGATGCCCACGGGCTCGCGACGCGAGAAGACGAGGCTGCCGTCCCCGGTCGGGTACGTCTCGCCAGTCATGCGCAGCGCCTCACCGGCGAAGAAGCGCAGGTTCTGAGGGGTGCGCGTCGTCTCCATGGTGGCCTCGGCGAGGGTCTTACCCTCCTCCCGGACCAGCTCGACGGCCAGGTCCTGGGCCTGGGTGGCGAGGATGTCGGCAGCCGCGACGAGGACGTCAGCGCGCTTCTCCGGCGACGTGGCGGCCCACGCGTGCCGGTGCTCCGACAGGTGCGCGATGGCGTCGTCGACATCGGTGCTGGTCGACTCCGGAGCGGTGGAGACCACCTCGTCCGGTCGCGCCGGGTTGGTGCGATCGAAGGAGGCTGCGGAGGCTGGCCACACCCAGTCACCTCCGATGTAGTTGCCCTTGAGTCGGGTCATGACGCGGCTCCTTCCAGGGCCTCGAAGAGATCCCGTTCGGGATCCGTGAGCAGTTCGACGGGGACGCTCGCGCCCATGTTGACGAGTTCGCGCGCCAGTCCGACCGTCTCCTCGTCGTTGAGGGCGAAGACGGCGCAGACAGCGCCTTCGCGGATGAAGAAGGCGGTGAAGCTCGCGCCTTCGAGATCGCCGCGGACGACCATGTCGTCGCCGGGCTCGGGGTGGCCGACGCCTTGGAGGTTCACCCCGAACTGGTCCGACCAGTACCAGTGCGGGTCGGAGTTGGTGATGTCCGCACCGAGCATCGACTGAGCGGCCACGGAGGCCTGCTTGCTCGCGTTGTCGAAGTGCTCGACCCGCACGCGGCCGTCGACGAGGGGATGGTCCTGGTTGGCGACGTCACCGGCCGCCCAGACGCCGGGCATGCTCGTGCGGCACGAGGCGTCGACGAGGATCCCGTTGTCGCACTCGATGCCGGAGGCCTCGGCGACGCGGGTGTCGGGCACGATCCCGATCGCCACGACGACGTGGTCGGCGGGCACGTCGCCGCGGTCGGTCTCGACGACCACGCCGTCCGCGTTCTCGTGCACGGCACGTACTGCCGTGGTCAGCTGCAGATCGATGCCCCGCTCGCGCTGGAGGCGGGCGCAGACGCCACCGAGGTCGGTTCCGAGGGCACGGTGCATCGGCTGGTCGGCGGCCTCGATGACGGTGACCTCCACGCCCGCATCCCGTGCGACAGAAGCGATCTCGGCGCCGATGAACCCGGCGCCGACGATGGCCAGGCGGGACGAGCTGCCCAGGGCGGCGCGGAGGCGGTCGGCATCATCTCGGGTGCGCAGGTGGTGGATCCGCTCGCCGGTGGCCCCGCCGAGCATCCGGGGGCTGCCTCCGGTCGCGAGGAGGACCGCGTCGGCGGCGATGCGCTCACCCTCGGTGGTGACGACGACGGGCCCGGGCTCGACGCGCTCGACGGTCACGTCCGTGCGCACGATCACCTCGTTGGTGGTGGTCCAGTCCTCGGGCAGGAGCTCGATGCTGGAGCCGGCGTCCGCGAGGTACTCCTTGGACAGCGGCGGCCGCTGGTAGGGGCGGTGCGGCTCGGCTCCGAGGATGGTGATCGGTCCGGTGTACTTCTTGCGGCGGAGCGTGCGGCTCGCGACGGCGGCGGACTGGCCGCCACCGACGATGACGACGCCGGCGGGAAGGGGGGAGGTCGCCTCGCTCATGCCGTGGTCACCACGCCCGAGTCGGCGGTCTTGGCGGCCGGGTCGAGGCTCACGGAGATGGTTCCGTCCTCGGCCACGCGCACGGCATACGTGGGCTGGCACCCGTCCTGGTCCTCCGGCTCACCGGTGGCCGGGTCGAACTTCCACTGGTGGCCGGGGCAGATGACCTTCCCGAAGAGGAGGGTCCCCTTGCTGAGACGGCGCTCCTCGTGGATGCAGATGTCGTTGAGGGCGTAGACCGTGCTGCCGACGTAGAAGAGGGCGATCGGGGTGTCGTCGATCTCCACGGCCTTCTTCTTGCGCAGCTTCAGGTCCTTGACGTTGCCGACGTCGTGCCAGGTGCTCATCGTCCTGCTCCTGTGGGGTGTGGTGCCGGTGGCCGGCGGGGCGGAAGTGGGTAGAGCAAGAGCGGGCGCCGGGGCAGGCGCCCGCTCTGTGGTCGTGCGGTCAGGCCGCGGCGGCCTCGAGGTCCTCGGCGACATAGCTGTCGTAGAGGGACTTGGTGTAGCTGAAGCGCATCTCGGCGCCGATGCGCACGGCCTCGAGGCAGCGCTGCTGCAGCTCGGGGGTGTCCGCGCCCTCGAGCACGATCTGGTAGCCGCGCTCGCCGTGGACGACGTCCGAGGTGATGTGCAGGTCGAAGAACTCGATCTCGTCCTCGGTGAAGCCGTAGGTCTCGCGCAGCGGGATGATCTGCTTGGTGTAGATCTGCGGGACCTGAGACTCCAGGCCGACGACGAGTGCAGCGGTCGCGACGACGTAGTGCTCGCGGTCGGCGATCTGGTAGCACCAGGCCTGCAGCCCGCGGGTCACGGCGTTCATGTTGCGCGGGTCCTCGATGCGCTCGGCCGTGGTTCCGCAGGCCTCCGCGAAGCGGACCAGCAGGTCCGTGTGGCGGATGTCGGCCAGCTCCTCCTCGTACATGTTCTGCAGGAGGAAGTCCTTGGCGTCCTTGTGGCTGTCCGGGGTGTTGCGGTAGACGAGGCCAAGGTAGTCGGCGAAGAAGCCGACGTAGTGGTAGTGGTTCTCCGCCCACCGGGCGAAGTGCTTGCGCTCGAGCTTGCCCTCGGCCCAAGCCTTGCTGAAGTTGGCGGTCGAGGCCTCGCGACCCTTGATCGCATCCTGAAGCGCGGCGCGGAAGTCCTCCTGGGACAGCAGCTCTGCCATGTCAGTCACCTTTTCTCTTCCGGTTCATAGGCCGGGATCGGTTCGATGGCTCCACGCTAGGTCGCCGACGGCCCCGACTCTAGGGTGAAGATGCACATGGATCATGCCTGTTTTACGTGCACAAATACCTCGGGTCGATGAGCCCGGCGCTGACACGATGGGGCGGGTGACCAGCACAGACGAGATCAGACAGCACATCCCCCTTCGCGACCTGCACGACCTGGCGCGCGATGTCCTCGTCAGGGTGGGGATGCCGCCCGAGCACGCGGCGTGGACCGCGGACGGGCTCGTGTGGGCCGATGCCCACGGACTGCCGGCGCACGGGGTCTCGAGCAAGCTCGTCCAGTGCGTGCAGCGGATCCGGGCCGGGGGTACGACCGCCGATCCACGACTCCGGGTCGTGCATGACCGTCCGGCCCACCAGCTGCTCGACGTCGACGGCGCGTGGGGTCAGGTTGCCGGGACCCTTGCCATGCTGCGCGCGGTGGACAAGGCGACGACCCAGGGAATGGCTGCTGTCTCCGTGCGTGGCGCCACCTCTGCAGCCGCCATGGGCTACTTCGCCGATCTGGCTGCCGATCGCGGATGCATCGGGCTGGCCGTGACCAATGGCCCCGCGCTCATCGCGGCGCCCGGAGGACACCGTCGGGTCGTCGGCAACCAGGGCCACGCGCTGGCCGCTCCGGGCGAGGGTGGCGAGCGGATCCTCTACGACACCGCGACCACGACCATGTCGACCGGCCAGATGGACGGCTACCACGAGCGCGGTGAGCTGCTGCCCGATGGCGTGCTCCGCGACAGCGACGGTGAGCCGACGAATGATCCCTCGCTGTGGACCACCGGTCTGCTCGAGCCCATCGGCGGGCACCGAGGGTTCGGCCTCAGCCTGGCCCTCGAGGTGCTCACCGGCGTGCTCGCCGGCGGTGAGCGGTTCGGTGCCGACGTCGGGCTCCCGACCCGCGTCGACCAGCCGCAGGGCGTCAGCCTCTTCATGCTGGCGGTCGAGCCGACGTCAGGAGAGGACCTCGCCGGGCGGGTCCAGCACCTCCTCGATGTCGTCGCCGCGTCAGGGGAGGGGGCGCGTGCCCCTGGGGTCCGCGCGGTGCACCAGGCGCGTGAGGCGCTGGAGCTCGGGGTCGCGTACTCGCCCGCGCAGATCGCTCGTCTCGTCGCCCTGGCGCACTCGTGCGGGGCGAGTGCGAGCCTCGGGGCCTGAGAGTGGTGGCCGACGCTCAGACGGGGACGACCGCAGGCTCCTCGGCGCGCTTGTCGAGTCGCGTGGCGATCATTGCGCCGATCAGCAGCTGGAGTTGGTGGTAGAGCATCAGCGGCAGGACGACGAGGCCGACCGGCTGGTCGGCGAAGAGGACCGTGGCCATCGGCAAGCCGGTCGCGAGCGACTTCGTCGAGCCGCAAAAGAGGATGGTCACGCCATCTGCCCGGGAGAAGCCGGTCCGCTGCGAGATCACCCAGGTCAGGCCGAAGACGATACCGAGCAGCAGCAGGCAGACGAGCGCGAGCAATGCCAGACGGCCGACCGACAGACTCGACCAGATCCCTTCGTTCATCCCCTTGCTGAAGGCGACGTACACGACCAGCAGGATCGAGCCGCGGTCGACGACCTTCAGCGGCTTGCCGTGCTCCTTGATCCAGGCGCCGATCCAGCGGCGCAGGATCTGGCCGGCGAGGAAGGGCAAGAGCAGCATCACGAAGATCTCACCGACGGCCGAGCCGTTGAACCCACCGCCCTGGGTGCTCATGAGCACACCGACGAGCAGCGGGGTGATGAAGATGCCGAGCAGGCTGGACGCGCTCGCGGCGACGACGGCGGCGGGAATGTTGCCGCGGGCGACGGAGACGAGGGCGATCGCTGACTGCACGGTCGAGGGCAGTACGCAGAGGTAGAGGACTCCGAGGTACAGCGGCTCGCCGAGCAGTGCGGGGACGAAGGACCTGAAGAGCAGCCCGAGCACGGGGAAGGCGATGAAGGTCGTCGCGAGGATGAAGCCCTGCAGTCGCCAGTGCCGAACACCGTGGAGGATCTCGCTGCTCGACAGGCGTGCCCCGTACAGGAAGAAGAGCAGCCCGATGGCGACCTTGGACGCCCAGCTGAAGAAGGTCAGCGCGACGCCGTGCGAGGGCAGCACACCCGCGATCGCCACTGTCGTGAGGATCATCAGCAAGAAGGGGTCGACGCGGCTGGACGCCAAGAGCCTGGAGAACATGATCTCGACGGTAGCCACCGATTGGTGTCCGCGAAACATGATGATCGCGTTAAGAGTCATCACGATTCTTGATAGCCTGCTCTGGTGTTCGACCCAACCCACCTGCGTAGCTTCCTTGCGGTGGAGAGCACGCGCAGCTTCACCGCCGCCGGTCGCCGGCTCGGCCTGCGCCAGTCGACGGTCAGCCAGCACGTCGCCAAGCTCGAGACGGCGGCGGGTCGTCGCCTGCTGCTGCGCGACACCCACTCGGTCGAGCTGACCGCAGACGGAGCCGCCATGCTCGGCTTTGCCCGCGAGATCCTCGAGCGTGAGGAAGCGGCGCAGCGCTACTTCTCCGAGTCGACCCTGCGCGGCCGGGTCCGCTTCGGCGCCTCGGAGGACCTCGTCCTCCACGAGCTCCCGGCGGTCCTTGCAGAGTTTCGCCGGGACCACCCCCGGGTCGACCTCGAGCTGACCGTCGCCCTGAGCGAGGACCTCAACCAGCTGCTCGCCGACGGGCACCTCGACATCGCCTTCGGCAAGCAGCGCCCGGGGGCAGGCAACCGTGACCCTCGGCTCGTCTTCACCGACGAGCTCGTCCTGCACTCTGCGCCGGGGTTCGTCCTCGACGAGGGGGAGCCCATCCCCTTCGTCACCTACCCGCCCCCGGCCCTGACGCGTGCCATTGCTCTGGAGCTCTTCCGCCGCTCAGGTATGTCTCACCGGATCACCTGCACGAGCGACAGCCTCAACGGCTTGCGCGCCGCGGCGCTGGCCGGGATGGGCGTCATCCTGCATGCCGCAGGGATGCCGCCAGAGGGCCTGGTGCCTCTCGAGCATCCTCGACTGGCATCGGCGGGTCCCATCGACGTCGTCCTGTCGACCAGACGATCTGTACCGAGCGCTCCCGAGGAAGCGCTCGTCCGTGCCATCCGTGCCAACGCCGACCGCCTCAGGCCAGGTCCTCGGACTCGTTGAGACGGCCCGTGGCCCCTCGGTCGACCGGCGCGGCTGGCGTGACGGCCTACGAGCCCGCCACCCGCACGATCAGCGCCTGCTGGTCGACGCTCACGCGCATCCGAGTGGCCTCTCCGATGACGTCACCGTCGACCTGCACGGGGTGCGGCTCGTCGGCGTCGACGGTGTAGACCGACCCGGTGGTACGGATCAGCTCGTTGCCGTCCTTCTCGGAGCGGCCGAGCACGCGCAGCGCGATCGACCCCCAGCCGATGAGCGTCTTGGGCGCGATGACCACGCCGTCGAGCAGTCCGTCGTCGACGCGGCCGCTCGGGACGAGCTGGATGCCACCCTGCAGGGTGCCGCAGTTGCAGACGAGGATCGTGCGGGCGAGCACAGGGTCCTGGATGCGTCCGTCGATGCTCCACCGCACGCGGAACCGCTTGACGAAGAGCTTGCGGAAGCCGGTGACGAAGTACGCGCTCCAGCCGACCCGGGCCTTGAACTCCTCGCTCGTGCCGCCCATGATCTCGGCGTCGAAGCCCATGCCGGCCATGACGAGGAAGGGGTGGCGCTGCACGGGGGGACCCTCGACCGGCTCCTCCGCCTGGCCGGAGTCGTCGGTCGCCGGCTCCTCCGCCGGGTCGAGCTCGAGCCAGGCCACGTCGACCGCCTTGTTGCGGCCGCTGCAGGCCACCCGCAGGGCAGGGACGAGGTCGGCGCCCACCGGGATGTCGAGGTTGCGGGCCAGCAGGTTGCCGGTGCCCTTGGGCAGCAGGCCCATCGGTGTGCGCGTGCCGGCGAGGGCCACCGCGACCGCGCGGGTCGTGCCGTCACCGCCGAGGGGGCAGACGAGGTCGACGCCCTCCTCCAGCGCCTGCCGGGCCTGACCCGTGCCGGGGTCCTGCACGGTCGTCTCGAGGAAGAGCGGCTCGGCCCACCCCAGCTGCGCGCTCGCCTGCGTCAGCTCCGCCCGCACGAGCGACACGTCGTCGAACTTCGTGGGGTTGATGATGATCGCGGCCCGTCGCTCGGCCCTGCCCTTGTCCTTGCTCGACCTGCGGAAGCTGCTCCGCTCGGGTCGGGGACGCCGGTGGCGGGCGCGCGTGCGGGCGGGCCCCGGCCCTGCCAGGACGAGTCCGACGACGACGCCGATGAGGGCCAAGGAGAGGGCGATGGCGAGCGCCAAGAGGGTCCAGTCCGACACGTCGGTGACGCTACCGCAGGGCAGCGTCCGGCCGAGCACCGCTCGGCGGGGGCGGTGACGCGCTGCATCGCGGATATCCTGCACAGCGTGATCGACCTCAAGTTCCTGCGTGACCAGCCCGAGTCCGTCCGAGCGAGCCAGCGTGCCCGCGGGGAGGACGAGTCGCTCGTCGACGCCGTCATCGCCGCGGACGACCGCCGTCGCACCTCGATCCAGGCCTTCGAGGCGGCCCGGTCGGAGCAGAAGGCCGCGAGCAAGGAGCTCGGCCCCGTCATGGGACGGCTGGGCAAGCTGAAGAAGTCCGACCCGGACAGCGCCGACATCCCGGGCCTCGAGGCCGAGGCAGCCGCGCTGCGCGACAAGGGCGCGGCGATGTCCGCCCGTGTCAAGGAGCTCGAGGCCGCGTCCGACGAGGCCAAGGCGCAGCTGGACACCTCCCTTCGGGCCATCGGCAATGTCATCCAGGAGGGTGTCCCGGCCGGAGGTGAGGAGGACTTCGACCTCATCGAGGAGGTCGGGACGCCGCGCGACTTCGCCGCGGAGGGCTTCGCCCCCAAGGACCACCTCGAGCTCGGCGAGCTGCTCGGCGCCATCGACATGGAGCGCGGCGCCAAGGTGAGCGGCAGCCGCTTCTACTACCTCAAGGGCGCCGGCGCGCAGCTCGAGATGGCCCTCATGGGGCTGGCGCAGCAGATCGCCGCAGAGGAGGGCTTCACCCCGCTCGTCGTGCCCAGCCTCGTGCGTCCCGAGACGATGGCCGGGACCGGCTACCTCGACGCGCACGACGACGTCTACCACCTGCAGGCCGACGACCTGTACCTCACCGGCACCTCCGAGGTGGCGCTCGCGGGCTTCCACGCCGACGAGATCCTCGACCTGCGCGACGGGCCGATCCGCTACGTCTCGACGTCGACCTGCTTCCGCCGCGAGGCCGGCAGCTATGGCAAGGACACCCGCGGGATCTTCCGCGTGCACCAGTTCCAGAAGACCGAGATGTTCGTCTTCTGCCGGCCCGAGGACGCCGTCGCCGAGCACGACAACCTGCTGCGCATCGAGCGCCGCATCCTCGAGGCCCTCGAGCTGCCCTACCGCGTCATCGACGTCGCCGCCGGAGACCTCGGTGGCCCCGCGAGCCGCAAGTTCGACTGCGAGGCGTGGGTGCCGACGCAGAGCAAGTACCGGGAGCTGACCTCGACGAGCAACTGCACCACCTTCCAGGCCCGCCGGTTGAACATCCGCGAGCGCAATGCCGAAGGGGGTGGCACCCGCGCGGTGGCCACGCTCAACGGCACGGCGATCACCAGCACCCGGCCCATCGTGGCGATCCTGGAGAACCACCAGCAGGCCGACGGCTCGATCCGCGTCCCCGCAGCGCTCCAGCCCTTCATGGGGCGCGAGGTCATCGCTCCCCGCTGACGTGCCGATCACACAGCGAAGGGGGCCCGTCCCCCCGACCCAGCTCTGCGGGTTACGTTGGAGTGGTCCCACGAGGGAGGAACGACTCGAGTGAACCTGGTTGCGCGTCATGACCCGGGCGGCGCTCCCGCGCCGGTGGGTCGGGCCCGTCTGCTCGCGTCGGTGACGGCCCGCGTCCTCGACGGGCAGGCCGTCGCCGTGCACGGGCCGCGGGGCATGGGCCGCACGACCTTCCTCGACCTCGTCGCCTCCGGCCTGCCGGCGGCCGTGGTCGTGCGGATCGCCCGGCTCGGCACGCCCGGGCATGCTGCCGCGCTCATCGCCCAGGCCTTCGACCCCTCGACCCTCGAGGAGCTGCCCGAGCGGATGCGCTCCACCCTCCTGGACCCGAGGCCGGCGGACTGGCCGGACCCGGCGGCCCGGCTCGGCGACGCGCTGACCGAGCTGCTCACCGCTCAGGCGGGGCACGCCCCCTTCGTCCTCGTCATCGACGACGTCCAGTACCTCGACGAGCTCAGCGACCACGCCCTGCGGGCCGCGGCGGTGCGCTCGCTCGGCCCGGGCGCCTTCGGCCTGCTGCTCGGTGTCGGGCCGGGGGACCCCTCGCCCGTGACCGGCTTCGTGCCCACCACGAGCGAGGCACGTGACCTGCCGGTGCTGCACATCGACCTGCCGCCCTTCGCCGGCGCCGACACCGTCGAGATGCTCACCGAGGTGGGCATGGCGACGGACACCGCGCTGTGGGCTCATCGGGAGTCCGGCGGCAACCCCGGGCTCGCCCACGAGATCGCCGAGTCGGCGGGCGAGCAGCCCACCGCGAGCATCTCCCGCGCGGAGCACGGTCGCGCGCGCGAGCGGGTCCATGCCCTGTCGGAGACCGTCCTGACGACCCTGCGCCGGATCGCGGCCATGCACCAGCCGACGGCCGCCGTGCTCACCCGGCTGGGTGGTGAGGACGCCGCGGACAGCATCCGCACGGCCAAGCAGCTCTCGCTGCTGGTGTCCGAGGACGACTACCTGCGGCTCACCCCCGGGGCGCTCGGCGAGGTGCTCCTCGAGTCCGTCGACAGCGACGAGCTCGTCCGACTGCACCGCGAGCTGGCCGACAACGCGTCGAGCCTGCCCCTCACGCGCTACCACCTGGCGCTCGCCGGCGACCCCTCGACGACCCCCGCGGACCTCGCCGCCTCTGCCCGGGAGAGCGCCGCCCGCGGCGAGCACGACCTGGCGGCGCAGCTCTACCTCCTCGCGGCGGACTCGGGGACACCCGAGCGGGCCGAGTGGATCACCTGCTGCCTCGAGAACGCCGTCATCGGCAAGGAGGCGAGGGTCCTCCACCGCGCCATCGAGGGCGCCGCGGAGCTCACCGAGCCGCACCAGCGGGTGCGGGCGGACATCGCGCTGCTCGAGCTCGACGCCAGCTCCCCGGACGAGCTGCTCATCGCGGCCATGCACGCGTCGGAGCGCTACCCCGAGCTGCAGGCCCGGGTGCTGCTCCAGCGGGCCCGCATCCTCCTGGGCACCCACGAGCTGCGCACGGCGTTGGAGCTGGCCCAGCGGTCGGTGGAGCTGGCTGCCCGCGCGGGCCGTCCCGACCTCGAGGTGGACGCCCTGACCGTCGCTGCCGCGGCCAGCCACACCCTGGGCGAAGGGAGCGCCCGTGGCCTCATCGAGAAGGCCTCGGCCCTCGCGGGCCCGCCGCGCCCCGGTCAGGTGCACACCTCGCCCCGCTACATCGCGGCGCGCTTCGCCCTCCACGACGACGACCTGCGCCGCGCGCGGTCGGAGTTCGTCGACATGCTCGCCGACGTCGGGCCCGACGCCGGGTACGACACCGTCCACGTCCTGCGCAGCCTGGTCGAGGTCGTCGCGCGTCAGGGCCGCGGCCGCGAGGCCCTGGAGCTGGCCGGCCGGGCGACCCGTGCCGCGACCCACTTCGACACCCCGGTCGCCACCACCTGGTACATCGAGGCCATCGCCGAGACGGTGGGCGGCTCCTTCGAGCGGGCGGCCACCGTCAGCGCCCGGGGGGTCGACCTGGCCCGCGAGCAGGGCGACGAGCGCTACCTGCGCCGACAGCTGGCTCACCTGGGGCTGGCTCAGCTGCACCTGGACGACCTCGCCGCGGCCGTGGCTGCCTTCCGCGAGCTGCGCGCGATCGACGCCGCCAGCGCCATCCGTGACGTGACCTCGATGCGTTGGCACGCCGATGCTGTCACCGCGCTCGCCCTGGCGGGCGAGGTCGACGAGGCGCGCGAGGTGCTGAGCGGCATCCGTGAGGCGGTCGACGCCTGGCAAGGTGCGCCGGGAGTGGACATCGCAGCGGATCGCGCGGAGGCCGAGATCTGTGCGGCGACGGGTGACCTCGATCAGGCGCGGGGTCTGGCCACCCGCTCCGCGACGGCGGCGGCCGACCTGCGCCTGCCCATCGAGGAGGCCCGCTCGCTGGTCACGCTCGCCCACGTCGAGCGGAGGGCGCGGCGCTCCGGCCGCAGCCGCGACGCGGCCGAGCGAGCCCGCGAGGTGCTGCGACCGCTCCACGCGGAGCCGTGGGCCACGTGGGTGCAGGCGCGCTTCCCCGACGGAGCGGCCCTGCACACGCTCGAGCCGGAGGAGCCCGACGGCCAGGACCCCCTCGCGCACCTCACCCTCACCGAGCAGCAGGTCGCCGCACTCGTCGCCGACGGCGCGAGCAACCGCGAGATCGCCCAGCGACTGCACCTGAGCGTCAAGACCGTCGAGGGCACCCTGACGCGGATCTACCGCAAGACCGGGGTGCGCTCACGCACCCAGCTCGCCGCGCTCGTGCTGGGGCACGGCTCGCGCTGACCCGGCTCGACCCCCTTCGCGGGTGGAGGTAAACCCGCGGACGATTCACCCGCGAGTCGGCATCCACCCGATGAAGGGGGCCGCTGACTGGACGCGAACTCGCCGACGAGTCGTCGGCGAGTCCACCTCCACCCAAGGACGAAGGGGGGGCGCTCAGTCGGTGGTGCGGGCGTTGAAGGCGCGCAGGGCCAGCGGCGCGATGATCAGGGTGATCGCGACGGACCAGATGATCGTCGCCAGCTCGGGGTTGTGCAGCGGCCAGGGCGCATCGGCTCGCAGTGGCTGGCCCGCCACGCCCCAGTTGTCGCGCATGGCCTGGCTCAGGGAGCTGATGGGGTTCCACTCGGCGATCGTGCGCAGCCACGAGGGCATGACGTCGGTGCGGGCAAAGGCGTTGGACAAGAACGTGATCGGGAAGATCGTGGTGAACATCAGGCCGTTGACCGCCTCGACCGAGCGCATGGCGGAGCCGACGAGGATGCCGATCCAGATCATCGCGAAGCCGAAGAGCAGCAGCAGCCCGTAGCCGATCAGCGCGTGGACCACACCATCGTGCAGGCGCCAGCCGATGAAGAGGCCGGTCACCGACATGACCGCGACCCCGATGCTCGAGTGGATGAGGGCGGCGATGCTGCGCGAGATGAGGATCGAGGAGCGGCGGATCGGCAGGGAGCGCAGCCGGTCGACCATGCCCTTGCCGATGTCGGTGTTGAGGCCGATCGCGACGATGAAGGAGCTGAAGGCGATGGTCTGCGCCATGATCCCCGGCAGCAGCCACGGCTTGTAGTCGACGCCGGGGATCTGGATCGAGCCACCGAAGACGTACGCGAAGAGCAGGACGAACATGATCGGCTGGATCGTCACGTCGGTGAGCATCTCGGGCTGACGCTTGATGTGCGTGAGGTTGCGGCGCACCAGGGTCGTGATCTGACGGACGCGGCTGGCGCCGGTCGTCCGCGCGGCGGGGGCGTCGACCGCCGCGGTCTGCGCGTGGGCGGTCATGCGGGTGCCTCCTGGTTGCTGGTCTCCTCGGCCGTGTGGCCGGTGAGCGAGAGGAAGACGTCGTCGAGGCTGGGCCGCTGCATGCCCAGGTCGTCGACCTCGATGCCGGCGCCGTCGAGGACGCCCGCGATGCGGGTCAGGTCGGCGACCCCGGCGCCCGGGGCCGTGAGCCGCCGGGCGTCGGCGTCGACGTGGATGTCGCCGACGACGCCGCGGACCAGGTCCGTGGCCCGGGAGACCTCGTCGTGCCGGGAGACGGTGACGACGAGGCTCGTCGCGCCTGACTGGTTCTTCAGGTCGAGCGGCGTGCCCTGCGCGATGATCCGCCCGTGGTTGATGACGCAGATCCGGTCGGCCAGCTGGTCGGCCTCGTCGAGGTACTGCGTCGTGAGCAGCAGGGTCGTGCCCTCGCGCACGAGACCACGCAGGACCTCCCACAGCTCCACCCGGCTGCGCGGGTCGAGACCCGTCGTCGGCTCGTCCAGGAAGAGCACCGAGGGATGGGCGATGAGGCTCACCGCGAGGTCGATGCGCCGCCGCATGCCGCCCGAGTAGTCCTTGACGACCTTGCCGGCCGCCTCGGTGAGGGAGAAGCGCTCGAGCAGGTCGTCGGAGCGGCGCCGCACCTCCCGTCCGGGCAGCCCGTAGAGGTCGCCGATGAGGCGCAGGTTTTCTCGCCCGGTCAGCAGGTCGTCGACGGTCGCGCCCTGGGCGGTCAGGCCCATGCTCGCGCGCACCGCGTCGGCCTGGGTGGCCACGTCGTACCCGGCGACCCGGGCGGAGCCGCTGGTCGGGATGGCGAGGGTGGTCATCATCCGCACCGTGGTCGTCTTGCCGGCGCCGTTGGGCCCGAGGAGCCCGAAGACGGTGCCCTTGGGTACCTCGAAGCTCACGTCGTCGACGGCGACGAAGTCACCGAACTTCTTCACCAGGCCGGAGGCCTCGATCACGGGTGCGGTCATGTCGGTCAACACTAGGTGCGGTCACCGACAGCGCACGAGCCCTTTTGTGGAGGGTCAGCCCAGGGTGTCGACGTCGATCTGGTCGTCGGGGTCGTGGCTGCGACGTCGGGCGCGCAGGACCATCCACGCGAGGACGCCGAGCACGGCCAGGATGATCAGCAGGTAGACGACCTTGCTGATCGGGTCCATGTACTTCTCGACGAGCTCGTAGCGGTCGCCGAGCTGGAAGCCGAGCCAGACGAAGAGGCTGTTCCAGATGAGCGAGCCCGCGGTCGTGTAGCCGAGGAACTGCGCCACCGGCATCCGGTCGATCCCGGCCGGGATCGAGATCAGGCTGCGGATCCCGGGGACGAAGCGGCCGAAGAAGACCGCCTTCGGACCGTGCTTGGTGAACCAGACGTCCGTCTTGTCGATGTCGGAGACGTCGACGAGCGGCATCTTGTGCGCGATGGCCTTGAGCCGGTCCATGCCGAGCGCCGCACCGATCCCGTAGAGCAGCAGAGCACCGGTCACGGACCCGAGGGTGGCCCACAGGATCGCCTCGACCATCGAGTAGCGGCCCTGGGCGGCGGTGAAGCCGGCCAGCGGCAGGATCACCTCGCTAGGGATCGGCGGGAAGACATTTTCGAGGAAGATGCCGAGCGCGATGCCGGGCCCCCCGATGCTCTCCATGAGGGCGAGGACCCAGTCGACGATGGTCTGCATGCAGCCCTTCCGAGGCGGTGGCGTCTACCTTGGGGTCCGTGCGAACCCCGGATGATCATGCCAAGGCTAATGGCGAAGTCTCGACGCACCCTGTGAGCCACGGCGTCGGCCCGTGGGACGGTGACTGGCCCGATGACGCCCGGCTCGACCCCGAGCTGCTCCGTGACGGAGACCGGCGCAATGTCGAGGACCGGTATCGCTACTGGTCCCACGAGGCGATCACCGCCGACCTGGCCACGCGCCGCCACGACTTCCACGTCGCGATCGAGAACTGGGAGCACGACTTCAACATCGGCTCGGTGGTGCGCACCGCCAATGCGATGGGCGCGGCCGCCTTCCACATCGTCGGCAAGCGGCGCTGGAACCGACGCGGCGCGATGGTCACCGACCGCTACCAGGTGGAGCACCACCACCCGGACGTCGCCGACCTCGTGGAGTGGGCGAGCACGGCGGGCGAAGGGGGGACCCCCCTTCGCCTCATCGGTATCGACAACGTCCCCGGCTCGGTCCCGATCGAGACCTACGACCTGCCGCGCGGGTGCGTGCTCGTCTTCGGCCAGGAGGGACCTGGGATCTCGCCGGAGATGCTCGCGGCCTGCGACGACGTGCTGGAGATCAGCCAGTTCGGCTCGACCCGGTCGATGAATGCCGGCGCCGCAGCCGCCATCGCGATGCACGCGTGGGTGCGGCGGCACCATTTCGGCCAGACCCCGTGAGCTGAAGCACGAGCACAGAGCCCGGCTCAGACCCGCGGGTGCAGCGCCCGCACCGGCACGACCCGCAGCAGCAGCATGGCCGCGACCGGCAGCACCGGCCAGATCCAGTGGACCCCGTCGGCGGAGACGATGCCGGACTTGGCCATGACGGCCAGGCCACCGCAGACCGAGATCGTCGCGAGGACCGGGCGCCACACGCTCGGGGCGGGCCGCAGGTCGACGCTCGGGTCCTCGAGTCGACCGAAGACCGCGATGAGCGCGACCGTTGTGATGGCACAGATCGCGAACCACACCGGACGGGTCGCCCACCACTGACCGCTCGCGGGCTCGAGGTGCAGACCGCGGCCGCCGAAGGCCAGGGAGAGCCCGACGAGACCGAGCATCGCGGTCATGTGCCACAGGTAGAGCGTCATGATCCGGGCGTTGACGGCGATCGTCGCCTTCCACGCAGCGGGACGCTGCAGCATCGTCTGGAGTGGACGCTCGGCCAGCAGCGCGATCCCGATCTGGAACATCCCGAGGAAGAGCAGGGTCACGCGGGCCGGGTAGGAGTTCTCGATCGGCTGACCGGTGCCGACCATGCTCACCGGGTAGGGGCCGAAGTACACCAGGGCCGAGACGGCAGCAAGACCGTTGGCCGACAAGGCGATTCGGCGGACAGCGCCGTCGAGGGCCCCGTCACGCCACGCATAGCCGAGCTGGTGGACGCTCGCCCAGACGAAGAGGTAGTTGAGGAAGCCCACGAGGATCGAGTCGGTCGAGATCGAGACCAGGTCGACGGTCCCGGCGATCGCCACACCGACGAAGAAGCTCCACCAGCCGAAGCGCTCCCACAGCGCGAGCGTCAGCGGGGCGACGGCCACGACGAGGACGTAGGCAGCGAGGAACCAGGTCGGCACGAGAGCGGCCTGGCTCGCCGTGCGCAGCAGGTCGGGCGACGCCCCGGCCGCGAGCCCGACGGAGCAGATGCACAGCCAGGCGAGCAGCAACGGCAGCACCGGCGTCATGAGGCGACGCAGCCGGGCGCGCTGCCAGATGGCCCAGCCATCCCCCTTCGCCCTCGCGGAGCGCCACGAGGTGGCGTTGGCGTACCCGCCGACGAGGAAGAACAACGGCATGACCTGCAGGACCCAGGTCATGCCCTGCATCGGCTTGACCAAGTCGAGGGTGTTGGCGAGCGACACGTCGCCGTCGCGCACGACCACCGCCGCCATCAGCCAGTGGCCGAGCACGACGACGCCGATGGCGATCGCGCGGTAGAAGTCGACGACCCGGTTGCGGGTGTCGGGCGTGGCCGCCGCGAGGCGGGAGATCGTGGTCGCGTCCATGACCACGACACTTCCTGCCCCGCGGCGAAGGGGGATGCGCCGGACTACTCAGCGTGTGCCCGGGCCACTACTCATCCCGTGGTGGTCGGAGTACTCAGTCCCGCGTCAGGTCGATGTCGCCACGCGAGGCGCTCAGCTCGCGCTCCATGAGGTCGAACTCGGCGTCGACCTCGGGGTTGGTGGACGGCATGAGCTTGGAGACGACCACGGCCACGAGCAGGTTGAGGACGAAGCCGGGGACGATCTCGTACATCCTGTCGCTCAGGGCGTCGATGTTGCCCCAGACGAAGACGGTGACCGCCCCGGTGATCATGCCGGCCAGGGCACCGGCCGCCGTGAGCCGGCGCCAGTACAGCGACAGCAGGACGATCGGGCCGAAGGCGGCGCCGAAGCCCGCCCACGCGAAGGCGACGAGCTCGAGGATCGCCGAGCTGGGGTCGAGCGCGAGCAGCAGCCCGACGACGGCGACGACGAGCACGCCGATCCGGCCGTACATGAGCAGGGCCTTGTCGGAGGCCTTGCGTCCGGTGAGGTTGACGAGGTCCTCGACGAGCGCCGAGGAGCACACGACGAGCTGGCTGGACATCGTCGACATGATCGCGGCGAGCACTGCCGCGAGGACGAACCCGGCGACGAGCGGGTGGAAGAAGACCTGGCTGAGCAGGAGGAAGACGGTCTCCGGGTCGTCGAGCGCCTTGGCCGGGTCCGGGCCGTTGAAGTAGGCGACACCGATGAGGGCGGTCGTGATGGCACCCAGGGCGGTGATGATCATCCAGGTGGTGCTGACGATCCGGCCGTAGTGGGCGTCGGCGGGGGAGCGCAGGGCCATGAAGCGCACGATGATGTGCGGCTGGCCGAAGTAGCCCAGGCCCCACGCGGCCGTCGAGAAGATGCTGACCGCCAGCAGCACGGCACCGTCGTTGCCGGCGAAGAGGTTGAAGGCATCGGGGTTGACCGTCTGGACGCCGTCCACGATGTCGCCGACCGAGCCCATCTTGAAGACGGCCACGATCGGCACCGCGACGAGCGCGGCAAACATCAGCAGGCCCTGGGCGACGTCGGTGAGCGTCGCGCCCAGGAAGCCACCGAAGAGCGTGTAGAGCAGCGTGATCGCCGCGACGAGCAGCACGCCGTGCAGATAGGTCCAGCCGAAGGAGCTCTCGAAGAACTTGCCCGCGGCCACCATCCCGGAGGAGACGTAGAAGGTGAAGAAGACGAGGATGATCAGCGCCGCGACGATGCGCAGCAGGTTGGTCCGGTCGCGCAGGCGACGGCCGAAGAAGCTCGGGATGGTGATCGAGTCACCGGCGATCTCGGTGTAGGCACGCAGCCGGGGGGCCACGAACTTCCAGTTGAGCCAGGCGCCGATGGTCAGGCCGATGGCGATCCACGACTCGATGAGGCCGGAGGCGTAGATCGCGCCGGGCAGGCCCATGAGCAGCCAGCCGGACATGTCGGCGGCGTTGGCGGACAGGGCCGCGACAGCCGGGTGCAGCCCGCGCTCGGCGAGCATGTACCCGTCGATGTTGCGGGTGCGCGTGTAGGCGTAGAACCCGATGGCGATCATCAGCGCGAAGTACACCCCGATCGCGATGAGTTGATAGGTCGTCTCCGACATGGCTGTCCTTGCTCTCGGGGTCTGGCTGCGGGTGTGGCCGGCCGACTGTACCGCCGCAGCGTGGGCCCGGTCACATGCCGCCGCCCCGAGGGCCGGTGTGAGGATGTGGTCATGACGTCATCTCCCTTCGCCCCGTCCGCCCGGTCGGCCGTCGCCCCCTTCGAGGTCATGGACGTCCTCGCCACCGTCGCCCGCATGCGCGCCGAGGGAAGGGAGGTCATCTCGCTGTGTGCGGGGGAGCCCAGCCAGGGTGCGCCGAGCGCCGTCCACGCGGCCGCCGCCCGCATCCACACCGAGGCCCGGCCCCTCGGGTACACCCCGGCGCTCGGGACCGCCCCCCTTCGCGCGGCGATCGCGGGTCACTACGGCCGCTGGTACGGCCTCGACGTCGACCCGACCGAGGTGGCGGTGACGACGGGCAGCTCTGGGGGCTTCGTCCTCGCCTTCCTCGCGGCCTTCGACCACGGCGACCGCGTCGCGCTCGCCCGCCCCGGCTACCCGGCCTACCGCAACATCCTCGCCGGCCTCGGGTGCGAGGTCGTCGACATCGCGACCGGCCCGGTCGAGCGCTACCAGCCGACCGTCGCCCAGCTCGAGGCCGCGCACGCGCAGGCACCGCTCGCCGGGCTCGTCCTCGCCTCGCCCGCCAACCCGACCGGCACGATGGTCGACCGCGGTGAGCTCACCGCGATCGCCGCCTGGTGCAGCGCCCACGGCGTGCGGCTGGTGAGCGACGAGATCTACCACGGCGTCACCTACGCCGACGGACCCGACGCGAAGGGGGTGAGTGCCCGCGAGGTCGACGAGCACGCGATCGTCGTCTCCTCCTTCAGCAAGTACTGGGGGATGACCGGCTGGCGGCTGGGCTGGCTGCTCGTCCCGCAGGACCTGCGCGCGGCGGTCGACGCTCTCGCGGGCAACATCGCGCTCTGCCCGCCGGCCGGCGCGCAGGAGGCTGCCGTGGCCGCCTTCACCGAGGAGTCCTACGAGCAGGGCGAGGCCGCGCGGCAGGACTTCGCCCGGGCGCGCGAGGTGCTGCTCGAGCGGGCGGCCGAGCTCGGTTGGGGCGCAGCGGCTCCCGCCGACGGCGCCTTCTACTACTGGGCGGAGCTGGGGGACCGGCTGGCGGGCTTCGCCGACGCGCGGGAGTACGCGGCGGCGCTGCTCGAGGCGACCGGGGTGGCCGTGACGCCGGGGGGCGACTTCGACCCCGTGGTCGGCTCGCGGTGCGTGCGGTTGTCCCTCGCCGCGGGGCCCGATGCGATCAATGAGGCGCTCGATCGCATCATCGCGTGGCAGGGGTCGCGGGCGTGACGCTCCTGGAGGACTTCCACGCCCAGATCCGACTGGCCGGGCGCGAGGACGAGCCTCGGCCGGGGATGGTGCAGGACACCGACGGGCCGGTGCGGCGCACGTGGTCGCAGGACCCGGCCGGGTTCGCGATGGTCGAGTGCCCGGCTGGTCTGGGGGAGGACCCGGACCACTGGATCGCGCGGCAGGTCGACTTCTTCGCCGGGCGCGGGCAGGAGCTCGAGTGGAAGACCTATGACTACGACGAGCCGGCCGACCTGCTCGAGCGGTTGCGGGCCCACGGCTTCACCGTCGAGGACGACGAGGCGCTGGTCCTGGGCGAGGTCACGGACCTCCTCCACCCCGTGACGGCGAAGGGGGTGCGCCTGCGCCTCGTCGACGTGGCGGACGACGGCGCCTTCGCCGGGATCGCCGACCTCCACGAGATCGTCTGGGGGCGGCGCGACGGCCACACCCAGCAGCTGCGCGAGGAGCTGCGGCGCACGCCCGGGACGCTCGACGTCTTCGTCGCGGAGGCGGCCGAGCCGATGCAGGTCGGGCCGGTGGTCGGGTCGGGGCAGGCCGTGGGTCACCGGGTCGAGGTCGGGCAGGTCGTGTGCGGCGCCTGGGTGCGCTACAGCCCGGGCACCGACTTCTGCTCGCTCTGGGGCGGGACCACGCACCCCGCCGCCCGCCGACGCGGGATCTACCGGGCCCTCGTGGCGCAGCGGGCGCAGCGGGCCAGCGAGCGCGGCTTCCCCTTCGTCCGGGTGGACTGCTCACCGGACTCGCTGCCGATCCTCACCCGCCTGGGCCTGGAGCGGGTCGCGACGACCGTCCCAGCGACCCGCACCCCGTGAAGGCAGAAGCTACCCGCGGGTACGACACCCACTACTGACGTAGATCTCGCACAGAACCTCAGAAGTCCGGGGTTCCCGTGAAGCGCGGCTCGACAAGTGCACGTCGTACCCGCACGTAACATGCGCGACCGCGACCCGGCCGCAGGTCGATCTGCGAGGATCGTGGCAAAAGACCAACCGATCACGCGCCAGGAGGCTCTCCGCCATGCCCATCGCCACCCCAGATGTCTATCGAGACATGCTCGACCGCGCCAAGGCGGGCTCCTTCGCCTACCCCGCGATCAACGTGACCTCCAGCCAGACGCTCAACGCTGCGATCCGCGGTTTCGCCGAGGCCGGCAGTGACGGCATCGTGCAGGTCTCCACCGGCGGCGGTGAGTACCTGTCCGGCCCGACGGTCAAGGACATGGTCACCGGGTCGCTCGCGCTCGCTGCCTATGCGCAGGAGGTCGCCAAGAACTTCGACGTCAACATCGCCCTGCACACCGACCACTGCCCCAAGGACAAGCTCGACGGCTTCGTCCGCCCGCTGCTCGCGGCGAGCAAGGAGCGCAAGGACGCCACCGGCCTGCCGATCTTCCAGTCGCACATGTGGGACGGCTCGGCCGTGCCGCTCGCCGAGAACCTCCAGATCGCGCAGGAGCTCCTCGAGCTCTCCGCGGCGGCCGACATCATCCTCGAGGTCGAGATCGGTGTCGTCGGTGGCGAGGAGGACGGTGTCGCCAACGAGATCAACGACCAGCTCTACACGACCCCCGAGGACGCCCTCGCGACCGTCGAGGCACTCGGCCTGGGGGACAAGGGCCGGTACATGACCGCCCTGACCTTCGGCAACGTCCACGGTGTCTACAAGCCGGGCAACGTCAAGCTGCGGCCCGAGATCCTGAAGCAGTGCCAGGACGCGATCGTCGCGAAGTACGGCAGCGACCACGGCGAGCGGCCGCTCGACCTCGTCTTCCACGGCGGCTCCGGCTCGACCGCGCAGGAGATCAGCGACGCCGTCGACTTCGGCGTCGTGAAGATGAATGTCGACACCGACACCCAGTACGCCTTCACCCGTCCGGTCGCCGGCTGGATGCTCGAGAACTACACCGGAGTGCTCAAGATCGACGGCGAGGTCGGCAACAAGAAGCAGTACGACCCGCGCGCCTGGGGCAAGGAGGCGGAGGCCGCCATGGCCGCCCGCATCGTCGAGGCCTGCGAAAACCTGCGCTCTGCCGGGACGTCGGTGAAGGCCTGATGGACAACCTGCTCGGCATCCCTGAGACGCTCCTGCCCGAGGACCCCGCCGCCGCACGCATCGACGCCGGTGAGGACGCCACCTCCGTGGCGGCGGACCTCCCTTCGTCCTCTTTGCCGTGGGCGGTGCTCGCCGAGGCCGCCCTCGACGGCGGCCGCTCGATCGAGGCCTACGCCTATGCCCGCACCGGCTACCACCGCGGGCTCGACGCGCTGCGCCGCTCCGGGTGGAAGGGCCAGGGGCCGGTCCCGTGGTCGCACCTGCCCAACCGCGGCTTCCTCCGCTCGCTCGCGGCGCTGTCGCAGGCGGCCGGTGAGATCGGCGAGGCCGACGAGGAGCTGCGCTGCCGCACCTTCCTCACCGACTCGTCGCTGGAGGCGGCCCGGGCCCTGCTCGGCTGACCACGACATGCACGAAGGGCGTCACGACCAGTGGTCGTGACGCCCTTTGTCGTCGGTCCGGTGTCCCGTGTCCGGAAGTGCGAGGCGCGGGGCGCCGCTCTGAGTCCCCTGATCCATCGGCGGCGCCCGCGCGCAGGCTCATTCTGCCGCACGACGAGCAACAAAGGTGGCACTAGACGGCCAGTGGCAATAACATGCCAATCATGTCCCCATCGCCGCCGCACGACGAGCCGCTGCTCCGCCTCGAGCGTTATCTCGCCGAGGACACCATCCGGATCGAGCAGGGCCGCGAAAAGCTCGTCGACATCGGTGACGCACTGATGACCCTGCGGGCGCGGATGCACAACATCGACCTCGGCGACGACCCCGGTGTGCAGGTGCTCACCCAGGAGATGGCGGCGCCGATGATCGACCGGATCGCCGGCCAGGTGGAGCGCACGCACAACGTCATCCTCGACCTCGAGACCGGTGCCGGTCGCGAGGAGATCAACGGTCGCCACGAGCGCTCGCGTGCCGTCGAGGGGCAGGTCCAGCGGACCCTGCTGCACCCGTCGGCACTGGGCACCGAGCTCGCGCGCAGCGAGCTGGCGGCCAAGCGGGGGACCGGGCAGGAGCAGCGGGTCTCGGACCTCGTGGGCACCGAGTTCATCGTCCTCGGTGACGAGGCGGTCATCACCCTGTCGGAGTGGGGTCGGACCCGGTCGCCCTATGTCTTCATCCGCAACCCCGCTCTCGTGCAGTGCTTCTCGGCGTGGTTCGAGCTGATGTGGTCGGTCGCGCCTGAGATCGAGGTCCCCGAGGCGGGCGCCGACGAGGCGCTCATCCGGATGCTGGCCCTCGGGGCCAAGGACGAGATGATCGCCCGCACCCTGCACGTCGGGCTGCGCACCGTGCGGCGCCGGGTCGCGGCCCTGATGGACCAGTACGGGGTGGCCACGCGCTTCCAGCTCGGGGTCGCTCTGGAGCGCGACGGGAGGCTCGCGAAGTCGCCTCGGTAGAGTGGACCGGGTGAGCAGCCGCGGGAGTCCCGCGGCTGATGTGCTGTCGAGACCCGCTCCAGAGCGGGCGAGGAGGACCGATGCCGGCGATCGTGCTGATCGGAGCCCAGTGGGGCGACGAGGGCAAGGGCAAGGCCACCGATCTGATGGGTAACGACGTCGACTACGTCGTGAAGTTCAACGGTGGCAACAACGCAGGCCACACCGTCGTCATCGAGGGTGAGAAGTACGCGCTGCACCTGCTGCCCTCGGGCATCCTGACCCCCACCGTGACCCCGATCATCGGCAACGGCGTGGTCATCGACCTCGAGGTGCTCTTCCACGAGCTCGACGGGCTCGACGCGCGCGGGGTCGACACCTCGAAGCTGCTCGTCAGCGCCAACGCGCACCTCATCCCGCCGTACAACCGCACGCTCGACAAGGTGACCGAGCGCTTCCTCGGCAAGCGCAAGATCGGGACGACCGGGCGCGGCATCGGCCCGACCTACGCCGACAAGATGAACCGCATCGGGATCCGCGTGCAGGACATCTTCGACGAGGGCATCCTGCGGCAGAAGGTCGAGGCCGCTCTCGCCTTCAAGAACCAGGTCATGGCGAAGATCTACAACACCCGCGCCTCCGACGTCGACGCCGTCGTCGAGGAGCTGCTGTCCTACGCCGACCGCCTGCGCCCCATGGTCGCCGACACCAGCCTGGTGCTGGAGAAGGCGCTCGACGAGGGCAAGAACGTCCTCCTCGAGGCCGGTCAGGCGACCCTGCTGGACGTCGACCACGGCACCTACCCCTTCGTCACCTCGTCCTCCGCGACGGCCGGTGGCGCGTGCACCGGCTCGGGCATCCCGCCGACCCGGGTCAGCCGCGTCATCGCGATCCTCAAGGCCTACTCGACGCGCGTCGGCGAGGGCCCCTTCCCCACCGAGCTCTTCGACGACGACGGCGAGTTCCTGCGCAAGACCGGCCACGAGTACGGCACCACGACGGGTCGGCCGCGCCGCACCGGGTGGCTCGACGCGGTGGTGGGCCGCTACGCGACGCGGATCAACGGCGTGACCGACTTCGTCATCACCAAGCTCGACGTGCTCACCGGGCTCGAGCGGGTGCCGATCTGCGTCGCCTACGAGATCGACGGCGAGCGGGTCGACGAGATGCCGGTCAACCAGTCCGACGTGCACCACGCCAAGCCGATCTACGAGTACCTCGACGGCTGGTGGGAGGACATCACCGCCTGCCGCACCTTCGAGGAGCTACCCGCCAACGCCCAGGCCTATGTCCTGCGTGCCGAGGAGCTCATCGGTGCCCGGGTCTCGGCCATCGGTGTCGGCCCCGGGCGCGAGGAGATCATCCCGCGGCACCCGCTGCTCGACTCCTGAGCCACTCCTGAGCCGCTCGTGGCGCGTCGGCGCGAAAAGGCGTTGCCTTCTCTCCCTTCGTGCTGGAAGGTGTGACAGACGGGCCCGCAGCTGCGGTCCCGGCCGCCGACGAAGGGAGGTCCCATGAGCAACCACGAGAGCGCTCCTGAGGACGTGAAGGCGAAGTTCCGGGAAGCGCTGGAGAAGAAGCAGCAGCACGGCGGCGCGAATGTCTTGCGCGGTGGGGCTCACGGCAAGGTCGAGGACTCGCACCGGGCCGAGACCACCGCGACCCAGCAGATGTTCCGCCGCAAGAGCGGCTGACCGACACCTCCACCTGGCGGCCCTCGAAGCGGATGCTTCGGGGGCCGTCGGGTATTGGTGGGGTGGACGAGACCCCGACACCAAAGGAGAGCAACCATGGGCGACGACGCGGCCCCGACGCACGACTGGTCCGGGGCAGCCCCGGTGCGCTGGACGACGACCGCACCACCCGAGCGCGTGTGGTCGGTGATCGAGGACGGCTGGACCTATGCCGCGTGGGTCGTCGGCGCCTCGCGGGTGCGCTCCGTGGATGAGTCCTGGCCTGCCGAAGGGGCCCATCTGCACCACTCGGTCGGGGTGTGGCCGATCGTGAGGGATGATCGGACATCGGTGGTGGAGATCGACCCCGCGCAGATGCGGATCGTCCTCCAGGCGCGCGTGCGACCCTTCGGGACGCAGCTCGTCGAGATCGAGGTCAGCAGCCAGCCAGGAGGGACGATGGTCACGATGCGCGAGGACGCCTCCGGCGGTCTGGCCGTCCTGGTCCCCCGACCGGTGCGCCAAGCCGGGTTGATCATCCGCAACCGTGAGGCACTGCGGCGGTTGTGCCTGCTCGCCGAGCGCGAGACGCACGTCGAGGAGGTCTGAGGGTTTGGAGAGCGTCGACGCCGTCGTCGTCGGTGCCGGGCACCACGGCCTCGTCACCGCCGCGTACCTGGCCGATGCCGGCTGGGACGTGCTCGTCGTCGAGGAGCGTGAGCGCGTCGGAGGAGCCGTCGCCAGCCGCAGCAGCGACGGCTGGATCGAGGACGAGTTCAGCGCCTGCCACCCGCTCGCGATGGCCTCGCCGGTGCTGCGCGAGCTCGATCTCGAGTCGCACGGCCTGCAGTGGGCCAACGCGGTGCGGCCGCTCGCCCACGTCGCAGGCCCGGGCGAAGGGGGAGTCCCTCTCGACATCGACGCCGAGGCGACCGCGGCCGGGCTCGACCGCGAGCACGCCGGCGACGGGGAGGCCTGGCTGCGGATGGTCGCCCAGTGGGACCGGGTCCGTGACCCGCTCCTCGCGGCCCTGCTCACCCGCTGGCCGCCGGTCAAGGACGCCGCTCGAGTCCTCGCCCGCCTGGGGCTGCGTGAGGCGCCCGACCTGGCCCGGCTCGCCGTACTGCCGGTGACCCGGCTCGCGGCCGAGGGCTTCGGCGGCAGCGGGGCCGGGCAGCTGCTCGCGGGCAACGCGATGCATGCCGACATCCCTCCGACCTCCGCCGGGAGCGGGCTCTACGGGTGGCTGATGACCATGCTGTGCCAGGACGTGGGCTTCCCGTCGCCCCGAGGCGGCACCCGGGCGCTCGCCGATGCCCTGCGCCGCCGGGCGGAGAGCGCCGGTGCGCGGGTCGAGACCGGTACGGCCGTCTCGCGGGTCGTCGTCTCCAGCGGTCGCGTGCACGGCGTCGAGCTGGCCGATGGGCGACGGATCCGTGCCAGTCGCGCCGTCGTCGCCGACACCAGCGCCCAGGCGCTCTACGAGAGCCTGCTCGACCCGGCCGCCGTGCCCGAGGGGCTGCGGCGGCGGATGCAGCACTTCGAGTGGGACCTGCCGACGCTCAAGCTCAACCTGCGGCTCGATGCCCCCATGCCGTGGACGGCGCCGGCGGCCCGAGGCGCCGGTGTCGTGCACGTGGGCCACGACGTGCCGGGACTCGTGCGGTGGTCCGCGGACCTGGAGAGCGATGTCGTGCCCGAGAGGCCCTTCGCCCTCGTCGGCCAGATGAGCACGATCGACCCGTCGCGCTCGCCCGCCGGCACCGAGGCGCTGTGGCTGTACACGCACCTGCCGCGCGGCCGGCACGACGACCCGGCCGCGGTCGACCAGGTGGTCGCCGGCTGCGAGGACCTGCTCGAGTCGTTGGCCCCCGGCTGGTCCGGCCACGAGGTCGGACGGTGGGTCCAGAGCCCCCAGGACCTGCAGGCCGCCGACGCCAACCTCGGCCACGGGGCCGTGGGCGGGGGCACCCAGCAGCTCTTCCAGCAGGCGATCTGGCGGCCGGTGACCGGACTGGGCGGACCGCGCACGCATGTCGCCGGGCTCTACCTCGGCAGCGCGGCGACCCACCCGGGTGGTGGAGTCCACGGCGGCTGCGGCTACCTCGCAGCCCGCGCCGCCCTGCAGGACGCCCGCTGGTGGGGCCGGCCCCGCCAGCAGCTGCTCGTGACCACGCTGCAGCGGATGCACGACTCGTGACGCGGGTCGTCATCTCCGGCGCGAGCGGCAACATCGGCTCGGCGCTCGTCCCCGCGCTGCTCGCCTCCGGCCACCACCCGGTGGCGTTGGCCCGCCGACCGCCACGCGAGGCGGACGGGGCCGAGTGGGTGCGCGCCGACCTGAGCACACCCGACGGGCAGCAGGCCCTGACCAGGGCGCTGCGGGGCGCCGACGCCTACGTCCACCTCGCCTGGCCGCTGCAGCCGATGCGTCGGCCGGGACTCCTGCACGACCGTGGCCCGCGGATGCTCCTGCCCTGCGTGGCGGCCGCGCTCGAGGCCGGGGTCGGCAAGGTCGTGCACCTGTCGTCGGTGGCGGCCTACGCGCCCGGCTCGGGTGGCGAGCGGGTCGACGAGACCTGGCCCCTCGAGGGCGCCGCGGACTCGCCCTATGCCCGTGGCAAGGTCCTGGGTGAGCGGCGTCTGGACGTGCTGGCCCGGTCCCGCTCGGCGCTGGACCGGGTGGCCGTGCTGCGTCCGTGCCTCGTCGGGCAGCGGCGGGCCGGGGCCCAGATGGCGCGCTACGGACTGCCGGCGGTGCTGGCTGCCACCCGGGCGGTGCGTCACCTGCCGTGGGTGCCCAGGGCCGACGGTTTCGCCCTGCAGATGGTGCACTCCGACGACGTCGCGCGCGCGGTCGTGGCGAGTATCGAGCAGGACGCCTCGGGGCCCTTCAACCTCGCGGGTGAGGGCACGCTCGGTGGGCGTGAGATCGCCAGGGCACTGGGCGCCCGGCCCGTGCGGCTCCCGAGGGGGCTCCCGCGGCTCGCGGCCGCAGCCGCCTGGCACACGCACCTGGGTCCGCTGGACCCGACCTGGGTCGACATGGCCGCACAGGCCCCGCTCATGGTCACGGGCCGCGCCCGGTCGGTCCTGGGGTGGCGCCCCGAGCACCCTGCGGTCGACGTCCTCCGCGAGGTCGTCGACGGGATGCGGTCAGGCGCCGGTGGCGCGAGCGCAGCCCTGCGGCCCGCGGGCTCGGACTCCGAGGCGCGTGGCTGGACGAGTCTGGGGTCGGTCGCCCGCAGGTCGATGACCTGAGGCTGCCTTCGGCCGGTCGGGAGCGACTGCCCGCGACGCCGCGCGGCTGCCCGCGCCCTGACGGTCAGTCGGTCGGGCGCAGCACCGTCATCCGGTGCGCCGCACGGGTGAGCACGACGTAGAGCACGCGGGCGCCGCCCGGGGACTCCGAGGCGATCGCGTCGGGGTCGACGACGAGCGTGGCATCCCACTCCAGACCCTTGGTCGAGAGCGGGTCGATGACGACGACCCGGCCGTCGTGCGTCCCGGCGAGCGACAGCACCGCGTCGACGTGCCGCTGCGGGGTGATGACGGCGATCGACCCGTCGACCTCCTGCGCGAGTGCGTCGAGGGCCTGTGCCGCAACGGCGCCCACGTCGGGACGGGAGGTGTCGAGCGCGTCGCCGAAGCTGATCTCGACCGGGTCGACGCCCGTCTCGCGCACGGCGTCGGGGATGTCGGCGTCCGGCACGATCGGCAGGATGACGTCCCGTGCGTAGTCGAAGATCTCCTGCGCGTTGCGGTAGTTGGTCGTCATGTGGAAGGCCTGCCGCGGCTGGTTGCCGTAGGCCTCCTCGCGCGCCTGGTCGGCCTCGGCGGTGTCCTGCCAGGACGCCTGGGCGACGTCCCCGACGACGGTCCACGAGGCACGCCGACCGCGTCGACCGATCATCCGCCACTGCATCGGCGAGAGGTCCTGGGCCTCGTCGACGAGGATGTGCGCGTACTCGCCGGGGCGGCCGACGGTGCCGTGGAGCAGACGCTCGCGGGCGTTGGTCGGGGTCAGGCTGTGGCTCATCTCGGGAGCCGTGATGGCCGAGCCCATGGCGCGCAGCTCCTCGACGCCGTCGAGCTCCTCGATCTCGTAGAAGGAGCGCTCCTCACGCTCTGGCTCCTCGACCTGACCGAGGCGGACCGACAGGTCGTCGACGAGGGCGGCGTCGGAGACACTCCAGGTCCCGGCCTCGAGGGTCTCGCGGGCCGAGTGCGCCAGTGCAGCGGCATCGCCCTGGCTGAGCACGGAGCGACACACCTCGTAGGCGAGCTCGGTGTCGGCGAGCCACAGCAGGGCCTCGCGGGGGTCGACCTGCGGCCACCACTCGGCGACGAAGTCGTCGATGGCCATCGACTCGTCGAAGGAGTCCATGAACTCGTCCCGGTCACCCTCGCGGACCTGACGCCAGGCAGCCTGGGCGAGCAGCTCGCGCACGTAGCCGGTGGCCTGGTTGCGGCTGCGGTCGCGCAGCGCGCGCCGCCGGATGTCGTCGAGCACGCGCTCCTCGAGGCGCACCGGGAGGCCGCCGACCATGGCCCGCAGGCTGGTGGGGGCGCCCGGCACGGCACGGGAGGCGAGGCGTCGCAGGACGGTTCGCATCTGCAGCGACCCCTTGATCGCCGCGACCTCCGGGGGGTCGTGACGTACCGCGGTGATGACGTCGACGACGTCGCCGAGGGAGCGCAGGACGACCGAGTCCTCGCCGAGCGAAGGGAGGACCCGCTCGATGTACGCGGTGTAGGCCGAGGAGGGTCCGATGACGAGGATGCCGCCGGACTCGTAGCGGCGCCGGTTGGCGTAGAGCAGGTAGGCGGCCCGGTGCAGCGCGACGACCGTCTTGCCGGTGCCGGGGCCACCGCTGATCTCGGTGATCCCGCGGTCGGTGGCGCGGATCGCCTCGTCCTGGTGGGTCTGGATCGTCGCGACGATGTCGCGCATCTGCTGACCGCGGGTGCGGGTGAGGGCGGCGAGCAGGGCGCCGTCACCGACGATGACCATGTCGTCGGGGGCCTCGGGGACCATGAGGTCGTCCTCGACGCCGATGACCTCGTCACCGCTGCAGCGCAGCACTCGACGGCGGATGACTCCGCGGTTGTCGACGGGAGTGGCCTGGTAGAAGGGGGAGGCAGCAGGTGCGCGCCAGTCGATGACGAGCGGCTCGTAGTCGTCGTCGCGCACGCCGAGGCGGCCGATGTAGCGGATCTCGCGGTCCGAGCTCTCGTCGGGGTCGCCGTGCTCCAGGTCGAGGCGGCCGAAGACGAGGCCCTCGTGCTGGTTCTCCAGGTGCGAGATGCGGCGGGCGGCGGTGTAGACGAGGGCGTCCCGCTCGAAGAGCCCGGACATCTCCTCGTCCCGCACGTCGCCGGTGCGGTCGGTGCGGCCGCGGGACATGCCGTCGACGGCGACGAGGTCGGCCCGTCTGCCGGCCTTGGCCAGCTCGGCGTGGACGCGATCGAGGTGCTGCTGCTCGGTGGCGACCTCCGCTGCGACGGCGTCGACGTGGGTGTCGGTCACGTGTCGTCCTGCTCTTCCTGCTCAATCGGGCGGAACACGTGAGTCTAGTTCCTCCCGGCAACGTCCCGGTGCCGGGCCGGGGCGAGAGCGGCAGCGGCAGCCGACCGGCAAGAACTTCAGGCGCCATCTTGATTTCACCCTCAACAAAGTGTCAGTATCAAGAGGTCGGCTTCGGCCGATGATCGCGCGGTCGGTGTCCCCCCTGATGTCTGGACCCGCGATCTGGGGCGCAGCTCACGACAGATACCCCCTGCCTGCCGAGAGCTGCGCCCCCCTTTGTGCCCTTTTGCGGTCGGCGCACCGCTCCTGGCCCCGGGTCTCGTAGGCTCCCCCCGTGAAGGTTCTCGTCATCGGCTCCGGCGCCCGCGAGCACGCTCTCGTCCGCGCCCTCACCCTCGATCCCACCGTGGCTGCGGTCATCGCTGCCCCGGGCAACCCCGGTACCGACGCCCTGGCGCTCACCGAGCCGGTCGACGCGACCGACCCGCAGGCCGTCGTCGAGCTCGCCCGCCGCCACGCGGTCGACCTCGTCGTCGTCGGGCCGGAGGCCCCACTGGTCGCAGGCGTGGCCGATGCCCTGCGCGAGGCCGGGTTCCGCTGCTTCGGGCCGGACGCCGACGCCGCCCGCCTCGAGGGCAGCAAGGCCTACGCCAAGGAGGTCATGGCCGCTGCCGAGGTCCCGACCGCGATGGCCCGGGTCTGCGCCGACGAGGACGAGCTGGCGCAGGCCCTCGACACCTTCGGTCCCCCCTTCGTGGTCAAGGACGACGGGCTGGCGGCCGGCAAGGGCGTGGTGGTCACCGAGGACCGAGCCGTCGCCATGGAGCACGGTCTGGCCTGCCTGGCGAAGGGAGATGACGCCCGCGTCGTCATCGAGGAGTTCCTCGACGGCCCCGAGGCGAGCCTCTTCTGCATCTGCGACGGCACCACGGTGGTCCCGTTGGACCTGGCCCAGGACTTCAAGCGGATCTTCGACGGTGACGAGGGCCCCAACACCGGCGGGATGGGCGCCTACAGCCCGCTGACGTGGGCCCCCGAGGGTCTCGTCGACGACGTCGTGGCCCGGGTGGCGCAGCCGGTGGTCGACGAGATGGCGCGGCGGGGGACTCCCTTCGTCGGGGTGCTCTACGTCGGGCTGGCGCTGACCTCGCGGGGGCCTCGGGTCATCGAGTTCAACGTGCGCTTCGGTGACCCGGAGACCCAGTCCGTCCTCGCCCGGCTGGAGTCGCCGCTGGCGGTGCTGCTCGGCGCGGCCGCCGATGGTCGGCTCGACGCGCACGACCCGCTGCGCTGGAGCCCGCAGTCAGCCGTGACCGTCGTCATCGCCGCCGAGGGCTACCCGGCCGCGCCCGTGACGGGTGTGGCCATCGACGGGCTGGAGGACCTGGCCGCGGGCGAGCTCGCCGAGCACGTCCACGTCCTGCATGCCGGCACCGCGATCGACGACGACGAGGCCCAGCTGGTCTCCGCCGGCGGTCGTGTCCTGTCGGTCGTGGCCCTCGGTGACGACCTCGTCCAGGCCCGCGAGCGCGCCTACGAGGCGGTCGAGCAGATCGGTCTCGATGGTGGCCACCACCGCACCGACATCGCCCTGCGCGCTGCCCGGGGCGAGATCCGCGCCTGACGCCCGACCGCCGGGCTCGTTGTAGGGCCCCTGGACCCGTTGGAGGTAAACGCGCGGGCCCTTCGTCCGCGTGTCGACGTCCACCCGTGAGCCAGGGCCGCTGGCGAAGGGGGCTCAGGCCGCCGTGTCCTTGCGCGGGCGCCCTCTCACCCGCTTGCGGGGGATGACGCGGCCGTCGTCGAGGATCTGTCCGCCCCACACGCCCCAGGGCTCGCGGCGCTCGATCGCTCCCTGCAGGCACGCCAGCTGCAGCGGGCAGCCTCGGCACAGGGTCTTGGCCTGCTCCAGCGCCTCGGGGGTCTCGGCGAACCACAGCTCCGGATCGCCCACGCACGGCGTCGTCAGGGAGTCCGGCCGGGACGACGGGGACGATGGCGAAGGGGGCGTGGTCGCCCGGGCGGGGATCGTCGAGGTCATGACCGACACCCTCTGACCTCAAGTCCGCTTGAGGTCAAGCGCTAGGTTGTCGGTCATGGACAAGCGCGACCTGCTGACGATCGGCGAGGCCGCCGCGCGCTGCGGCGTGAGCGTCCCGACGATGCGCTTCTACGAGTCCAAGGGGCTGGTCCACTCCACCCGGACCGCCGGCAACCAGCGCCGGTACCCCCGGCACACGTTGCGGCGGGTGGCCTTCGTCCGGGCGGCGCAGCGCTTCGGCCTGGCGCTCGCCGACATCCGGCAGGCGCTCGACACCCTCCCGGTGGACCGCCCGCCGACGGCCCGGGACTGGGAGCGTCTCTCGCGCCGGTGGCACGACGCCCTGCAGGAGCGGATCGACGCGCTCGTCGAGCTGCGGGACACGACCTCCGGCTGCATCGGTTGCGGCTGCCTGTCCACGAGCAGCTGCCCGATCTACAACGCCGACGACCGGCACGCGCAGGACGGGCCCGGGGCCCAGCGCTGGCCCCAAGGCCTGCGCGACGATCGCTGAAGCCCCGCATTCCCCCATGGCAATGCCGACGAGCGGTCGTGGTCCGGGTGCTCGCCCGCGTCGCCACTCCCTTCGTCGCCGTGTGCGGGCTGGTCGAGCGGGTACGAGGTCGCCATGGACGCAGCGCATCGCAGACCGGACGGCGTCGACGACCAGACGGTCGAGGCGCTCGGCAAGCTGTCGGAGGCCCTCGAGGTCGTCGAGGAGGCTCGGGGCCACCTCTACGCCTTCCACCGTCGGTGCGGGACCGCCGACCTGACCCTCCAGGAGGCCGTGGGCCTGCTGCGCCGGGCGGGTCACACCGCGATGGCTGACGACCTGCAGACCAACCTCGTGGGCCGCAACGTGCTCCCGGACCGCTGGAGCTACCAGGTCGTCGAGGAGTACGACGCGATGTACCACGAGCCCTTCCGGGCGGCGGAGGCCGCGGCACGGGAGGAGCTCGTCGAGGGGAGGCGTCACCTCTACGAGGCGGAGATGAAGGTGTCGGAGCGGCGCGACGGGCCGTGAGGCCGCCTGCAAAGATGGCCGCATGACGACTGACGGCCACCTCGAGCTGCCCGGATACGCCCACGTCTACTCCGGCAAGGTGCGCGACCTCTACGCGCCGCTCGGTGCTGACGGCGCAGCACGCCAGGACCAGCTCCTCCTCGTCGCGAGCGACCGGATGTCGGCCTACGACTTCGTCCTCGACACCCCGATCCCCGACAAGGGGGCCGTGCTGACCCAGATGTCGCTGTGGTGGTTCGAGCAGATGGCCGACCTCGTGCCGCACCATGTCGTCTCGACCGAGGTGCCGGCCGCCGTCGCCGGGCGGGCGGTGCTGGTCGAGCGTCTGGCGATGTTGCCCGTCGAGTGCGTCGCGCGGGCCTACCTCACCGGTGGTGGGCTGAACGAGTACCGGTCCACCGGTGCCGTGAGTGGTGTCGAGCTGCCCGCCGGGCTCGTCGACGGCTCGCCGCTGCCGGAGCCGATCTTCACGCCCTCGACCAAGGCGCCGATGGGCGAGCACGACGAGCCGATCCCCTTCGCCGGCGTCGTCGACGAGGTCGGTCAGGCGCTCGCCGAGCGGGCCCGCGACCTCACCGTGCGGATCCTGCAGCGGGGCAACGAGATCGCCACCGAGCGCGGCATCATCCTCGCGGACACCAAGGTAGAGTTCGGCCTGCGTGGCCTGACCCTGGGCGAAGGGGAGGACGAGCGGGCCGCGATCCGCGACCGGGGGGCCGACTGCGAGATCGTCCTCGCGGACGAGGTCCTCACGCCGGACTCCTCACGCTTCTGGCCGGCCGAGTCCTGGGAGCCGGGCCGTCAGCAGCCCAGCTACGACAAGCAGTACGTCCGCGACTGGCTGACGTCCTCGGCGAGCGGGTGGGACAAGAGCGCGGGCGAGGCACCCCCTTCGCTCCCGGAGGACGTCGTCGCCCAGACGCGCGCGAAGTACGTCGAGGCCTACGAGCGACTGACGGGGCAGACCTTCCGCGCCTGACGTATCAGATCTGACACGATGGATGATCGAGCAGCCCGCGCTGGTCCGTGTGCTCGAGTCCGCCGCCCACCTGCAGGAGATCGTCCCCGACGCCGTGCTCGTCGGAGAGTCCACCGGTGCTCGAGGAGGAGTCGTGAGCGTGTCCTTCCGCAATGTCGACGTCGATCCGACCGCAGCCGTCGAGACCTGGCCCTACGAGGCGATCGTCACGGTCATCGAGCGAGGCTCGATCACCGACTGGATCGTGCTGACCCGGGCCATCGATGCCGACCCGTGGGGGCCGGTGGCCCGTCAGGTGGAGGACTACCTGTCCTACGAGTCTCCCTATGGGGTGGGGCCATTGCTCGGTCGCGCCATCGCGCGGGCGCGATGCCAGGCCGAGGAGCGGGAGCGTGCGGCGGTGGCCGACGAGGTCCGGCGGCTCGTCGCCGACTCCGGCATGACGACGGAGGAGTTCGCGCGCAGCGTCGGTACCTCGCGCAGCCGGCTCTCGACCTATCGCACGGGGCGGGTCGTGCCCTCGGCGACGATGATGCACCGCATGCGGGGCGCTGGTGGACGTGCCACGCCTGCTCAGTAGCGATCGACGACCGGGACCTCCCGCGTCGGCGGCTCGTAGGGCTCGGGCCAGAAGTCGTCGATCTCGGTGATCAGGCCATCGCCGAATCGGAAGAAGCACAGGCCCGTCATGGTCTCGTCGCCGACGGCGAAGCTCGTCCAGCTCACCCCTTCGTCGTCCTGGGCGATGACTCGCTCGACGGTCAGGTGCCAGTCGCCGGGGTAGGTCTGGTTGAAGGCCACGTAGTCGGCGCGACCGCGCACGATCTCGCGGGTCTGAGGATCTCGGTAGACGACGTCGGGGGCCACCGTCCGCCCGAAGGCCTCCCAGTCCCGCTCCTCGCAGGCGCGCCAGTACTGCTTGATGAGTGAGTGTCCGTCCATGTGTGGACGATAGGGCCCGGCGCCGACAACGCCTCGGCGGCGGTCAGTCGTCGCCCTTCCGCCAAGCCGCTTCCCGGGGCAGACTGCGGTCATGTCGAAGACCGAGATGGACACTGCCCGCGCCAACGGACTGGGAGAGGTGCTGCGGCGCAGCGCTGCCCGCTTCCGCGACAAGACCGCGATCATCGACGGGGAGACCCGCTGGAGCTTCCGCGAGCTCGACGCGATCGTCATCTCCGTGGCCGCCGGTCTGGCCCAGCGCGGCGTGGCGAAGGGGGACCGGGTCGCCCTGCTCAGCCGCAACAGCGCCGAGTTCGCCGCGATCGCATGGGGCACCGCGCGACTCGGGGCCATCCTCGTGCCGATCAACTTCATGCTCACCGCAGACGAGGTCGGCTGGATCCTCGGCGACGCCGAGCCGGTCGCCTTCATCGCCCAGCCCGAGTTCGTCGCGACCGCGCAGTCCGCGATCGAGAGCAGCGGGCAGGAGGTGACCACGCGCATCGTCTCCGGGGGAGAAGCCGCGGGGTGGACCCCCTTCGCCGATCTCGTCGGGACCGACGCCTCCGGCTGGACGCCCCCCCACGTCGCCGACGACGACCCGATCCGTCTCATGTACACCTCCGGCACCGAGTCCCGGCCGAAGGGAGCGCTGCTCACCTCCCGCGCGCTGCAGGCCGAGTACCTCAGCGCGATCATCGACGGCGGCATGACCGGCGACGACATCGACCTGCACACCCTGCCGCTCTACCACTGCGCGCAGCTGGACTGCTTCCTCGGCCCGGACATCATGCTCGGTGCGACGAGCATCATCCTGCCCGCGCCGGAGCCGGGAGCAGTGCTGCGCGCCATCGCCGAGCACGGGATCACGAAGTACTTCGCGCCGCCGACGGTGTGGATCGGGCTGCTGCGGCACGCGGACTTCGACGCCACCGACCTGTCCTCGCTGCGCAAGGGCTACTACGGGGCGGCGGCCATGCCGGTCGAGGTGCTCAAGGAGATCCTGCAGCGGCTGCCGGAGCTCAACCTGTGGAACTTCTACGGCCAGACCGAGCTCGCACCGGTCGCGACGATCCTGCCGCCGCACGAGCAGCTCTCGCATGCCGGATCTGCTGGTCGCCCGGTGCTCAATGTCGAGACCCGCCTCGTCGACGACGACGGCAACGAGGTCCCGGTCGGCGAGGTCGGCGAGGTCGTGCACCGCAGCCCGCAGATCGCCGCCGGCTACTGGCGCAACGAGGCCAAGACCGCAGAGGCCTTCGCCGGCGGTTGGTTCCACTCCGGTGACCTGGCCGTCGCCGACGACGAAGAAAGGATCACGATCGTCGACCGCAAGAAGGACATGATCAAGACCGGTGGCGAAAATGTCGCCTCCCGCGAGGTCGAGGAGGCGATCTACACCCACCCAGATGTCGCCGAGGTCGCTGTCTTCGCGCTGGCCGACCCCAAGTGGATCGAGGCGGTGACCGCGACGGTCGTGGCCCGCGAGGGGTCGACCCTGACGGCCGAGGCGATCCAGGAGCAATGCGCCGGGATCCTCGCCCCCTACAAGCGGCCCAAGCGGATCGAGATCCTCACCGAGCTGCCCAAGAACCCGAGCGGCAAGATCCTCAAGCGGGAGCTGCGCGAGCGCTTCAGCTGACGCCGACCTACGTTGCGTTCCTCCGCACGATCAACCTCGGAACGAAACGCAGTTCCCCAAGGCCATCCTGCAGCGCGTCGTCGAGACCGTCGGCACGGCCGTCGCGGTCCACCTCAACGGCTGCAGAGGCAGCGACCTACCACGCCGCGACGTTGCCCGGGATGGTCGAGCGGGACCTCGGTGTCGCGACCAACCGCAACCGGAGCGTCGCCGAGCTCGCGCGCCGCTGGGGATGCTCGGCATCGCCTTCCGTGGCGGGTCAGTCGTAGGTCGTGAGGACCTTCTGGGTGATGAGCTGCTCGGCAGCGTCCACGATTGCCTCCGCGCGGGTGATGGCGCGCGCGGACTCCTCGGAGCTGGAGAAGTCCTCGGCGGATGTGGGGTAATCGAGCTCGTTGCGACGTTGACGCAGTCGCCGGTAGTCCTTGAAGACCGGAAACTGTGCGTTGAGAGCACGTTCGATGGCGACATGCCCACCAGCGCTCGTCGCGCGCAGGTTCTGCTCGGCCAGCACGGCCATGCCCGCGTGCTTGGCGGCGTCGTAGGCGGTGGTGTAGGCGGTCACCGGGTCGTCCTCGAGCAGCATGCGAGCCGACCTGAGCTGCTGCCGAGCTCGTCCGATCAGGGCTCCCACGCCCGTGTCTGCCCCGGCCCGGCGTTCGATGCGACGGTTGGCCAGCAGTTCGTCGATGACATCCCGTCCTGTCTGCCACGGGCTCATGTCGCGGTCTCCTCACCAATGATCAGGACTGCATCGGCCTTCGCAGTGACGACGAGGGCATCATCAGCCTGCGACCACGACGACGCGGAGCGGACGACCGCATTCACTGGAATGCCGAGCCGCTCGCCGGCACGGTCTGCGGCCTCATAGACCTCGTCACGGTCCGGTGCCCCGACGACCATGACGTCGATGTCTCCGGGCTCCGGTCCGAGCTCACCGTGGTAGCGGCGCGCCCAAGAGCCGTAGATGTAGACGGCGACGGTCGCGTGGATTGTGGCGAACTCCTCGCGCACCACATGCTCGGGGCCGAAGGTCACGAGCAACAACTGGGCCAGCGCCTTCGCTGCGTGAGAGTCGGTGTTGGCCCGAAGCAGTCGTGTACGGCCTACTCGACGATCGTGGATGAGTCCGGCGTCGACGAGACGCTCGACATCAGCGTGGAGTGCGCCCGTGCTCACCCCGAGTTGTGTCGCCAGTTCCGTGAGTGACGGCTCACTGTCGGGGCCGTGAAAGAGCCGGGCGAGGAGTCTGGCCTGCCGTTGGGAGCGGAAGATCGGCATCAGTGCCGGGGCTTCGTTTCTCATGACCCAAGTATATGTTTGATTAATGAGAAAATACAGGTCCTGACCCTTGACGTCGGAGCCTGCGCGGGCTCGGCCGGGTCGCAGCCCGCAGATCGCCGCCGGCTACTGGCGCAACGAGGCCAAGACCGCCGAGGCCTTCGCCGGTGGCTGGTTCCACTCCGGTGACCTGGCCGTCGCCGACGACGAAGGGAGGATCACGATCGTCGACCGCAAGAAGGACATGATCAAGACCGGTGGCGAAAATGTCGCCTCCCGCGAGGTCGAAGAGGCGATCTACACCCACCCAGATGTCGCCGAGGTCGCCGTCTTCGCGCTGGCCGACCCCAAGTGGATCGAGATCCTCACCGAGCTGCCCAAGAACCCGAGCGGGAAGATCCTCAAGCGGGAGCTGCGCGAGCGCTTCAGCTGACGCCGACCTGCGTTGCCTTCCTCCGCGCGATCAACCTCGGGGCGAAGCGAGAGTTCTCCACGGCGGACGTCCTGCGGGGCCAGTCGTCTTCGTCCCGCAGCGGGGATGAGCTCGACCGTTCACCAGCGAGCGGCGTGAGAGTCACTCGTCGCTGGCGAGTGCATCGTCCAAGGTCGTCAGGTGCCGATCACGGCCAGGTTGCGCAAGACCGCGTCGGAGGCCATCTGGCCGAGGTCCGGCAAACCCAGGTGCTCCTCGTAGGACCGGCAGCGAGGGATGGCGGATCGGATGTCCGAGACCCGGTCTGCATCGGAGCGACTCATACGGCGACTGATTCTGCCGCGGCAGCGGCGGAGACCACGTCCCGGAGCAGCTCGGGGGCGACCACGTCGACCTTGGTGCCGAGCAGTCGGGACATCTCCTCGGCGATCCCCGAGACGCGAAGGAGGGGGTTTCCCGCCCCTGGAGTGAGCTGCACGAGGATGTCCACGTCGCTGTCGTTCTTGGCCTCTCCACGGGCGACGCTTCCGAAGAGGCGGGGGTCGGTGGCCGCGTACCTCGCAAGGATCGCGGCGATCTCGTCCGCGTGCTGGTCCAGCGCAGCGCGAACCTGCGCGGAAGCCGCCGTCGGGACAGATCTGGACATGACCTCAGCCCATCCGGGCCGAGACCCGGGGGACCGGGTTCGAGAGGGCAACTGGACTCGCCCCGGTCGCGACGATCCTGCCGCCGCTCACGAGGTCGGCCGCGTGCGCTCTATTCCTCGTCCTGTGACGGATGGCTGCGCGCGACCGCCCGGTCGGTGAGCAGGATGTGCACCGCCAGTGCGACGGCGGCCAGCACGGCGACGCTGAAGAAGACCATCGCGATCGCGGGGAAACCGAGGATGCGTGCGTCGGTCTCGACGCGCATCATCATCGCCGCGCCGATGATCGTCGCCGCGATGATCAGGCCGAGGGTCAGTCGGTTGCCGACTCGCTGGAGCACGAGGTGCAGGCGCTGCTCGTCGATTGCGTCGACCCGTACCCGCATCTCGCCGCGGGCGAGGGTGTCGAGGATCCGGTTGGCCCGCTTGGGCAGCTGCGCGGTGAACTCCTTGGCCTCGATGGCGGCGGTGAGCAGCCCGCCGGGCGTGACCTTGAGCGAGGAGACGAAGATGTCGGACACGTTGTCCCGGATCGCGTCGGCGGGGGAGAAGTCCGGGTCGAGGTGCACGGTCGTCTGGTCGAGGTTGAGCAATGCCTTGCCGATCATGGCCATCTCGGCCGGGGGTCGCAGGCCATGGACCCCGGAGAGACGCGACAGCTCCACGAGGAGACGACCGGCTTGCAGGTCGGAGCCGCTGGCGACCGCCTCGCTCACGAGGTGCGCCACGTCGTCGCGGAAGGCCGCGGCATCGTGGTCATCCAGCGGGTGGCCCATGTCGGCCAGGACCGCTGCGGCCTCCTCGCCCTCGCCGTCGTTGATCGCGAGGAGGAGCTTGGTGACGTGCGCCTGCACCCGCTGGGGCACGGTCGCGACCATCCCGAGGTCCAGCAGGGCCAGGCGCCCGTCGTCGGTGACGAGCAGGTTGCCCGGGTGGGGGTCGGCGTGGAGCACCCCGTCGTCGAGGATCATCCGTAGGTAGCAGTGGAAGAGCTGCTCGACGAGTGGGCGGGCGTCGAGGTCGATGAGCGCCAACGGACCGAGGTCGGTGACCTTGCGCCCCTCGATGTGGTCCATCGTCAGGACGCGGGTCGTCGTCAGCTGCATCACCGGCTCGGGCACGACGAGCCGGTCGTGCTCGGAGGTCAGCTCGATGAAGCGCAGCAGGTTGCGCGCCTCGCGGCGGTAGTCGAGCTCGTCGACGAGCGAACGACGGAACTGGCGCAGCAGCTGGTTGAGGCCGTAGGAGCGACCGATGCTCGTGTGCTTGTCCGCGAGGCCGGTGACGGTGTCCAGGGCGTCCATGTCGCCGCGGACGGTCTCCCGCACGTCGGGGCGCTGCACCTTGACGACGACGTCCCGACCCGAGCGGGTGGTCGCGCGGTGGACCTGCCCGAGCGAGGCCGCCGCGAGCGGCTCCTCGTCGAAGGTGGCGAAGAGGTCCTTGATCCGTGCCCCGAGCTCGTCCTCGACGATCTCGCGCACCCGCTCGAAGGGGAAGGGCTCCACCGAGTCCTGCAGCCGGGTGAGGGCCTCGGTGTAGGCCGGCGGCAGCAGGTCGAAGCGGGTGGAGAGCAGCTGGCCGAGCTTGATGTAGGTCGGCCCCATCGCCTCGAGGTCGGCCGCGAAGGCCTCCGCCCCCTTCGCGTCGGAGTCCGCCACCCCCTCGTCGGCGTCGAAGTCGTCCTGCTGCGCGCCGGCGAAGAGATCGCCCCGCCCATGACGAAGGAGGAGGCGCACGAGGTCGGAGTACCGGCTGCTGCTCATGGGGTCATCCTGCCCAACTAGACTCGCCCCCGGACGCACCCCCTTCGCACCAGGAGACACCCCGTGGGACGCATCGTCGTCGACGTCATGCTCAAGCCCGAGATCCTCGACCCCCAGGGTCAGGCCGTCCGCGGGGCACTGCCCCGGCTGGGCCTGGACCAGTTCACCGACGTGAGGCAGGGCAAGCGCTTCGTCCTCTCCGTCGACGGTGAGGTCACCGACGAGCACCTTGCCAAGGCCCGCGAGGCCGCCGAGACGCTCCTGTCCAACCCCGTCATCGAGGACGTCGTCAACGTCCACGAGCTGACGAGCGACGAGCCGGAGCAGGCGCCGATCACCGGGGCGGGCGCGTGAAGATCGGCGTCGTCACCTTCCCCGGCAGCCTCGACGACTCCGACGCCCGCCGCGCCGTGCGCATCGCCGGCGGCGAGGCCGTCGAGCTGTGGCACGGTGACGCGGACCTGCGCGGCGTCGACGCCGTCGTCATCCCCGGCGGCTTCTCCTACGGCGACTACCTGCGCGCCGGGGCCATCGCCCGCTTCGCCCCGGTCATGACCGAGGTCATCACGGCGGCGAAGGGCGGCATGCCGGTCCTCGGCATCTGCAACGGCTTCCAGATCCTCACCGAGTCGCACCTGCTGCCCGGGTCGATGATCCAGAACGACCACCGCACCTTCCGCTGCCAGGACCAGGTCCTGCGGGTGGAAAATGCGAGCAGCGCCTGGACCAACGGTTTCGAGGTCGACCAGGAGATCACCGTCGTGCTGAAGAACCAGGACGGCCAGTTCGTCGCCGACGAGGACACCCTCGACCGGCTCGAAGGGGAGGGACAGGTCGCCTTCCGCTACCTCGGCACCAACCCCAACGGCTCCTCCCGTGACATCGCCGGCATCACCAACGAGCGCGGCAACGTCGTCGGGCTCATGCCGCACCCCGAGCACGCCGTCGAGGAGGGCTTCGGCCCGAGCCTGGACGGCCGCACCTTCTTCACGTCCGTCCTGCAGCAGGTGGTGTCCGCATGAGCACCCTCGACACCGTCACCCAGGCCGGCCAGACCCCTGACGTGCAGCAGCCGTGGGCCGACCTCGGCCTCAAGCAGGACGAGTACGAGCGCATCGTCGCCATCCTCGGGCGTCGCCCCACGAGCGCCGAGCTGGCCATGTACTCCGTCATGTGGTCGGAGCACTGCAGCTACAAGTCGTCCAAGGTGCACCTGAAGCGCTTCGGTGACCTGCCCTCCGAGACGCCGCTGGGCAAGACCCTCGCCGGCATCGGTGAGAACGCGGGCGTCATCGACATCGGTCAGGGCTGGGCGGTGACCTTCAAGGTCGAGTCCCACAACCACCCGAGCTATGTCGAGCCCTACCAGGGCGCGGCCACCGGCATCGGCGGCATCGTCCGCGACATCATGGCGATGGGCGCCCGCCCGATCGCCGTCATGGACCCCCTTCGCTTCGGCGCCATCGACCACCCCGACACCGCCCGGGTCCTGCCCGGCGTCGTCAAGGGCATCGGCGGCTACGGCAACTCCCTGGGCCTGCCCAACATCGGCGGCGAGATCGTCTTCGACGACTGCTACCAGGGCAACCCGCTCGTCAACGCCTTGTGCGTCGGCTCCCTTCGTCACGAGGACCTGCACCTGGCCAATGCCACGGGCGCGGGCAACAAGATCGTGCTCTTCGGCGCCAAGACCGGCGGCGACGGCATCGGCGGTGTCTCGATCCTCGCGTCCGAGACCTTCGACGAGGGCGGCCCCGCCAAGCGGCCCGCCGTCCAGGTCGGCGACCCCTTCGCGGAGAAGGTGCTCATCGAGTGCTGCCTCGACCTCTACGCCGCCGGCGTCGTCGAGGGCATCCAGGACCTCGGGGGAGCGGGCCTGTCCTGCGCCACCTCCGAGCTCGCCTCCGCCGGTGACGGCGGCATGAGCATCGAGCTCGACCTCGTCCCGCTGCGCGACTCCACGCTCTCCCCCGAGGAGATCCTGATGTCGGAGTCGCAGGAGCGGATGATGGCGGTCGTCGCGCCCGACAAGCTCGACGCCTTCCTCGAGATCACCGGCCGCTGGGACGTCGAGGCCGCCGTCCTCGGTGAGGTCACCGAGGGTGACCGTCTCGTCGTCACCTGGCACGGCGAGACCATCGTCGACGTGCCGCCGCGCTCCGTGGCCCACGACGGCCCGGTCTACGAGCGTCCGATCGCCCGGCCGGAGTGGCTCGACGCGGTGCAGGCCGACTCGAGCGACTCCCTTCCCCGCCCCGCGGACCTGGGCGCGGACCTCCTGGCACTGCTCGCCTCGCCCAACATCTGTGACAAGTCCTGGGTCACCAACCAGTACGACCGCTACGTGCTGGGCAACACCAAGCGCGCCATGCCGCACGACTCCGGCGTCGTGCGCGTCGACGAGGAGTCCGGCCTCGGCGTCGCGCTCTCGACCGACTGCAACGGCCGCTTCGGCCGGCTCGACCCCTACGCCGGCGCGCAGCTGGCGCTGGCCGAGTCCTACCGCAATGTCGCGACCTCCGGCGCGCTGCCGCTGGCCGTCACGGACTGCCTCAACTTCGGCTCGCCCGAGGACCCGGCCGTCATGTGGCAGTTCCAGCAGGCCATCGGCGGGCTCTTCGACGCCTGCCTCGAGCTGGGCATCCCGGTGACAGGCGGCAACGTCTCCTTCTACAACCAGACCGGTGAGACGGCGATCCACCCGACGCCCGTCGTCGGGGTCCTCGGTGTCATCGACGACGTGTCGACGGCCGTGTCCTCCGGCTTCGGGGCGAAGGGGGAGATCGTCCTCCTCCTCGGCGAGACCCGCGACGAGCTCGATGGTGGCGAGTGGGCGCACGCGCTGCACGGCCACCTCGGCGGCCAGCCGCCGAAGGTCGACCTCGCCGCGGAGAAGGCGCTCGCCGACTTCTTCGTCGACGCGGTGCGGCGTGGCGTGCTGACCAGCTCGCACGACCTGTCCGACGGTGGTCTCGCCGTGACGCTGGCGGAGTCGGTCATGACCGGTGGCACGGGTGCCTCGGTCGACCTGTCGCCGGTCCTCCAGCGCGACGGCGTCGATGCCTTCACCGCGCTGTACTCGGAGTCCACCGCCCGGGCCCTGGTCACCGTGCGCTCCGAGGCCGACCTGGCCACCGTCGTCGGCATCGCCGAGACCCACGGTGTCCCGATCGCCCGCCTCGGCAGCACCGACGGCGACCGGCTCAAGGTCAAGGACGTCCTCGACCTGACGATCGAGGACATGCGAGCAGCCCACACCGGCACGATGCGGCAGTACTTCGGCTGACATGGCTGCTCAGTGGTTGGTCGTCTTCGACTGCGACGGCGTGCTCGTCGACAGCGAGCGACTCAACGTGCGCACCTGGACCGGCATGATGCGTGACGCCGGGGTGGACTTCACCGAGGCCGATGCGGTCGAGACCTTTGTCGGCAAGGCCTACAAGGACAACCGCGTCACCCTCGCCGAGCTCACCGGCGCCGTGCCCGATGCCGAGTGGGAGCGAGCCTGGCGGGCGGAGTTCCATCGCAGCCAGGAGGAGCTGGAGCCGGTCCCGGGCGCGGCGGAGGCCGTCGCAGCCGTCCAAGAGCTCGGGTGCGATGTCTGCGTCGCCTCGGGGTCGCTCCTGGCGGCGATCGGGACCAAGCTCGGGCGCACGGGCATGGACGGGCTCTTCCCCGAGCGGGCGCGGTTCAGCGCCGAGCAGGTGGAGCACGGCAAGCCGGCCCCCGACGTCTTCCTCCTGGCGGCCGCCGAGATGGGCTTCGACCCGGAGCGCTGCATCGTCGTCGAGGACAGCCGGGCCGGCATCGAGGCGGCCGTGGCTGCGGGCATGCCCGTCGTGGGCTACCGCAGCGACATGACCCCGACGGGCTGGCTCGACGAGGCCAGCGCCGTCATCGACGACATGGCGGACCTGCCGTCGGTCGTCTCCCGCCTGGCCGCGCTGGGCTGAGTGCGGCTCCGGCACGCACCACGAGGTGTGTGTGGCGGCTCCGGCCGTGACTCGCGGGGTGAATCGCGATGCATGGCATGAGTCACGGCCGGAGCGGCGGAGACGATCCTCCGTGCTGCCCGACGATGCCGGTCAGCGCACCCGCCACTGGCCCGGGTCGGGAGCCGAGGGCGAAGGGCGGGACTCACCGTCGGTGAGTGCCCGACCGGTGGACGTCCGCTTGGCCAGCGCCGCCCCGGCGAGGACGCCCGAGGGGAAGGGCCAACGGCCGACCTGCCGCCGGACCTCGTCGACGTCGAGCGGTCGGTGCGCGGCGACGAGCACCGAATTGCCGTAGCGGCGTCCCTTGATGACATCGCGCATGGCGATCAGCGCAACGCTCCCGGTGGGGCCGAAGGCGGCCCGTAGCCCCGCCACCACGTCGGCGAGATGACGCCAGTTGGGCTCGTCGGGGGAGTTCATCAACAGCACGCCGTCGGGGCGCAGCACGCGCGCGGCGTGGGTGAAGAACTCGAGCGTCTGCAGATCGGCGGGGACCCTCCCTTCGTCGAAGGCGTCCACGACCACCGCGTGCGCGGAGGCGTCCTTGAGCGCCTCGACACCGGGCCGCCCGAGCTGTGGCCGCACCCGGATGCGGTGCCCGCGGGGGAGCGGCAGCTCCGCACGGACGGTCGCGGTGAGCGCCTCGTCGGGCTCGAGGACGATCTGCGGCGAGCCCGGCCGGGTGGCCTGGACCCAGCGCGGCAGGGTCAGGCCGGCGCCGCCCACGTGCGTGACGCCGACCGGGTCGGGCCCGGGGAAGACCGCGTCGAGCACTGCCGCCATGTGCTGCACGTACTCGAAGACGAGGTGGTCTGGGTCGTCGACGTCGACATGGCTCTGCGGGTGCCCGTCGCGCATCACCGTCACGCCGCCGTGCTCGTCCGGGACCAGCTCCACTGTCGCCATGGCGACACCTTCACACACGACGAAGGGAGGCACGCACCCGACGGTGCGCGCCTCCCTTCGGCATGGAGCCGGGCCAGACGTCAGTGGCGACGTCCCGCGGTGCGGCGAACGCCCGCGAGGGCCAGCGCGATGCCGGCCGCGAGGAGCAGGCCGAGACCCGAGCCGGCGATCCCGGCGTCCATCGGACCACTCGGACGGTCGGTCTCGACGACCGGGCCGGTCACGTCGTCGTCGCTCGTGGACGTCGCCGTCCCGGAGCCGGACGTGCTCGTGGAGGTCGCGGTACCGCTCGTGCTGGTGCCGCTGCCCGAGGTGCTGGTGCTGGTGCTGGTGCTGGTGCCCGAGGTGCTGGTGCCAGAGGTGCTCGTCGACGTCGACGCGCCCGCGGTGACGGTCACCGGCAGGCTCGCCTCGGTGCCACCCGGCGAGGTGACGACGCGCAGCGTCGCCGCGCCCGCCGTCAGGCCGTCCGGCACCGTGAAGGTGATGTCCGCGCTCCCGTTGCGGGTCGGGACGCCGTCGATGAGGCCCGCGGTGACCGGGAAGGTGCCGACCGACGTGTCGCCCACGAAGACCTCGACCTCGGTGCTCGTCGGGGAGTCCACCGACGTCATGTCGAGGCCCGAGACGGTGAAGGAGACCTCGTCGCCCGCGGTGAGCTCGCTCGGCTGGCCCGAGACGGCCACCGCCTGCTTGCGGAAGTCCGGGTCGACGCTCGCGTTGCGCTCGAAGTAGCTGACGAAGGCGTCGGTGTCGATCAGGCCGGTGTCCTTGGCGTTGGTACCCTCCTGCAGCACGGTGAAGTTGTCACCGCCACCGATGAGGAAGGACCCGGACGCGAGCGTGTAGGTCGCGGCCTCGTCGATCGGCTGGCCGTCGACGGCCACGGAGGTGATGTGGCTGCCCGCGGCGGCGTCGGGGTCGTAGGTGTAGGTGATGTTGTCCGACAGGCCCAGCTTGAGGAAGGGCCGCGAGCTGCCCTCGGGCTGCCACTGCTGCTCGAGCAGCGTGATGAACTGCGCGCCGGTGACCTCGACGGTCATCATCGTGTTGGCGAAGGGGTTGATCGACGCCGCCTCGGCGTAGGTGACCTCGCCGGGCGCCTCGTCGCCGGTGGGGGCGTAACGCAGCTCGTCACGCAGGCCGCCGGGGTTCATGATCCCGATGTCGGCGCCGGGACGACCCGGCTGGTTGAGCGCGTCGAGCCAGATGTCGGCGGTGAGGTTGCCCAGGGTCGACTCGCGCTGCCGGTCGTCACGACCGCCGTCGGTCTTGACCGCGGTCGTGATGTCGTCGGACACCTCGCCGATGACCGTCTTGCCCAGGACCGCGGCGTCGGCGACGGCGTCGTCGACGATCTGTGCGGCCGACGTGTAGGCCGCGTCGGCCTCGCACTCGGGCGTCACGGCGCCGGTCGGGACATTGGTCACCGAGTACTGGGTGACCTTGCGGGTCGCAGGGTCGAAGCCGAGCTGCACCTGACCGAGGTTGCTGGCGTAGGAGCCGGTCTGGATGATCGGGCGGGTCCCGCCGCCCGGCGCCGGCGCGTCCCACGCGTAGTCCATGTGGGTGTGGCCGGTGAAGATCGCGTCGACCTCGCCGGCGGTGTCCTGCACGATGTCGGCGAAGGCGCCGCCCGCGGCGACCTGCTGGGCGAGCGTGCTGCCATCGGCGCCGGCGGTCGCGCCCTCGTGGTACTCGGCGACGACGATGTCGGCCTCGCCGTTGGTCGCGTCACCGTCCTTGAGCTGTGCAGCGACGCGGTTGACCGCCTCGACCGGGTCGCCGAAGTCGAGACCGGCCACCCCCTGCGGGGAGACGAGCGAGGGGGTCTGCTGGGTGACCGCGCCGATGACGGCGACCTGCAGCCCGCTGACCTCGATGACCTCGTACTCCTGGAGCGCCGGGGTCGTGGTGCCGCGCTCGTAGACGTTGGCGCCGAGCTGGTCGAAGTCCGCCAGCTGGTCCACCCGACCGGTGAGGTCGGAGAAGCCGCGGTCGAACTCGTGGTTGCCCACCGCCGTGGCCTCGAGGCCGAGCGCGTTGAGGAAGCTGATCGTCGGCCCGTCCTCCTGCGAGGAGGAGGTGAAGGAGGAGGCCCCGATGCTGTCGCCGGCGGACAGCAGCGCGGTCGAGTCCGCGCCGAGCGCTGCGCGCGTGGAGACGACGGTGCAGGCGAAGCTCTTGCCCAGCTCGCCGGTGTTGTCGTCGTCGATGCGGCCGTGGAAGTCGTTGATGTTGAGCAGGTTGACCGTGGTCAGCCCCGGGTCGAGGGCGCCCGGGTCGACGGGGTCGGCAGCGTGGGCGGCTCCGGCGGTGGCGACGAGCGCGGTGATGGCACCGACCCCGACGAGCAGCGACGCGCCCCTCTTCTTCACGGACATGGGTTCCTCCCAGAACACAACGGTGTGACGTGCCCGACGAGGGGCATACCGGGGTGACTCTGCCGCACTCAGGAGACGGATGTGGGCTGAGCGGGGTCACGGATGTGGCGATCCGGTGAACGGTCGGGGTGGGAGGATGGGCCCGTGGCTGGACGACGTCGGATCCCCGTGGACGAGGGCTGGTCCGCGCTGCACGCGTGGTCGGCCGCCCAGGACCGCTCGGCGGTGGCGCGGGCGACGCTGGCGACAGCGGTGCGGCACACCGTCGCCGAGCTGGCCGACGCTGCCCCCGGCCGCAGCGTCGAGGTGCGGGTGCCCCCCTTCGCCGCAGTGCAGTGCGTGGCGGGACCGGTCCACACCCGCGGCACCCCGCCCGCCGTGGTCGAGACCGACCCGCAGACCTGGCTGGAGCTGGCCGTCGGTGACCTCACCTGGGCGGATGGTGTGGCCGAGGGCAGGGTCCGCGTCAGCGGTCAGCGCACGGACCTCTCCGCGCACTTCCCGCTCACCCGTCCACCCGCATCTCCTTAAGGTCGTGCGGGGCGAAGGGGGCCGAGCAGCTCCTCGACGACCTCCAGCAGGCGGACGGACTCGTCCAGCGGCATGACCGGTGACTCGCTCTCGCCGGCGGCGACCCGCAGGGCGACCTCGGCCGCCTCGTGGCGCAGCCCGCGGTGCTGCTCGATCGGGTCCCCGACCATCTCGTCGAGGACCCCGCCGTCGGCACCCACCAGCCGCATCGTCGTCGGCTGGTAGAACATCGTGTCCAGCTCCAGCCGCGCCCGGGTGCCGTTGACCGAGGCCGTCGTCGGGGAGGAGACGGACATGTCCGTCGCGAGGGAACCGACCGCGCCGGTGGGCCCCTGCACGACGAAGGCCAGCCGGCGGTCCACCCCGCGGTCGGTGAGCGAGCCCAGTCCCGCCGCGGAGGAGATGCCCCCGAGGACCAGCGAGGCGAAGGACAGCGGGTAGATCCCCAGGTCGAGCATCGCCCCACCGGCGAGGTCCGGGCTCGCCAGACGCTCCGGACCGTCCGGCCACAGCGGGATCGAGTGGTCGGCGAGCACGGTGCTGACCTCGCCGAGGATCCCGGCGTCCAGCACCTGCCGCATGACGTCGATGTGCGGGAGGAACCGGGTCCACATCGCCTCCATGCAGAAGACCTCGGCTGCTCGGGCGGCCGCGACGATCTGTGCGGCCTCGCCGGCGGTCGGCGCCATCGCCTTCTCGACGAGGACGTGCTTGCCGGCCGCGATCGCCAGGAGGGCGTGCTCGAGGTGCTCGCTGTGCGGGCTCGCGATGTAGACGACGTCGACCTGCGGGTCGGCGACGAGGGTCGCGTAGTCGCCGTGGGCCCGGGCACCCGGGGCATGATCGGCGACGAACTCCTGCGCGCGACGCAGGTCGCGCGAGCCGACGGCCACCACCTGCTGGCTGGTGCCGCGCAGGGCGTACGCCATCTCCGACGCGATCCACCCGGCACCCAGCAGCCCCCAGCGAAGGGAGGGCGCGCTCGCCGGGTCCGGCGTCCGAGCGGGCGGGAGCCTCATCTCCGGGACGTGGGCATGCGGGCGCTGGCTGCTCATGGGCTCAACCTACGATGGAGGGGTGAGTACCAAGCGCCCCCGGAGCAACCCCAAGCCACTTCCCTTCGTCGCGACCGGGGCGATCGTCGGCTTCATCGTCTTCGGTGTCATCTCGTGGATCGGGCCCAACCGCAACGAGGGCTTCGACATCACCTACGACCCGAGCGCGGCCCTGGGCTACATGAGCGTCCTCGGTCTGCTGCTGGGCGCCCTCGTCGGCGCGGTCGTGGTCGCGCTGCTCACCTACCGCAAGTAGAAGCACCCCTCCTCCGCATCTCCTTAAGGTCGTGCGCACCCGGGTGCGCACGACCTTAAGGAGATGCGCCTTCGGGTGCGCACGACCTCAAGGAGATGTGCCTTCGGGTGCGCGCGACCTCAAGGAGAGGGGAAGTGGAGGGGGACGCGGGGTAGTGCGCGCCTGTGGGAGACTGGTCCTCGTGCCACGCGGAGACGGAAACCTGTCCCATGACCTGCTGCCGGGCGAAAAGGGACCTCAAGACGCCTGCGGTGTCTTCGGCGTCTGGGCGCCCGGTGAGGATGTCGCCAAGCTGACCTACTACGGGCTGTACGCGCTGCAGCACCGTGGTCAGGAGTCGGCGGGCATCGCGACCTCCAACGGCAGGCAGATCCTCGTCTACAAGGACATGGGTCTGGTCTCCCAGGTCTTCGACGAGCGGAGCCTGTCCACCCTTCGTGGTCACATCGCCGTCGGCCACTGCCGCTACTCCACGACGGGTGGGTCGACGTGGGAAAATGCGCAGCCGACCCTCGGCGGGCACGAGACCGGCACGGTGGCCCTGGCGCACAACGGCAACCTGATCAACTCCGCAGAGCTGCGCGACCTCGTCGAGAGCCACGGCGACGAGATCCCCGGCGACGACGGCAAGATCCGCCGGATCACCGACGGCGAGCTGCGCCGCGGCAACACCTCGGACACCGCCCTGGTCACCGCGCTCCTGGCGCACGACGAGCACCAGTCCCTCGAGGACGCCGCGATGGAGCTGCTGCCCAAGCTGCGCGGCGCGTACTGCTTCGTCTTCATGAACGAGAACACCCTCTACGCCGCGCGCGACCCCCAGGGTCTGCGCCCGCTGGTCATCGGTCGCCTCGAGCGCGGCTGGGTCGTGGCCTCCGAGACCGCGGCCCTCGACATCGTCGGCGCCTCCTTCGTCCGTGAGATCGAGCCGGGCGAGCTGGTCACCATCGACGAGGACGGCCTGCGGACCCAGCAGTTCGCCGAGCCGGCCCGCAAGGGCTGCGTCTTCGAGTACGTCTACCTCGCCCGTCCCGACACGACGATCAACGGCACGACCGTCCACGAGGCCCGGGTCGAGATGGGCCGCACCCTCGCCCGCGAGCACCCGGCCGAGGCCGACCTGGTCATCGCGACGCCCGAGTCGGGGACCCCCGCGGCGATCGGCTACGCGCAGGAGTCGGGCATCCCCTTCGGCCAGGGGCTGGTCAAGAACGCCTATGTCGGGCGCACCTTCATCCAGCCGAGCCAGACCATCCGCCAGCTCGGCATCCGGCTCAAGCTCAACCCGCTGCACCACGTGATCAAGGGCAAGCGCCTGATCATCGTCGACGACTCCATCGTGCGCGGCAACACCCAGCGGGCGGTCGTGCGGATGCTGCGCGAGGCCGGCGCGGCCGAGGTGCACGTGCGCATCTCCTCCCCACCGATCAAGTGGCCCTGCTTCTTCGGCATCGACTTCGCCACCCGCGCGGAGCTGATCGCCACCGGGCTCGGGGTCGACGAGATCCGTACGTCGCTCGGGGCCGACTCGCTGGGCTACATCAGCGAGGACGGCATGATCGCCGCGACAGACCAGTCCCGCGACGAGCTGTGCACCGCCTGCTTCTCCGGCACCTACCCGATGGAGCTGCCGAGCGAGGACCGCCTCGGCAAGTCCCTGCTCGAGCTCGAGTTCACCCCGACCGAAGAGGCGGTACGCCGACCGTGACCCAGCAGACCCCGATCACCTATGCCGACGCCGGCGTCGACGTCGAGGCCGGCGACAAGGCCGTCGACCTGATGAAGGAGTCGGTGCGCCGCGCCACCCGCCCGGAGGTCCTCGGGGGCCTGGGCGGCTTCGCCGGCATGTTCGACGCCAGCGCGCTGCAGGGCATGCGCCACCCGGTCCTGGCGACCTCCACCGACGGGGTGGGGACCAAGGTCGCCATCGCGCAGGCGCTGGACCGTCACGACACGATCGGGCAGGACCTCGTCGGCATGGTCGTCGACGACATCGTCGTGTGCGGTGCCGAGCCGCTCTTCATGACCGACTACATCGCGACCGGCAAGGTCGTCCCGGAGCGCATCGCGGCCATCGTCGCCGGCATCGCGAAGGGGTGCGAGCTCGCCGGTGTGGCGCTCGTCGGCGGCGAGACCGCGGAGCACCCCGGTCTGCTCGACCCCGACGAGTACGACGTGGCGGGCGCCGCCACCGGTGTCGTCGAGCGCGACGAGGTCCTCGGCCCGGACCGCGTGGCCGCCGGCGACGTCGTCCTGGCCTTCGCCTCGTCCGGCCTGCACTCCAACGGCTACTCGCTCGTGCGCCGGGTCATCGCCTCGGCCGGTTGGGAGCTCGACCGGCAGGTCGACGAGCTCGGCCGCACGCTCGGCGAGGAGCTCCTGGAGCCCACTCGCATCTACACCAAGGCACTGCTCGACCTGGTCCGTGCCGACGACGTCGACGTGCACGCGCTCAGCCACGTCACCGGTGGTGGGCTCGCTGCCAACCTCGCCCGGGTGCTGCCCGAGGGCACCTTGGCCCGGGTCGACCGCGCCACGTGGACGCCCCCGCCGATCTTCTCGCTCGTCGGGCAGCTCGGAGCGGTCCCGCGCACTGATCTCGAGCGCACGCTCAACATGGGCATCGGCTTCGTCGCGGCGCTGCCGCAGGAGTCCGTCGACGCCGCGATCGCGCGCTCCACGGCGGCCGGCATCGATGCGTGGGTCCTCGGTGAGGTCTCCGACGCCGCCACGACCCGCCCGCAGGAGGGCATCGAGGTCGTCCAGGGGGCGAAGGGAGTGCACGGCGGCGCCGTGCAGGTCGTCGGGGAGCACGCCTGAGACCCGTCACGCGGGTCCTCGTGGCCGATGCCGACGAGTCCCGCTGCCAGGCGCTCGTCGCGGTGCTTGGCGCCGAGCCCGATCTCGAGGTCACGACGCCGGCTGCGACCCTCGTCGAGGTCGCCTCGACCCCGGCCACGGATGTCGTGGTCCTGCTCGGGGGGCTGGACGTGGGCCAGGGCCCGCTGGACGTGCTGCGTCACCCGCGGCGTCGGGCGGACGTGGCCTGGATCGTGCTGATGCACGACGTGGGTGCCGCGGACGAGCTGCTCGGGTCCGGAGCGCACGGGTGCGTGGCGGACTCGAGCACACCGCTGCAGATCGGTGCGGCGATCCGGGCCGCAGCCCGCGGTGAGGTCGCCGAGACGGATCAACCCGTGACGGGACCACTGGTGCAGCGGGTGCGACGAGAGGTCCCACCGCTGACCGATCGGGAGGTGGAGGTGCTGCGTCTCGTGGCTGCCGGTCTGGGCAACCAGGAGATCGCAGAGCACCTCTACCTCAGCCTGTCAGCGGTGAAGTCGCACCTGTCGCACACGTACGGACGGCTCGGGGTGCGGCACCGCGACGCGGCGGCCGCCGAGGCGCGTCGTCAGGGGTTGATCTGACTCAGGGAGTGAGCTGACCCTGTGGGTCAGTCGATGCCACGTCACCGCTGTGGCGGGGACCAGTCGTCGTAGTCGTCCGGGTCCGCGTCGCGGGCGTCATCGTGCGTCGCACGTGTCGCCGGCTTGGTGGACTGACCGTGAAGTTCCGACTCCAGCGCCCGCAGATCGGTGTCCGGCGAGTAGTACTTCAGCTCGCGGGCAACCTTGGTCTGCTTTGCTTTCGCTCGGCCGCGCCCCATGGCGTGACCCCCTCATACGCTAGTGCGGGTCGGCGCTGATCCTCCTGCCGCTCCCGTGGGATTGGCAGAACTACCAGAGCGGACCCGGATCTGTGTGGTTTCTCGTGATGCCAACGGTACATGAGTCGGAGCGCTTCCGTTCCATCGGTCCGTGCCACGCGACGTAGGATCGGCCCGACGGAGGGGACGGAGGGAGCAGCAGTGACCGACAACGCACCCGGGCGGCCCTTGCGCGCCCTCGTCGTGACCGTCGTGCACCACCCTCAGGACTCCAGGATCCGGCACCGCGAGATCGCCGCGTTGCTCGATGCGGGGTGGCAGGTGACCTATCTGGCGCCGTTCAGCGCCCACGCCGTGGTGGTCCCCGCACCCGAGGGCGGCCTGACCTGCGTGGATCTGCCGCGCGCGACTGGACGCGAGCGCGTGGGCGCGGCGCGCGCTGCCCGGGCCCAGGTGCGTCGACTGGCCCCAGAGCACGATGTCATCGTCGTCCACGACCCCGAGCTGCTCATCGCCACAGCAGGACTGCGCCTGGACCACCTCGTGTGGGATGTCCACGAGGACCCCGCCGGTGCGCTCGCCGTCAAGGACTGGCTGCCCCGCCCCCTTCGTCGTCCCGTCGCGGGTGCCTGGCGGGCTGCGGAGCGCCTCGTGGAGCGACGCCACCCGCTGCTGCTGGCCGAGCACGCCTACGCCGACCGGTTCCGCCGGGAGCACGTCGTCGTGCCCAATGCGGTGGTCATCCCCCGGTCCGTCCCCGCAGCCGGCGGTGCCCGCCTGATCCACGTCGGCAACCTCACCCGCGCGCGCGGCAGCGAGCTCATGGTCGAGGGGGCACGCCTGGCGCATGCGGCCTCGGCCGGCGAGATCACCCTCGAGGTCGTCGGTCCGGCGCGTGACGAGGCCTCGCGCGTCGCCATGGAGGCGGGTGTCGCGGAGGGCGTGGTCGTCTGGCACGGCTTCCAGCCGGCCGAGCAGGCGATGGCCACGATCGACGGGGCGCTGGCGGGCCTGTCCCTCCTGCGCGACCTGCCCAACTATCGGGGGTCCATGCCGACCAAGGTCGTCGAGTACCTGGCCCACGGCGTCCCCGCCATCACGACGCCGTTGCCGCTGGCGCGCGGGATCGTCGCGGAGGCCGATGCGGGAGTCGTCGTGCCCTTCGACGACCCGCAGGCGGTGGCAGATGCCGCGCTCCGGCTGTGGCGGGCTCCTGAGCAGGCAGCGGCCATGGGGGAGCGCGGCCGTGAGCTCGTGCGCGAGCGGTACGACTGGGCGAAGGGGGGCGCGGCCTTTGTCGAGGCGCTCACCGACGTCGCGGGCGAGCGCTCACCCCGTCGCTGACTCGCCCTCGGAGCGCGCGACGACCTCGCCCAGCGCCGTGCGCACCCGCAGGGGCAACGCCGTCGGGGAGGCCGCGAGGATGATGTGCCGCGGCTCCAGCCGCGTGAGGATCTCGTCGTAGACGCGCGGCACCCGGTTGGTGGTGCACAGCAGGAGCGCCCGGTCGGTGGACACCGCGGCGACCACGGCGGTGAGGAGCTCGACCGACGACTTGCCCACGACCATGATCTCGCCACCGGGCTCGTGGTCGTCCCACAGGGAGGCGACGAGAGCCTGTGGCCCGTTGATCGTGGGGAACTCGATCGTGGCTCCGGTGGCAGCGCGCAGGGCCTCGATGGTCTCCGAGGACCAGTCCTCCTCGTTGCCGCTGACGAGCAGCCGCTGCGGGGAGAGGCCGGCCAATGCGTCGACGAGCTGCTGGGGCGGGGTGCCGGCCTCGTCGCAGGCCACGACGAACTGGCCCGCGGTGGCGGCGGCCAAGGAGACGGCCGGGTTGCGGCCGGCGCTGTGCGACGGCGTGATGTGCACGGTCGAGGGGTCCGCCGGCGGAAAGGCGCGCAGCAGCTCGACCGAGGTCTGGGCCGCGTCGTCGCTGCCCATGCGCTCAGCGCGCCCACCGACGATCTCCTGGATCCGCTCGAAGCTGTCGGCATTGACCAGCTCGTCTCCGCCGACGACGATGACGCGCTCTGGCGAGAGCCCGGCGAGGTCCTCGCGGGTCGTCGACGGCACCGTCCCGGGACGTACCCACATGATCGGCCAGCCGAGCTGAGCGGCGATTGGGACGACGATCCGGGCGGCGGCCAGCCGGTGAACGCTCACGATGAAGCAACCCCCCACCCCCGGCTGGAAGTTTTGGCGGACGATGTGTGCGGCCGTCTGGAATCGGTTGGCCCCCGCCCATCGGGTCGTCCCGGGGACGTCGGCTTCCTTGGGTGGGGTGTTCTTCTTCGAGGACTTCTTCTTCGGCAGGGTCTCCTCGTAAGCCTCGAGCACCTGGTCCACCGGCCCGTCCATGATCAGTTGGCCGTGGTCCATCCACATTGCTCGGTCGCACATCTGACGGATGCTGGAGTTCGAGTGCGACACGAGGAAGACCGTGCCGGCCTCCTTGCGGATCTCCGCGATGCGGGCAGCGCTCTTGGCCCGGAAGTCGGCGTCACCGGTGGCCAGCGCCTCGTCGATCATCAGCACGTCCGGGGCCGCGGCGGTCGAGATGGCGAAGCGCAGCCGGGCGGCCATACCCGATGAGTAGGTGCTCATCGGCAGATAGACGGCGTCGCCGATGCCGGAGAACTCGACGATGTCGTCGAAGCGCTCGGCGATCTCGGCCCTGGAGAGGCCTAGAGCCTGGGCGCCGATCTGGATGTTGCGCTCACCGCTGAGCTTGTTCATCAGGACCGCGTTGACGCCCAGGAGCGAGGGCTCACCGGCGACCCACAGCCGGCCGCCGGCCGGGGGGATGAGTCCGGCGACCGCACGCAGCAGGGTCGACTTGCCCGAGCCATTGCGACCGATGATGCCGATCGACTCGCCGTGCCGGGCGATGAAGCTGACGTCTTTGACCGCGTGGATCTCGCGGATCTTGGGCTCGGGCCGTTGCTGGATCCGGTCGAAGAAGGACATGCCCCGCTGACCCATGGGGGTGCCGCGTCTCCCGCCGCCGTAGACGGTGTACTTCACGTCCAGGTGGTTGACGACGACCGTCGGGTCTGCTTGGGCGCCCGTTTCGTTGCTCTGCTCAGCCACGGCCGTACTTCGCCTCGTCTCGCCAGAAGATCACCAGTCCGACGGTGACCAGGATGATCGACCATGCGGCCATGATCAGCCAGTCCCGCGGGACGACCGCGTGCTGGGCGTCGGTGAGGAGCGCCTGGCGTCCGGTCGTGAGCATGAGCGAGAAGGGCTGGTAGATCAGGGCGTCCTGCACCACCTGGGGTTGGCCACTGACGTAGTGCGCTACCGGGAAGAAGACACCGGAGACGTAGCGCAGCAGGCGGACCACGACGGAGATCAGATTGCCCAGGTCGCGCGAGGCGTTGACGATCCGGGCGAAGATGAAGGCGACGCCGAGCAACGACATGCCCTGCATGAGCACTGCGACGGGGAAGAGCAGCCATTCCCAGTCAGGCGTCTCGCCCGTGATGAACATCAGGGCGAAGAGCAGGAGGAAGGCCGGAGTCGCAGCGAGCAGCTCCGTGAGCATCACCGACATGGGCAGGATCGCTCGGGGGAAGTGCAGTGCCCGCACCAAGGAGGTGTTGCTCGAGACGGATTTGGCCCCCTTGGTGAGGACCGACGAGGTGAAGGCGAACATGATGACGCCGATGGCCAGGAAGCCCACGAAGTTGGCGACTCCACCACGGGTGTTGAGCAGCACCCCGAAGATGAGGAAGTAGCTGCCGATGAGCAGCGCCGGGTTGAGCACCGCCCACAGCTGCCCCAGGTGGTTTCCTTCGTTCTGGGCACGCGACTGTGCGGACGAGAGGGTCCACAGGAAGGACCTGCGGTTCCACAGGTCGGACAGGTAGCGCCCGAACTGCGGACGCTCGCTGAGCGTCCGCAGTCCATGACGGGCCGCGAGGTCTGCGGCCTCCGTCGGTGTCAGTCTCGAGGGGAGAGAGGCCCGCTGGGGGGCCTCGGTCACAGTCGCTCGACCTTGTCGCTGTCCTCGGCCACGCCACGCGTGTCGAAGAACCGCTGCGACTTGCCAGCGAGGGCTTCGACGTCGAAGGTCTTGTGGTTCTGGACGAGGACGGTGAGGTCCGCGGCTGCGACGGCGGCGTCGAGGTCGTCGGCGCGGGCGGCCTCGGGGACGGCCTTCCAGTCCATCACCTTGGCGTCGAAGTACTGGACGCTCGCACCCTTGGCGAGGAGCTGCTGTGCCAGGGGCACCGCGGGCGACTCGCGCTGGTCGGCGATGTCCGGCTTGTAGGTCACGCCGAGGAGCAGGACGGTGGAGCCGCGCAGTGACTTGCTGTCCTCGTTGAGGATGTTCTGCGCACGCTGCACGACATAGGCCGGCATCGTCGCGTTGATCTCCTGCGCGAGCTCGACGAAGCGGAAGGGGTAACCCAGCTTGGCGCGCACGTTGTAGGAGAGGTAGTTGGGGTCGATCGGGATGCAGTGACCGCCGACGCCGGGCCCGGGGTAGAAGGCCTGGAAGCCGAAGGGCTTGGTCTTGGCCGCGTTGATGACGTCCCACAGGTCGATGTCGAGGTCGTGGCAGAAGCGCGCCATCTCGTTGACCAGGGCGATGTTGATGTGGCGGTACGTGTTTTCCAGGAGCTTGGCCGTCTCGGCCTCGCGGGTGCCCTTGGCGCGCACGACGGTGTCGACGAACTGGCCGTAGAAGGCCGCTGCCGCGTCACCGCAGGCGGGCGTGTGGCCACCGACGACCTTGGGGGTGTTCTTGGCGCCGTACTGCTCGTTGCCCGGGTCGATGCGCTCCGGGGAGAAGGCGAGGAAGAAGTCCTTGCCCGCGACGAGGCCACCGGCCTCGAGGGCCGGACGCACGACCTCGTCGGTCGTGCCCGGGTAGGTCGTCGACTCGAGGACGATCGTCTGACCTGCGTGCAGGTGCTCGGAGATCGTCTTGACGGCAGAGTTGATCGGGCCGAGGTCCGGGCCGCCGTCCTCGGAGAGCGGGGTCGGGACGCAGATGATGATGGTCTTGACCTCGTCGAGGCGGCTCGGGTCGGTGGTGGCCTCGAAGCCGGCGTCGAGCATCGCGCGGATGTCGTCGTCGGAGAGGTCGTCGATGTGCGAGACACCGGAGTTCAGTGCCTTGACGACACCCTCGTTGATGTCGAAGCCGAGGACCTTGACCCCGACGCGGGAGGCCTCCAGAGCGAGGGGAAGCCCGACGTACCCCTGGCCGATGATCGCGACGTCCATTGACATGCTGCTCCTTGATGCAGGTATGTGGCGTGTGGAGTGTACAGCCGCCGCCTTGTAGGGACGCTCAGCCACTCGACGGCTCGCCGATGTGGGGAGCCCTCATGACAGGATGCCTTGCCATGGGATCCGCTGCCGACAACGCGCCCGCACGAGTGGTCCTCATGTCGAGCAATGGCACGGGGATGGGGCACCTCACCCGGTTGCTGGCCTACGCGCAGGGCCTCGAGGGTGCCGACGTGCGGTTCCTGTCGATGTCCACGGCCGTCCCGGTCGTCGCCGCGATGGGCCACCGCTACGAGTACCTGCCCTCTCGGGGCAGCAGCGGGTTGCGGGCGGCGACCTGGCGCCGACTCTTCCTCGACCGGCTCGTCGAGTACCTGAGGCGGACCCGTCCCGATGTCGTCGTCTTCGACGGCACCCACCCATATGCAGGTATGGACCTCGCCCGTGAGGCCGTCCCCGGTGCCCGGTGGGTGTGGTCGCGCCGGGCCATGTGGCGCCCCGACCGCAATGTCGACCAGCTGGCCAAGGAGAGCTGGTTCGATCTCGTGCTCGAGCCCGGCGACCTCGCCCAGGCATCGGACCGTGGTGCCACGGTCGGTCGCAACGCGCGACGAGTGGGGCCGGTGACCCTCGTCGACACGGTCGACCTGCAGGATCGGGCCACCGCGCGGCGCGCGCTCGCACTGCCGGCCGAGGGCCCGCTCGCGCTGGTCTCCCTCGGCGCGGGCAACATCAACGACACGAGCGGTGACCTCGGCGCCGTCGTCGCGGGTCTGTCCGACCTGGGTGTGGGTGCGTGCGTGACGCAGGCCGAGATCGCCGGGCAGGCCGGCACGAGCCTGGACGTCCACCATGTGCGGGACTTCCCCATCAGCCGTCGGTTCGCGGCCTTCGACCTCGCGGTGAGCGCAGCGGGCTACAACTCCTTCCACGAGAACCTGCGCCTGGGCCTGCCGAGCCTGTTCGTGCCCAACACCCACACCAACCTCGATGATCAGGAGACCCGCGTGGAGCACGCTGTCCGCTCCGGGTGGGCGCTGGGCGCCACCGACCTGGCCTCCTCGTCGACGGGGTCGCTCCTGGCCGACCTGCTCGAGCGCGGGCCGCAGATGGCGGCGCTCGCCCGCGCGGCGGACCCCGGCAACGGCGCGCCCCAGGCCGCCGCGGTCATCCGAGAGCTGTTGTCCCTCCCTTCGTCCGGAGTCGCCTGATGAGCAGTGCCGCGCCACCCCCCAGCAGCAGGTTGAGCGCCCTGGCGCGCCGGGTCCGTTCGGCTCCCGGCTACCGCCGGGTGACCGACAGCGTGCTGCCGCGCATCCGAGGCAACGAGACCGTCGTGGACCTCCTGACCCGCCTCGTGGGCGAAGGGGGGCGCCTGGGTGGCTCCAGCCACCCCCTGGTCACGACGGCGGACGTGGACGTGGCCGGGGCGGACCGGTGGCCGATCGTCATCGTCACCCTCGACGACCCTGACGGGTCGCGGCCGGCGACGGTCGAGGAGGTCGAGGCCGTCGTGGCCGAGATCGGGCGGCTGCAGGTGCGGTTGCGCTGTTTCCGCGCCGTGTTCCTGGTCACGGGGGACGCCCTGGCGCCCGTGCGTCGGGCCGGTCACGCCGTCGAGCTCCTGCCTGATCCTGCCGACCTCGGCGATGGGCAGGCCGTGCGCCGCCACCGGGCACGGCGCGTCGTGTCCATGACCGACCACTACCGGGCCTGGCTCGTCCTGGATGTGCCGGTGTCGCAGGGGGCCGGGCTCACCCGCTCCCAGCGTGAGCTCCTCGAGGCACTGCCCGCCTATCTCGCCGACCAGCACGACCTGCACGATCTGCCGACGCTTCCGGGTGTCACCGACGAGGGTGGTACCGGCCGCGTGCCCGCCTCCTGACTCCCGGCGTGGCGCGAGGGTAGTCTCAGCGCGTGGCTGATCTGAGACGTCTGCGTGACCGACTGGTTCGACGGCTGGGGCGAGGTGGCACCACCTCCGGACCTGTTGCCCCTGGTGACGAGGAGGCGATGGCCCGACTGGCCGAGCTCACCTCGGCAGGCCGCCACGAGGAGGCTCTGGCCCTGGCGCACGAGGAGTACCAGCGCACGGCGCGCCAGAGCGACCCGGACAAGGCGCTCCTGCGGCAGATCCAGATGAGCGCATCCAAGGCCGGCAACCTGAGCCTGCACATCAAGACCCTGCGGCGCCGCATCGAGGTCGCACCCCACGACACCGGGCTGCCCAAGTACCTGCGTGCGGCCGAGGGACGATGGAACGAGTCCGAGCCGGGGTGGCTGCCGACGATCGACCCCGCCATCCTGGCTGACCTGCCCGAGCCCGCTCCCCGTGACCGATCCCGGACGCGAGTGCTGCACCTGCTGAAGATCGGTATGCCGCAGCGGCAAAGCGGTTACTCGATGCGCAGCATGTACACCCTGACGGGCCAGGTCGACGCCGGGCTGGACCCGGTGGCCGTGACCGCGCTGGACTTCCCTCGGAGCATCGGCGTCGAGGAGGTCCCAGACGAGGAGGTCGTCGCACGAGTGCGCTACCGGCACCTGCTGCGCGACAGCATCCCCGACAAGGAGCCGTGGGACGAGTACCTGACCGCCTATGCCACCGCGCTTGCTCCGGTGGTCGCTCAGGAGTCGCCCGATCTCATCCACGTCCACTCGGGCCACCGCGGGACCGAGGCAGCACTCGTTGCGATCTCCGTCGGCCGAGCCCTCGGCATCCCCGTCGTGTACGAGGTTCGCGGATTCTTCGAGGCCCTGTGGACCAAGGACACTGACTGGGCCGAGCGCTCCGAGGTCTACGAGCGTCGTCGGGCCGCCGAGGCCCACTGCCTGCGCGAGGCGGCTGCTGTCGTCACCCTGAGCGAGTCCATGAAGGACGACATCGTGGCCCGCGACGTCGACCCGGATCACGTCCACGTGGTGCCCAACGGTGTGGACCCGGAGGCCTTTGTCCCTGTCGCCCGGGACCAAGAGCTCGCCGGTCGGCTCGGCCTGCGCGACCGCTTCGTCTTCGGGTACGTGTCCAACCTCGATCATCGTCGGGAGGGCCAGGAGCTGCTCATCGACGCGGCGCTCGAGCTGCGGCGTCGAGGAGTGGATGCCACCGCACTCATCGTCGGGGACGGTTCGCGCCGGGAGGTGCTGGAGGCCCATGCCGTCGAGCGCGAGGCCGGCGACGCCGTCCACTTCACAGGTCGCATCCCGCACGACCAGGTCTCGCAGTACTACGCCCAGCTGGACGTCTTCGTCATCCCGCGCATCAACGAGCGCGCGGCCCGCCTCGTGACCCCCCTCAAGCCCTTCGAAGCGATGGCCCTGGGGCTCCCCCTGGTGGTCTCGGACCTGCCGGCGCTGCAGGAGATCACCGGCAACGGTGACCGTGGACTGACCTTCACCACCGGTGATGCGTCATCGCTGGCTGACGTGCTGGAGGGCCTGGCGGCCTCACCGACCGATCGCCAGGAGCTTGCCGACAAGGGGCGCCGGTGGGTGCTCGGGCACCGCACGTGGGCGCACAACGATGACCGCTACGCGCGGATCTACGCCGAGGTCCTCGGGTAGGGGCGACTCCGCTGAGGACACCGGACGCCCAGGTCACTGGCCCTGAGGTCGGTCAGGCGGTGGGCTCGCCCGGGCTGGTCCGTAGCCGCTCGAGCGTGCGTCCCCACTCCGACTGGCGGAGGTTCGCGGAGGTTGCTGCCGTCGGCGTGTGCCCGAGCAGCTCCTCCAGCGCGACGCGCACTCCCTTCGGCTGTACGTACCGGACGGGGCCTGTCAGCCCGCTGACGGCGGCGTCCTCGTGGAGCACGCAGGGCAGGCCGGCGGCCAGGGCCTCGAGGGCAGCGAGCTCGGCCTCGTCGTCCCACCGACCGAGGTAGACCCACGCATCGAGGTGCGAGAGGAACTCGCGGACCGTCATGCCGGTGCCCGCGAGCGAGAGCCATGACGGCTCCGGCTGCTGGCGTCCCAGCACCCGGGTGGGCACGGTCAGGGGGGACAGGGTGTGGAGCTCGACGGGCACGCTCGAGCGACCTCCAGGGAGCGTGATCAACTCGGGCGAGGCGCTGCGGAGGTCAGATGCCTGCTTGGGCCAGCGTCGGGGGTGGTCGTCGAGGTGGTGGCCCATGACCACCGTCGAGTCAGCGGTGTGCGCCCGGCGATGGTCATGGGCCACCACTGACCAGCGGACACCGGACACGACCGGAAGGTCCGACCGGCACCACCGCTCGTCCGGGACGGCGCGGCGGACCGCAGATGGTCCGTCGGGCGTGACGTGGCGTCGCTGGGGCCCGCCCCAGATGGGCAGCACGCCGAAGAGCTCCTCGCACCGGCGGTCGACCGTGGCGACGCTCCAGGACTCGGGGTCCGTCTCGTCGGCCACGACGAGGACGGCGCCGGTGCGCAGCTGCGCCTCGTCGAGGTGGAGGACGCTGTCGGGGCTCGTGACGACGAGCAGGTCGGTCACTTCCTCTTCGTGCGCGTTGGTCAGGCCGAGACGCCCGAGGCGCACCTCGGTCGAGAGCAGCGGCGTCAGGACCGACCGGGGGACCCGGAGTGCGCGCGTGGACTCGGCGTGGGCCACCGCGGTGCGCAGCCCGGCATCGCTCGACGTGCGGGCCACGCCCAACGAGCGCAGCACGCCCTGGCCCATGGGCCGGAAGTCCCCGAGCACGACGACGTCCCACGGCTGGACCGCACTGTTCTTGGACCGGTCCGGCTCCCACGAGGAGCGAGGCAGGGGGAAGGGTCGCCGGCCGCTCCGGGTCGGCAGGACGGCGCTCATCCGACCGTCCGCGGCCTGTTGGTGCCACTCGGAGAAGCTGTCGCGGTAGGCCAGCCGGTCCCACCGGATCCACCCGGGGACGGAGTCGTTGCGCGAGAGGGAGCCCGCGCGCAGCTGGGTGATGGCCAGCGGCGCGGGGTGCTTGAGATCGCGAACGCTCCCGGGCCGCACCGCGTCGAGGCGCAGGGGCAGCTCGACATCCCCCGTCTTGCGCGTCCCGTCGAAGTCGCCGACGAGGTCGATGACCGCCGCTCGGTCGAAGAGCAGGGAGCTGGCGTTGAGACGAGACGCCTCGTATCCCACGTAGGTCATGGTGACGTCCGGGAAGGAGCGCAGGGTCCACGTCCGGTTGGCCAGGGCCTGCTTGGAGCCGAGGAGGTGGCGCACCTGGTGCTCCACGCGGCGGGGGTGCGTCCAGTCGTCGCTGTCCTGGAAGGTCATCCAGCGCCCCTCGGCGATGGCCAGGGCGATGTTGCGCGCTTCGTAGGTCCCACCGTTGGTGGGGGCGCGGACCAGACGGACGCGGGGGTCCATGGCCGCGGCCTCCTCGAGCAGGTGCTCGGATCCCGGCGGGGAGGCATCATCGATGAGGAGGAGCTCGATGTTGTGCCAGGTCTGGGCGAGAACGCTGCGCACGGCGGTCAGCAGGTCCCGATCCGGGCGGTAGGCCGACATGACGACGCTGACGAGGTCGCCGTCGACCCGGTCGGAGACGGGAGCATCCAGTCGCTGGTAGAGGGTGTCGCCCGGCTCGCCGGGCAGCAGCCGGATGGGTTCGAGATCGTCGGCGGTGTGGATCTCGTTGAAGACCGCGAGCCAGCGTTCCTCCGCCGCACGCAAGCCGTCCGGGTCCGGGGCGCCGGTCGCGCCAGGGCCGCCGGCGGTCCGGTGGGGGTTGAGCAGGTCAGATCGCAGCATCCACCGGTCGATCAGGGGAAGCGGTGCGGCGTCGTTGTCGACCAGTGCCTGGAGGTCGACGTCGCGACCAGCCCGCAGCAGCAGGTGCCCCCAGATGGCCAGTGCGGTGTCCGGTACGGCCTCCACACCGACCTCGCTGACCGCCCTGTCCAGGATCTCGAGACCACGCGCGTGCGAGTCCGACGCGCCGCCCAGCGCCGTGACCCACCCGAGCGCCGCCGTCTCCCCGGCGGCCTGCAGGACCTCCCGGATCAGCGGGCTGCGGGTCCGGATGCCGAGCCGGGTGTACCCGCGGACCGCTCGCTCGTCGAGGCCGGAAGCGAGCTGCGTGACGAGCTTGTCCCACGGGTCCATCAGGACGTGGGCCCGCCCGCGTCGGTCCGGCGCTCCTCGCGGAGCGCGTCGAGCAGCTCGACCCGTGTGCGTTCGGTGCCGGCGACCAGTCGGGCGCTGAGGGCGTCGACCCGTCGCTCGAGGTCGTCCATCCGGTCGGCCCTGGGCTGATTCTCGGCCCTGGGCTGATTCGTGCCGGGTGCCGGGAGTCGGGTGCTTCCAGTCCCGGCCAGGCTGGGGACGATGATCAGGAGGACGAGCCCCACGACGACCAGTGGCCACCATGCGGGGATGGCGGCGAGCGCCGTCAGGACGCCAAGGACGACCTGGACGGCGAAAATCTTGGAGGTGGCCGCCCGGCGCATGGCCCGGCGGATGGCGGTGCTCAGTCTCGCGATCATCCGGCTGTGCGACTCCTGTCATGGCGCGGGTCGGGGTCCCGCTGAGGTGGCGCCGTCATCCTAACCGCGACTCGACACCGGTGCGGGAGGACGCCGGGGGCGCCGGAGCCGCGGTGCTGTCGGGAATTCGGTGCCATTCATGGGAGACTGATCGGCGGTTCCGCGACCCTACGTTCCACTGAGGCAGGAGAAGCATGGCTCTCGTCCTTCACGTCACCGGTGCACGCCCCAACTTCCCGAAGGCGGCCCCCGTCCTCGAGGGTTTGACCGCATACGACGTCGAGCAACTGCTGGTCCACACCGGGCAGCACTACGACGACAAGATGTCGGACATCTTCTTCCGCCAGCTCGGGATCCCGAAGCCGGACGTCAACCTCGGAGTCGGTTCCGGCGCCCACGGCGCCCAGACCGCGAAGGTCATGGAGGCGCTCGAGCAGCTCTTCACCGACCGGCGCCCCGACCTGGTCGTCGTCTACGGCGATGTGAACTCCACCGTCGCGGCCGCCCTCGTCGCGTCCAAGATGGGCATCACCTTTGCCCACGTCGAGGCAGGGCTACGGTCCTTCGACATGACGATGCCGGAGGAGATCAACCGTCTCGTCACCGATCGACTGTCCGACCTGCTGCTGACCACGAGCGTCGACGCGATCGCCCACCTGGGCAACGAGGGCACGGACCCCGACAAGATCCACTTCGTCGGCAACCCGATGATCGACACGCTGCTGAAGAACAAGGACCGATTCGACTCCGCCGCAGCTCGCGAGGAGGTCGGCCTCGAGGGCGACTACATCGTCGCGACCCTGCACCGCCCGGGCAATGTCGACGACCCCGACGATGTTGCGGAGCTGGTCGCCGCGATGCACGCCGTCGCCGACCAGGCGCAGGTCGTCATCCCGCTCCACCCGCGCGGCCGGGCCCGCCTCGAGGAGGCCGGGTTCCTCGATCACCCGAAGATGCGCGTCATCGACCCCCTCGGTTATCTCGAGTTCATGGGGCTGGTCCGGGGCGCGTCCGCGGTCGTGACCGACTCCGGTGGCGTCCAGGAGGAGACGACGATCCTCGGCGTCCCGTGCCTCACGCTGCGTCCCAACACGGAGCGCCCGGTGACCATCACCCACGGCACCAACCAGCTCGTCACCCGCGAGTCGCTGCCAGAGCGCGTCAGAGAGGTCCTCGCCACAGGTCCTCTGACCGAGTGGGACACCCCGCCCCTGTGGGACGGGCACGCCGGTGAACGCATCGCCAGGATCCTCGCCCGATCCGTGGGGGTCGCGCGACGAGGCGAGGGGTGACCGGGGGACCGGGGGGCACGCTCGCGCAGCAGGACGCCAAGGAGACCGCGACGGGAGCCCAGCACGGCGCGAAGGGCAAGAAGGTCCTTCGCGGAGACATCGAGGGTCTGCGGGCGGTCGCCGTGGGCACCGTCCTGCTCTACCACGTCGGCATCCCGTTCATGCCCGGCGGATTCGTCGGCGTCGACATCTTCTTCGTCATCTCCGGATTCCTCATCACCTCTTTGCTGCTCCGCGAGGCGACCAAGAGCGGCCGCATCTCCATCGCGGACTTCTACGCCCGGAGGGCGCGACGCCTGCTGCCGGCGGCATCCGTCGTCCTGATCTTCACGGCGGTCGTCGGGTGGTTCGTCCTTCCGGGGCAGGACCGGTCCAACCTCGGAACCGATGTCATCGCCGCGACCTTCTACGTCATCAACTGGGCATTGGCCTACCGATCCGTCGACTACCTGGCCGAGGACGCGGCGCCCTCCGCGCTGCAGCACTACTGGTCGCTGTCGGTGGAGGAGCAGTTCTACGTCGTCTGGCCGCTGATCATCATCCTCGGGCTCGTGCTCGCGCGACGGACCCGCCTGCGACCCAAGCCCCTCCTGTTCGGGATCCTGACGCTCATCGCCGGGGCCTCCTTCATCTACTCCGTCGTGCACACGAAGTCCGACCCGGCCACGGCCTACTTCTACTCGACGACGCGCATCTGGGAACTGGCGATCGGCGCCCTGCTGGCCTTCCTCGTCGTGCGGCTGACCACGCTGCCCCGGGTGTTGGCCGAGGTCATCGCCGGACTCGGTCTGGCGCTCATCGTCTGGTCGGCCCTCTTCCTTGACGCCACGACGCCGTGGCCCGGCTCCTGGGCACTCGCCCCGACGGTCGGTGCAGCACTGGTCATCGCCGCGGGCTGCGCCTCCCAGGGCACCGTCGCCGCGCGACTGCTCAGCCTTCGCCCGCTGGTGTGGATCGGTGGCATCTCCTACGCCATCTACCTGTGGCACTGGCCGCTGATCATCCTCACCAAGGCCGCCTACCCCGAGGTGCGCATCAGGTACCTCATCGTGGTCGGCCTCGTCGCGATCGTCCTCGCGTGGTTGACGAAGCACCTCGTCGAGGACCCGATCCGGTTCCACCCGCAGTTGAGCGCCAAGGCCTCTCGCGGTCTGCTCTTCGGGCTGGTCTCGATGCTCGTCACGGCGATGCTCGGCGGGCTCGTGTACATCAGCGTGCCCCGGCTCGATGCCAGTGCCCCGGTGAAGGGGGCGACCGACCTCATCATCGACCCCGGCTCGGACGACTGGAAGATCAAGCAGGGCGAGGCGCTCGCGGACGTCCTGCCGAACTCCGGCACAACGGTCCCCGATCCAGCGGTTGCCGCCGAGGACGTTCCGGCGTACTACGCGGATGACTGCCAGGTCCTGGCCGGCGACAGCCAGGTGGACACCAGTTGCGTGTACGGGGCGAAGGACGGCAGCAAGACCGTTGCGATGCTGGGCGACTCGAAGATGGGGCAGTGGTTCCCGGCGGTCACCGCCATCGCGGACCAGGAGGACTGGCGGGTCGAGCTCTACCTCAAGTCTGCCTGCGCCTTCAGCTACGCCGCCAAGGAGCCCGACTGCGCGCAGTTCGCGAAGAATGTGATCAAGCGCTACCAGGAGGCCGGGGCGCCCGACATCGCATTGATCTCCCACGGAGCACCGAAGTCGGACGAGCTACAGGCTGGCTCCGAGAAGGCCGTCGAGGATCTGAAGGCACTCGGCACTCAGGTCGTCTACGTCGCGGACTCACCGCGACCGGCGATGCCTGAGGTCTACACCTGCGTCGAGGAGAATCCTGACGACTTCTCCGCCTGCGGTTCTCCATCCAAGGGAAGAGGCCGCGAAGGTGTGGGTACCCCAAACATCGAGAAGGCCGCGGAGGCTACGGACACTCCTCTCATCGACCTCAACGAGTGGATCTGCCCTCCGGGCGAGACCTGTCCGCCGGTCATCTCGGACACACTCGTCTACCGGCAGGGAAGCCATCTCACGGCGAGCTATGTCCGTAGCCTGACCCCGATGCTCTACCGCTCGTTGGCGAAGCTGGACCTGACGGAAGCCAACTCGTCCGACATCGCGGCGGCGACGCCCTGATCTCCACGTCCACGACAGGAACCCCACGATGAGTGAGCACAGCGCCAGCACAGCGGGCGACCGCGGAAGGCGCGCGGTCCGTGCCGTGCGTAGCCGGCTGCGCGGGATGGTCGAGTCTGCACAGGGCAGTCCGGCGACGGCTCAACCTCGTCCGGCGCCTCCCGGGCCCACGCTGGGTGCGCGCACGGTCCTCGGCGGCGGTTCCGCCGAGTGGCTTCGGGCCGATGTGCTGGCCTCCGGACGCGTGAGGACTGGCTTCGCGGGGCAGTGGTTGCTGACGACCAGCGACCCGGACGTCGTGCTCGTGGAGGTGGATGCGCGATCCACGGAGACCGTCGAGGCTCCCTTCGCCCGTCAGCGCGAGGCCGTGCTCGGGTCGACGGTCCCCGTCATCGTGTGGGTCACGGCGAGCAGCGCGGTCGCGACCGGTGCGGCGGCGGTGACCCGACTCCTGCAGGGAGTCACGGCTGCGACGCACGTCCTCGTCGATGACCCCACCGTCGTGGATGAGTGGACGAGGGCGCTCGGTCGCGAGGTCCAGCACCTGGGACCCGCCGTGGACCCTGCACTCCACTCGGTGGCACTCACCGGTTCCACCCTGGCCCGTCAGCGGCGGCTGGCGCTCGTGGGTGAGCCCCAGTTCGACCGGGCCCGCCTCGACCGGATCAGCCCCGACCTCGTGAGCGTCCTGGGCTCTGGGAAGATCCCCGCGGAGCCCCGTGGCGACCGTCTGGACCTGGGCAACAACCGGACGGTGGCCTTCCTCGCCGACGAGCCGCTCACCCCGTGGTACGCGCTCGAGGCGGCCAGCGCGGGCGCCTCGCTGCTGGCGACCGACGAGGTGGCCGCGCGTTGGCCGGAGTCCTTGGCCGCGCACGCCTACCGCGTCGGTGATGACAGTCAGCTCCAGCAGCACGCCATCGCCCAGATGTGGCAGGACGAGCTCGTCGACCGCACCACGCTCGCGGCCGCCCGCGAGGTCCGGTCCGAGCACACCTTCGCCCGCCGGGCCAGTGATCTCGAGGCGCTCGTCGGTCGCGCCCGTCCCGGCCGCACCGGTCCGGGCGGGGCGCGCGGAGTGAGCGCGGTGATCTCGACCAATCGGGCCCACGAGCTCGACACGGTGGCGGACAACATGGCCCGTCAGACGTTGTTGCGTGAGGGGCACGTCCAGGTGGTCCTCGTCCTGCACGGGTTGGATGTTCAGACGGCCGAGGTGGCCGCTCGCTTCCGGGACCGGGGCATCGACAACCTGGAGATCCGTCACGCCGACTCCGAGCTCACGCTCGGAGCGTGTCTCAACCTGGGGATCGACGCCAGTGATGGGGCGCACATCGCCAAGATCGACGATGACAACTTCTACGGCAGGTACTACCTGAGCGACCTCGTCGACGCGATCGGCTACTCGGGCGCCGGGATCGTCGGCAAGTGGGCGCACTACATGTGGTTGCGCAGCACCGGCGCTGTGATTCTCCGCTTCCCCAAGAGCGAGCACAGCTACGAGCGGCTCGTCCAAGGAGGATCAATCCTCATGCGCGGTGATGTGGCGCGCGAGCTGCGCTTCTCCGACCTGCCGCGAAGGGTGGACACCACCCTGCTCGATCGGGCGAAGGAAGCCGGGGTGCGCACCTACTCCGCGGATCGCTTCAACTACGTGAGCATCCGTGGCCGCGACCCGCAGGCACACACGTGGAAGCTCGAGGACACGGCCTTCATGAACCGCTCAGGCCAGGTGGTCTTCTACGGCGACCCGCGCGAGCACGTCGAGATCTGAGTGCTTCTCGGGCCTGGGCCGCGACAGGACTCCCCTTGGTCAGCTCGAGGAAGCCTGGGCAACCCCGGCCGGCACCGTGTGGGGAGAGCCGAGCAGACGTTCGTAGGCCGCGTCGGCGATCGAGGTGACCTTGCGCCAGTCCCGCTCGGCGAGGACCCAGTCGCGCGCCTGACGTCCCATCCTTTCGCGTAGCTCTGGGTCGTCGAGGTAGCGGGTCAGCTGTCGCGCGAAGTCGTCGGCGTCGCCCTTGGTGAAGACGAGTCCACGGACGTCGGCCTCGACGATCTCGGCGAGGGCCGCCACGGAGCTGGAGATGCATGCCTTGCCCATCGCCATGGCCTCGAAGGGCTTGATGGGGCTGATCAGCTCGCAGACCGGGAGAGGAAGGCGGGGGAAGGGCGTGATCTGGAAGATCGAGAGGTAGCGTGCCACCTCCTCGTGAGGAACCCGACCGGTGAACGTCACCACGTCGAGGACGCCGAGATCGCGGGCCATGCGGCGTAGCTTGCGCTCGTAGGCACCGTCGCCGACGAGGATCACTGCGAAGTCGTCACGCGTCTGCTTCAGCTGGGCCACGGCGTTGAGCAGCAGGTCCAGCCCTTCGTAGTCGACCAGGGACCCGGCGTAGCCGATGACCGTCTTGCCGCGGATGCCGAGCTCGTCGATGAGCGCCTGGTCAGGCTCTCGGGGGAGGAACTGATCGGCGTGGACACCGTTGGGCAGGACGACGATGCGGTCGGCGGGTCCTCCGCGGCGGATCATCTCCTCGCGCAACGCCTCGGTGATGACGAAGGTCAGGTCGGCGTTCTGCACGATGTGCAGCTCCAGCCCTGTCATGTAGCGATGTGCATCGGTCTCGCTGAAACCGGGGTTGCGCGAGACCTTCATCAGGTCCTCCAGACCGCGCATCTCGTAGACGAAGGGGATGCCCAGTCGGCGGGCGGCGCGCAAGCCGGCCAGCCCGTTGTTCTGGAAGCTGCTCGCCTGGATGAGGCTGGCACGGTGCTCGCGGGCCACCGACTCCACCCGGGTGGCGAAGCGCTCGATGTAGGAGGCCATCGGAGTCGTGAGGTACTCCCTCTCCCGGGGCTCCAGGAGGCGTCGGTAGGTCAGGCCATCGACGACGTCGTGGTCCTCGACCTCGCGAGGGTCGTTCTTCTTCCAGAAGTCATACGGGAAACCGAGACGGGTCACCGCGAGGATGTGCCAGTCCATGGACTGAAGGCTGGTGAGGATCCCGTGGCCGCGGGTGGCGTACCCGCCCGAGCGGTAGGGGAGGGACTGCGCGAGAACAGCCAAGATCGCCTTGGGGTCGGGCTCGTAGACGCGCTCCGAGACAGGGTCCTTCGGCCATCCCGTACGCGCGATCTGGGTCTGTTCTGCGGCACGGGCGTGGGTGCGACGAGCCGAGGCACTACCGGACCTCTCGATGGTCCGAGCCGCGACGGCCTGTGCCGTGTCGAGCCACCCGGCCCGGGCGGCGAGGTCCGCGATGCTTGCGGCGATCTTGTCGGGGACGATCGCCAGCGACTCGGCGTCGTGGTGGAGCCACAGCTGCCGCAACTCGTCCCACCCCTGATTGTCCCGAAGGATGCGCGCCGCGACAAGCAAGCTCTCCCCGCCCCGCAGCCCGACCTCGAGGGCCTGGGCGCGCAGCGCAGCTGGGTCGTCGGCGCTACGGATCTCGGTCTCAGCGCTGATCTGCTCGAGACGATCGACGCTGTGGTCGCAGGTCCAGGTGGCCGCGTTGGCGACGAAGGCATCCGTCTGCGCGATGTCGTCCGAGCGGAAGGCCCTCAGCAGACGCTCGGCGTCCTTCGTCAGGGTGGGCTGCACGGTGGCGGCGAGGGTGTTGGCCCGACGGATGAGGGCCTCGTGGCCGTTGCGCTGCGCGATCCACATCGCAAAGCCCAGGGCCTCGGCATCTGGGTGCTGATGCAGTGCCGCGGTCGCCTCGTGGATGGCGGCCTCCGTCGCCCCGAGCTCATGGTGGAAGCAGGCCTTGAAGGCGTGACCGGTCGGGCCCAGGTCAGCATCGGACATCGTGCCGAGAAGCACGAGTCCCTCCTCGGCTCGACCGCCAAGGTGCACGAAGAGCCGAGCCTGCGTGACGATCGCTCGGCGACCAACCTTGCCGCCCTGATGAGGCAGCGCTGCGATTCTTTCGAGGTTGACCCGGCGGGCGGTGGCACGTGCGGCGCGCCTGGCCTGCCTCTTGGCAGCGGACACGGTGATCGGGCTCACTGAAGAATCCTTGTCGTCGGGGCGTCACGGCGATCGCGGGGCTCGGCAAGGCGAACCCGCTCGACGGCCAATCTTCGCACGCGCGCCACGTCCGGGCCGGATGGCCCGCACGTGGAACAACAGACGAAAGCCGCGGGTCGCTGACCTCGCTACCCGCGGCTTGTTCGTGGCCAGGGGCGGGGTCGAACCGCCGACCTTCCGATTTTCAGTCGGACGCTCGTACCAACTGAGCTACCTGGCCGAGCCGGTCCGAACTGGACCAGCGAGCGACCCTGACGGGACTCGAACCCGCGACCTCCGCCGTGACAGGGCGGCGCGCTAACCAACTGCGCTACAGGGCCTTGATGGTGCAAGGCACATTCATTTGTCGTGCTTCGTGCGTATCCCCAACGGGATTCGAACCCGTGCTACCGCCGTGAAAGGGCGGGGTCCTAGGCCGCTAGACGATGGGGACCCGTCTTCGAGAACCCCTCGCCACGCAGCAGGCAGCACCCGAATCCGTCGAGGACTCGGAAAGCATACGAGACATCTCGCCGAACGCCAAAACGCCGCTTTGACTCATGGTGAACGCCCGCATGGGAGGGGTTGTTGACTCATCCGAGGATGCCCGCGGGGTCAGCGGATGGGGCTGACGGCGGCGGCGCCCAAGGCGATCACACAGAGCTGGTTGGACCGGTGGGCCACAGCGACCCGAGCGGAGAAGTCCACGATCCTGGACGCGGTGTGCAGGGCGACGTCGTCGCGGTCAAGCCCTCGGGGAGCGCCTGGTCCTCTTCGGAAGCTCTCTTCCTCGGAGGCTCCGGCGGCGGCCAGCCGGCCCACCCGCGCGCGATCAGCCGGTCCCTCGGCGACCTAGCGCTGGTCTTCTGATCCGACCCACTCGACAAGTCGCTCGACCTCCCAGGTCGTGACGATGCGCTCCAGGGGCACCCCGAGGCGCTCGGCGCGCTCGGCGCCGTAGGCCTTCATCTCCAGCTGACCGGGGGCGTGCGCGTCGGAGTCGACGGCGAAGAGGCAGCCGATGTCCAGCGCCAGCTCGATGAGCTCGTCGGGCGGGTCGCAGCGCTCGGGTCGGGAGTTGATCTCCACGGCGACGTCGTGCTCGGCGCAGGCCTCGAAGACCGCTCGGGCGTCGAAGTCGCTCTGTGGCCGGGTGCCGCGCCCGCCGGTCACGAGGCGCCCGGTGCAGTGGCCCAGGACGTTGACCCGGGGGTTGCTGACCGCGGCGACCATCCGCCGCGTCATCGGGCCCTTGGCCATCTTCAGCTTCGAGTGCACCGAGGCGGTGACCAGGTCGAGTCGGCCGAGCATCTCGGGGGTCTGGTCGAGCGCGCCGTCGTCGAGGATGTCGACCTCGATCCCGGAGAGCACCGTGATGGCGTCACCGAGCGAGGCGTTGATCCGCTCCAGGAGCTCCAGCTGCTGGGCCAGGCGCTGCGCCGTCAGGCCGTTGGCGATCCGCAGGCGGGGGGAGTGGTCGGTGAGGACCATCCACTCGTGGCCGAGCTCGACGGCAGTGAGGACCATCTCCTCGATCGGGCTGCCGCCGTCCGACCAGTCGGAGTGCAGGTGGCAGTCGCCGATGATCGCCTCGGTGTACGCCTCGCTGCCCTCGACGAGGGGCCCGCCGTGCTCGTCCTGCTGGGTCGCGAGGTAGTCGGGCAGCTCGCCGCGCACGGCCTGCTCGATGACGCCGGCGGTGGACTTGCCGATGCCCGTGAGGTCGGTGATCGTGCCGGCCTTGACCCGCTGCGCGACCTCCCCTTCGTCCAGGCCGCGCAGGACCTGGGCTGCGCCGCGGAAGGCCTCCACCCGCCGGCTGTGCTGCCGGGAGCGCTCGAGGAGGAAGCCGACGCGGCGCAGGGCCTCGACCGGGTCGACGGGGGCCTGCAGCGGCTCGAGGGACCTCACGACGTCACCAGGAGGTGTGCAGCGGTCGGCCCTCGGCGAAGCCGGCCGTGGACTGCAGGCTGACGAGGGCGCGCTCGTGGAACTCCTCGAGCGAGGTGGCGCCGGCGTAGGTGCACGAGCTGCGCACGCCGCCGATGATCTCGTCGATGACGTCCTCGACGCCCGGGCCGGCCGGGTCGACGTACATCCGCGAGTTGGAGATGCCCTCTTCGAAGAGCGCCTTGCGCGCCCGGTCGAAGGGGGAGTCCGCCGCCGTGCGGCTCTGCACCGCGCGTGCGGAGGCCATCCCGAAGGACTCCTTGTACCTGCGCCCGTCGGAGTCGGTGACGAGGTCACCGGGCGACTCGAAGGTCCCGGCGAACCATGACCCGATCATCACGTTGCTGGCGCCGGCCGCGAGCGCGAGCGCGACGTCGCGGGGGTGGCGGACCCCGCCGTCGGCCCACACGTGCTTGCCGAGCTCGCGCGCCGCCGCGGCGCACTCGAGGACCGCCGAGAGCTGGGGGCGGCCGACGGCGGTCATCATCCGCGTCGTGCACATCGCGCCGGGCCCGACCCCGACCTTGACGATGTCGGCGCCGGCCTCGATCAGCTCGCGGGTGCCAGCCGCCGAGACGATGTTGCCGGCGACGACCGGCACCTGCGGGTCGAGCGCCCGCACGGCGGCGAGGGCGTCGAGCATCTTGGTCTGGTGGCCGTGGGCGGTGTCGACGACGAGGACGTCGGCGCCCGCCTCGAGCAGCGCCGCGGCCTTGCCGCCCACGTCGCCGTTGATCCCGACCGCTGCGGCGATGCGCAGCCGTCCCTGCCCGTCGACGGCGGGGGTGTACATGCTGGCGCGGACCGCTCCCTTCGTCGTCTGGATGCCGACGAGGCGGCCGTCCGCATCGACCACGGGAGCCACCCTGCGGCGGGCGCGGTGCAGCTCCTCGAAGGCCGTGCGCGGGTCCGCGTCCGCCGAGATCGTCATCGGGTCGGGGGACATGACATCCCGGACCTGGGTGAAGCGATCGACCTGCTCGAGGTCGCGCTCGGTGACCACGCCGACCGGTCGGCCGTCCTCGACGACGACCCCGGCGCCGTGGGCCCGCTTGTTGATCAGGGCGAGGGCTTCGCCGGCCGTGGTGCTCGGCTCCAGGGTGATCGGGGTGTCGTGGACCAGGTCGCGCGCCTTGACGAAGGCGATCACCTCCGCGACGACCTCGACCGGGATGTCCTGCGGGATGACCGTCAGGCCCCCACGGCGGGCGGTCGTCTCGGCCATCCGACGACCGGCGATCGCGGTCATGTTGGCGACGACGAGCGGGATCGTCGTCCCGGTCCCGTCGTTCGTCGTCAGGTCGACCCCGTGGCGGCTGGCCACGTCACTGCGGCGCGGCACCATGAAGACGTCGTCGTAGGTCAGGTCGAACTGGGGCATCAGGCCGTTGAGGAAGTCCACGATGGCGATTCTAGGCCGCGCCATGGGGGAGGATCTGGAGCGTGAGCTTCTTGCAAGAGACCCCTGCCGACGAGCGGCGCCGTGCCGGGCTGCGGCGGATGCGCACCCTGGCGACGGGCCTGCTCGTGCTGGCCGCGATCGTCTACGTCGTCACCCTCCGCCTCGACCACTCGGGCGTGTGGGGCTTCGTCAACACGGCTGCCGAGGCCGCGATGGTCGGTGCACTCGCGGACTGGTTCGCCGTCACCGCGATCTTCCGCCACCCGCTCGGGATCCCGGTGCCGCACACGGCGCTGGTCAAGAAGCGCAAGGACGAGCTGGGGCGCAGCCTGCAGGAGTTCGTCGCGGACAACTTCCTCACCGAGGAGATCGCCCGCGACCGCCTGGCGACGGCGCACGTCGCCGAGCGTCTCGGCGCCTGGCTGTCGGCGCCGGCCAACCGGCAGCGCGTCCTCACCGAGGCCACCCGCGGTGCCACCCGGGCGTTGGAGCGGGTCGAGGACGAGGACGTCCACGACTTCCTCAGTCAGCTGCTGCTCCCGCGGTTGTCGCAGGAGCCGATCAGCCCCATCGCCGGCTCGCTCCTCGAGGGCGTGGTCGAAGGGGGCAGCCACAAGGGCATCGTCGACCTCGGCATCGACGAGATCCGGCGGTGGCTCGAGGACAACCCCGACCTCTTCAAGCAGGTCGTCGGGGACAAGGCGCCGTGGTGGACCCCCGAGTGGGTCGACGACAAGGTCATCGACTGGACCTACCGGCAGGCGCTGACCTGGCTCGGCGAGATGCGCAGCGACGCGCACCACCCGGCCCGCACCGCCCTCGACGACCTGCTGACCCGGCTGGCCCGGGACCTGCAGCACGACCCCGAGGTCATGGCCAGCGCCGAGGCGCTCAAGGAGCGCCTGCTCGCCCACCCGCAGGTGCCGACGAGCGCGGTCGCCGTGTGGCAGTCGCTGCGGACCTCTCTCATGGGGGCGATGGCCGACCGCGAGTCCTACTTCTGGCGGCGCGGCGAGGAGCTGCTCACCCACCTGGGCGAGCACCTCGAGCACGACGAGGTCTGGCAGCAGCGGCTCGAGACGCACCTGGGCGAGATCGTCGCCTTCTTCGTCAACACCTACGGCGACGAGCTCGCCGAGGTCATCTCGGTGACCGTCGAGCGGTGGGACGCCGACGAGGCGAGCGAGCGGATCGAGCTCTTCGTCGGACGCGACCTGCAGTTCATCCGGATCAACGGCACCGTCGTCGGCGCGCTCGCGGGTCTGGCGATCCACACGGTGAGCGTGCTGATCTCCTGAGGCTGAGGCACGGGCAGGGGCACAGGCAGAGGCACACAGACCTGAGGCAGGTCACGTCATGCAGCATTTTCGCGATCAAGGTGCATGACGTGACCTGCCTCAGGTGGTTGGGGCCTCGGGAGGGGCGGGTCGCCTCGGCCCAGATGTCAGCGGTGCGCTGCGAAGGCCGCGCGGTGGTCGACGTGCTCACGCACGTGCACCGGCAGGTCGGCAGGGTGCAGGTCCCCGCTCGGGCGTGCGGGCAGCGAAGGGAGCGGCAGTCGCATCGCCGGCCGCTCGACGAGCCGCCAAGAGGCGATGGCCAGCGGCAGGACGCAGGCGAAGGAGACGACCGCGAAGACCGGGGCGGGGACGAGCGCCCCGAGGCCGGCCATGCCGAGCAGCTGCTGCACCGGCCAGCCGTAGACGTAGAGGCCGTAGGAGTGGTCCTCCTTGGCCGCGATCGAGGTCTTCCACGTGGCGCCGATGTGCAGCAGCGCGTAGGCGACGGGGATCGGGCCGAGCACGTTGAGCAGCTGCTCGGAGGTCACGGCGAGCGAGATGACGGCGGCGACGGCGAGAGCGGCCACGGGGGTCGTCGTGCGCAGCCGGTCGCGCAGGGCGTGGGCGAGGACACCGGCCGCGAAGAAGGGGAAGAGGCGCAGCGCGCTCGTCAGCATGTGGGCCGGCCCGGAGAGCTCACCGACGGCCACGGCGATGACGGGCAGGACGATGACCACCGCGGCGGCGGACACCGCGAGGTGGCGGCGCACCCAGCCGATGCCGAGAGCAGCGCCGCAGAGCAGGTACGCGGCGAACTCGTACATGAGCGTCCAGAGCGAGCCGTTCCACATCCCGGGGTTGGGGGCGCCGGACAGCGTGGCGCCGATCGACGGGTGGGTCATCACGAGCGTCGCGTTGTCGACGACGTAGGACAGCGACTGGGCGGGATCCCACCCGCCGCCGCCGATGACTGCGCCGATCGGCGCGAAGACGAAGCCGGTCATGAGCAGCACACCCCAGAAGCCGGGGAAGATCCGGCGGGCGCGCCGTGCGAGGTAGGGCCGGAAGTCGCTCCGCATCCTGCTGCCGGCGATGAGGAACCCGGAGAGGGCGAAGAAGCCCGCCACCCCGATGGTCCCGAGCCGCTCCCAGGCGCTCGCGCCGTAGCCGCCGAGCGGCCAGGCGTGGGCGAGGATGACGGCCGCCGCGAGCCCCAGGCGCACGGCATTGAGCGAGTTGTCGCGTCCGGACAGGGCGGTGCCGAGGCTGGGTGAGGACATCCCTTCGACCGTAACGGAATGATAACGGCGGGGCACGTCGAGGGAGGGTGCGCCGGGTCACCCTCCCCGTCGGTCGGGTCAGCGCAGCGGGTCGAAGGGGGTCAGCTCGGGGGCGGGTCGGCCCGTCACGATCGACTGGGCGAGGAGCCGGCCGGTGGCCGGCCCGAGGGTCATGCCCCACATGCCGTGACCTCCGGCGACGTGCACGCGACGCGAGCTCGTCGCCCCGATGAGCGGCAGCCCGTCGGAGGTGCAGGGTCGCGAGCCGACCCACTCGTCCTGGCGGTCGTCGAGGTCGACGCCGGTGACGTAGGGGCGGGTCGCGTCGACGATGGCCTCGATGCGGCGTGGGTCGAGCGCAGCCTCGGGCGCGCGGAACTCCATCATCCCGGCCACCCGCAGGCGGTCGCCGAGCGGTGTGCAGGCCACCCGCTGGGTGGGGAGGTAGACGGGGCCCTTGGGCTCGTGGTCGATCGGCACGCTGAAGCTGTAGCCGCGCCCTGCCTGGACGTGCATGCGCACGCCGAAGGGCCGCACGAGGGCGTCCAGCCAGGTGCCCGTGGCGACGACGACGCTGTCGAAGGACCGGGTGCCGTCCTGGTGGAGGGCCAGGCGCACCCCCTTCGCCTCGTCGGTGATGCCGGTGACGCGGGCACCCTCGTGGATCGTGCCGCCGCGGGCCCGCACGGAGTCGGCGAGGGAGGCGACGAACTCGCCGGGGTGCACGTAGCGCTGACCGAGCAGGCGGATCCCGGCGCCGATGCGGTCGGAGAAGGTCGGCTCGGCGGCGCGGACCTCGTCACCGGTGAGGACCTCGAAGCCGACCTCCTGACCGGAGTCGGCGATGTGCTCGAGCTCGGTCAGCAGGAACTCGGTCTCGGCCCGCGTCTCGTAGCCCGCGACGAACGAACGGGCTTTGTGCGCAGGGGAGCTCACGCCACCGGCGGCCAGGTCGTCGAAGGCGGGGAGGGCGTGCCCGTTGATCGGCACGAGCGCGCGCATCGAGCGGCTCCAGCGACGCATCGTGCTGTTGCGGGTGAAGGCCGCGAGGAAGCGCAGCAGCCGCGGGTCGCCGGTCACCGGGACGTAGACGGGCGACGCGGGGGAGATGACGGCCTTGATCCCGTAGGAGAGGACGGCGGGGTCAGGAAGGGGGGTGGAGATCCCGGGAGTGATCCAGCCGGCGTTGCCCCAGGACGAGCCGGCGGCGACGCCGTCCCGGTCGAAGACCTCGACCTCGACCCCCTGCTCCTGCAGGAACCACGCGGTCGACAGTCCGACCATGCCGGCGCCGATGACGGCGACCTTCGGGGGGGGGGGGGTGGGGGTGCTCATGGCGTCCTCTCGCGATCTGGCCGCAGGGTCTCCGCGGCAACCAGCCCACTGTGCCCCACGTCACAGGGTGGTGGCAAAGAGGGTCGAGCCGCGCGGGTGGCGCGGCCGTGCGAGCAGCGACGAAGGGGGCGATTACGCTGTCCTCGCCGGGCCTCTAGCTCAATGGTCAGAGCTGCGGACTTTTAATCCGTAGGTTGTGGGTTCGAGTCCCACGGGGCCCACCGACTGATCTGCGCGAACCCTGCAACGCCATCGTCCCCATCACCCGTGCCAACCGGGAACCGGGTGCACGAGGACCCGAGTCCGGTCCCCGTGGAATGGGTTGGACGGTTCTTCCCTTGACGCAGTCATGAGATGGCGCTACCAGCGCGACACCACGGCCTACGTCATGCCGTACGTGCAGCCGGGTGAGTCCTATCCCGACTGGTCTGCCCGTCCCGCCACGGCCGAGGTGCTGCAGGCCGCGCTCGACGCGGCCAAGCGGTACCGCGACATGTGATCGACAGGGCGGTGGATCCGCCGCGCATCTCGGCGGTTCCGTTTGCAGGAAACCTTTACAGGCGCATAGTATTTATGGAGGGCGTCGTGCAGGTGGATGTGGAGGGGTCGATGATGGGTCTGATCAGCGTTCCCGACGCAGCACGCCAGCTTGGCGTGTCGCGCATGCGAATCCAGCAGCGCATCGCGGACGGGTCCCTGCCCGCCCAGCGGGTCGGCCGCCAGTGGGTCATCGACGAGGCAGACCTGCGAGCAGTGGCGCACAGCGCGGGCCCTGGTCGCCCACTGTCGCCGGCGTCCGCCTGGGCGCTCGTCGCTGTAGCGGCGGGCAGCGGCGAAGGTCTATCTCCGTCGGGGAAGTCGCGTGCCAGTGCCCGTCTCGGCGCCTTCCTCGAGCAGGCGCCGCAGGTGGCTGACCTTGATGCCTTCGCAGCCCGGACGAAGCGACTCCTGGGAGGTCGGGCCGAGCGGCGGCTCTACCGGGCTTCGCCGTTGGACCTGCCGGGACTGCGCGACGAGCCTCGCCTGCGCTTGTCGGGACTCTCCGTTCCTGAAGCTCGGATTGCAGGCGACAGCGTGGTCGAGGGCTACATCCACGCCCGTGACCGAGAGGCGCTCATACGGGACCATCTGCTCTCACCGGCCAAGGGCGCCCGGGCGAATGTGATCATGCATGTCATCAACGGTGACGGGGATGTCGACCACTTGGTCGGGAGCGACCTTGTCGTCGCAGCAGACCTGGCCGAGCACGAGAGCCCGCGCGAACGCGCGCGAGCGCAAGAGCTGCTGGCCGACCTTGCCGAACGGCACGCCTCGTGAGGGTCGTGGAGATGCCGGCGATGTCCGCTCCTCAGCAGGAGGCGTGGCACGCTCTGATGGACCTGCATGAGCTGGTCCCGTCGAACTGGTGCCTCGTCGGAGGCCAGATGGTGCATCTGCACTGCGCCGAGCGCGGCGGCTCTCCGATCCGTCCGACGGATGACGCCGACACCGTCGTCGACGTGCGCACCCAGCCCGACATCCTGCGCACCTTCACTGCCGCGTTGACCCGGCTGGGCTTCCGCGCAGACACAGCCGGGAACGGTATGCAGCACCGGTGGAAGCGCGACCAAGCCCAGATCGACGTGCTCATCCCCGAAGGGGTCGGCGAACGTGCAGGCTCGCGAGGCGGCATCCAAGGAGCGCCCACAGTCGCGGCGCCGGGGACCACCCAAGCGCTGGCTCGTAGCGCTCAGGTCCAGGTGGACGTCGCGGGACGGGTTGGCGCCATGCGCCGCCCCAACCTGGTCGGGGCCCTCGTGGGGAAGGCTGCCGCGCGGGTCGACCTCGGCAGTGGTGGCGCAAGCGGGAGGCACTGCGCAGACTTCGTCGTCCTCGCAGGTCTCATCGCTGCCAGCGACTTCCGCGACGAGACCCTGACAAAAAAGGACCGGGGACGTCTGAGGCGCATGGTCAAGATCTGCGCCACCGACCCCTCCGCGCTCAGCGTCGAGAACGCGCAGGAGCACTTGGACCGCTTGGCCCTCGCCGCGACCCTTGGGTGAGCCGCCCGATGTGGGCTGTGCAGAGGCCCTGATGTCACCAGGATCGGGTGTGGACCACCACCCGATCGCCCACCCGACAGCCCTCTCCCAGCAGGGTGTGATGGGTTGGGTGCGCGCCGCTCCCTTCGCGGCGACCCGCCCCGAGGAGCGTGCACATGACCGACTCGACGATCCTGGACCTCGTCCTGCTGCTCGTGCTCGCCGCCTACGCGATCGGCATGTACCGCTCCGGCCTCGTCGCCGGCCTGCTGTCCATCGTCGGGATGGTCGCGGGTGGGCTGCTCGCCCTGTGGGGGCTGCCGGGGGTCTTCGCCCGGTGGTCGGCGACCGCGGGTGACCCGGTGGCACGGGTCGCACTCCTCGTCGTCGGGACGATCGTCGCGGCCGGCATCGGGCAGAGCATCGGCGCCCTGGCCGGCGCTCGCTGGCGCACCCGGGTCACCCACGGCCCCACCCGGCTCGTCGACTCGCTGCTCGGTGGGGTCGCCGCGCTGGTCGTGGGATCGACCGTCGTCTGGCTGATGGCCGGAGCCGTGGTCGCCGCCCACCCCGCGCCTGCCCCCGCTTGGCTCACCGGCTCACGCGTCCTGCAGCAGATCGACCGGGCCATGCCGGCCGGTGCCGACCGGGCACTGTCGAGTGCCTATCAGCGGCTGGCCACCGACGGGCTGCCACGGGTCTTCTCCGGCATCGGGCGCGAACCCATCCGCGCGGTCGAGCCGCCCGAGCCCGGGGTCGTCGCGGGACGGGGTGTCGAGGCGGCCGCGGCGTCGGTCGTCGAGGTCACCGCGCTGGCCCCGGCCTGCGGTCGCGGCTCGTCGGGCAGCGGGTGGGTCGCCGCGCCGCAGCGGGTCGTCACCAATGCGCACGTCGTCGCCGGGACGAGCAGCCCCATGGTCCGGGTCGGTGGCACCGGTCCTGCCCTCGCGGCGACCGTCGTCGCCTTCGACCCGGGCCGGGACGTCGCCGTCCTGGCGGTCCCCGCGCTGCAGGCCGCGCCCCTCCCTTCGGGGCCGGACCTGACGCGAGGTGACTCCGTCGCGGTCGCGGGCTTCCCCCTCGGCGGTCCCTACGACGTCGAGGCCGGCCGCGTGCGCGAGCGCACCAACGCCCGGGGGACCTCGATCGACGGCGCGCCCGGGGTGACGCGCGACATCTACGCCGTGAGTGCCCGGGTGGAGCACGGCAACTCCGGCGGCCCGCTCCTGTCACCCTCGGGCCAGGTCGTCGGCACGGTCTTCGCCAAGTCCGTCAGCGACGACGGCACGGGCTATGTCCTCACCCTCGACGAGACCCGCCCCGTGGTCGAGGACGGCGTGCGTGCCACGTCAGCGGTCGGCGCCGGCTCCTGCGCGGGCTAACGCACCGCCGCAGCCGCGTCGACGACGCCCTCTCCGAAGATGCCGTTGAGCTGCGTCGTCCCCTCGCAGGTGACGGCGCCCTCGTCCGCCGGGCAGGGCTTGTCGGTCGCGGTCCTCCCCAGCGTCGCCGCCACGTCCGCGGGCCGCATCCGGTCACCGTTCGCGCTGATGACCAGGGCCGCCACGCCGGCGACGTGCGGCGAGGCCATCGACGTCCCCTGCAGCCAGGTGTAGAGGCCGCAGCGCTCGTCAGGGTCCGGGTCGATGTCGCCGATGCCGTCGGGGCAGCTGCGCACGACCCGCTGGTTGCCGTCCTGCGTGACCCGCCCCTCGTCGTCGATGGCGCCCTCTGCGCGGGCAAGGTCACGCGGCATCGCCGAGAGGATGCCGCCGCGACCATCGGGCTCCTGGCCGCCGGGTGCGGCGATGTCGATCCGGCGATCGCTCGGGTCCGAGGTCCAGTTGGAGAAGGTCGAGCGCGCATCGCCCTGGTCGACGGAGGCGACGCCGATCACGCGCTTGCCGTCGAGCGGGAGGCGCTCGCAGCTCGACGGGTCCACCGAGCGGTCGCGCGCCGTCCCGCCGTAGTCCGGGCTCGTCTCGTCGGTGCCCGGGGCCCCCACGTCGGCGGCATCGTTGCCGGCCGAGCTGACGATCGTCACACCGGCCTTGTCCGCGACGTCGTAGGCACGGTGCATGAGCTCGATCGAGACGTCCTGGAAGGCGGCCTGATCGGGCGAGTCGCCTGGTGCCCCACCGCGGCAGGCGACGAGCCACGGGTCGACGTAGTAGCTCATGTTGACCACGTCGAGGCGCTGGTCGGCGGCGTAGGTCAGTGCGTTGATCGTCGGGCCGATGAAGAAGAGCCCGGCGTCCTGACCGGCCCGCAGGTCCACGAGCGTGACGCCCGGTGCGACACCGGTGACGCCGAGCCCGTTGGCCGCGGCGGCGATCGTGCCGGCGACGTGGGTGCCGTGGCCGGCGTCGTCCGCCCCGACGGGGTCGACGCAGCCGTCGGCCTCGCAGGGGCCGTCGATGTCGGGCAGGTCGGTGACGAAGGAGCGCGACAGGCCCGTGTCGAGCACGGGCGCGAGGTCGGGGTGGCTGGCGTCGATGCCGGTGTCGATGACCCCGACCCGCACCTCACGACGGCCGGTGGTCACCTCGTGCGCACCGGCGACGTCGATGGCAGCGGCACCCCAGAGCCACCCGTCGAAGGGGTCGCCCCCCTTCGGCGGGGAGGGCGGGGTCGGGATGTCGGTCGCCGGGGTGAGGTCGCCGGCGACGGGCAGCTGGGGCTCGTCCGGGGTCCAGCCGGCACTGCGGTCGGTGACGGCCGCGGAGACGCCGTCGACCCCCTTCGCCCGCTTCTGCACGTCGTCGTCGGGGCTGCGCAGGGTGACCATGCCGATGGCCGTGTTGATCGAGGTGAGGGCCAGGCCGTCGCTCTTGAGGGCGTCGGCGATGCGCTGCGTGTCCGCGGGGTCCTTGGCGACGACGACCCAGTCGCGGCCCTCCGCGGGTGGGGTGAAGAGTTGCACGGAGGTGTGCGCGGCGGTGCTCGACGGCGCGGGAGTCGAGCTGCTGCTCGTGCTGGCGGGGGAGTCGCCCCCGAGGGCGGAGCAGCCGCTCGCGGTCATCGTCAACGCGAGGAGCGCGCCCCAGGCCGTGCGTGCGTGCATGTCCGTCCCCTTCGGCCGATCAGTCGTCGCAGTCTACGGAGGACGAAGGGAGTCGGCCCGGCCGAAGGAGCGTGGCGTAGGGTCGACCCCGAGTCAGACGCACACCAGTGCAGAGGGAATCCGGTGAGAGTCCGGAGCTGTCGCGCAGCGGTATGGGTGACTGACGGGGTGTGCACCACTGGGCAACCAGCCCGGGAAGGAACCCCGTCGGGACGACCCCGAGTCCGAAAACCTGCTGGCTCGCCCATCCGACCGGGCCTCGCGATCAGGCCCCCGATGCACTGGAGACCTTCGTGTCCCACGACCGTCCCGGGGGACGGCACCTGCCGACCGGACCCCTCGTCCTCACCCTGCTGGTGGCCACGGCCGTCAGCGCCGTCGTCTCGCTCGCCCTCGGCTCCGAGCCGCTCACCATCTCCGGTGTCGTCGACGTGCTGCAGGCCCGCCTGACCGGCGGCCGGGGCGCCGACCCCACCTACGACACGATCGTCTGGGAGCTGCGCGCACCGCGCGTGCTCATGGCCCTCGTCGTCGGCGCCGGCCTGTCCATCGCGGGCGCCTGCATGCAGACCCTCGTGCGCAACCCGCTCGCCGACCCCTACCTGCTCGGGGTCTCCTCGGGTGCAGGGGTCGGCGCGACGCTCGTCATCGTCCTCGGGGCGCTCAGCGGCCTGGGGATCTGGGCGCTGTCCTTCGGCGCGCTGGGCGGAGCCCTCGTGGCGACCGCGCTCGTCTTCGGGATCTCGATGGCCCAGGGCGGGATCACCCCCCTTCGCCTCGTCCTGACGGGGGTGGTCATGTCGGCGGCCTTCTCGTCCGTGTCGAGCTTCCTCGTCTTCTACAGCGCCGACCCCCGGGCCACCCAGTCGGTGCTCTTCTGGCTGCTCGGCAGCCTCTCGGGGTCGGTGTGGGCCCAGGTCCTGCCCTCGGTGATCGCCGTGTCGCTCGCTGTCGCGGTCCTCATGGCCCTCCACTCGTGGCTCGACGCGCTCGCCGCGGGCCCCGAGGTCGCCGCCTCGCTCGGCGTCCCGGTGGCGGCGCTGCGGATCACGCTCTTCGTCCTCGTGTCCGTCCTCGTCGGCGTGCTCGTCGCGGTGTCCGGCGGCATCGGCTTCGTCGGGCTCGTCGTGCCGCACCTGGCCCGCATCGTGGTCGGCGCCCGGCACCGCTGCGTCCTGCCGGTCGCGGCCGTCGGCGGCGCACTCTTCATGCTCTGGGTCGACGTCGCGGCGCGCGTCGCCGTGCGTCCCCAGGAGATCCCGCTGAGCGTCGTCACCGGGCTCGTCGGCGCCCCGGTCTTCCTGCTCCTGCTCGGCCGGCGCCACTACACCTACTCAGGAGGAGAGGGATGAGCCACCTGTCCAGCCGCGGCCTCGCCGCCGCCGTCGGGGGTCACACGATCGTCAGTGGTGTCGACCTCGACGTCCCCCGCGGGTCGATGCTCGCCCTCGTGGGGCGCAACGGCAGCGGCAAGTCCACCCTCGTCCGGGCCCTCGTCGGGCTGCGCCCGCCCGCCGCCGGGACCGTCGCGATCGACGGGGTCGACCTGCGGACCCTCACCCCGCGCCAGCGCGCCACCCGCGTCGCCTACGTGCCGCAGGAGGACGGGCCTCCCGAGGACCTGCTCGTCGGCGAGATGGTTGCGATGGGCCGCATCCCGCACCGGCCACCGTGGGCCGTCGACGCGAAGGGGGAGGCCCCTCTCGTCATGGAGGCCCTCGAGCTCGTCGGGATGGCCGACAAGGTCGACCGGCCCTGCCAGCACCTCTCGGGCGGGGAGCGACGCCGCGTGCTGCTCGCCCGCGGCATCGCCCAGGGGGCCGATCTGCTCGTCCTCGACGAGCCGACCAACCACCTGGACGTCCATCACCAGATCCAGCTGCTGGAGACGCTGCGCGCGCTCGGGTGCACCGTCATCGCGGCCGTGCACGACCTGCAGCTCGCGGCCGCGCACTTCGACGCCGTGGCGGTCCTCCACGCCGGGGCCGTGCACGCCGTCGGGCAGCCCGCCGACGTCCTGACCCCGGCGACCGTGCACGACGTCTTCGACGTCCCCGCCACCCAGCTCACCGACCCGGCAACCGGCCGCGTCCACCTCGTCCTCGGGCCCGGTGCGCCCGTCCCCGCCCCACGGAAGGTCCCAGCATGAACCCCCTTCGTCCTGCTCGCGCAGCCGCGCTCGTCCTCGTCGCCGGTCTGCTCGCCGCCTGCAGCGCCGACGCCGGCGCCCGGTCTACGGCTGCGTCGAGCGAGGTGTCCGTCACCAACTGCGGCGTGGACACCCCCTTCCCCACCCCCGCCCAGCGGATGTACGTCGGCGGCGACGGCAACCTGCTCGCGATGGTGCTCGCCCTCGGGGCCGCGGACCAGGTCGCTGGCGTGGTCGGGCTCGACGACGCCCGCGGGCCGCTGTCGCGGGTCTACGGTGCGGACTCGCTCGCCGGCCTCACGCAGGCGACCCCCGACTACCCGACGATGGAGAATGTCATCGCCCGACGACCCGACGTGGTGCTCGCCGGGTGGAACTACGGGTACTCCGAGGACACCAAGCTCACCCCCGAGCTGCTCGCCGACCGCGACATCGCCGGCTACGTCCTGTCCGAGAGCTGCCGGCAGCCCGACGGGCGGCGCGGCACCATGCCGCCGTGGGACGCGCTGCGGGAGGACATCGACAACCTCGGTGTGATCACCGGGCGCGAGGACGCCGCCGAGCGGGTCAACGCCGACATCACCGCGCGCCGCACCGCCCTGGAGGACGCCCCGCAGGCCACGCGCCCGCCGACGGTCTTCCTCTTCGACTCCGGCACCAAGCAGATCTTCACCTCCGGCTCCCAGGGCGCACCGCAGGCGATCATCGAGGCCGCTGGTGGCGCCAATGCCACGGCGGGGGTCAAGGACACGTGGACCGAGGTCTCGTGGGAGCAGCTCGTCTCCTCCAAGCCGGACTTCTTCGCCTTCGTCGACTACGAGGGGCAGAGCTTCCGCGACAAGGTCAAGGTCCTGGAGTCCAACCCCGCGACCAAGGACCTGCCGGCCGTCAAGGAGAAGCGCTATCTCAACCTGCCGATCCCGGCGTGGACGAGCAGCCCGCTCAACATCGACGCCGCCGAGCAGCTGCGTGCCGCGCTGGAGGAGGACGGCCTCGTCCCCGCGAGCGGCATCCGCCCCGAGCACGACCTCCAGCCGTGACCACGGGCGACGGGGCCCCGCAGCGGGCATGGGCTCCGGGCGATGCGATGGCTAAGGTTGTGGACGTGGGAGTTACGTATGAAGCATCTGACCGCCTCGCCCGAATCGTCCTGGACCGGCCCGAGGCCGGCAACGCGCTCGATCTCGACATGGCCCGCGCCCTGCGCGAGCAGGTCGAGCGAGCCCTCGGCGACCCCTATGTCGACATCCTCACGCTGACGGCCAACGGCGAGGACTTCTGCCTCGGCTCGGACACGACCGACGCCGAGGCTGCCGACGACCCGACGACGGCGGTCTTCGAGCTCGCGGCAGCGCTCGAGGAGCTCTTCTCGCTGCTCAACTCCTCGAGCAAGCTCGTCCTCGTCGGCGTGCACGGCCGGGCCATGGGCTCGGGCCTGGGGCTCGTGCTGGCGGGTGACCTGGCCTTCTGCGCCCAGGACGCGACCTTCTGCGTCGCTCCCAAGGGCGGCACGGGTGCACCCGACCCGGGCCTGGCCTGGCTGCTGCCGCGGGCGATCGGCCAGCAGCGGGCGCTGTCCTTCGGGCTGGGCGGCCGCACCCTCGATGCGTCGACCGCCGACGACTGGGGGATCGCAGAGCTGGCGCCCGACGGCGACGTCGCGGCCGCCCTCAAGGACGCCGCGGACAACCTCGGTGGCGAGCACCTGTGGGCCAACTCCGAGATGCGACGCCTGCTGCACGCCTCGTGGGAGACCTCGCGCACCGAGCTGTCCCAGTCCGAGGCGGTCACCCTCGTGCGAGCCCTCCTCACCCGTAACAAGGCCTGAGTCGTGGCAGAGCCGGGCAAGCCCCGCCGGCCGCTCCACTTCGGGCCCGACGCCATGGAGGCCCACGGCGGCACCCTCCCCGACCCCGCAGAGGCGGCCGAGGCGGCCCACACCGCAGCCCAGACGGTCATCGACGCCGGCCGGGGTGACTCCTCGCCGGTGACGACGGCCCGTCTCGTGCGGCTCGTCGAGGACCTCGGCATCGACACCCTGGCGCAGCTCTGGGCGGGCCGTCCGGCCCGCAGCCTGCCCGGTGCCCTGTGGCGCGTCTACGTGCTCCGGGCGTGGATCCAGCGCAACCCGGAGGTGGCCGCCCGCGAGTACGCGTCGGGGCTGGTCGTCGCCCAGGTCAGCCACGTGATCGCCGGGGTCGTCGACCCGCCCGGCACCGAGGAGGTGCGCGACCTGTCCGACCGGATCCTCGGGGGTGTCTTCGACGGCGACCTGGCCGTGGCCCTCGAGCGGGCGGCGGCCTTCTGCCGGGTCGTGGCCACCGGGCGGGCGCACCTCGAGGACGGTGACCTGGACGCTGCGGCGGCGATGGTGACGACCGCGGAGGACCTCGAGGCCAGCGCCCGCCTGTGGCGGCAGGGCGCGCTCCACTGACTCTGCTGGTCCGACGCGGGCCACCCTGGGGAATGAAGGTGACCTTGCTCGCCGTTAGGCTGAGCAGGTGCACCGGGTCGCGGTAGCCCCGGGTCCCAAAATTCGCCGCCACGAGCGGCCGTGCGCCGTGAGGCGCTCCCGACCCGGTGCACTCCAGGGGCCCACGCGGTGAACGCCCGATGACGCAATGGTGTCCAGTCGGTCCTACGCTGTGTCCTGACCCTGCTCCCTCACCTGAACCGGAGTACGACGCCCGTGGGCATCTTGAAACCGTCCTCCCGGGACGATGCGTTCTTCCAGCTGCTCGCCGACAGTGCTCGTCAGTGCGTCGCGGCGGCTGGGCTCCTCACCCAGATGTTGGCGGCGGACACCACCGAGCGCGAGGTGCTGCTGCCTCGCCTGAAGGACATCGAGCACGAGGCGGACGAGGCGACCCACGCCATCATCCGCAAGGTCAACACCAGCTTCGTCACCCCCTTCGACCACGGTGACATCGTCGAGCTCGCCGCCTCCCTGGACGACTGCACCGACGCGATCGAGGCGGCCGGCCAGATGGTGGTGCTCTACCGGATGAATGGCCTCATGCCGGACATCACCGCTCAGATGGAGGTGATCGTGCGGATGGCCCAGCTGACGGCCGACGCCATGCCGCGGCTGGCCACGATGAAGGAGCTGCCCGAGTACTGGGTGGAGATCAACCGCCTGGAGAACGAGGGCGACGTCATCTACCGAACGCTGCTTCGTGACCTCTTCGGCGGGGCGGTGACCGATCCGATCGAGGTCATCAAGCACAAGGACATCATCGAGCGTCTCGAGCAGGCGGCAGATTGCTTCGAGACGGTGGCGCACCGGGTCGAGAGCATCGTCATCAAGGAGTCCTGACGCTCGTGGAGTGGCTTCCTGTTGCGCTCGTCACCGTGCTGGCGATGGGCTTCAACTACACCAACGGCTTCCATGACGCGGCCAACGCGATCGCGACCTCGGTCTCGACCCGGGCACTGACCCCCCGCGCCGCGCTCGCCATGGCCGCGGTGGCCAACCTCTTCGGTGCCTTCTTCGGTGCCAAGGTTGCCGAGACCGTGGGCAAGGGCATCATCGACGCCCCGGATGGCAACTTGGGCCTCGTGCTCTGCGGTGCGGCACTGCTCGGCGCCATCGGCTGGAACCTCCTCACCTGGTGGTTGGGCCTCCCTTCGTCCTCGTCGCACGCCCTCATCGGCGGTCTCGGCGGGGCAGCGCTCGTCGCCGGGGCGGCGGTGAAGTGGATGGGCATCTTCGAGAAGGTCATCGTCCCGATGCTCATCTCGCCCGTGGTCGGCATCATCGTCGGCTTCCTGGTGATGAAGCTGATCCTGCGGTTGTTCCACGACGCCAACCCCGGCCGCACCAAGCGCGGCTTCCGGATGGCGCAGACCGGCTCCGCGGCCGCCATGGCCTTCGGTCACGGCATGCAGGACGCCGCCAAGACCGCTGGTGTCGTCGTCCTGGCCCTCACCGTCTCCGGCCACCACCCCAGCGGCGACGACAGCATCCCGTTGTGGGTCCTCGTGATGTCCGCGGTCGTGATCTCCATGGGTACCTACGCCGGTGGCTGGCGGATCATGCGCACGCTGGGTCGCGGCATCATCCACCTCGACCCGCCGCAGGGCTTCGCCGCCGAGGTCACCGCGGCGTCGATCCTCTACGTCGCGACGATGCTCAAGGCACCGATCTCCACGACGCACGCGATCACCGCGGCGATCATGGGCGTCGGCTCGACGAAGTCGCTCAAGGCCGTCCGGTGGGGCGTCGCCAAGAACATCGTCGGCGCCTGGATCCTCACCTTCCCCGGCGCGGGCCTGTCCGCGGCGATCTGCATGTGGATCGGCATGGCGGTCTTCGGCGTCTGAGCCACCACCCGCGCAACGACCGACGGCCGACGGATCCCCCCTGCGGGTCCGTCGGCCGTCGGCCGTCCTGCCAGCCCCCGACGAAGGGGGGCGGTCGTCCGTCAGCCGAAGCGGCCGGAGATGTAGTCCTCCGTGGCCTTCTCGGACGGGTTGTTGAAGATGTGCTGCGTGTCGGCGAACTCCACCAGCTGACCCGGCTTGCCGGTGCCCTCGATGTTGAAGAAGCCGGTGCGGTCGGAGCAGCGGGCCGCCTGCTGCATGTTGTGCGTCACGATGACGATCGTGTAGTTCTCCTTCAGCTCCGCGATGAGGTCCTCGACCGCGAGCGTGGAGATCGGGTCGAGCGCCGAGCACGGCTCGTCCATGAGGACGACCTCGGGCTTGACCGCGATCGTGCGGGCGATGCACAGACGCTGCTGCTGGCCGCCGGAGAGGCCGGAGCCCGGCTTGTCGAGCCGGTCCTTGACCTCGTTCCACAGGTTGGCGCCGCGCAGGCTCGTCTCGACGAGCTCGTCGGCGTCGGACCGCTTGATCCGCTTGTTGTTGAGCTTGACGCCGGCCAGCACGTTTTCGCGGATCGACATGGTGGGGAAGGGGTTGGGCTTCTGGAAGACCATGCCCACCTTGCGGCGGACCATCACCGGGTCGACGCCCTTGCCGTAGAGGTTCTCCCCGTCGATGACGACCTCGCCCTTGACGTGGGCGCCGGGAATGACCTCGTGCATGCGGTTGAGCGAGCGGAGGAAGGTCGACTTGCCGCAGCCCGAGGGGCCGATGAGCGCCGTGACCGACCGGGGCTCGATGGTGACGGAGACGTCCTTCACCGCCAGGAAGTCGCTGTAGTAGATGTCGAGGTTCTTGACGTCGATGCGCTTGGACACGATGTGGTTCCTTGTCTGTCGCGTCAGCGACCGGTCTTGGGGGCGAAGAACTTGGAGATCAGCCGGGCAGCGATGTTGAGGATCATGACGAGGGCCATGAGGACGAGGGCGGCCGTCCAGGCAGCTGCGATGCTGTCCTCCTTGTTGGTGCCCGGGTTGGCGTAGGAGCTGTAGGCGAAGAGCGGCAGCGCCGACATCGACCCCTCGAGGGGGTTGAAGTTGACCGCACGCGACGCCCCCATGGTGATGAGCAGCGGCGCGGTCTCGCCCATGACGCGGGCGATGGCCAGGGTGATGCCGGTGGCGAGGCCGGCGATGGCGGTCGGCAGCACCACCTTGGCGATGGTCAGCCACTTCGAGACGCCCAGGGCGTAGCTGGCCTCGCGCAGCTCGTTGGGGACGAGCCGGAGCATCTCCTCGCTGGAGCGGACCACCGTGGGGATCATCAGGACCGCCAGCGCGACGGCGCCGACGATGCCGGCCTGGTAGGCCTCGTCACCGAGCATCATCGTGAAGAAGCCGATGGCGAAGAGGCCGGCGACGATGGACGGGATTCCCGTCATCACGTCGACGAAGAAGGTCAGGCCGCGGGCGAGGACGCCCTTGTTGCCGTACTCCGTGAGGTAGATCGCGGCGAAGAGGCCGATCGGCACGGAGATCAGCGTCGCGATGCCGGTCGTGATGACGGTGCCGATGATCGCGTGGTAGGCGCCGCCGACGTCGCCGGAGCCGACGCCCCGCATCGAGTAGGTGAAGAACTCCGGGTCGAGCCGGTCCAGGCCCTTGGACACGATCGTCCAGATGACCGAGACGAGCGGCACCATGGCCAGCAGGAAGGTCGTCGTGACGACGCCCGTGACCAGGCGGTCCGTGGCGTGACGTGCCCCCTCGACGGCGCGCGATGCGACGTAGATGGCGATGCAGTAGATCACGGCGCCGACGAGGATGACGCTCAGCGGGTTGAGCCCCCCGACGACGGCCAGCAGGGCGATCGCGGCGATGGCGGACCCGGCGAGGATGGCCCAGCGGACGGGCTGCTCCAGGCGCCCGTCAGCCTGGACGTCGTCGTGCGTGGTGGCGGTCATCAGTTGGCTCCAGAGAACTCGGAACGGCGGGAGACGATCCACCGGGCGAACATGTTGACGAGGAAGGTGACGACGAAGAGCGCCAGACCCGAGACGAAGAGCGTGCTGCGCTCGATGCCGAAGGACTCGGGGAAGTTCAGCGCGATGTCACCGGCGATGGTGCCGGGCGTGTTGGAGGTGAGCAGCTCCCACGAGTATCCGCCACCGCTGGCGGACAGGATGATGGCGACGGCCATCGTCTCGCCGAGCGCCCGACCGAGGCCCAGCATGGCGCCGGAGACGATGCCGGACTGCCCGAAGGGAAGAACCGTCTGGCGGATCATCTCGGAGCGCGTCGCGCCCAGGGCCAGGGAGGCCTCCTCGTGCAGGCGAGGGGTCTGCAGGAAGACCTCGCGGTTCACAGCCGTCATGATCGGCAGGATCATGATCGCCAGGACGATGCCGATCATGAGCATCGTGCGGCCCGTGGTGGTCACGGACCCGGAGAAGAGTGGGATCCAGCCGAGGTACTCGTTGAGGAACTCGAAGGAGGGCACCGCGCTCTGTGCGATCTGCATGCCCCAGAGACCGAAGATGATCGAGGGGACGGCAGCGAGCAGGTCGACGACGTAGCCCAGGCCGGCAGCCAAGCGCCGAGGGGCGTAGTGGCTGATGAAGAGCGCGATGCCGATGGAGAGCGGCACGGCGATGATCAGCGCGATGATCGACGACAGCAATGTCCCGAAGATGAGGGGCCCGACGTAGGCGACGAGACCGTTGCCGCCGCGCACCTCGCTGGAGTCCGCGAGGAGGGCATCCTTCGCCCCGAACAAGAGGAAGAAGGTCACGCCCACCAGGACGAGGAGGATGACGACTCCGGCGGACACGGACAGCGCGCTGAAGATGCTGTCGCCGTAGCGTCGGCCGGACCGGAGACCGCTGGCGGTCGATTTCGGGTCCACTGCTGAGGTGCTGCTCACGTTCGCCTGCTGCTTCCTTCGGGGGGGGGGGAAGGGGTGGGGCGACAAGCCGAACGGCCCTGCGACTGCACTGCAGCCACAGGGCCGATCGGGTCGACCCTGGGGGTCAAGCTGGTCAGTCGGTCTTGATCTGACCGAGAGCGTCGGTGGCAGCCTTGGTGGCGGCCTCGCTCAGCGGGGCGGAACCGGCAGCGTCGGTGGACGCCTTCTGGCCGTCCTCGGAGATCGCGTACTCGAGGTAGGACTTCACCGTGTTGGCAACCTCCGGGTCCTTGTAGTCCGTGCAGGCGACGGCGTACGAGACCAGGACGACCGGGTAGACGCCCTCGCCCGCGTTGCCGCGGTCGAGCTCGACGGCGTAGTTGGTCTTGCTGGTCTCGTCGACCCGCTTGGCGCTCTCGAGGATCTTGGCGGCAGCCTCGGGGCTGTACTCGATGAACTCCTTGCCGGCCTTGATCTTGGCGGCCGTGAGGTCACCGATCTGGGAGGCATCGGCGTAGCCGATGTTGCCCTCGCCGGCGCCGATCGTGTCGACGACACCGGAGGTGCCCTTGGCGGCCTCGCCACCCTTGATCGGCCACACGTCGTCGGGCTCGTGCTTCCACTTCTCCGGGGCTGCCTCGGCGAGGTAGGAGGAGAAGTTCTTGGAGGTGCCCGACTCGTCGGAGCGGTTGACCGGCGTGATCTTGGTGTCGGGGAGCTTGACGCCCTCGTTCTCCTTGGCGATCGCCGGGTCGTTCCAGGTCTTGATCTTGCCGGAGAAGATGTCGGCGATGACCGGGGCGCTGAGGTTGAGGCTGTCGACGTCCTTGAGGTTGAACGCGACGGCGATCGGGGAGACGTAGGTCGGGAACTGGATGGTCTCGCCCGTGCAGCCCTTCTCCTTGGCGGAGGCCATCTCCTCGTCGTCCATCGCGGAGTCGGTGCCCGCGAAGTTCACGGCGCCGTTGATGAACTTCTCGCGGCCGGTGCCGGAGCCGTCAGGCGCGTACTCGACGGTGGCGTCGGGAGCGACCTCGGTGAAGTCGGCGATCCACTCGTTCTGGGCCTTCTCCATGGAGCTGGCGCCGGCGCCCTTGATGGTGCCGGAGACGGCGGCGGCGTCGGAGCCACCGTCGGAGGACGAGGAGGAGGAGCTGTCCTCGTTGCCCGCGCCACACGCGGCCATCGAGAAGGTGAGGGCGAGGGCAGCGGTACCGGTGAGGACCTTGCGGCTGCGGGTGGAACGAGTCACGTCTGTCAGACCTCTCTGAGGGGGTGGACACGAACGCGCGACGAGGGCAGCCCGCCGCGACCGCCGTGGTCGTACGTTGACGAACGTAGGGACGCTCGGTGACCGGACGGCTCGCAATCGGTGAACACTCGGTGAATCGCACCTGCACAGTGCGTGGTCAGGTCGCGGGTGCGTCACACCCGGGGTATGGGCGGGTGCGTCACCCGCGGTCGAGGAGGAGGTGCCGCTCGGCGGCGACGACCCGGGCGTCCTCGCCGGTGCCCACGACGTGGGCGATGAGGGCCTCCCCCTTCGCCAGTCCGTCGCGGACGACCTCCTCGATGACGGACTGCGCGACCACGCCCGGGGCCAACGCCGGGTCGACCCGCTCGAGGAGCCGGGCGACGAGGTCCGGCAGCACGGGTCCATGGCTGCACAGGCACGCGGGGACACCGCGCACGAGGAGCCGGTCGAGGTGGTGACCCGCGCGTGCGGGGTCCTCGGCGTAGCCCTCCTCGGACAGCCCGGGCTTGAGTCGGAGCTTGCCGCCGCTTGCCGTGGCGTAGGGCGCGAGGGTGTCGCTGGCGCGGGTGGAGGGGCTGCTCACGAGGCGTTGGATCCCGTACCCGTCGAGCAGCGGGACGAGCTCGGCTGCCTGCGCACGGCCTTGCGGGCTCAGCGGACGCAGCCAGTCGTCGTCGGACCACGAGGAGCGTGAGCGGGCCTTGGCGTGCCGCAGGACCGCCAGGGACCAGGTCGTGAGGGTGCCGGTGGCGGCAGCGGCCCGTAGTGCCTCCACCTGGGCCCGGTCACGCTGGTAGGTCAGCCGCTCCGGGGCGGCGTCGGCCTCGACCCAGTCGACGGCGTCGACCTCGTGGACGAGGCCCCCGTCACCTCCGGTGACCTCCGCGGCCCAGTAGCGCACCTCCTTGACGGCAGTGCCCGACGCCGAGCCCACGGTGTAGGTCGTGGTCGGGAGCGGATGGCCCAGCCGCACGCGCAGCCCGGTCTCCTCGAGCGTCTCGCGGACCGCGGCGGCGGGGAAGCTCTCGCCGCGCTCGAGCTTGCCCTTGGCCCACGACCAGTCGTCGTAGCGGGGTCGGTGGACGAGCGCGACCTGGAGGCGCCCACGTCGGCGCCGCCACGGCAGGGTTCCTGCGGCCAGGACGGTGGCCGCGCTCAACGCCGCGCCTTGCGACGCCGCTGGGCGTGCATCGCGATCAGGGCTTCCTGGATGTCGGGCAGGGGCGTGCCGTCGGGGGCCTGGTGGACCCGGGTCCACCGACCGGCGCCGTCGAGCGACCAGTGGCCGTAGTCGCCGGACATCCCGCGGGCGACGAGGTCGAAGAGCTGCTCGACGTGGCGCGGCTCGACGATGCGGACCATGGCCTCGACCCGCCGGTCGAGGTTGCGGTGCATGAGGTCGGCCGAGCCGAACCACGCCTCGCGGCCGTCGCCGGTCCCGAAGAGGAAGATCCTCGAGTGCTCCAGGAAGCGCCCGAGCACGCAGTGGACCCGGATGTTGTCGCTGAGCCCCTCGACGCCGGGGCGCAGGGCGCAGATGCCGCGCACCCAGATGTCGACCCGGACCCCAGCGATGCTGGCCCGGTACAGCGCGTCGATCGTGGCCTCGTCGACGAGGGAGTTGACCTTGAAGGCGATGCGTCCGTCACCGTGCTGGACCTGCCGGTGGATCTGCTTGTCGATCCGGTCGAGCAGCCCGTCCCGGATGCTGCGGGGCGCGACGAGGAGCCGCTTGAACTTGCTGCGCGGCGCCAGGCCGGAGAGCTGGTTGAAGAGGCGGGTGAGGTCCTGGCCGACCACCGGGTCGGATGTCAGCAGCCCCACGTCCTCGTAGAGCCGTGCCGTCTTGGGGTTGTAGTTGCCGGTCCCGACGTGGCAGTAGCGCGCCAGCCCGTCCGGCTCCTGCCGGACCACCAGCGCGAGCTTGCAGTGGGTCTTCAGCCCGACGATCCCGTAGACGACGTGGACGCCGGCGTGCTCGAGCTTGCGGGCCCACTCGATGTTGTTCTGCTCGTCGAAGCGCGCCTTGATCTCGACGACCGCGAGCACCTGCTTGCCGGCCTCGGCCGCATCGATGAGCGCGTCGACGATCGGGCTGTCACCGCTGGTGCGGTAGAGCGTCTGCTTGATCGCGAGGACCTGCGGGTCGGCGGCGGCCTGCTCGAGGAAGGCCTGCACCGAGGTGGAGAAGGAGTCGTAGGGGTGCTGCAGGAGCACGTCCTGGTGGGCGATCCGCTCGATGAGGTTGGCGGCCTTGGAGGACTCCTCCGGGGCGAGGTCGGGGTTGGTGCGGGCGACGAAGGGGGGGAAGTGCAGGTCGGTCCGGTCGATGTCGGCGATCTCGTCGAGACCTCGCAGGTCCAGCGGTGCGGGCAGCCGGTAGACCTCGTCCTCGGTGACGCCCAGCTCCCGGGTGAGCAGCTCCATGACGTGGTCGTCGAGGTCCTCCTCGACCTCGAGGCGGACCGGTGGGCCGAAGCGGCGCCGGGTCAGCTCCTTCTCCAGGGCCGCCAGGAGGTTCTCCGCGTCGTCCTCCTCGACCTCGAGGTCCTCGTTGCGGGTGACCCGGAAGGAGTAGTGCTCGTGCACCTCCATGCCGGGGAAGAGCTGGTCGAGGTGCGCGGCGATGACGTCCTCGAGCGGGACGAACTGGGCCTCGAAGAGGTCCTCGGTGACCGACGCGGAGGCTCGACGCACCTTGAGGAAGCGCGGGAGCGAGGGCGGCATCTTGATCCGCGCGAAGTGCTCCTTGCCCGTCTTGGGGTTGATCAGGATCACCGCGAGGTTGAGGGACAGCCCGGAGATGTAGGGGAAGGGGTGGGCCGGGTCGACGGCCAGGGGAGTGAGCACCGGGTAGATCTCGTGGCTGAAGAGGTCGCCGAGGCGCTCCTGCTCGGGTGCCTCGACCTCGCTCCAGCGCACGATGCTGATCCCCTCGTCCACGAGCGCGGGCCGCACGCTGTCGTCGAAGATGCGGGTCTGCATGGCCGACAGCTCGTGGGCCACCCGCGAGATCTGCTCGAGGACCTCGCGCGGCTCCAGCCCGGAGGGGCTGCGCACGGCGATGCCCGTCGCGATGCGCCGCTTGAGCCCGGCGGCGCGGACCATGAAGAACTCGTCGAGGTTGCTGGAGAAGATCGACAGGAAGCGCGCCCGCTCGAGCAGCGGCACGGACGAGTCGGCGGCCAGCTGCAGGACGCGCTCGTTGAACTGCAGCCAGCTGATCTCCCGGTCGAGGAAGCGGTCGCTCGGCAGGGCGGACGGGTCGGCCCCGTCGTGATGGGCCGTGCGGACGAAGCGGCCGTTGGCCGCTCGGGCGCGCAGCTCGCTGGCTGCGGCGGGCGACGAGGAGGAGATGGAGACGTCGCCGGTGACCGTCCCGGCCTGCGGGGCGGGGAAGGCATGTGCGGCGTCGGCGTCCACCATGTCGATCATCCTTGCACTTGGTCGTGAACCTCTGGTGAACGCGACGGTGCGTACATGACGTGGACGGCCTTGCGCCCGAAGCCGGCCCGCCCGTAGGTCGCCAGCGCGGGGGTGTTGTCGGCCTCGACGTAGAGCTCGACCTCGGTGACGCCGCGACGGGCCAGGTGGGCCAGGCCGAGTCGGGTCAGGGGGCCCGCGAGCCCCCGGCCGTGCAGGTCGGGGTGCACGCCCACGACGTAGACCTCGCCGACGGGGCCGCCCGGCGGGTCGATCTTGGTCCAGTGGAACCCGACCAGAGGGCCGTCGTCCGCAGCCCTCTCCAGGAGGATCACCCCGTCGGGGTCGAACCACGGCTGGTCCATCCGCTCGGCCAGCCCCGCGTCGTCGAGCGACCCCTGCTCGGGGTGGTCGACGAAGGCGGCCGAGTTGACGGCCAGCAGCCTCTGCTCGTCGCTGCCGGGACGGAAGGTGCGGTGCGCGAAGCCGTCGGGGAGCGGCGGGTCCTGCTCGTCTCCCGGCTGCACGGGTCGGGAGAGGACGAGCAGCTCCCGGACGACCTGAAGTCCCAGCCGCTCGCCGAGGGCCCGTGAGGCAGGGAGGTCGCCGTGAGCCCACGGCCGGGCGTCGGGTCGACGCTGCAGGGACGTGCCCAGCAGGGCGGCCCCCACCCCCTTCGTGCGGTGGTCGGGTGCCACGAAGGCCTCGAGGGAGCCGTCGGCGACGGTCGACGCGTAGCCGATCACCGAGGTGCCGTCGAGGGCGAGGAGGTGCTCGCCCTCGCGCGGCAGGGCGAGGACGAAGGCCTCGCTGAGCGGCTCGACGCCGTCGACGGACGCGGCCGCGTCCGCAGCGGAGCGCACCTGCTCGACGTGGTCGGCCGACAGGCGGGCGAAGGGGGTGATCGTCGCCATCACGAGTCCACCGCCGCGACGCTGCCGCTGGTGTCGTCGACGTCCGCGTCGTCGCGGACCACGACGAAGCGGTAGCCGACATTGCGGATCGTGCCGATGAGCTGCTCGTGCTCGTTGCCGAGCTTGGCGCGCAGGCGCCGGACGTGGACGTCCACGGTGCGGGTCCCTCCGTAGTAGTCGTATCCCCAGACCTCCTGCAGGAGCTGGGCGCGGGTGAAGACGCGTCCGGGGTGCTGGGCGAGGTGCTTGAGGAGCTCGAACTCCTTGTAGGTCAGGTCGAGCAGTCGGGGGCCGAGCCGCGCGGAGTAGGCGCTCTCGTCGATCACCAGGTCTCCGGCGACGATGCGTTCGTCGTCCTCCGAGGGTGCCACGACCCGGGTCATCGACAGGCGCAGGCGCGCCTCGACCTCGGCGGGTCCGGCCCGGTCCAGCAGGATGTCCTCGACGGGCCACTCGGCGTTGACCGCGGTGAGCCCGCCCTCGGTGAGGATCGCGATGACGGGTGCGGTGACCTCGGCGGTCCGCAGCACCCGGCACAGGGAGCGCGCCTGGGCCAGCTCGACGCGCGCGTCGACGAGGATGACGTCGACGTCGGGGAGGTCCATGACGGTGGATGCCTCGGCGGGCAGAGTGCGCACCTGATGCCCCAGCAGCCCGAGTGCCGGCAGGACCGAGGCACTGGGCGCCAGGTCATCTGTCAGGAGCAGGAGTCTGGCCATCAGTCGCAAGAATATGCGGCAGCTCCCGGATACCCTCACCACGTGACCACCGACCTTCCTGCTCCGCACGAGTCCCGCGCCTCTCGGCGCGCCCTGCGCGCCGCTGGGACCGAGAGCGACGCCACGGCGCCCACTGCGCGTGCCCGGCCGGTCGTGGTCGCTGCGACGGTCGTCGTCGCCCTGCTCCTCGCGGCCGCCGCCGGGTCCGGCGAGCGGGTGCTCGAGATCGTCTCCGTCGTCGTCGCCGGCCTCGTCGTGGGGGTCGGCTGGCCCCGACTCGCGGGCTCCCGCAGTCAGGTCGGGATGGGACTCGTCCTCGTCGTGACGGCGCTGGCGCTCGGTGCGGCTCTGCTCCTCCAGGACGAGGAGCCCTATCTCGAGCACGTCCCGGCGGCCCTCGCCCTGGGCGTGGTCGCCATGTGCCTGCACCCCCTGGTCCGGGCCTCGGCGCGGGTGCACCTGGCGCAGGACCTCGCCGTCACGTCGCTCGGCCTGCTCCTCGTCGGCGGGGGAGGTCTCTTCGTCAGCACGGACTTCGTCGGCGGTGGCGGCCCGGTGGTCGTCGTCGGCGTCGCCCTGGCGGTCGCTGCCCTCGTCGACCTCGTCCTCGAGCGCCCTCGCGCGGTCCGCTGGCTGGTGCCCGCCGCCATGCTCGTCGGCGGCCTGGCGGCCGTCCTGGCCAATGCCGTCATCGGCGGCGGTCTCGCTGCGTGGCCAGCCCTGCTCGGGGTCGTCGGTGCGGGCGCGGCGGTCTCGCTGCGTCGGGCGATGGCCCAGCTGCCGGCGATCGACGGCGTGCTCGGGGCCGTGGCGGCCGGCGCGGCGTCGGTCCTCGTCGTGGCGCCCCTGGTGCACCTCGTGGCGCGCCTCCCGCTCACCTAGCAGCTGCAGCACGGATCGCGGCGCAGCAGCAGCGTCCCCCTACGATGGGCGGGTGTTCACCCTCGATCCCACCATCCACCCTGACATCGCCCCCCTGGCCTGGCTCGTCGGCCGGTGGGAGGGCGCTGGAGTCCTCGGCTACCCGACGATCGAGTCGGCCAACTTCGGTCAGGAGATCGTCGTGACCCACGACGAGCGGCCCTTCCTGCGGTGGGAGAGCCAGTCGTGGATCCTCGACGACGCGGGCAACAAGGTGCGCCCCTCCGGCACCGAGCTCGGCTTCTGGCGGCCCGGCGGCGAAGGGGGAGCGGAGCTGCTCCTCACCCACCCCACCGGCATCGTCGAGATGTACTACGGCACCGTCGAGCCCGGCCGCATCGAGGTGCAGACCGACGGGGTGATCCGCAGCCCGCACGCCAAGGAGTACACCGCGGCCAAGCGGATGTACGGCCTCGTCAACTCCAACCTCATGTGGGTCATGGACATGGCGGCGATGGGGCAGCCGCTCACCAGCCACCTGTCGGCTGAGCTCAAGCGCGTCGACTGACCGCTGGCTCGAGCGGGCTCGAGCAGCCCACGGGCCCTGGGGCCCGTGGACCGGGCTCAGGGGTTGTAGGACTCCAGGTCGTCCGTGCGCAGGGCGTCGCTGAGCTCGGCCATGCCCTGGGTGTCGAGGATGTCGATGGACCCGCCGTTGGGGGCGGTCCCGAAGCCGCTGAAGGGCGCGGTGATGAAGTGGATGTTGCCGCCACGCACGCCGCGCATCTTGATCGCCTCGCTGCGGATCGTGCCTGCGCTGAGGGTGTTGTCGACCGTCGTGTGCTTGGTGCCCGCGTCGATGACGCCGCCCAGCTTGCCGGGGTTGAGCAGGACGCTCGGCTGGAGGGTCTCGGACATCATCGCCTTGAGCCAGGCCTGCTGGCGCTGGCCTCGTGAGATGTCTCCCTCGGAGAGGGTCTTGCGCTCGCGGACGTACTCCAGGGCCTGGGTCCCGTTGAGTCGGACCTGGCCTTCGGGGTACTTGGGGCTGGCCTGCTGGTTGTTGACGGTGACGCCACCGAGGGCGTCGGTGAGGTTCTTGAAGCCCTCGAAGTCGGTCTTGGCGACGTGGTTGATCTTCACCCCGACGAGGTCCTGGATGGTCTGCACGAGCAGCGGCGACTGGCCGTAGGCGTACGCCGCGTTGATCTTGTCCTGTCCGTGGCCGGGGATCGGCACGTAGAGGTCGCGGGGGAAGTGGATGATCCACACGTCCTTGCGGTCCTCGGAGACGTGCACCAGCTGGATGACGTCGGAGCGGCTCCCCGTGTCGCCGGGGCGCGCGTCGGAGCCGATGAGCAGGTAGTTGGTGCCCTTGTCGCTGACCAGCTCCTCGCCCTTCGCCGTCTTCTTCTGGTCGGCCGAGCTGCCCAGGAGGTTGTCGCGCTTGAGGTTGTTGTCGACCTTGCTGCTGAGGAACCAGCCGTAGCCGCCGACCCCGATGACGACGAGGAGCAGGAAGGCCAGGACGGACACGATCAGGCGCCGTCCGAAGCCCATGCGGCGTCGACCGGAGCGGCGGCGGGGGGAGGCGTCGACGGTGTCGTCGGTGTCCTCGAAGTCTTCGAGCATGGGCACATGCTATGCGGCCGGCTTGGGCTCCACCTGTACGTCGTAGATTGGGGTCATGACCGCTTCCTCATTGCTGCAGGCCCCCGGCGCCGTCCCCGGCGACGGGATCGACTCAGGCGTCGCCGCGCACTACGGGGACCCGATGCGCGAGCAGCGGTTGCTCTCCGAGGGGCTGGGCGTCGTGGACCTCTCCCACAGGGGGGTCGTCACGGTCACCGGAGCGGACCGGCTGTCGTGGTTGCACTCCCTCACCACCCAGCAGCTGGCCGGGCTGGCGCCCCGCACCTCCGCCGAGTCGCTCGTCCTCACCCCCAAGGGGCATGTCGAGCACGCGCTGCACCTCGTCGACGACGGCGAGACGACGTGGATCACGGTCGAGCCCGGGACGGCGCCTGCGCTGACTGCCTGGCTGGACTCGATGCGCTTCATGCTCCGGGTCGAGGTCGCGGACGTGTCCGACCGCTTCGCCGTCCTGGGGGAGAGCATCGACCGCGAAGGGGGAGAGGGCGAGCCTCCGACGTGGGTCGACGCGTGGCCGCGCGTGGTCGGTGACACCGCGCTCTACGGTCCCGAGCCGCAGGACCACCCGGCGCACGGCCGCCGGTGGCGCGAGGTGATCGTCCCGGTCGACGAGGTCGCCGCCGCGGTGGGCGACCGCGAGCTGGTCGGCACCTGGGCCGCAGAGGCCCTGCGGATCGCCGCCTGGCGCCCACGGCTGGGCGCCGAGAGCGACCACCGCACGATCGCTCACGAGGTCGACTGGCTGCGCACCGCCGTTCACCTGCACAAGGGGTGCTACCGCGGTCAGGAGACGGTCGCTCGCGTCCACAACCTCGGTCGCCCGCCGCGCCGGCTGGCCTTCCTCCACCTCGACGGGTCGGGACACACCCTCCCCGAGGTCGGGGCCGAGGTCTCCCTCGGCGACAAGGTCGTCGGGCGGATCACCTCCGTCGGTCGGCACCACGAGGACGGCCCGATCGCGCTCGCGATGCTCAAGCGCAACACCGACGACGTGGCCGACCTGCTCGTCGCGCCCGATGTGGCTGCGGCACAGACCGCGATCGTCCCCCGCTGACCCAACCACCCCCCTTCGCCCCCCGCCAGTACGCCCGCACACCTGAATCCGCATCTCCTTAAGGTCGTGCGCACGCCAGCCGCATCTCCTTAAGGTCGTGCGCACGCCAGCCGCATCTCCTTAAGGTCGTGCGCACGCCAGCCGCATCTCCTTAAGGTCGTGCGCACGCCAGCCGCATCTCCTTAAGGTCGTGCGGTTGCGTTGAGACCCTGGCCACAGATGCTGCCTGTGGCTTGCAAAGTGCTAACTACGGCAAGCATGATGAGGACATGTCGAAGAACCCGCTGGACGCCCTCCCGGGCAACCTGGGCAACAACCTCGGTGACTACCTGCGCGAGCAGCGACTCACCAAGAAGCTGTCCCTGCGACAGCTGTCCGCCATCGCCGGGATCTCCAACCCCTACCTGAGCCAGATCGAGCGGGGGATCAAGCGGCCGAGCGCCGAGATCCTCCAGCAGATCGGCAAGGGCCTGTCGATCTCGGCCGAGACCCTCTACGTCCAGGCCGGGCTCCTCGACCCCAAGGACGCGGCCGCCGAGGCCGCGGCCACGACCCGGGCGGCCATCGCGGCCGACCCCGCCCTCACGTCGCGCCAGCGCCAGACGATGCTCGAGATCTACGAGTCCTTCGTCGGCGGGTCCGCGACCACGGCACCCAAGCGCGCCGCCAAGAAGGGCGCCACCAAGACCACCGCGAAGAAGAAGTCCGCGGGCAGCACGAAGGGTTCGGCAGCGTCGTCGGGCTCGAAGTCCACGCCGGCACGCGCCGGACGTGGAGCCACGACCTCGTCATCGACGAGTACCACCCCAAGGAGAACCTCATGAGCGTCACCACCACCGTCAAGAAGGTCGTCACCGACCAGACCTACGCCACCATCGGCGCCACCGACCTCACCGTCGAGACCTTCCGGGGGTACACCACCCAGATCGCCGCCCTGCGCGCCGAGCTGGAGCCCAAGAAGGTCCAGGCCCGCGTCAAGGCCGCGCCGGCCGACGCCCAGGCGTACTACGCCGACCTGACCAAGCGCGGCGAGTCGCTCGTCACCCGCATCAAGAACCAGAAGGCCACCAAGGACCTCGTCGGCCAGGCCGAGGCCACCGTCGCGCTGGGCAAGGGTGTCGTCACCACCGTCCGCAAGGCCGTCGCTGACGTCGAGGCGTCCGCCAAGCGCACCCTGACCATCGGTCGCAAGGAGGCCGTCAAGGCCGCCGAGGCCGTCAAGGACTCCGTGGACGTCGACGTCAAGGTCGACACCGCCAAGGCGAAGAAGGCCGTCTCCACCTCCGCCAAGCGCACCACCACGGCCGCCAAGAGCACCCGCACCACCGCCAAGAAGGCCGCGACCCGCACCCGCACCGCGACCAAGTCGACCGCCACGGCCGCCAAGACCACCGCCGCCCAGACGGCCAAGGCTGCCGACACGGCCGCCGAGAAGGTCGGCGACTGACCCTTCGAGGCTCGTACCTCGCACCTCAGGAACCGAGATCACGCGGCTGCGCCTGACGCGCAGCAGCTGACGCTCTGGTGAGCGGTAGCCTCGGGTGGATGACCGCCCAGGCGCCCGACACCACCAGTCTCGACGACGCCCCCGTGCTGGTCCACGTGACCCGCGGGGGCTTCGTCGAGTCCGCCCACCGAGCGACCCTCGTCGCCACCGACCCGGTGGCGGGGACCCCCCTTCGCCGTGGCCGGGTGGACGACCCGGTCCTGCCGCGCTCCTCCCTCAAGCCGATCCAGGCCCTCGCGATGGTCCGGCACGGGCTGGACCTGCCTCCGCACCTGCTCGCCCTCGTGTGCTCGAGCCACTCCGCGGAGGACTTCCACCGCGACGCCGTCGCCGAGATCCTCGCCACGGTCGGTCTCGACCTCGGGGCGCTGCAGAACACCCCGGCGCTGCCGATCGGCGAGCTCGAGCACGCGCGCTGGCTCGCGGCCGGCACCGAGCCGGTCCCCGTCGCCCAGGACTGCTCCGGCAAGCACGCCGGCATGCTGGTCACCTGCAGGGTCAACGACTGGCCGATCGAGAGCTATCTCGACGTCGACCACCCCCTCCAGCAGGCGATCCGCGCGACGACCGCGCAGGTCGTCGGCGAGGTCAGCCACACGACCGTGGACGGCTGCGGCGCACCGCTCTTCGCCGTACCGCTGGTCGGCCTGGCGAGCTCCTTCGGTGCGCTGGCGGCTGCCGAGCCGACCACCGACGAAGGGAGGATCGCCGACGCCATGCGCACGGCCCCCCAGATGGTCGGCGGCACGGGCCGCGACGTCACGCAGTTCATGCAGGCGGTCCCCGGCCTGATCGCCAAGGACGGCGCCGAGTCCGTCTACGCCGCCGGGCTGGCCGACGGTCGCGGGATCGCGATCAAGGTCGCCGACGGTGCCCCGACACCGCGGGCGCGCCGAGCGCTCCTCGCCCACGCGCTCCTCGCGCTGGGCGTCGACACCCCCGGTCTGCGGGAGCTCGCCGACCAGCCGGTCCTCGGCCACGGCCGCCCGGTCGGCGCCGTCGAGGTGCTCGACCTCACCGCCTCGTGAGGACGGTCCTGCAGCGGGTGACCTCCGCCCGCGTCGTCGTCGACGACGAGGTCGTCGGCGAGATCGGCCCCGGTCTGGTCGCGCTCGTCGGGGTGACCCACGACGACGGCACGCCCGAGGTCGCGACGACCGTGCGCAAGATCGCCGAGCTGCGGATCATGCGTGACGAGACCTCGGTGACCGACTGCGGCGCGGCAGTGCTCGTCGTCAGCCAGTTCACCCTGCACGCCGACGTGCGCAAGGGTCGGCGCCCGTCGTGGAGCGCCGCCGCACCCGGGCCGGTCGCCGAGCCGCTCGTCGACGCGGTGGCCGATGGTCTGCGGGAGCGCGGGATCGAGGTCGCCACGGGGCGGTTCGGCGCCGACATGGCGATCGACATCCACGCCGACGGTCCGGTGACGCTCGTCGTCGACGTGCCCGCCTAGGCTGGGCGGGTGCAGATCCTCAGCAACGTCCAGGGCCTCATCGTCCTCGTGCTCGGCCTCCTCGCCCTCGGCGCGGAGGTCTTCGCCCTCGCCCACGCCGTCCGGCAGCGTCAGGACGCCTTCGCCGCGACCGGCAAGCAGACCAAGACCTTCTGGGTCGCGGCCCTGGCGATCGCGACGCTCATGGGTGTGGCCGCACTCGGGGGTATCGGCTTCTTGGCGATCATCGGCATCGTCATCGCCGGGGTCTACCTCGCCGACGTGCGGCCGGCGATCGACGAGGTCCTCGGTCGACGGCGCTGAGTCGGGCACAATGACGAGGCACTTCATCGCCACCCGAGGGGACAACTCGTGACCAGCCTGCCGGACCCCCGTGAGGGCATGTTCGTCTCGAACCGTCCGTGGGGCGGCTTCGAGCAGTTCACCCTCAACGAGCCGACGACCGTCAAGATCATCACGGTCGACCCGGGCCACCGGCTGTCGCTGCAGACCCACGAGCGCCGGGCGGAGTTCTGGCAGGTCCTCGACGGCCCGATCGACGTGACCGTCGGTGACGAGACGTGGAGCGCCCAGCCGGGCGAGCGGGTGTGGGTCGAGCAGGGCGCCGTGCACCGCATGGGCAACTCCACCGACCGTCCCGGCCGCGTCCTCGAGATCGGCTACGGCACCTTCGACGAGGACGACATCGTCCGGCTCGAGGACGACTACCAGCGCTGAGCCAGCGGACCGCTGCGGGGCGCGACGACGCTCCACGGCACGGTCAGCTCACCCAGCCGCCAGCGCTCCGCCCTGCCGATGACGGCGACCTGCGTGGCCACCTCGCCGAATGCCGCGACCGCCTGCTGGCGGGCCCCGTACGGCGCGAAGGGGGTGGCCCGCCGCCACGCGTCGTCCAGGAGCCGGAGCAGGTCGTGGACCGGCTCACCCGGGACATTGCGGTGGATGAGCGCCTTGGGCAGGCGCTCGGCCACGACGGAGGGCAGGCGGGAGGCGTCGAGGTCGCGCAGCCGCCACGAGAGGGTCAGGGTCTGCGGCCCGTGGGCGTCCAGCGTGAGCCAGCTGCCGAGCCGGCCCAGCTCGTCGCAGGTGCCCTCGACGAGGACGCCGTGCTCCTCGAGACGCCCGGTCATCCGCCGCCACGGCTCCTCGACCTCGGCCTCGTCGTACTGGCGCAGGACGTTGAAGGCGCGGATCACCCGCGCCGCTCGCCCCTGCGGCAGGGGGACCTCGAAGCCGCCGAGCGCGAAGTCGACCCCCGGCCGGGCCCAGGCCTGAGCGGTCGCGACCCGCTCCGGGTCGATCTCCAGGCCGGTGACGTGGACGTCGGGCCGCACCGCGCGCACCCGGTCGGCCCACTCGACCGTGGTCACCCCGGAGGCGCCGTGGCCGAGATCGACGAGGTGCGGCAGCTCCCCCTTCGTCAGGCGGTCGCGGTGGGTCGCCACGAGCCACCGGTCGCATCGGCGCAGGCGGTTGGGGTTGGTCGTCCCTCGGGTGATGTTGCCGAGGGGGCGCGGGCTGGGCACCCCGGCAGCGTAGGTCCTGCCGCGAACTAGGCTGGCACCGTGTGGCGCACTGACCGACGGGTGAGCTGGAGCATGGTGTCCCTGCTCCTCTCGCTGACCGGTGCCCTGGTGCTGGCCGCGATCATCTGGGTGCCCCCGGCGCTCGGCCGCGACTCCGGCATCCGCCCGGTGCAGCCCGGTCTGCTCGTCGTCGCCCCCGAGGCGCGGGGCGTCGTCACGCTGGGGGCCGGCCGCGCGGTCCAGCTGGACGAGACGGGCCTGCGCGTGACCAACGGCTCGACCCTGCTCTTCCGCACCGTGCGAGGCGGATCGCCCATGTCCGCGCTCCTCGGCGAGGTCGAGGGCAGCGGCGGCGACCGCGTCGAGCAGATCTCGGCCGTCATGAGCAACCTCGACATCGACCGGTTGTCGATCAAGCCCGGTGAGGTCACCTGGTCGGGTCGCCTCACCAGCTCCGAAGGGAGCCTGCCCGCCACGATCGTCGTGCGTCTCGAGGGGGCCCGCCTGGTCGTGACCGCCGAGGCGAAGGGAGCCGACGCCGTCGTCGTGCACTCGGCCCAGGAGCTGGGCACCCGTGGCCGTGCGCCCGGTCTGCCCGACCGGCTGCTGCGCAAGCGCGCGTGGTGGGTCGGTGGCGGCGCCCCGCCGGTGACCGACGCCTACACGACGGAGCTGGGTGTCATCGTGGGGGTTGGGCCGCAGGGCAGCCACCGCGGGGTCGACCTGCGACGGATGGGCCACACCGACCTGCACGCGTGGTCCCCGAGAGAGACTGTGACGATGACGAGCTATCGCAGGACGGTGCAGGAGTGATCGAGCAGCGCATCCGACGGGTGGCGATGATCAGCGTGCACACCTCACCGCTGGCGCAGCCCGGCACCGGTGACGCCGGAGGGCTCAACGTCTACGTCGTCGAGTCGGCCCGCGAGATGGCCCGCCGGGGCATCGAGGTGGAGATCTTCACCCGACGTACCGCGGCGGACCTGCCCGACGTCGTCGAGCTCTTCCCCGGTGTCCTGGTGCGGCACATCGACGCGGGCCCCTACGAGGGCCTGGTCAAGGAGGACCTGCCGGGGCAGCTGTGCGCCTTCGCCGCCGGCGTCATGCGCGAGATCGCCCGCGTCCCGGCCGGGCACTACGACGTCGCCCACTCGCACTACTGGCTCTCCGGGCAGGTGGGCTGGTTGGTCGCCGAGCGGTGGCAGGTCCCGCTCGTGCACACGATGCACACCATGGCCCGGGTCAAGAACCGCCAGCTTGCCCAGGACGACGTCCCCGAGCCGCCCGGTCGGGAGATCGGTGAGGCCCAGGTCGTCGAGATCGCCGACCGGCTCATCGCCAACACCGACCAGGAGGCCTTCGAGCTCGTCGAGTACTACGACGCGGACCCGGGCACGGTCGTCGTCGTCCCCCCGGGCGTGGACCTCGAGCGCTTCGTCCCGGGCGACCGGTCCGCGGCCCGGGCGAGCGTGGGCCTGCCCGACGACGCCGTGGTGCTGCTCTTCGTCGGGCGGATCCAGCCGCTCAAGGCCCCGGACGTCCTCGTCCGGGCGGCCGCGCGCCTGCTCGAGCGTCGGCCCGAGCTGCGCGACCGGCTCGTGGTCGCCGTCCTGGGTGGCGCCTCCGGTCGCGGTCTGGCCGCGCCCGACCGGCTCGGGCAGCTGGGGGAGGAACTCGGGGTGGCCGACGTGCTGCACCTGGCCGCCCCGGTGTCCCGCACCGAGCTGGCCGACTGGTACCGCGCCGCCGACATCGTCACCGTCCCGTCCTACACCGAGTCCTTCGGCCTCGTGGCCGTGGAGGCGCAGGCGTCCGGCGCGGTCGTCCTCGCCGCCGAGGTCGGTGGCCTGCCGACCGCCGTCGGCGACGCGGGGGTCCTCGTCCAGGGGCACGATCCCGACGTCTGGGCCGACGAGCTCCTCGCCGTGCTCGACGACCCCGCGCGCGCGGACGACCTGCGGGCACGGGCCCGCCGCCACGCCGAGGGGTTCGGGTGGTCCGCGACCGTGGACCGTCTGCTCGACGTCTACACCGGTGCGGTCGCCGACCGCGCCGGCCTGACCGATCCCACCGCCCGCCAACCCATGGAGGTGGCTTGATGACCGACCGGACCGACCGGACCGACCGGACCGACCGGACCGAGACGACGCGTGCCCTCGAGGTGGTGACCCGCGTGGTCACCGAGGCCGAGCTCGAGCACGAGCTCGGCGCCCGCGACGGCGAGCTCGTCGTCACCCTGCCGGGGGAGAAGAAGCTCAAGACGGTGGTCTCGCTCGTCGTGGGCGACAAGGCCCTGTCGGTGTCGGCCTTCGTCATCCGCAACGCGGACGAGAACCACGAGGAGTTCTACCGCCACCTGCTGCGGCGCAACCTGCGCATGCCGCTGCTGTCCTACTCCGTCGACGCCTCGGGTGACGTCTACGTCGGGGGGAGGATCCCCCTTCGTGCCGTGACCGACGACGTCGTCGACCAGGTGCTGGGGGTCGTCCTCGACGCGGCCGACGCGCCCTTCAACGAGCTGCTGCTGCTGGGCTTCCGCTCCTCGATGCACAAGGAGTGGGACTGGCGCGTCTCGCGGGGCGAGTCCCTGCGCAACCTCGAGGCCTTCCGCTCGGTGCTCGAGCGGCCGGGCGACCAGCCCGCCGAGTGAGTGCCGTCGTTATCCTGTGCCCATGTCGACACTGATCCTGCTCCGTCACGGCCGCTCCGACTGGAACGAGAAGAACCTCTTCACCGGGTGGGTCGACGTCGACCTCATCGACAAGGGCCGTGCCGAGGCGGTGCGCGGTGGTGAGCTGATCAAGGAGTCCGGGCTCCTGCCGGATGTCGTGCACACCTCGCTGCTGCGCCGCGCGATCACCACCGCCAACATCGCGCTCGACACCGCCGACCGCCACTGGATCCCGGTGCGCCGCGACTGGCGGCTCAACGAGCGCCACTACGGAGCGCTGCAGGGCCTGGACAAGGCCACGACCCGGGACACCTACGGCGAGGAGCAGTTCATGCTCTGGCGCCGCAGCTTCGACACCCCGCCGCCGGCCATCGAGCCGGACGACGAGTACGCCCAGACCGACGACCCGCGGTACGCCGGCATCGAGGTCCCGCGCACCGAGTGCCTCAAGGACGTCATCGAGCGGCTGATGCCCTACTGGGAGGGGCCCATCCGCGAGGACCTCGCGGCCGGCCGCACGGTGCTGGTGACCGCACACGGCAACTCGCTGCGCGCGCTCGTCAAGCACCTCGACGGGATCAGCGACGAGGACATCACGGGGCTCAACATCCCGACCGGCATGCCGCTCGTCTACGACCTCGGCGAGGACTTCATGCCGACCCGCCCGGCGGTCTACCTCGACCCGGAGGCCGCTGCCGCAGAGGCGTCCGCGGTCGCCAACCAGGGCAAGTAGTCCACGTCCGACATCCCGCGCCCACGCAGCAGGCCCGCCGACATCGCGTCGACGGGCCTGCTGCGTGGACGGGCGCCGCTCAGCGGAGGTCGGTGTCCTCGTGGGGCTCCATCGAGCCGGCCTCGCCGGTGACGAGGAAGACGACGCGGCGAGCGACCGTCACCGCGTGGTCGCCGAAGCGCTCGAAGTAGCGGCTGAGCAGCGCGACGTCGACGGCGCTCGTCGTCCCGTGCTGCCACGAGCCCTCGGCGAGCGTGGTGAACATCTCCCGGTGGAGCGCGTCCAGCTCGTCGTCGATCTGCTCGATGTCGCGGGCCGCGTCGAGGTCCTGGGTGGTGATGACCTCGACGATGTGGTCGATGATCCGCCCAGCGATCCCGCCCATCCGCTCGAAGGTCGCGCTCAGGTCCTCGGGGACGGCGTGCTCGGGGTAGCGCATGCGCGCGATTTGGGCGACGTGCCGGGCGAGGTCACCCATGCGCTCGAGGTCACCCGACATGCGCATCGACGCGACGACGGTGCGCAGGTCGCTGGCCACGGGTGCCTGACGGGCCAGCAGGTCGATCGAACGGGCGTCGATGTCGTTGCGCCGCAGGTCGATCGCCTGGTCCTGCTCGATGACGCGGTCGGCCAGCTGGACGTCGGCCTCGAGGAGTGCCGTCGTGGCCTGCCGGATGGCGGTGCTGACGAGCTCGGCGATCGAGACGAGATCGGTGGCGACCTGCTCGAGCTCGTCGTGGAAAATCTGACGCATGGCGCCCCCTTCGGTGGTGGTCGGGCTGAGTCCCAGCGCAGTCAACGCGACCCTTGTGAACACCTTGCAGAGCACAGGTGAACATCGCGGGACCGCGCCGTCGTAGGTGCATCCCGGTCCCAGCATGCCTCGTGGGAGAAGTACTCTCGGTGACGTGCAGCCAACGACCGCGGCAATTCTCGGTGGCGCCGCCGGTCTGCTCATCGGCTTCCTCGTGTGGGCGGCAATCGCCATGAGCGACCGGGAGCGCGCCGTCCCACCCGAGCCCGAACCCGAGATCCCTCGTGGTGTCGGTGACGTCCTGGCGGTACTGAGGTCCTCAGGGGTCGTGCTCGATCGCGACGGTGGCGTCGTCACGACCTCACCCGCAGCCATCACCTACGGCCTCGTGCGCGGCTCCCGCCTCGTCGAGCCCGAGCTGTTGCGCATGGTCGCGCAGGTCGTCCGTGACGGGGTGATCCGCGAGACCCACCTCGAGCTGTCCCGGCCCGGGATCTCGTCCGTCATCTACGTCGCCGCGCGGATCGCTCCGCTCGGCGCCAAGCACCTGCTCCTGCTCGTCGACGACCAGACCCAGGGGCGCCGCGTCGAGGAGACCCGACGTGACTTCGTCGCCAACGTCAGCCACGAGCTCAAGACGCCCGTCGGGGGCATCTCCCTGCTCGCCGAGGCCGTCATGGACGCCAAGGACGACCCCGAGGCCGTCGACCGCTTCGCGCGTCGGATGCAGGGCGAGGCCGTCCGCCTGTCGAGCCTGATCAAGGAGATCGTCGAGCTCTCCCGGCTGCAGGGCACCCCCGTGCTCCAGGACCCGCAGATCGTCGAGGTCGAGGACGTCGTGGCGCTGGCGCTGGAGCACCTGCGCATCGCGGCCGAGGCGAAGAACATCACGCTGACCGACAAGGTCGCCGAGGACCTCTACGTGCGCGGCGACGAGGACATGCTCATCACCGCGGTGCGCAACCTCGTCGGCAACGCCATCTCCTACTCCGACCCCGACACGGCGGTCGGGGTCGGGGCGCGACTGCACGAGGGCACCGTCGAGATCGCCGTGACCGACCAGGGCCCGGGCATCCCCGAGCACGAGCAGACACGCATCTTCGAGCGCTTCTACCGTCTGGACATGGCCCGCTCCCGGTCGACCGGGGGGACCGGGCTCGGCCTGTCGATCGTCAAGCACATCTGCGCCAACCACGGCGGCGACGTCCAGGTGTGGAGCGACGGCGCCCACGGCTCCACCTTCACCATCCGCCTGCCCGTCGCGGTCGACCCGCTGGAGCCCGACGGCCCCATGACCACCATCCCCGCCATCCCCGTCACCCCCAAGGAGTCCCGCTCATGACCCGCATCCTCGTGGTCGAGGACGAGGTGTCCTTCTCCGACCCGTTGTCCTACCTGCTCAACAAGGAGGGGTACGACGTCGCCGTCGCCGAGACCGGCCCCGACGCCATCACCGCCTTCGACGCGGACGGCGCGGACCTCGTCCTGCTCGACCTCATGCTCCCCGGGCTGTCGGGCATCGACGTCTGCCGGGCGATCCGCCAGCGCTCCAACGTCCCGGTCATCATGCTCACGGCCAAGGACGGCGAGATCGACAAGGTCGTGGGGCTGGAGATCGGCGCGGACGACTACGTCACCAAGCCCTACAGCTCGCGTGAGCTCCTGGCGCGCATCAAGGCGGTGCTGCGCCGCAACAGTGAGCCGGAGGAGCTGCTCCCGGCCACCATCGAGGGGGGGCCGGTGCGCATGGACATCGACCGCCACGTCGTCTCCGTCGCGGGGACGCAGATCTCGTTGCCGCTCAAGGAGTTCGAGCTGCTCGAGATGCTCCTGCGCAATGTCGGTCGGGTACTCACCCGGGTACAGCTCATCGACCGCGTGTGGGGCAGTGACTACGTCGGCGACACCAAGACGCTCGATGTGCACATCAAGCGGCTGCGCGCCAAGATCGAGCCCGACCCGGCCAAGCCCGTGCACATCGTCACCGTGCGGGGGCTGGGCTACAAGTTCGAGAGCTGAGCTCCTGCCCAAGAGCACGCAAGAGGCCGACACCCGTCAGGGTGCCGGCCTCTTGGCGACGAAGGGGGAGTGGCTCAGTGGCCCTCGCCCTCGCCCTCAGAGGCGCTGGGCGTCGGGGTGGGGGTCCAGCCCTTGGGGGCGAAGTCCTCGTAGTAGCCGGTCGGGTCCAGCACCGGGGTGAGCACCGGGGTGGACTCGGTGCCGTCGCTGACCTCGAGCGTGATCATGTCGCCCGGTGGGACGTCGACCTTGGTCAGCGTCACCTTGGTGTCCTCGCTGAGGGAGACGGTGGCGTTGGCCGGGACCTTGGTCTCGGCCTTGCTGCCGCCCGGGATCGCGACGGTGAGGGTCAGCTCCTTGCCGCTGACGTTCTCGACGGCGCCGATGACGGTGGCGTCGCCCCCCTTCTCACCGCTGACCAGGGCGAAGTTGCGCACCTGGGCGGAGTCGAGGTCGACGGGGACGCCGTCGCCGAGGGAGGCGGTCTCGGCCGTCTGGAAGGGGGAGGTGACCGTGCAGCCAGCCGTGCCGGCCGCCAGGGCCGCGGCCAGAGCGATGACAGGGGTGCGGGTGAGGAGGTTGCGCTTCACGGGGCACAGCCTAGCCGGAGCCCGGGGCCGCTTCGTCGTGAGTGTGCGCATGTTCTCCCCGCGCGCACGCGACGGGGCATTCTGGCCCGTCGGGCGACTGTGCGACGTACGACACGCCGTGGTAATCTGGAGGTCGCGAAAGGGGAAATCTCCACATGGTTTTCAAGGTCGGCGAGACGGTCGTGTACCCCCACCATGGGGCTGCTCTGATCGAAGAGATCAAGATGCGCAAGATCAAGGGTGAGGAAAAGCAGTACCTCAAGCTGAAGGTGGCCCAGGGAGACCTGACCATCGAGGTGCCCGCCGAGAACTGCGACCTCGTGGGCGTCCGCGATGTCGTGGGCAAGGAGGGGCTGGACCGAGTCTTCGAGGTGCTGCGCATGCCGCACGCCGAGGAGCCGACCAACTGGTCGCGGCGCTACAAGGCCAACCTCGAGAAGCTGGCCTCCGGCGATGTCATCAAGGTGTCAGAGGTCGTGCGCGACCTGTGGCGCCGCGAGAAGGACCGCGGCCTGTCCGCCGGTGAGAAGAGGATGCTGGCCAAGGCGCGCCAGATCCTCGTCTCCGAGCTCGCGCTCGCCGAGAAGACCGACGAGGACAAGGCCGAGGTCATCCTCGACGAGGTCCTCGCATCGTGAGGACGCTGTCCTGACGAGCACGACCACCATCGACGACGCCCACACCGATCACGGTGTGGGCGTCGTCGTCGTCGCTGCCGGGTCGGGCACGCGGTTGGGAGCCGAGCGACCCAAGGCCTTCGTCGAGCTGGCGGGGGTGACGATCCTCGAGCATGCGCTGCGCGGGGTGCTCGCCGCCAGGCCCGGTGAGGTCGTCGTGGTCGTCCCGCGGGAGCTGGTCGACGAGGCGCGCTCGATCGTGGCGGGCCTCGACCTGTCGGGCGCCCGGGCCGTGGTCGTGCCGGGAGGGGCCAAACGCTCCGAGTCGGTCTCGGCAGGTCTGGCCGCGCTGTCCGACCGGGTCGAGCGGGTGCTCGTCCACGACGCGGCCCGGTGCCTGACACCCGTCGCGGTCTTCGAGCGGGTGCTCGCAGCCCTGGCCGCTGGCGTGGCCGGTGCGGTGCCCGGGGTCGCGGTCGTCGACACCGTCAAGGTCGTCGACGCGGGCGGGCTCATCGTCGACACCCCGCTGCGGGAGTCGCTGCGGGCGGTGCAGACCCCGCAGGGCTTCGTCCGATCGGTGCTCACGGCCGCACACGCCGCCGGCGCCGCAGCCACCGACGACGCAGCGCTCGTCGAGGCACTGGGGCACGACGTGCTCGTGGTCGAGGGCGATCACCGGGCGCTCAAGGTGACGACGCCGGACGACCTGGCCCGGGCCGAGCGACTCCTGACCGCATCTCCTTAAGGTCGTGCGCAGGCCAGCCGCATCTCCTTAAGGTCGTGCGCAGGCCAGCCGCATCTCCTTAAGGTCGTGCGCAGGCCAGCCGCATCTCCTTAAGGTCGTGCGGCCAGGTGGTGGCGCACGGCCAAGGCTGCGGCGCGGCCGGCCCGGTTGCCACCGATCGTGCTCGCCGACGGGCCGTAGCCCACGAGCTGGACCCGAGGGTCGAGAGCGCTCGTGACGGAGGTCTGCACGTCCCGAGTGCCCGGGAGCAGCGCGATCCCGCCCTGCGGGCTGCGCAGTCCCAGGGGCGCGAGATGGCGCACGGCCGGGCGGAAGCCGGTCGCCCAGAGGATCGCGTCGGCCCGCTCGACACTGCCGTCGGCCCAGCGCACGGCGTCCCTCTCGATCCGCTCGAACATCGCACGCCGCCGCTCGTAGACCCCGGTGCGCGCCGCGGCCATCTCCTGCGGCCGCAGGCGCAGGCCGGTGACCGAGACGACGCTGGCGGGGGGTCTCCCTTCGCGCACGCGGCGCTCGACGAGCTCGATCGCCTCCCTGCCGGAGAACTCCTCGCTCCACACCGGCGGCCGCCGGGTCACCCAGGTGACGTTGGCGATGGGTGCGATCTCCCCGATGAGCTGGACCGCCGAGGCCCCGCCGCCGACCACGACGACGCGCTTGCCGCGGAAGTGCTCCGCTCCCGGGTAGGCGACCGTGTGCCACTGCTCCCCGGTGAAGTCGCGCTGGCCCGGGTAGGTCGGGACGAAGGGATGGGTCCACGTCCCCGTCGCATTGACCAGTGTCCGCGTGGTCCAGGTGCGCGACCCCGAGTGCACGACGAGCAGGCCGTCGTCGTTCGTGACCGAGTCCACGCGCACGGGTCGCAGGACCGGCAGGTCGTGGGTCTCCTCGTAGTCGTCGAACCAGCAGGCGATGACCTCGCTGGCGCGGTCGTGCGACCCGCCGGGCGCCGCGGCATCGGGCAGGTCCGCGACGCCGTGGACATCGGCCATGGTCAACGAGTCCCATCGGTGCTGCCACGCGCCACCCGGGCCCTCATTCGCGTCGAGCACGACGTGCCCGATCCCGAGGCGCCGTAGGTGGAAGGACGTGGACAGCCCTGCCTGCCCGGCGCCGATGACGATCGAGTCGAGAGCCTCCACGGTGGGTGCAACGCCGACGCGCCCGGACTCCATCCCGGCTGGGAGACTGTCGCCATGACTGTGAATGACGCCGGCAGGGTCGACCGGCTGCCGCGGACCGGGATCGGTGTCGACGTCCATGCCTTCGCTGCGGCCGACTCGGGGCGTGAGCTCTGGGTCGGCGGCCTGCTCTGGCCCGGCGAGGTCGGGCTCGAGGGGCACTCGGATGCCGACGTCGCCTGCCACGCCGCCTGTGACGCGCTCTTCGCGGCGGCGGGGATCGGCGACCTGGGGCAGCACTTCGGGACCGGTCGGCCGGAGCTCTCCGGCGCCTCGGGAGTCACCCTGCTCACCGAGGCCGCCCGGCTGGTGCGCGAGGCCGGGTACGAGATCGGCAACATCGCGGTGCAAGTCATCGGCAACCGCCCGAAGATCGGGACCCGGCGTGATGAGGCCCAGCAGGTGATGTCCAGCGCGTGCGGTGCCCCCGTCAGCGTCAGCGGGACGACGACCGACGGGCTGGGTCTGACGGGTCGGGGTGAGGGCGCGGCCGCGATCGCCACCGCCCTCGTCGTGGCCGACTGAGCGTCAGAGCAGCGCGGCGAAGGCCTGCGCCACCGGGCGCCAGGTCGCGTCCACCTGCGGCTGCGCGTCCGCGACCGCACCGAGGACTGCCGGCAGGTCGAGGTCGGCGACGGCCGGGGTCCCCGAGTCCTTGACCGTCCAGCCGGTGACGATGGTCAGGTCGGCCTCGGGGTGACCCTGCACGCCCCAGACGGTCGGGGCGAGGCGGGCCAGCAGCAGGTCGCCGCGCTCGTTGTCGGCCAGGCGCACGGCGCCGTCGGGCAGGCGCGTGACGGCGTCGTTGTTCCACTGGACGACGGGTCCGCCGTGCGTCGTGGCGAAGAGGGAGTCCTGGGCCAGGTCCGACGTGGGCTCGACGGTCAGGACGCCGACGGTGCGGCCCCGTGGGTTGACGGCGACCTCGCCGCCGAGGGCGAGCGACGCGAGCTGGTGACCCAGGCAGATGCCCAGCGTGGGGGTCGCCCCCTTCGCCGCGGTGCGGATGAGCTTACGCACGGCAGGCAGCCACGGGGCGAGCTCGTCGTCGCGACAGCTCATCTCGCCGCCGAGGACGAGCAGGCCGTCGTGGCCCGTCAGGTCGTGCGGCAGCTGGTCGCCGGCGTAGGGCCGGCGGATGTCGAGCTCGACGCCGGCCTCGGTCAGCCACTGGCCGATCCGACCCGGCGGGCAGGAGTCCTGGTGCTGGACGACGAGGAGGCTCATCGCGGGGTGGGCGCGCGGCGCCCGCTGATCGCGCCGGCGGCGAGCAGCCCGAGGCCAGCGAGGTTGAGCAGGAGGGCCGGGAGGGACGCCACCCAGGAGTAGCGATATCCGCCGTCCAGGCCGGAGACCGCGAAGAACCCGAAGGTGCCCACCAGCTGGCCGGCAGCGATCGCGACGAGACCCGCGAGGGCGAGCTTCCACCACGGCCCGCCGTCACGGCGCAGCACGACGACCACGCCGGCGGCCACGGTGATGACGAGCACCGGCAGGTCCCACGCGAGCTGTTGGAGGAGGAAGGTGAGTCGATGGTCCAGGCCCATGGCATCGAAGCCTATGTGCCGCGGCTCAGGAGAAGCGCACGCGCGGACGCGGGGACACGAGGCGGGCGAGTCGCTGCAGCTCCGACACGTGGCCGCACAGCGCCTCACGGCCGGCGTGGGTCAGGGTCACGTGGGTGGTGCGCCGGCCCTGCGTGAGCTGGCGCGCGATCGAGACGTAACCCTCCGCCTCGAGCGAGCGCAGGTGCTTGCTCAGCGCGGAGTCCGACAGGCCCACCTCGTCACGCACCTCGGCGAAGGGGAGCCCGCGCGTCGGGGCCAGCAGGGCGCAGATCTGCAACCGCTGCGGCTGGTGCACCACGGGGTCGAAGATCGGGCGAGGCATGCCCTCAGGGTAGGCGACTTGCCTCAGCGGAAAGCGGTCGGTCGCGCGGAGGACCGGGGCCGTGGGCGACCACGGGGAGGCCTGGGCTGTCCTCCCTTCGTCTCGTGCGCCACGATGGCACCACACAGTGCACCGGGCCGGCCGGCCCACCACCGAAGGGAGTCGCGTCATGTCGCAGACCGTCAAGGCAGTCATCGCTCGCTCGAAGGGGGCCGATGTCGAGGTCGTCGACATCGTCGTCCCCGCGCCGGGGCCGGGGGAGGCCGTCGTCCAGGTGCACTCCTGCGGGGTCTGCCACACCGACCTGCACTACCGCGAGGGCGGGATCAACGACGAGTTCCCCTTCCTCCTCGGGCACGAGGCGGCCGGCGTCGTCGAGTCCGTCGGTGAGGGGGTCACCGACGTCGAGCCGGGCGACTTCGTCATCCTCAACTGGCGCGCGGTGTGCGGTCAGTGCCGGGCGTGCCTGAAGGGCAAGCCGCAGTACTGCTTCGACACGCACAACGCCACGCAGAAGATGACCCTCGCCGACACCGGCGAGGAGCTGACCCCGGCCCTGGGCATCGGGGCCTTCGCGGAGAAGACGCTCGTCGCCGCCGGTCAGTGCACCAAGGTCGACGGCGAGGCCGACGCGGCCGCCGTGGGCCTGCTGGGCTGCGGCGTCATGGCCGGCTTCGGTGCCGCGGTCAACACCGGTGAGATCACCCGCGGCGAGTCGATCGCCGTCATCGGCTGCGGTGGCGTCGGCAACGCCGCCATCGCGGGGGCCAAGGTCGCCGGCGCGACGACGATCATCGCCGTCGACCGCGACCAGCGGAAGCTCGAGATCGCCAAGGGCTTCGGCGCCACGCACACCGTCGACGCGAGCAGCGAGGACACCGTCGAGCGCATCCGTGAGCTCACCGGCGGCTTCGGCGCGGACGTCGTCGTCGAGGCGGTCGGCCTGCCCGAGACCTACGAGCAGGCCTTCTACGCAAGGGATCTCGCTGGTCGGGTCGTCCTCGTCGGCGTCCCCACGCCGGACAAGGAGGTCACCCTGCCGATGATCGAGATCTTCGGTCGCGGCGGTGCCCTGAAGTCCAGCTGGTACGGCGACTGCCTGCCCAGCCGCGACTTCCCGATGCTCGTCGACCTCTACCGCCAGGGACGCTTCGACCTCGACGCCTTCGTCACCGAGCGGATCGGCCTGGGTGACATCGAGTCGGCCTTCGACAAGATGCACGGCGGCGAGGTCCTGCGCTCGGTCGTGGTCCTGTGACCGCCCGCATCGACAAGGTCATCACCTCCGGCACCTTCGAGCTCGACGGCGGCTCGTGGGAGGTCGACAACAACGTCTGGGTCGTCGGTGACGACAGCGAGTGCATCGTCATCGACGCGGGCCACGAGGCCGCCCCGATCCTCGAGGCGATCGGTGAGCGCGCGCTGCTGGCGGTCGTGAGCACGCACGCCCACAACGACCACGTCAACGCGGCCGCCGATGTCGCCGACGCCAAGCGGGCCCCGATCTGGCTGCACCCCGACGAGGCCCCGCTGTGGCAGATGACCTACCCGGACCGCGCCCCCGACGGTGCGCTCGCCCACGGGCAGATCATCACCGTCGCCGGTACCGACCTGCAGGTGCTGCACACCCCGGGCCACGCGCCGGGCGCCTGCTGCCTGTACGCGCCCGAGCTGGGCGTCGTCTTCTCCGGTGACACCCTCTTCAACGGTGGGCCCGGCGCGACCGGGCGGTCGTACTCCGACTACCCGACGATCGTGGCGTCGATCAGCGACAAGCTGTTGACCCTCCCTTCGCAGACCGTTGTGCACACCGGGCACGGCGACGACACGACGATCGCGGCCGAGGCGCCCCACCTGCAGGAGTGGCTCGACCGGGGCGAGTGAGCCGCCTCGGACCAGCAGCGCGATCACCACGGCGCCGACCAAGAGCGTCACCTCGGCCGTGTGCGGCGTCACGGGGCACGGGGTATGCCGCCCGCCCGTTAGCCTTGACCCCGTGACCCTGCAGCTCTTCGACACCGCCACGCGCGCCCAGCGCGACTTCGTCCCCGTGACCCCCGGCCGGGTGGGGATGTACATCTGCGGGCTCACGACGCAGGGCGCGCCGCACATCGGGCACCTGCGATTCGCCGTCTCCTTCGACGTCCTGCGGCGCTGGTTGGTGCGTGGCCACGGCTACGACGTCACCCTCGTGCGCAATGTGACCGACATCGACGACAAGATCCTGCGCAAGGCCGGCGAGGCCGACGAGGAGTGGTGGGCGCTCAGCTACCGCAACGAGCGCTACACCACAGAGGCCCTCGACCTGCTCGGCGTGCTGCCCCCCACCTACGAGCCGCGCGCGACCGGCCACATCACCGAGATGGTCGACCTCGTCGAGACGCTCGTCGAGCGCGGCCACGCCTATGCAGCGGCCGACGGCAGCGGCGACGTCTACTTCGACGTCAAGAGCTGGGCCGACTACGGCGAGCTGTCCAACCAGGGCCTGGACGACATGGTCGCGGCCGACGACGCGGACCCGCGCGGCAAGCGCGACCCTCGTGACTTCGCCCTGTGGAAGGGCCGCAAGCCCGAGGAGCCCGCGACCGCCAACTGGCCCACCCCCTACGGCGAGGGCCGCCCCGGCTGGCACCTCGAGTGCTCCGCGATGGCCCGCAAGTACCTCGGCGACACCTTCGACATCCACGGCGGCGGCATCGACCTGCGCTTCCCCCACCACGAGAACGAGCAGGCCCAGTCCCGCGCGGCCGGTCTCGGTTTCGCCGGCTACTGGCTGCACAACGGCTGGGTGACGGTCAAGGGCGAGAAGATGGGCAAGTCCCTCGGCAACGCCCTCGAGGTCCAGCACCTCGTGCAGGAGTACGACCCGCTGACCGTGCGCTACTTCCTCACCGCGGCCCACTACCGCTCGATGATCGAGTACCACCCGGGCTCGCTGGAGGAGGCCGGCGCCGCGATCGAGCGGATCGAGGGCTTCCTACGCCGGGCGCTGCCGGGCCAGGGCGCCGTCGAGGCCGACCCGGGCGTCGAGCTGCCGGCGGCCTTCGCCGCGTCGATGGACGACGACCTGGGTGTCGCGGGCGCGCTCGCGGTCATCCACGACACCGTCCGCGAGGGCAACACGGCGCTGGACGAAGGGGGCCGGGACGAGGCTGCCGAGATCGCCGCCACGGTCATCGCCATGACCGACGTCCTGGGCATCAACCCGCTGTCCGCGACGTGGGGTGGGGCCGGTGGTAGCCGTGAGGACGAGCTCACCCAGGCCCTCGACGCCCTCGTGCAGCTCCAGGTCGAGTCCCGCGCCAAGGCCCGTGCCGCGCGCGACTTCGAGACCGCAGACCAGATCCGTGACGCGCTCGTCGCCGCGGGAATCACCATCGAGGACACGCCGCGCGGTGCGCGGTGGAGCCTCACCAGGAAGGACCACTGATGGCTGGCAACAGCTCACGCCGCGGAGCGGTGCGCAACTCGTCCAAGAAGGGGCCGCAGGTCGGCTCCGGGGGCCAGCGTCGCCGTGGGCTCGAGGGCAAGGGCCCGACGCCCAAGGCCGCCGAGCGCCCCAACCACAAGGCCTACGACAAGTCCGCCGGCGCCAAGCGGGGGACCAACCGGCCGACCGGGGGCCGCAAGAAGGCGTCGACCGAGATGATCGCCGGACGCAACTCCGTCGTCGAGGCGCTGCGCACCGAGGTGCCCATCACGACGATGTTCATCGCCAACCGCATCGACAGCGACGACCGCGTCCGTGAGTCGCTGACGATCGCGGCCGAGGCGGGCATCCCGATCATGGAGACCCCCCGCAGCGAGCTCGACCGACTGACCGACGGGGCCGTGCACCAGGGACTGGCGGCGCAGGTACCGGCCTACCAGTACGCGCACCCCTCGGACCTCGTGGACTCCCAGATCCCCGGTGTCCCGCTGGTCGTGGCGCTGGACGGCATCACCGACCCGCGCAACCTCGGCGCCATCGTGCGCTCGGTGGGGGCCTTCGGCGGTCACGGTGTCGTCGTGCCGCAGCGGCGCAGTGCCGGGATGACGGCGTCCGCGTGGAAGACCTCGGCAGGCGCCGCCGCGCGCATCCCGGTCGCCCAGGCGGCCAACCTCGTGCGCGCACTGGAGGACTACCGCAAGGCCGGGTTCTTCGTCATCGGCCTCGACATGGAGGGCGACGTGGAGCTGCCGGGCCTCGACCTGGCCACCTCACCGCTCGTCGTCGTCATCGGGTCCGAGGGCAAGGGCCTCTCACGCCTGGTCCGCGAGACCTGCGACCAGATCGTCTCGATCCCGATGAGCAGCGCCACCGAGTCGCTCAACGCCGGCATCGCCGCGGGCGTCACGCTCTACGAGATCGCTCGTCTGCGCGCCGAGCAGCGCTGACGTCTGGCTCGGCAGCTCGACAAGAGAAACCTCGCCTTTGCAAGAGTTTGATACTCGTGCGAAGGCGAGGTTTATCGGGTGACCCGAGAATCCTGAGTCGGGTGGGGCGCCCGCCTCAGTCCTTGGGGACCTGGATGACGTGCGTCTTGCCCACGATGTCGGCGAGGGTGCGGTCGTCGTCGTCGACGAGCATCCAGATCCAGCTGATGATGCCGGCGAACTGGTGGACGAGCTCACGCAGCGCGGCCGGGCCGAGCTGGGGGTTGGCGCCCGACTCGGCGTCGATGACCTTGAGCCCGGTGACCTTCTTGCCGAGGCTCTGACCGGTCCGGGTCACGCGCCACACGCGGTTCCACGCGACGACGGCGAGGCTGGCGACGACGCTGAGGAGGACGAGCAGGATGCCCAGGCCGATCAGGACGCCGGAGCCGGACCCGGGGACACTGCAGGTCTCGTCGTAGTACGCGCCGCAGGCGTAGCTGTCGGGGACCCCCGCCACGATGCTGATGATCCCCAGCACCAGGGGGATGAAGCCAGCGGCGGAGGGGAGCAGCCCGTCGAGGATCCCCGGGAGGATCCGGTCGGCGAAGGCCGCGGAGCGGCCGTACCGCTGCTCCACCCACGCCCGTGAGCCCGGCCTGCTCGGGTCGCTGCCGCTCGGGGGCAGGGGCGCGCTCGGCACGGCCTCGGTCATCTCGTCTCCTCGTCGGTGGTGGGCAGCATCTGGGTGTCGGTCCCGAGGACCGCCTGCTCGTCCGGCTTGCTCGGCAGGACCTCGCGCAGGTAGTCCCTGATCGCGTCCCTGATGTGGACATCGTGCCCGACCCGCTCGGCCATGTACCAACGGTGCTCGAGGATCTCGTGGAAGATCTCCGCCGGCTCGAGCTTGGCGCGCAGCTCGCTGGGGATGGCCGCGGCCGTCGGCTGGTAGACCCGCGTGAGCCAGTCGTGGGCGACGAGCGACTCGTCGTCGCCCTGCCGGTCGGTGGCCGCACGGTAGGAGTCGAGGTCGTTGAGCAGGCGGCGGGCCTGGTTTTCCTCCACGTCGAGGCCGGTGAGGCGCAGCAGCCGGCGGCTGTGGTGCCCGGCGTCGACGACCTTGGGCTGGATCCGCAGGTGCGTGCCGTCGAGGTCGGTGGTGATGGCCAGCTCGTCGACGTCGAAGCCGAGCAGGTTGAGCCGCCGGATCCGCTCGTCGACCCGCCAGCGCTCGCCGGAGTCGAACCACTCGTCGCCGGTGAGCTCCTGCCACAGGCCCCGGTAGCGGTCGATGAGGTCGGCGGAGACGTCGATCGGGTCGAGCCCCTCGGGGAGGTAGCCGCCGGCGGCGAGGTCCATCAGCTCGCCGGCGATGTTGGTCTGGGCCAGGTCGAGGTCGTGCTCGCGCTGCCCGTCGCTCAGGCTGTCGTGCAGCTCGCCCGTCTCGGCGTCGACGAGATAGGCGGAGAAGGCGCCCGCGTCGCGGCGGAAGAGGGTGTTGGACAGCGACACGTCACCCCAGAAGAAGCCGGTCATGTGCAGCCGGACGAGGAGCGCGGCGAGGGCGTCGGCGAGGCGGATCGCGGTGTCCTCGCGCAGGTGCTGGCCGAAGACGACGCGGTAGGGGAGGGAGAACTGCAGGTGCCGGGTGACGAGGCAGGCGTCCAGGGGCTGCCCGTCGGCGTCGGTGCGGCCGGTCACGACGGCGAGCGGGATGACGCACGGCAGGTCGAGGCGGCGCAGCTGGCGCAGCAGCCGGTACTCGTTGCGCGCGATGTCGGCCTTGATCTCCTTGACCGCGACGATCCCGCCGGACAGGTGGGCGAAGCGCACGACGTGGCGGGAGATGCCGCGTGGCAGGGCCGCCAGCAGGTCGGCGGGCCAGTCCTCCAGCGGGGTCGACCACGGCAGGTCGAGCAGTGCCGGATCGGGCTGGGCAGCGGAGATGTCCAGGGGCATGGCTCCTCCCTCCGGGCCCGACGGGCCCATCCGCCCAGTGTGGCCCAACCTCAGGAGCGAAGGGAGGACAGCGCGGCCAGCACCTCGGGCACGTGCGTGCAGTCGTCCACGCGCAGCCGGGCGGCGCTCTCGCCGGGCCCGACCTTGATCCCCACGTCGTCGGGGCCCAGCACGGTGAAGACGTGCTCGTCGGTCACGTCGTCGCCGAGGTAGACGGTGGCGTCCACCTCGAGGGTGGCGGCCAGGGCGCGCAGCGCGGTGCCCTTGTCGGCGCGCACCACGCTCAGCTCGTGGACCCCCTTGCCCGCGAGGTGGGTGACGCCCTCCTGGGTCGCCGCCTCGGTGGCGATCGCCGCAGCGACCGGCAGGACCTCGGCGGGCAGGCCCCGGGTGTGCAGCACCACGGCCGTCGGCTTGTGCTCTAGGCGGATCCTCGGGTCGCGGTCGGCGACCGCCCGCTCGACCCGCTCGCGCAGCCCGGCGACGGCCTCGGCGGTGCCCTCGGGCAGGACGGTCCCCGCGCTGGACTCGCCGCCGTGGCTGCCGATGCGGGTGACGGCCGAGCCGGCCAGTCCCGTCAGCTGCTCGAGGGTGGCCAGGTCGCGCCCCGACACGACGGCTGCCCAGGTGCCTTGTGCCGCAGCGAGGTCGGTGAGTGCCTCGATGGTGCCCGGCTGGGCCCGGGAGTCCATCGGGTCGAGGACGAAGGGAGCGAGCACCCCGTCGAAGTCCGTCGCCACGAGCAGCCGCGGCAGGGCCGCGACGGCGGCCAGGGCGGAGGTGACCTCCTGGGGGACGGGCACCGTCAGGCCCCCTTCGCCGGGGGTCGCTCGGGTGCCATCTCGAGGTTGGTGAGGAAGCGGTCGGCCCACCGCTGCACGTCGTGCTCGGCCACGCGACGGCGGGAGGCGCGCATGAGGCGACGCTTGTCCTTGGGGTCGGTGCTGATGGCGCGCAGCATGGTCTGCTTCAGCCCCTCGATGTCGTGCGGGTTGCACACGAAGGCCTGCTGCAGCTCGTGCCAGGCTCCGGTGAACTCGCTGAGCACCAGCGCGCCGCCCAGGTCGTGCCGGCAGGTGACGTACTCCTTGGCCACGAGGTTCATGCCATCGCGCAGCGGGGTGACGAGCATGACGTCCGCCACCTGGAAGAGCGCGGCCATCTCGTCACGCGGGTAGCTCTGGTGCAGGTAGTGCACGGCGGGGGAGCCGAGCGCGGAGTAGGTGCCGTTGATCCGCCCGACCGTCGCCTCGACCTCGGAGCGCAGGTCCTTGTAGGCCCCCACGCGCTCACGGCTCGGGGTCGCCACCTGCACGAAGGTCACCTCGGGCGGCCGGAAGGTGTCCTGCGCCAGCAGCTCCTCGTAGGCCTTGAGGCGGTGGCGGATGCCCTTGGTGTAGTCGAGGCGGTCGATCCCCAGCAGGACGATGTCGGGGTCGCCCAGGGAGGTGCGGATCTCCGCGGCGCGGGCCTGGACGGCGTCGCTCTTGGCCAGCTCCTCGAGGCCCACGTAGTCGATGCTGATGGGGACCGCCGAGGCGCGCACCACCCGGTCCGTGCCGTCGGCGTCCTGGGTCGTCACGGTGTCGCCGCGCGTCGCGCGGCCGTCGAGCTGGCGGGCGGCCCGGACGAAGTTCTGCGCGTCCGTGGCCCGCTGGAAGCCCAGGTAGTCGGCACCGAGGAGCCCGTCGATGATCCGCGAGCGCCACGGCAGCTGGGCGAAGAGCTCGACCGGGGGGAAGGGGATGTGGTTGAACCAGCCGATGCGCAGGTCGGGCCGCAGCGCGCGCACCATCGCCGGGACGAGCTGGAGCTGGTAGTCGTGGATCCAGACCTTCGCCCCCTTCGCCGCGACCTTGCACACGGCCTCGGCGAAGCGCTCGTTGACCCGCTCGTAGTCCTGCCACCACTCACGGTGGAAGTGGGCCGGCACGATGACGTCGTGGTAGATCGGCCACAGGGTGTCGTTGCTGAAGCCCTCGTAGAAGGTCGTGAGCTCCTCCTCCGAGAGGGGCACGGGGTGCAGCCACATGCCCGACTCCTCGAAGGGAGCGGGAGCCTCACCTGCCTCGCCCGCCCACCCGACCCAGGCGCCCTCGCGTCCCCGCATCACCGAGTCCATGGCGGTGACCAGACCGCCGGGGGAGCGGTGCCACTCGCTGCGCCCATCGGGGGTGACGACGCGGTCGACCGGCAGTCTGTTGGCGGCGATGACGAGGTCGAATGTGCGTTGGCGTGGCACGGGTGTGCACCTCCGGAGGTTGTTGGGTCCACCCTATGTACCCGTCAACCCTTCCCCTGATGCTCCCGGACGACTAACGTCGATACATGAAGATCTCGGATGTGCTGCGCAACAAGGGCACCGACGTCGTGACCGTGACGCCGGACTCCTCCGTCGGCGAGCTCCTCGCCCTGCTGGCGGAGCACCGCATCGGTGCCGTGGTGGTCTCCTCTGGTGAGGGCAGCGTCGACGGCATCGTCTCCGAGCGCGACGTGGTGCGGGGTATCCATCGTGACGGCGTCTCGGTCCTCGAGGGCCCGGTGAGCGCGATCATGACGGCTCAGGTCCACACCTGCGGCGAGCACGACGAGGTCAGGGACCTCGCGACCCAGATGACCGAGCGCCGCATCCGGCACGTCCCCGTGGTGCGGGAGGGCAAGCTCGTGGCCATCGTGAGCATCGGTGACGTCGTGGCGCACCGCATCCGCGACCTGGCGGCCGAGCGCGACCAGCTCGAGGCCTACATCACCCAGTAGGTCGATCCCTCAGGAGGCATACAGGCGATGCTCCGACACCTCCCATGCGAAGCCTTCTACTCTTGGGGGCATGACGACTCAGCTCCTCGGGGACGACCCCGCCCCTGACGGGCGTGGGGATGTGGGTGTGGCCGACTTCGACACCATCGGTCCCTACCGGGTGCTCCAGCAGCTGGGGCAGGGCGGGATGGGCATCGTCCACCTCGCCCTGGACGCCCGGGGCCGGGCAGTGGCGATCAAGGTCCTGCGCTCCCACGTGGCCCACGACGAGGACGCGCGAGCGCGACTGGCTCGCGAGGTCGACACTCTGGCGCGGGTGCGCTCCCAGCGGATCGCCCCCGTCTTCGACGCCGACCTCGAGACCGAGCAGCCCTACATCGTCACCCGCTACGTGCCCGGACCCAGCCTCGAGCAGCGCGTCCGGGAGGACGGCCCCCTCGGTGCGCAGAGCCTGCTGACCCTCGCGCGCGGCCTGACCGAGGCCCTGCGCGCCATCCACGACGTCGACGTCATCCACCGCGACCTCAAGCCCGGCAACGTCCTCATGCTCGACGACGACCCGGTCGTCATCGACTTCGGCATCGCCCACGTCGCCGACACCTCGCGGATGACGATGACCGGTCTCGTGATGGGCACTCCCGGCTACCTCTCGCCCGAGCTGGTCGAGGGCGGCGACGTCACCCCTGCCACTGACTGGTGGGGCTGGGCGGCGACCCTCGTCTTCGCCGCCACCGGCCGCTCTCCCTTCGGTCGTGGGGGGATGGAGGCCGTCCTGGCCCGCGTGTGCCGCGGCGACGCCGACCTGCGCGATGTCGACCCGCAGCTGGCGCCGCTGCTCCACGCCGCGCTCGCCCCCGACCCGACCCGCCGGCCCGACGCCGACGAGGTCCTCATGGCCCTCGAGGCGTGGGCGCACGGCCGGCCCGTCACCGAGGTGCTCCCGCAGCGCACCCGGGTCCTGCGTCCCGACGCGACGCGGGCATTGCCGCCGGTCGCTGCACCGGCCGTCGAGCCGCCCGCCCCGTGGGGGCAGGGCGACTGGACCGACCCGGCTCCGGCTCCGGCCCCCGCACCTCGCGCGCCGGTACCGGCCGCGCGTGGGCGCGAGCCGTGGCCCGGGACGCAGCCCGCTCCGCAACCCGCCGCCCAGGTGGGGCACGGCCCCCAGGTGGGGCACGGCCCCCAGGCCGGGCAGCTCGACCGCCCGGGTGACCCACGCATCGGCAAGGCCCGACGCAGCGATGTCCTGGCCGCGCTCCTCGTGGCCGGCGTGGCGCTGACGACCGCACTGCCGTGGGTGGGTCTGGCCGTTGCCGTCTGCTGGTCGTGGGCAGCGAGGACCGTCGACCGCTCGATGACCGCGACCGTGCGTCGGCGTCACCGCTACGGTCGCCGCCGCAGCGACGGGGTCGCCGCGGTCGCCTCGGCACCGCTCCAGCTCGTCGGCGCCGCGCTGACGACCGTCGTGGCCGCGCTGCTCCCGCTGGCCGTGGGTGCTGCCGGGGTCCTCGCGACCGCGCTCGCCCAGAGCACCGTGGACGGACTCGGGGTGCGCCTGGACTCTGCCGTGCCGCTCGCCGTGGGTGCCCTCCTCGCCCTGCTCATCGGCTGGTGGGGGCCCGGCGGCCCCAGCCTGCGCCGCGGCAGCCGCAGCATGGCGCGCAGCGTCACGGGCCCGCCCGCGCTGCGTCTGGTCGTCGTGGCTGCTCTCCTGATCTTCGCCGTCGGGGTGCTCGGTGCGCTCGCCGTCGGAGCGCTCGACATCTCGTGGTGGCCCTCTCTCGGGTCCCCGCTGCCCAGCGCGGACCAGCTGCCCGGCCGATGACCACGCCGCCTCCGCCCCCTCCCCACGGCTCGAGGCCGAGGCGCCGGCCGGCGCAACGCGTCGAGGGCGACGCCGGTGCCCAGCCCCAGGGTCCGTCCCCGAAGCCGCGCCGCCGACCAGAGCGGCGCAGCGAGCCGCAGACCGGTGCGATCCCCCAGCACCCGCAGCCCAAGCCCAGGCGGCGTCCGACGCTGCGCGGCGAGCAGCCGACCGAGACGATCCCGCTGCGTGGCTCCTTGCGCGGCACTCCCTACCGCGACCCGCGTGTCACCCGAGCCGTCGCCGAGGAGCGTGCCGCCGCCCACGCGATGGAGTTGGCCCTGCGGGTGGCCGAGCTGATGCTGCGCTCCGGGTCCAGCGCGGCCGGCGTGGAGTCCGCGACCATCGCGGTCTGCGTGGCCGCCGGTCTGGAGGACCTCGACGTCGACCTGACGATGCAGTCGATGCACCTGCAGTGCCGCACGACGTCGGGCCAGACGATCTCGAGGTTGCGGGTCGTGCGCCAGCCACGACTGGACTACGCGCGACTGGCCATGACGCACGCCCTCGTCGACGACCTGGTCTCCGGCGAGATCGACGTCGAGCAGGCCGACACCCAGCTGCGCGAGATCTCCCGCGCCCCCCGCATGTGGTCGCACTGGTTCGTCACCCTCGCCGAGGGTGGTGTCGCCGGTGGTGTCGCGCTGATCCTCGGCGCGAGCCTGCCGGGTGTCGTCGTGGCCGCGGTCGCGGCCTGCGTGACGATCCTGCTGGCCGGGCTCGTCCACCGGCTCAACCTGCCCGACTTCTACCTCGGGGCGCTCGGTGGGGCCACGGCCACGCTGATCGCCTTCAGCTCCTACATCCTGGGCACCTACGACCTGATACCGATCTCACCGGCGGACTTCGCCTTCATCGTCGCCGGTGGGATCGTCGCCCTGCTGCCCTCGCGCACCCTGATCTCCGCGATGGAGGACGTGCTGTCGGGCTTCCCCGTCACGGGCACGGCCCGACTCTTCGCCGTGCTGCTGCACACCTTCGGCCTGATCGTCGGTGTCGCGGGTGGGCTGGGACTGTCGCTCCAGCTCGGCGAGCTGCTCGACCTGGGGCTCACCCCACCGCCGCTGGACAAGCTCGCCTGGGCCTCGGCCAGCCTGCCGCTGGTCCTCGGTGGGTCGGCGCTCATCGGCCTCGCGGGCTCGATCACCCTGCAGGGGAGCCGGCGCATGATGCTCCCCTCGGCGGTCCTGTGCACCATCGGTGTCGCGACCGCGGCCGGTCTCGTGCACCTGGGTATCGGCCGGGTCACCGCGACCGGTGTCGCAGCCGTGGCCATCGGCTTCCTCGCGCGCTACGTCGCGCTGCGGATGGACGCGCCAGCACTGACGCTGTCCGTGCCGGCATCCTTCGGCCTCTACCCCGGTCTGGCGATCTTCATCGGGCTCTATCACATGAGCAGCCAGTCGACCGTCGCCGACGGGGCCAACTCGACGGCCGGCCTCTTCAGCGTGCTCGGCGCCTTCGGCGTGATCATGGCCGTGGCCACGGGCAACACCTTGGGTGATCGGCTCGCCGCCCCACTGGATGCCCCTGTGGCACAACGGCGCCGGGCCACGGTGGCGCAGGACGGCGTGGGTCGGGACGACGATGGCTGGGACATCGTCTGACTCCGCGCAGGGGTCCTGCTGACCTCTGTTTGACTCGTTAGGTCACGGGAAGGTAACGTTCCCGCCGTCCGCGAATGACGCCAGACCTTCTGGCAGCTTCACCACGAAGCCCCCCTGAACCTCGTGGAAGGAATCACCACCGAATGTTCTACTCCCCCAAGCACTCCATGGTTGAGAAGTCCTCGCCGGCCCGCCGCCGCATCGCCGGCGTGGCCGTGGCCGGCGCGTCGGTCGCTCTCGGCTCGATGGCGACCGCGCAGAGCGCGTCCGCCTCCACCAACTCCAACGTCTGGGATGCCGTCGCCGCGTGCGAGAGCGGTGGCAACTGGTCGATCAACACCGGCAACGGCTTCTACGGCGGCCTGCAGTTCACCACGCAGACGTGGCAGGGCTTCGGTGGTGGCAAGTACGCGGCCAACGCCAACCAGGCCAGCAAGGCCCAGCAGATCGAGATCGCGCAGAAGGTGCTGCAGACGCAGGGTCCCGGCGCGTGGCCCGTCTGCTCGCAGAAGGCCGGCCTGACCAAGGCCAACGGCATGACCGGTGGCGGCTCGACCGCACCGGCGCCGGCCCCGGCCCCCAAGCCGGCCCCGGCCCCCGCCCCCAAGGCGCAGGCTCCGGCCCCGCAGGCCGCTCCGGCCCCGCAGGCCCCCTCGCGCTCCGAGGTCCGCACCCCGGCCGCTGGCGCGCTCGTCGTCGACGGGATCCGTGGTCCCAAGACCAACGCCGGCATCGAGAGCTGGGTCGGCACCGCCCAGGACGGCGTCCTGAGCGCCACCGACGTCAAGGCCCTCCAGGCCAAGGTCGGCACGATCCAGGACGGCATCATCGGCCCGAAGACCACCACTGCGCTGCAGTCGGTCGTCGGCGCCACCCAGGACGGCATCTGGGGCCCGCAGACCACCAAGGCCCTCCAGAACCACCTCAACGCTCGCTGAGCGACGCACGGCTGACCGGCTGGTCCACCAGCCCATCACCTGCTCGAAGGGGGGTTCGCACCATACGGTGCGGACCCCCCTTCGACGTGCGTGGAGGGGGTTGTGGAGCCGGTGCGCGAGGTGACGAAGGGTCTTGAGTTACAGGTATGTATTTACGTGGCAGGTGTTGTCTGTGTGACTGCTGAGTCCTTAGCGTCGCTCTCGGACCTGCACGGGGGACCCCCTGCCCGTGCTTCGCCGACACGAGGACTCTTCATGTTCAGCACCAATGACTTCCCGGACCAGCCCGTCTCCAGACGTGGCCGCCGCCTGCGCATCGCCGGCGGCGCCGTCGTTGCCGGCTCCCTGGTGGCCGGTGGCTTCGTGGTCGCCTCCACCGCGGGTGCGGCCGACACGGTCTGGGACCGCGTCGCCACCTGCGAGTCCACGAACAACTGGTCGATCAACACCGGCAACGGCTACTACGGCGGACTGCAGTTCTCCTTCCAGACGTGGAAGGGCTTCGGCGGGCAGAAGTACGCCTACACCGCTGACCGCGCCTCTCGGGCGCAGCAGATCGAGATCGCGCAGGAAGTGCTCAAGGTGCAGGGCCCCGGCGCGTGGCCGGTGTGCTCCGTCCGTGCCGGGCTGACCGTCGCCAACGGTCTGGCTGTCGACCCCTACACCGGCACCGAGCGGCCCTCGCGGGACACGACCCGTCCGCCGGTCACCTCCACGGACGGCAAGCTCGTCGTCGACGGTGTCCAGGGCCCCAAGACCAACGCCGGCATCGAGAAGTGGGGCGGTCGCCCCATGAACGGCTACCTCGACTCGGCCGACAAGCGGGCCCTGCAGCGCCGGGTCGGAGCCTCGCCCGACGGGATCATCGGCCCGATGACGACCAAGGCGCTGCAGCGCAAGGTCGGCGCCGACGTCGACGGCGCCTGGGGCCCGCAGACCACCACCCGACTGCAGACCTATCTCAACAACAACGTGCTCTGAGTCGACCACCGACTCGATCGCGACCGGGACCGCGGGCTACGATGCCGCGGTCCCGGTCTTCGTGTCCGGGCCTCGCTGGCGTGGCGCAATTGGTAGCGCACCTGTCTTGTAAACAGGGGGTTGAGGGTTCAAGTCCCTTCGCCAGCTCAGTCTGTCTCTCGTCCACAAGATCGTGGTGTCTTGAGGCCCTGTCCACAACTGACCCAGGTCTCCGAAACAGGCGATCGCACGCAGCATGCTGGCCGAATCAGAGAAGCGCGTGCATCGTCTTCAAGTCCGCACTTGCCTTGTCCGTAGGTTGACTAGGCTGATGAAGCGCGCCGCGGTGCTGAAGAAGATCGCCAAGGCGGCGAAGGCCCATGGTCTCGACCATGGGACGCATACGAGGTGACCGCCCGCAAGTTCTTCGACCAGTTCGCGGACGAGTTCGGGAAGGGGTGGGTGGCGATGACGACGTATCGGGTCACTGCAGAGCACACGAGGTCCGGGTGGTGGGCGCTCGAGGCGTCCGAGGTCGGCGCCGTGAGTCAGACGCGTCGTCTGGACCGGGCCGAGGCCGAGATGCGTGAGGCCATTGCTTTCTTGGCCGATGTCCCCGAGAGCGAGGTCGAGATCGAGGTCATCCCGGTGATCCCTGACGAAGTGCGTGAGGCCATGCGCAACTCTGAGGAGCTCCGGAGCGAGGCGCAGAAGGCCAACCGAGATGCCGCGGCGGAGGCCCGTAGGGCTGCGCGCACGCTCCACGCTGCCAAGTACACCTACCGCGACATCGGCACGGTATTGGGCGTCTCCCACCAGCGGGCCGAGCAACTCGTGAAGTCCTAGACGGACCCTCCCCACTCCGCTGATCGGGGTCGCCCTGTGTTCAGCCCTGGTCCGCCAACCACGCATTGATCGAGTCCTTGAGCGGCTGCTCCTGCTCACCCACGAGCACGACGCCGCCGTCCGCGGACGATGAGGTGGCGGTGACCCCCTTCGTCGGGCCGTCCGCTCCGATGATCACGTCGACCTCGCCACGGTCCACCGCCGTCAGGACAAGTCCTCATCTGGTCGGGCCCACTCAGGCGGGCACTTCGCCGCACAGGTGCAGTCGAGGGTCGGCGCTGCGGGCGAGGGCGGCACCCAGCGCCCCCCTGATGTCCTGAGCCCGCACGTCTTGGCCGGCTTTCGTCGTTCCACAGCGAGCAGCCCGTGCCGAAGAGTTTCCACAGGTGGGCCGGGTGCCCGTCGACGGAGGTCGTGCGAAGGCAGAGTGAGGTGACCGAGGAAGGTGTCGGACACTGCCGTCTATCTCCCTTGTCTTGAACTGTCTAGCGAACTGGAAGTACGCTGATGAAGCGTAGAGATCTCCTCAAGGCGCTGCGTGCAGAGGCGCGACGTCAGGGCTTCGATTTGGTCATCCGCGAGGGCGGCAGCCACACCAAGGTGGAGATTGGCGAGCGATCGAGCGTGGTTCCGCGCCATGCCGAGATCAACGAGATGACTGCGCGATCGATCCTCAAACAGATGGGAGCACGCCAGTGAAGGTCACCGCTCAGGTTGTTCGATCCGGGGACTGGTGGGCCATCGAGGTCCCGGAGTTCCCTGGTGTCTTTACCCAGGTCAAGCGTCTCGACCAGGCGGCGGTCATGGTCGCTGACGCTGTCGCGACCATGACCGGTGTCGATCCGAGCGAGGTCGAGGTGTCGGTCCGTGCGTCGCTGCGACCGGAGCTCCAGCACGATGTGGACGAGGCAATCCGGCTTCGACACGAGGCCGAGGAGGCCCGTGCGACAGCGACCCGGCAGCTGGCTCAAGCTGTCACCGACGTCCTCGGCGCGGGCCTGACGGTCCGTGACGCAGCGACGCTGCTGGAGATCTCACCCCAGCGGGTGTCGCAGGTGGCTCGGGCCTGAGCAGCCTCAGCCCTGGCCTGCCAACCACGTGTTGATCGAGTCCTTCATCGGCTCCTCCTGCTCGCCCACCAGCACGACGCCGTCGTCCGCGGGCGACGACGTGACGGTGACCCCGCCAGCTCGGGTGGGAGTCGATCGAGTCGGCGTACTCCGTGATCGGGGCAGCGGGCTTCCCACTCTGGACCCAGCCTGGTCGGCGACGGCCCGAACGATCACGGGGTGTTGATCATGGAGTGCGCCTTCCCGCCAACCGTCCAGTGGACTCCGCTGCTGTAGCTACGGACGTCGGCGATGACGGCCACCTCGTCCCCGATGGGGCTGGTCCACGTGGGGGCGTTGCGCTCCCCGTCGATGACGCGGATGTCTTGGGCGCCCGCGGGGATGATGGCGACGAGGAGCTTGTCTGGCCGGCCGGGTGTGTCTGCGCTCTCCATGACGAGGATCGGCTCCTGAGGGCTCGAGTTGTCATACCCACCACCGGCTGTTCCGTCCGAGTTGTCCCACTCCAAGATCTTCAGATCAGGCGACCACGTCAGGTTGTAGCCGGAGAACGCACCGCTGGTGAACTGTGTGTGCTCGAAGCGTGCGCCGGCATCCGTGGACCCGGCCTCTGGGCCGGTCCAGTAGAGGACCGGAGCCTTGCCCCCACCCTTGTCCTCGGAGCTGTTGATAGCCACGACCTGGAGGTCCGACCCCGGCAGCTTCACCTCGCCGACGCGCTGGCCGGGCCCGGTCGTGACGCTGACGGGCGCGACCTGGTCGGGGACGACGGCCAGCCACATCCCGTCGTCGGCCCGGCTGGGCTTGGGCGCGATCCCGGCGAGGGCCTGCGAGGGGGATGCGGTGAAGGTGGCGGCGGTGTCGCCTGAGTTCGGGTCGCTGACCGTCACCTTGGTCAGACCGCCGCCCATGGACTCGCCGGTGACGGTGTAGGCCGTGACAGGGGACTCGGTGCCGGGATGGATCGACAGCGTCGTCTCGCCTCCGCCCGCGGCCAAGGTGAGGATGCTGCTGTCGCCCGGCAACCACGAGGCGGAGGCGGCGACACCACCGACGAGGATGAGCGCGCTGGCCGAGCCGACCAAGAGCCGGGTCGCGATCCGGGCGCGCCGACGCCGCAGACCCGCGCCGCGAATCGCGTCGGCGGCGAAGTGATGGGACTCAGGGGCTGCCGCCCTCAGCAGCTCTGCGACCCGCGTGTCGTGCTCCTGCTCGTGCTCCTGCTGGATGCTCATGACTGCTCCTTCTCCATGACGAGGGTCGTTCGGAGTGCGGCCATGCCCCGGGACAGGTGGGACTTGACGGTTCCTTCGGCGATCCCGAGCGTGGCCGCGACCTCCTTCTCGGGCATGCCGCAGTAGTGCCGCAGGACCACGACCTCTCGCTGCCGCGTCGGTAGGTCGGCCAAGAGGCGCACGACGAGATCACGGCTGTCGACCGCGTCCATCGGCGAGGAGCCCGGCTGGATGTCGTCGAAGAAGGAATCGACACCGACCTCGCGACTGCCCCGACGCCAGGTGTCGTGGGCATGATTGACCAGCACCCTCCTCGCGTATGCCACGGAAGTGCCCGGGTCCACTCGGGACCAGGCCATGTACGTCTTGACCAAGGCGGCCTGCACCAGCTCGACGCTGGCGTGGTGGTTGCCCGTCAGGAGCCAGGCGGTGTGCAAGAGCCCCGGCGATGCGATGTCGACGAACTCGGCGAAGCGCTCATCATCGGCTCGACGGTCACGTCGCAACGCCATCACGCCTCCTCGCATCGGTCATCGGTCATGGATAAGACCGTCCAGAGCCCCCATCCGTTGTCACCGACGTCCACATTTCCCGAAGCCGACGTGTCGAGACAGGAAGGTGCGTGGCCCGCGACGCAGCTCAGCCCTGGTCCGCCAACCACGCACTGATCGAGTCCTTCAGCGGCTCCTCCTGCTCACCCACGAGCACGACGCCGCCGGTGGCGGACGAGGCGGTGGCGGTGACCCCCTTCGTCGGGCTATTGGCGCCGATGATCACGTCCACCTCGCCGCGGTCCACGGCGGCGGCCAACGCGTCGAGTTCACCGACCTGCCAGCTCGGGTGGGCGCCGATCGAGTCGGCGTAGCCGGTGATCATGTCCGCGGCCGGACCGCTGACGTCGCCGCCACCGTCCGGCACGGTCAGCGGCGGGTTGTCGACGACCCCGACATTGAGGATCCCCGTGCTCTCCGCGCGGGAGAGCGCCGACCCGGGGTCCGAGCAGCCGCTCGCCACGAGCAGTAGCGGCAGCAGGGCCATCGCGAGGAGTCGGCGCATGGCCACCATGATGCCTGCCTACGATGGGCTGGGGCCGCCACGGCCCCGTCCCGTCGAGAGGTTGTCCTGCATGCGCGCTCCGACCCGTGACTGGCTCGCCAGGCACAGTCATGTCCATGGGGACTTCGACGCAGCAGACCTCGTCGAGCGCCTGGAGGCGAAGGGGGAGCGGGTCACCGTCGTCATCCCGGCCCGCAACGAGGCCGCCACCGTCGGCGAGGTCGTCACCGGCCTGCGTCACGAGCTCGTCGAGCGCGTGCCGCTCGTCAGCGAGCTCGTCGTCATCGACTCCGACTCCGACGACGACACCTCGGCCGTGGCCGCCGACGCGGGCGCCACGGTCCACCGGTCCGACGAGATTGCCGCCCACCTCGGTAGCCACCCCGGCAAGGGCGAAGCGCTGTGGAAGTCGCTCTTCGTCACCTCTGGCGACCTCCTCGTCTTCGTCGACGCAGATCTCACCGAGTGGGGACCACACTTCGTCACCGGCCTGGTCGGCGCGCTGACCGCGGACCCGGCGACGATGCTCGTCAAGGGCTGGTACGACCGCGTGCTCGACGTGCCGGGACAGTCCCCGAGCACCGAAGGGGGCCGCGTCACCGAGCTCGTCGCCCGCCCGGTCCTCGACCTGTGGTGGCCCGATCTGGCTGGGGTCGTCCAGCCGCTCGCCGGCGAGTGGGCGGCCCGCCGCGCCCTCATGGAGTCGTTGACCGTGCCCACCGGCTACGGCGTCGAGATCGCCTCCCTCATCGACACCCACCGACGACTCGGACTCGGCGCGATAGCCCAGGTCGACCTCGGCGCTCGCGCCCACCGCCACCAGAAGGACCACGACCTCGCGGTCATGGCCGCCGAGCTGCTCGCGGTCGTCCACGCCCGCCGCGACGGCGAGCCCCGCGAGGTCGAGGTCGTCGCGGACGAGCTGGAGCAGTTCACCCGGGACGGGGGCTGGCGCACCCGACCGGTCCCGCTCGTCCAGCGGCCCCCGGCCGTGACCCAGACCGGCTACTCCGAGGGACTCGCATGAGGCTCGGCCGACACACCTTCGCCGACGACGCGATGCTCGTCATGGCGATCGTCAACCGCACCCCCGACTCCTTCTACGACAAGGGGGCGACCTTCGCCGAGGACAAGGCGATGGAGCGCGTCGACCTCGTCGTCGAGCAGGGCGCTGACATCGTCGACATCGGCGGGGTCAAGGCTGCTCCCGGTGGCGAGGTCGACGTCGCCGAGGAGATCGACCGCGTCGTCGGGCTCGTCGCGCGCGTGCACGAGGCGCACCCGCAGCTCGTCATCTCTGTCGACACCTGGCGGGCAGAGGTCGGCGAAGCCGTCTGTGCCGCAGGCGCGGACGTCCTCAACGACGCCTGGGGCGGCGCCGACCCCACCCTCGTCGACGTCGCGGCCCGCCACGACGCGGCCATCATCTGCACCCACACCGGCGGGGTGGAGCCGCGCACCCGACCCTTCCGCACCGGCTTCGAGCGGGACGTCATGGCCGAGGTCCTCGACGGCGTCCTCGGGTACGCCGAGCGGGCCCTCGCGGCCGGCGTCGCGCGCGAGTCGATCGTCATCGACCCGGCTCACGACTTCGGCAAGAACACCCACCACACCCTCGAGGTGACCCGCCGTCTCGACGAGATGGTCGACACCGGCTGGCCGGTCCTGGTCTCGTTGTCCAACAAGGACTTCGTCGGCGAGACCCTCGACAAGCCGGTCGACCAGCGCCTCATCGGCACGCTGGCCACGACCGCGGTCTCCGCTTGGCTCGGTGCGCGGATCTACCGCGTGCACGAGGCTGCCGAGACCCGGCAGGTCCTCGACATGGTGGCCACGCTGCGCGGCGAACGTCCGCCGGCCCGCACGATCCGAGGACTCGCATGAGCGTCATCGCCGCAGTCGTCGTCCCGGCCGCCCCGGCCCTGCTGCCCGGGATCGGGGGCGCCGCCGACCCGCTGGCGGACCTGCGGGAGCAGGCTGCCGCACTCGTCGACGCGACCGCCACGGCGAAGGGAGCCTCCCGGGTCGTCGTGATCGGCGCGGGGCAGTCCACCCGCACCTGGCCGACCGATGCGCCGTCCGGTGCGGCCCGCTTCACCACCGGCCTCGTCCCCGACGGCGCCCTGCCCACGGACGTCGAGATCGGCCGCCTCTTCGCCCCCTCTGGAGGGGGCGAGCTGGTCCTGCACTCCATCGCGAGCGACGCGACCCCCCAGGAGTGCGCGCAGCTGGGCCGCGAGCTGGCCGACGGCCCGTCGACGCTCCTCGTCTGCGTCGCCGACGGGCCGGCGACGCTCACCGACAAGGCGCCGGGGCATCTCCAGCCGGACGCCGCTCCCTTCGCCCGCGAGCTGGCCGACGCGCTCGCCGCCGGGGACACCCCCGCGCTCGCTGCGCTCGACCCCGCGACCTGTGACCGGCTGTGGATGCGCGGCCGGCCCGCGCTGCAGGTGCTCGCTGCTGCCGCCCCAGGTCTGCTGGGCGATCTCGTCTCCGAGGAAGCCCCCTTCGGCGTGCAGTACTTGCTGGTCCGCTGGGTCTGAGCCCGTCGTCGTCCTGCGCACCCGGATGACCGGAGAAGGGCAACCGGGCGCGCGCCACGACGTCAGGTGGCGCTACCGCCGCCGGGTCACCCGCTCCAGGGCCAGCGCCGCCTGCTCGGGCGTCGCCCCGAGGGTGGCTGCCCGCGCGAGGTAGGACTCCGCGGCGTCGTCGAGGAGCGTGACGGCGGCCGGGCTCGCCGACTCCGGTCGGGGTGCGACGCGGGTGCCGGCGCCGCGGCGGGTCGTGACGAGGCCGGACCCCTCCAACTCCTTGTACGCCCGGGCGACCGTGCCTGCGGCCAGGCCGAGGTCGCTCGCGAGCTGCCGGACCGAAGGGAGCCGATCGCCCGGCTGCAGCTGTCCCGTCTCGATGAAGGTCGTCAGCTGGCGACGCACCTGCTCGTACGGCGGAGTCGGATCGACGAGGTTGATGGTGACGGCCGCGCTCACAGCGGCACCCCCACCGGCGCAGTGTCGCCGCGCTGAGGGGGCGGGACATCGTCCACGCGCACGCCCGGCCCGCTGCACAGGCCCACGAGGGCGGCGGTCCCGAGCACCGCGGCCACGCCAGCGCCGATGAGCGAGACGGTCGCGAGCAGCCCGTACTCGCCGGGCGCGCAGTCGGCCGATCGGGCGCCCATCGCCATGATGAGCAGCACGGGCACGAGGGTCAGACAGGCCCCGAGGGTCAGTGACTGCAGCACCGCCGCGAGCGACCACCGGCGCAGTCCGGTGTCGAGCGCAGCGCTCTCGGCCGCGGGGCTGGGCCGTCGGGCGATGACGACGCAGGTCGCCACCGCGAGGGCCACGCTGACCGCGGTGGCGAGCGCGATCGGGGTGCCGTAGTGGCTGCCGGGCCACGGGCTGCGCGTGTGCGTCACGTCGCCGCAGACGACCGTGAGGGCACGCCCTGCCCTGCCGAGATCGTCGGGGCTGCCCGTGATCCACCCGACGGTGAGGGCGGCCGTCAGGGCGGCGAGGGCACCGGTCGCCAGGAGCAGCCAGCCCCGGGGCACGAGGCCGCGGACGCTGCGTGGCTGCAGGGCGGCGCTACGGGTGAGGGTCATCGGCCGGCGGAAGGTGGCCTCACCCAGGCAGATCACCGCGACGACCAGGGTCCCCGCGAAGGCCGGGGCGATGGCCGACGCCGTGTCGCCCCCGGTGAGCCCGAGCACCGGCACGGCGAAGCACACGAGCACGGCCACGGCCAGCGCCGCGAGCCGCCAGAAGCGCGCGCGGCGAGCCAGTCGGACGAGATCGACGTGCTCGTTGATGCCGACGACCGAGGCGCGACGGCTGGTGATCAGGGACGCGACGACGGCGATGAGCAGCCCGACGAGGAGGACGAAGGGGAGGAGGAGAACCAAGCTCATGGCTGCACCTTTGTGTCAGGCGGTTGGGACAAGACGAAGCGTCCTCCTCCACCTCGATTGTGTCAAGCAGGTGACACAACGGTCAGAGGTCGAGCTTGAACCCCTCGTGCGTCGCCTCGTAGCCCAGCCGCTCGTAGAAGCGGTGTGCGTCGGTCCGCCGCTTGTCACTCGTGAGCTGCACCAGCGTCGCCCCGCGCGATCGCCCCTGCTCCTGCGCCCACTCCATGAGCGCCGCGCCCAGGCCGCTGCCGCGGGTGCTGGAGTGGACGCGCACACCCTCGACGACCAGGCGCTTGGCGCCTCCGCGGGAGAGGCCGGGGATGAAGGTGAGCTGGAGGGTGCCGGCGGCAGCACCCCCTTCGTCCCGGACGATCGCCAGGAGTTGCTGCGGGTCGACGTCGACCTCGTCGAAGGCTGCGAGGTAGGGCGCGAGGTCGACGCCTTCGCGACCCGCACCGATCTCGTCGTCGTGCAACAGGGCCACGATGTCGGCGACGTCCTCGCGGGTGGCGCGGGCGACGGTGTAGTCGGCGCCCTCGGTCCCTATGTGTTGGGCGCGGAAGGGTGAGGTGGTCACAGTGGCTGCCGGGTGTCGCAATCGATGTAGGTGAAGGTCTTACCGCCCGGAGCATAGCTACGGCACGGGGCAGCGTTGTTGGGCCGGGTGCTGGCCGGAGGTGGCGGCGCTGGCGTGCTCGTCGTCCGTGGAGCAGGCGCCGGCGGCGGGGTGTGGGTGGTCGGCGGAGCCGGAGGGGGCGAGGACTGTGTCCGCGGCGGCGGAGGCCTCGTGGTTCGCGTCGCAGTGGTCGCCCTCGGTGTCGACGTCGGCTTCGCAGTGGGCTTGGTCGTCAACGTCGGCTTGGGTGAAGGTGGCGTGCTTGAGCGCTTGGACGTCGTGGAGTGGTCGGGAGTTGACGTCCTGGTCCGTGAGGGCGCCGGCTTCGATGTCTTCTTGGCGGCCGATCTGGCTGGCTTGTTGACGACATCCATGAGGTGCTGGATGGCCGTGGCCCGGCCGGAGTGGCTCAGGGCGCGAGCAGTGAAACTGTCGGGGTCGCCGAGCAGAGCGAGCAGGCCCGCAGCTTCATGCTGTGCGGTCCTCGTGTTGCCTGCCGCGGCCGCCGAGTCCACCCGCTCGGTCCTGGCGGCGAGGGTGCACTCCTGCAAGGGATCGAAAAATCCTCGGTTGTTTGCCGATGCTTCTGCGAAGGCCTCGTCGATGTCATCCTTGTATCTGTCATTGGGGTCGATGTGCATCGGCACGGCCAGACCGTTGCGAACGATGTCGGCGTTGACGAGACCGTTGCTGAACACCCCGCGCAACTGGCGGCCATACGGGTCGTCGTGGTCGCGGTCCCACATGAGTCGGACACTCGACCCAACCGGGATCCGCTCCTGCACGTATCGCTTTGCCTCGGTCGCGAGACACTCGGTGTCCTTGGCCGCGCCGCCGATCTCTGGTGTGTCGATGTTGAGCAGGCGCACGCGGTGCTCCGCACCTTCGTACTGCACGTCGATGGTGTCGCCGTCGACGATCTTGACCACCGTTGCCCTGTCGCCCGCGGTGACTCCGATGGCGACGAGTCCGGAGACGCCGACGGCGGCCGTCGCGACTGACGCGATGATGACACTTGTGAGGCTGGGCATGGCCGAAAGATAGCGCTCCACCGAAAGCATTGGGCTGGCAGGCACGCCAGAGCCGACGCTGGTCCGTTGCGTGGAACGGCGATTGTCTGTTCCCTGCAGAGATTCGTATCATCTATCCAGTGACCGGGACCGTCCAGCTGCACAACATCGGGCGCCGCCGCGCCTACGCCATCTGGGGCATGGGCTTGGCGGTCTATGTCCTCGCCGTCTTCCACCGCACCTCGCTGGGCGTCGCGGGCCTGCTCGCCGCCGACCGGTTCGGGATCAACGCCAGCCAGCTGGCCACCTTCACCGTGCTGCAGCTGGCCGTCTACGCGGGCATGCAGGTCCCCGTCGGGGTGCTGCTCGACCGCTACGGCTCCAAGGTCCTCATCGCCAGCGGCCTGGTCTGCATGACGGCGGGCCAGCTGTGGTTCTCCTACGCCGAGAGCTTCCAGAGCGGCCTCGCGGCCCGCGCCCTCATCGGTGCCGGCGACGCGATGGTCTTCACCTCGCTGCTGCGGCTCGTCGCCCTGTGGTTCCTCGTGCGGCAGGCTCCGGTCGTCACCCAGGTCACCGGGATGATCGGGCAGATGGGCGCCGTCGCCGCGGCGGTCCCGCTGAGCGCCGCGCTGCACAGCTGGGGCTGGACCCGCACCTACACGATCGCCGCCTCGCTGGGCCTCTTCCTGCTCATCGGCGTGGTCCTCTTCATCAAGGACTCGCCCTACGAGCGGGCCGCGGTCGAGCGGATCAAGATCCGCGCCCTGCGGGAGAGCCTCACCGAGGTCTGGCGAGACCCGGGCACCCGGCTGGGGCTCTCGGTGCACTTCACCGCCCAGTTCGCCCCGACGGTCTTCGCGCTGCTGTGGGGCTACCCCTTCCTCGTCTCGGGGCAGGGGCTGAGCCCGACGCAGGCGTCCACGCTGCTCACGCTGATGACCTTCGTCGCGCTCATCGCCGGGCCCACCATCGGCCGCTGGACCGGCCGTCACCCCTACTACCGCTCCGTCATGGCGCTCGCCGTCGTGGGCGCGATCGCCCTCGTCTGGGCGATCGTCCTGGCCATGCCGGGCCCGTCCCCGCTGTGGCTGCTCGTCATCCTCGTCGCGGTCACCGCCGTCGGCGGCCCCGGCTCGATGATCGCCTTCGACCTCGCGCGCAGCTTCCACCGCAGCGAGCGCTACGGGCGCGCGTCCGGTGTGGTCAACATGGGCGGTTTCGTCGCGTCCCTCGTGACGATGGCCCTCATCGGTCTGGTCCTCGACCGGCTGGCGCCGGGCGGCCCCGAGACCTACACACTCAACGACTTCCGGATCGCGATGAGCGTGCAGTTCCTCATGTGGGGCTTCGGCGCGTGGATGATCCTGCGCTACCGCCAGCGCAGCCTCGCGCGCGTGTCCCGCAGCCCCGGCGCCATGGAGGCGCTGCGGGACGGCGACGCACTGCTGCCCGGGATCTCCCGGGACCACGAGGACTGACGAAGGGGGTCAGAGTCCAGCGAGCAGGTGGCGCGAGATCACCAACCGCTGGATCTGGTTGGTCCCCTCGAAGATCTGGGTCACCTTGGCCTCGCGGAAGTAGCGCTCCACGGGGAAGTCCTGCGTGTAGCCGGCCCCGCCGAGCACCTGGATCGCGTCGGTCGTCACCCGCATCGAGGCATCGGTGGCGATGAGCTTGGCGACCGCGGCCTCCTTGCCGTAGGGGCGCCCCGCGTCCCGCAGCCGAGCGGCGTGCAGGTAGGTCGCCCGGGCGCTCGTCACGGCCGCCTCCATGTCGGCCAGGAGGAAGGCCAGGCCCTGGTTGCTCGCGATCGTCCGACCGAACTGCTCGCGCTCGTTGGCGTACCTGGCGGCGACGTCGAGCGCGGCCTGGGCGAGCCCGGTGGCGACGGCGGCGATGCCGAGGCGGCCCGTGTCGAGCCCGGCGAGGGCCATCGGCACCCCGCGCCCCAGGTCGCCGATCTGCCGGTCGTCGGTCACCGGGACGTCGTCGTAGATGACCTCGCGCACGGTGTCGCCGTGCAGGCCCATCTTCCTCTCCGGCGCACCGTAGGACAGGCCCGGGGCGTCGCCGGGCACGACGAAGCAGCTGACCCCGCGGCCGCCGTCGTCGCTCGTGCGCACGAAGCTCGTGTAGTAGTCGGCGTGACCGGCGTGCGAGATCCACGCCTTGCGCCCACGGATGCGCCAGGCGTCGCCGTCGCGGGTGGCGCGGGTCGTCATCGCGCCGATGTCCGAGCCGGCGAGCGGCTCGGAGAGGGCGTAGGCGCCGAGGGTCTCGCCGGAGAGCATGTCCGGCAGCAGCGCCTCCTGCTGCTCCTGGCTGCCGAAGGTGTGCACCGCGTAGGCGGTGAGGGAGTGCACCGAGACGCCGACGCCGACCGCGCCCCACGCCGAGGCGATCTCCTCGACGACCTGCAGGTAGACCTCGTAGGGCTGGCCCCCGCCGCCGAGCTCCTCGGGGTAGGGCAGCGACAGCAGGCCGGCGCGGCCGAGGGTGCGGAAGACCTCGCCGGGGAAGACCTCCTCCGTCGCGGCGCGCGCCTCGACCTCGTCGACCTGGGGTCGCAGGGACTTGTCGCAGATCGATCGGGTGAGCTCGATGAGGTCGTCGCCGATCTCGGTGGGCATGAGCCTGGTTGCTGGCATGTCGAGCACTCTACGAGCCCGAGGGGGAGGTCGTCATCGCCCCCGGGAGGGACCCGCCGGGTGAAGCGCTGGTGAGGACTGCGTGAGGGTTCCTTCACGACTGCCGATTCTGATGGTGATCCGCGCGGGAAGTGGGTAGACCAGAGGCATGAAGACCACACGCAGCGCACTCATCGCCCTCACGACCGCAGCCCTGCTGGGCCTGAGCGCCTGCGGCAACGCGGACGACCCGGCCGGCCCCGCCGAGTCGCGCACCCAGCGGCCCGGCGACACGCCGTCCGCGTCGTCGAGCGTCGCGTCCAGCACCTCCAGCACGTCTGGCTCCGCGTCCCGGACGTCGTCGACGTCCTCGGCCACCACGCCCACCGACCCGGTCCTGGCGGCCATCGCCGCCGCGGAGAAGGAGGCCGGGGGCACCGCCTACGAGGTCGACGACCAGGACGGCGACGGCACCTGGGCGGTCGACGTCGCGAAGGGGGCGACGAGCATCGAGGTCGACGTCGCCAAGGGCGGCGCAGCGAGCGCCGGCGAGGAGGGGGACCTCGACAGCGACGACCGGGCGGGGCTGAAGGCGGCCACGGTCGACCTGCCCGAGGCGATCGAGACGGCGCTGAAGGAGGTCGACGGCACCTTCGACGGGGCCGAGCTCGAGGAGGAGGGCGGCAAGCACTCCTGGAAGATCAGCATCGACGTCTCCGGTGACGACACCGATGTCCTCGTCGACGTCAGGACCGGCAAGGCGACCGTCGAGCGCGACGGCTGAGCCGCACCTACGGTGGAGGGGTGAGACGTCTCTTCGCCATCCGCACCGCCGCGACCACCACCGCGATCACGCTGGCGCTCGCCGCCTGCTCCGCGACCCCTGACGAAGGGGAGGACGCACCCTCGTCGTCGTCCTCCACGTCGTCGTCGGCCGGCTCGTCGTCGACCACGAGCACGGCCACGAGCACGGCCACGATCTCGGGGGCGCCCGCTGCCCTGACCTCTGTCGTCGCCAAGAAGTACGGCGACCACGAGCTGGACGGCACGGCGAAGCTCGGCACCTGGCGCGGGGCCAAGGTCGCCGTCGTCACCGCCGATGACGACGTCACCCTCGCCGTGCGACCCAAGGGCCGCACCGCGTGGAAGGTCGTCGGTGGGTGGTGGCCCAGCCTCGGCAGCGCGGGCAAGGCCGACCTCGGGGGCAGCCGCCACGTCCTCGTGCTCGGCTCCGACGCCCGTCCCGGCCAGGACGTCGAGCACTCCCGCGCCGACGCGATCCAGCTGCTCGGCGTCGACGGCAAGGGCGGCGCCGGGCTGATGGGCTTCGCCCGTGACCTGTGGGTGCCGATCCCGGGCCATGGCCACGGCAAGCTCAACTCCTCGATGGTCTTCGCCGGTCCGGGCGGGCAGGCGACGTCGGTCGAGAGCATCAGCGGTATCGACGTCGACGGCTACCTCGTGACGAGCATGAAGGGCTTCTCCGCGATGGTCGACGAGCTGGGCGGGCTGGGCTTCGTCGCGCCCAAGGCGCTCGACTCCCACCTGCCCGGCGGCAAGATCGCCAAGGGCCGTCACCGCCTCTCCGGGGACAGCGCGCTGGCCTGGGCGCGCGAGCGCAAGACCCTGCCCGACGGCGACTTCGGCCGCTCGCGCAACCAGGGCCTGCTCCTCGCGGCGGCCGCGGTCCAGGCGAGGGTCAAGGGGCCGGGTGTGGTGCCCGGGGCGCTCACCGTCATCGACGAGCACGCGAGCAGCGACCTGTCCGCGCAGGAGATGCTGCTCTTCGCCGCGTCCTTCTACCGGGTCAACCCGACGGCGGTCGGCCACGCCGTGGCCAAGGGCCCCACCGCCATGCAGTCGGGCCAGTCGATCGTGCGTCTCGACGAGGAGTCCAAGGCCGCCTTCCGCGACTTCCGGGACGGTCGCCTCAGCTGACCCCGGCCGGGTGGACGCGCACCTGGCTCGCCTTGACCGCGACCCACACGGCGTCGCCGGGCCGGAGGGGGAGCGCGGCCAGCGCCGCGGGCGTCACCTCCGCGCTCATGGCGAAGGGGGTCTCCAGCCACACGCGGACCCGCCCGGCGTGCGCCTCCACCCGGGAGACCCGCCCGTGCCAGACATTGCGCGGCGACCCCTCGGGATGGTCGTGGTGCAGCGAGACCGCGTCGGGCGCGAAGGTCACCCAGCACGGCCCGGTCACCGCGTGCGGGCCGGTCGCGATGTCGAGGTCCCCGGCCCGCGCCCCGCCTCCCGGCAGCGCCTCGGCCCGCAGCAGGTTGACCCCGGCGAGCCCCGCGGTGAAGTCGCTGCGCGGGTGCTCCAGCACCCGACGGACCGGTCCGTGCTCGACGGGTCGGCCGAGGACGGTGAGGGTGTCGGTGGGGCCGTCGGCGACGGTCAGGACGTCGAGGACGTCATGGGTGACGAGCACGACCACGAGGTCTGCCCGCTCGTGGGTCACCCGCGAGAGCACCGCGCGCATCGCGGGAGTCGCCTCGACGTCCAGGGCGGCGAGCGGCTCGTCGAGCAGGAGCGCCGCCGGCTCGGCCGCCAGTGCCCGGGCGAGGGCGACGCGCGCGGCCTGCCCGCCCGAGAGCTGGGAGGGTCGACGATCGGCGAAGTCGCTCATGCCCACGACCTCCAGCCAGTGGTCCGCGCAGGCGCGGGACTCCCTTCGTCCCCTGCCGTGGCTCCGCGGTCCGAAGGCGACGTTGTCGCGCACGGCCAGGTGGGGGAAGAGCTGCCCGGCCTGCGACATGAGCACCACGCGGCGGCGGTGCGGGGGGAGCCCGTCGAGGGGGCGGCCGTCGAGGACGAGGCGGCTGGAGTCCGCCCGCTCCAGACCGGCGATGACCGCGAGCAGCGAGGACTTGCCGGCGCCGTTGGGCCCGGTGATCGCATGCCGACCGGGGGGCAGGTCGAGGTCGACGTCGAGACCGCGCTCGGCCCACCGGGCACGCACCTGCAGGCTCATGCGGCGGCCCTCGTCGTGCGCGCGTAGACGGACCCGACGATCACCGTGGCGAGCACGACGAGCACGAGGGACAACGCGATCGCGGCGTCCGGGTCGACCTCGCGCTGCAGGTAGATCTCCAGCGGGAGCGTGCGGGTGCGGCCCTGCGCGGACCCGGCGAAGGTGAGCGTCGCGCCGAACTCGCCGAGCGCCCGGGCGAAGGCGAGCACCGAGCCCGACAGCAGCCCGGGTGCCACGAGCGGCAGGGTGACCCGGGTCAGCCGCCGCCACGGACCGGCGCCGAGGGTGGCGGCCGCCTCCTCCTGACGCCGGTCGAGACCGCGTACCGCCCCCTCGAGCGACAGGACGAGGAAGGGGAGCGCGACGAAGGTCTGCGCGAGGACGACCGCGGTGGTCGAGTAGGAGATCGACAGGCCCGCGGCGACCAGGTGCTCACCGAGCAGGCCGCGCCGACCGAAGGTCGTGAGCAGCGCCAGACCACCGACGACCGGAGGCAGCACGAGGGGGACGAGGACCAGCGCCCGCAGGGCCGACTGCCCCCGCCAGCGACCCCGTGCCAGCAGCAGCGCGAGCGGTGCGCCGAGGAGGATGCACAGCGTCGTCGCGATGACCGAGGTGCGCAGCGACAGCAGGAGCGCGGTCACGGACGCCTCGGAGGTGAGCAGCGGCCAGAGAGTGGCGACGTCGACGGACGAGATGAGCCCGAGCAGCGGGACCACGACGACGAGGATGGCCACCGCCGCGGGGATCCACAGCCATACGGGAGGTCTCACGGGGCGCCGAAGCCCTTGTCCTTCAGCACCTTCTGGCCCTCCGGGCCGGTGACGAAGTCGACGAAGGCCTGGGCCTTGTCGGCCCGCGGGCTGCCGTCGAGGGTCGCGATCGGGTAGGAGTTGACGACCTGACCGGCCCCCTTGGCCGGGACGGTCGCGACCTTGTCGCCGGCCCCGGTCGCGTCGGTGACGTAGACGAGCCCGGCGTCGGCCTCGCCCGCGGTGACCTTGGTGAGGACGTCGGTCACCTTGGACTCCTCGCTGGCCGCGTCGACGGTGACGTGCTGCCGCTGCAGCAGCGTCTGGGTGGCCGCGCCGCAGGGGACCTGCGGGGCACACACGACGACGGCCAGGTCCTTGTTCGCCAGGTTCGTCAGGCCGGTGATCCTCTTGGGGTTGCCCGGCTCGGTGATGATCGTCAGGGTGTTGGTGGCGAAGATCGTCGGCTCACCGTCCACGGCGTCCTTGACCTTGTCCATGTTCTTCTCGTCGGCAGAGGCGAAGACGTCGATCTGTGCGCCGTTGGTGATCTGCGTGGCGAGGTCGGAGGACCCGGCGAACTGCAGATCGACCTTCACGCCGTCGTGCTCGGCCTCGTAGGCCATGGCGATCTCCTCGAAGGACGAGGTGAGGGAGGCGGCCGCCGCGACGTGCAGGGTGGTCCCGTCGCCGGAGTCCGTCCCCGACCCGCAGGCGGCCAGGGCCAGGGCGAGCGCGGTGACCGCGGTCGTGGCGATGAGGCGCCTCACGATGCGCTGCCCGGGGTGCCGATGACGACATTGGTCGACTTGATCGATGCGACGGCGACGACGCCCGGCTCCAGCCCCAGCTCGTCGGCGGCCTCGCGGGACATCAGGGAGACCACGCGGAAGGGCCCCGCCTGCAGGCTCACCTGGGCCATCACCCCGTCGCGCAGGACCTCGGTGACGATGCCGCGCATCCGGTTGCGGGCGGACTCGTCGGTGACCGGTCCGACCGGCGCGGGATGGGCGATCTCCTGGGCGAGGCGGGCGAGGTCGGCGCCGTCGACGAGGACGGGACCACCCCCCTTCGTCGCGGTGAGGCGACCACCGTCGATCCAACGTCGGACGGTGTCGGGAGAGACCGCGAGCAGCTCCGCCGCGTCTGAAACTCGCATCTGCGCCATGGCGGTCACGATATCAGCGCATCTGCGCCAATAATCCGCACGACCTCAAGGACGTGCGGGTTCGTCGGGTCGACCTCAAGGACGTGCGGGCTCAGGCGTCGGGCAGGTCCGCGGGGCCGAAGGGGGTCGGCTCGGCGATCTTGGCCGTCACCGAGTCGCCGGACGAGCGGCCGGTGAGCCGGCGGTGCACCCACGGCGCGGCATAGGCGCGGGCCCAGCGGGCCGTCTCGGCGACCTGCTCGCGGCGGGCGACGGCCGGCGCGGGGTCCAGTGGCGCGCGCCAGTCGGGGTCGCTCACCGGCTGGGCGAGGGCGGACAGCGCCTCCTGCGCCACGCGTCGGTGGCCCTCCGTGCTCAGGTGGATCCGGTCGGTCGACCACAGCCGCCAATCGCGTAGCGCGCGCAGGCCCCACAGGTTGAGCACGTGCGCGCCCTGGCGCTGGGCGATGGAGAAGACATTAGCGCTGTGCACCGCGTGCCGGGAGCGAAGGGAGGACAGCAGCCCCGCGTCGGCGGGGTCGGCCGGCGTGGCCATGAGGACGTCGGCGCCGGTGGCGCGGAGGGTCACCACGGCCTGCTCGAGGCGGTCGGCGATCTCGTCGAGGTCGACCCGCGGGCGCAGGATGTCGTTGCCGCCTCCGACGATCGAGACGAGGTCCGGGCCGGCGTCGAGCGCGGCGTCGAGCTGCGGGCCGATGACGTCGTCGAGCTTGCGGCCGCGGACGGCGAGGTTGGCGTAGTGGAACTCGCCCTCGGGGACTTGGGTCGACAGCGCGGCGGCCAGCCGGTCGGCCCAGCCGACATAGCGGCCCTCGGCGCGCGGGTCCGCGTCGGACATGCCCTCGGTGAAGGAGTCGCCGATCGCGATGTAGCGGCGCCAGGGGTGGACGGTCTCGGTCACGGCAGTCTCCAGTCGATCGGGTCGGCGCCCTGCTGGGCGAGCAGGGCGTTGGCGGCGCTGAAGGGCCGCGAGCCGAAGAAGCCGTGGCGCGCGGACAGCGGCGAGGGGTGGGCGCTCTCGACGCGGGGCACGTCGCCGAGAGCCGGCGCGAGGTTGCGCGCCTTGCGGCCCCAGAGGATCGCCACGAGCGGACCGCCGCGCGCGGCGAGCACCTCGATCGCGCGGTCGGTCACGGCCTCCCAGCCCTTGCCCTGGTGGCTGTCGGGGGCGCCGGAGCGCACCGTGAGGCAGCGGTTGAGCAGCATGACGCCCTGCTGCGCCCACGGGGTGAGGTCACCGGTGCTCGGCGCCGGGACCGCGAGGTCGTCGACGAGCTCGCGGTGGATGTTGACCAGCGACCGGGGGAGGGGGCGCACGTCCGGCGCCACGGCGAAGGACAGGCCGATCGCGTGCCCGGGCGTGGGGTAGGGGTCCTGGCCGACGACCAGGACCCGGACCTCGTCGAGGGGGATGGTGAAGGCGCGCAGCACGTGCTCGCCCGCGGGCAGGTAGCCGTGCCCCGCGGCGATCTCCTCACGCAGGAAGTCGCCCATCGCAGCGATGGTGGGAGCCACCGGCTGCAGCGCCTGCGCCCACGAGGGGTGGATGAGGTCGGTCAGCAGCTGGGTGGGCACCGGTCAAACCTACGACGTACCGATCCCCCCGACGCAGGGGCATCAGGGGGATCGGACGACGTGGGACCGGCTCGTCAGCAGGTCGCGCTGGTGGGCGGCACGGGAGCGCCGGCCAGGTCGTGCAGCTCGATGCGCACGGCGTGCTCGATGAGCGGCGCGAGGAACTCCGGGTGGGTGTTGGTCGCCTCCATGCGCTCGCGTGCGGTGGCGACCATCGCCTCGATGCGCTCGCAGGCCACCTGCGGGTAGCGCACGCAGAGGTCTGCGGCGATGTTGGTGACGACGTGATCGACATTGATCGTGAACATGTGGGCCTCCCCGGTCCGTGTCCGCCCGTGCGGTCAAGATGAACGCAAGGTTAACAGAAGGTGTATTCGACGACGTTCCCGCCCTCGTGGCGTGTCCGTGGGGAGCGCCCGGCGAGCGCGGGGAGAGCTCGGGGCGAAGGGCTGGGCCGGTGCCGGATCGGCCCTAGAGTGCCCTCGTGCATGGATTCGCTGATGACAACACCTCCCTGGCGGAGCTGGCCCAGATCGTCCTCGACTACTCCAAGGAGCGGCTCGAGCTCGACCCGGTGCCGCTGGACCGACCGCTGACGCCGGCACAGCTGCAGGAGGAGGCCGGTCAGACGATCACCGCCGAGGGTCTGGGTGGTCACCGGGCGATGGACCTCTTCGCCGAGGTCCTCGCGCCTGCGTGCCTGTCGGTCGACCACCCGCGCTACCTCTCCTTCATCCCGTGCGCTCCCACCGAGGCGGCCGCGATGTTCGACCTCGTCGTCGGGGCGAGCTCGATCTATGCCGGGTCATGGCTCGAGGGGTCGGGCGCCGTCTACGCGGAGAACCAGGCGCTGCGGTGGATCGCCGACCTCGTCGGCCTCCCCGAGTCGTCGGGCGGGGTCTTCGTCCCGGGCGGCACGATCGGCAACCTGTCGGCCCTCGTCGCGGCCCGCACCGAGGCGCGGCGCACGGCACCTGCCGGCCAGCGGCCCTTCCGCGTGGCGACCACCCGCGGCGCGCACTCGTCGATCCAGTCGGCGTGCGACGTCATGGACGCCGAGCTGACGGCCGTCGAGCCCGACGAGCGCGGCCGACTCACGGGTGAGCGGCTGCGTGAGGTCCTGCTCGCCAACGGTCCCGAGACCTACTTCGCCGTGGTCGCGACGGCCGGCACGACCAACTTCGGCATCATCGACGACCTGACCTCCGTCGCCGAGGTCTGCCGCGAGCTCGGCATCTGGTTCCACGTCGACGGCGCCTACGGCGGCGCCGGCCTGGCCGCGCCGTCGGTGCGCCATCTCTACGCGGGCATCGAGCACTGCGACTCCTTCATCGTCGACCCGCACAAGTGGCTCTTCGCCCCCTTCGACTGCTGCGCGCTGCTCTACCGCGACCCGGCCGCCGCTCGCAACGCGCACACCCAGCGGGCCGGCTACCTCGACGTGCTCACCGACGCGCCGGACTGGAACCCCACCGACTACTCCGTCGGCCTGACCCGCCGGGCGCGCGGGCTGCCCTTCTGGTTCTCCCTCTCGACCCACGGCACGCAGGCCTACACCACCGCGGTGGAGAAGACGCTCGAGGTGGCGGCCTTCGCCGAGGCGGAGATCCACCGCCGCGACGAGCTCGAGCTCGTCGGCGAGCGCTTCCTGTCCGTCGTCGTCTTCCGACGCACCGGGTGGAGCGCGGCCGACTACGCCGCGTGGTCGGACCGGATGCTCGACGAGGAGTTCGCCTTCATCGTGCCCACCGTGCACGAGGGGGAGACCCTCGCCCGCTTCGCCATCGTCAACCCGCAGACGACCACGCAGGACATCAGCGACATCCTCGACTCGATGGGCTGACCCCCACGACAGGCCGCGGCCCCGGGCGGGCTGCCCGGGGCTGCGGTGGGTGAGTCACTCCTCGACGAGGGTGCTCACTCCCCTGCGAAGACCAGGTTGCCGCGGCAGGATCCTGCGCCGGCCAGCAGCAGGCCTGCCGCCATGACGCAGGTGATGAGTGTCCTCTTCATGATGCTTCGTCCTTCCGAGACGAGGGTCCCGGCCCCTGCCCCCCGGGTGGTGGCGCCATTGCCGCCACCCACCGAATTTGCTCTTTGCTGACCATTGCGGCCCAGGCGTGCGCCGAGCGGTCATCGCTGTGACGGATGGGACGAAGGGGGCGTGAGGGACTCCCTTCGTCGTCGCTGTCCAGCCGACACGCCGAGGTAATGACAAGCATGTGATTCCGCCGGTACAGTGCGTCGCGTGAACCTCGCCGACCAGTCCGCCCAGCCGACCCCCTCGGTCCCGCTCACGGACCGCGACCGGGAGATCCTGGCCTTCGAGCGCCAGTGGTGGAAGTACGCCGGCTCAAAGGAGCAGGCGATCAAGGAGCTCTTCGACATGAGCTCCACCCGCTATTACCAGGTGCTCAACGGCCTGATCAACAACCCGGCCGCCCTGTCCGAGGACCCGATGCTCATCAAGCGGCTGCGCCGCCTGCGCGACCAGCGCCAGCGCACCCGCAGCGCCCGCCGCCTCGGCATCGAGGTCTGAGCGCCCGGCAGATCACGGATCTGTCACGGATCGCCCACCGGGGCAACCGCTCCACGCCCGGTGACGTCTCAACGCACGAGAGGTCGTCGGGGTGGTTCCGGTGCGCAGGGGGTACCGGAGCCACCCCCGCCTTGGCATGGTGGACCCATGGCTGAGATGGACTGGAGCACCCCCGCCGGGCTCGCGGCGATCAAGGACCACCTGACCGGGCGCATCGACGGGTGGCGGCAGCCGGTCGCCTGGGCGGTCGGCATCACCTCGGCGAGCAGCGACCCGAGCTGGCAGCTGCCCCACGTCAACACCCCCGGCGGCCGCCACGGTCTGGCCGCCGTGGTCCTCGCCTCCGTGCTCAGGCATGACGGCTCCACCGCGACGCTCGCCCTGTCGCCGGAGCAGCTGGGTGCCGCTGTCGAGGGCCTGGCGCCGGCCGAGGCGTGCGCCGAGGTCCACCACGCCAACCTCGGCGTCTGGCGCGGTCTGCTGGCCGAGGTCGAGGGCAACCCGGCCCGCGAGCTGGTCGCGATCTTCGTCGCCGACCTCGCCGACCCGATCACCTCGGACGCCGACGGTGCGATGCGCGCCACCTTCGAGGACCTCCACCCGCGGACGTGACGCGTGTGCACTCGACCACCGAGAGTGCCAATAATGGCGTTAGCACTCTCCCCGTGAGAGTGATAATCCTTGACCGGTCAGGTGAGGGGTTCGACCGCACGGTGACGTGAGCCGGGTGGTCGCTCTCCGTCCGTCGCGGGCGCCCCCGGTCATGACCCTTCGATTCGCGTGGAGGACCACCCGAATGGCAAAGCTCATTGCTTTTGACGAGGAGGCCCGACGCGGCCTCGAGCGGGGAATGAACACCCTCGCCGACGCCGTCAAGGTCACCCTTGGCCCCAAGGGCCGCAATGTCGTCCTGGAGAAGAAGTGGGGAGCCCCCACGATCACCAATGACGGCGTGTCCATCGCCAAGGAGATCGAGCTCGACGACCCGTACGAGAAGATCGGCGCCGAGCTCGTCAAGGAAGTTGCGAAGAAGACCGACGACGTCGCCGGTGACGGCACGACGACGGCCACCGTGCTCGCCCAGGCGCTCGTGCGCGAGGGCCTGCGCAATGTCGCCGCCGGCGCCAACCCGATGGCCCTCAAGCGCGGCATCGAGAAGGCCACCGCGGCCGTCTCGGACGAGCTGCTCGCGATGGCCAAGGAGATCGAGACCAAGCAGCAGATCGCTGCCACGGCCTCCATCTCTGCTGCTGACCCCGAGATCGGCGCCAAGATCGCCGAGGCGATGGACAAGGTCGGCAAGGAAGGTGTCATCACCGTCGAGGAGAGCAACACCTTCGGTCTCGAGCTCGAGCTCACCGAGGGCATGCGCTTCGACAAGGGCTACATCTCCGGCTACTTCGTCACCGACACCGAGCGCATGGAGACCGTGCTCGAGGACCCCTACGTCCTCATCGCCAATTCCAAGATCGGCTCGATCAAGGACCTGCTCCCCGTCCTCGAGAAGGTCATGCAGGCCGGCAAGCCGCTGCTGATCATCGCCGAGGACCTCGAGGGCGAGGCCCTGTCGACGCTGGTCGTCAACAAGCTCAAGGGCACCTTCAAGTCCGTCGCCGTCAAGGCCCCGGGCTTCGGTGACCGCCGCAAGGCCATGCTGGCCGACATCGCCATCCTCACCGGTGGCCAGGTCATCTCCGAGGAGGTCGGCCTCTCGCTCGAGACCGCCGAGCTCGACCTGCTGGGTCGCGCTCGCAAGGTCGTCGTCACCAAGGACGAGACGACCATCGTCGAGGGCGCTGGCGACCAGGACCAGATCTCCGGTCGCGTCAACCAGATCAAGGCCGAGATCGAGAACAGCGACTCGGACTACGACCGCGAGAAGCTCCAGGAGCGCCTCGCCAAGCTCGCCGGCGGCGTCGCCGTCATCCGCGCGGGTGCGGCCACCGAGGTCGAGCTCAAGGAGCGCAAGCACCGCATCGAGGACGCCGTCCGCAATGCGAAGGCTGCCGTCGAGGAGGGCATCGTCGCCGGTGGTGGCGTCGCGCTCCTGCAGGCGACCAAGGCTGCCTTCGCGAAGCTCTCGCTCGAGGGTGACGAGGCCACCGGCGCCAACATCGTGCGCGTCGCGGCCTCTGCTCCGCTGAAGCAGATCGCGACCAACGCCGGCCTCAACGGCGGCGTCGTGACCGAGAAGGTCGAGAACCTCCCCGCGGGCGAGGGTCTCAACGCGGCCACCGGCGAGTACGTCGACATGATCGCCGAGGGCATCATCGACCCCGCCAAGGTGACCCGCAGCGCGCTGCAGAACGCCGCCTCCATCGCGGCGCTCTTCCTCACCACCGAGGCCGTCATCGCCGACAAGCCGGAGAAGGCCTCTGCGGCCATGCCCGGTGGCGACGAGATGGGTGGCATGGGCGGCATGGGCTTCTGAGCCCCTCCGCTGCACGCAGCACCTGACGAAGGGCGGTTCCCCCGATGGGGGAGCCGCCCTTCGGCGTAGCCTCCCAGCATGACGTCACCTCAGCAGCTGGCGGATCGGCTGGGAGCCACGGGCTACCTCGCCGACGAGGACCTGGCCACGGTCGCCTTCCTCGCCAGGGAGATGCAGCGCCCGCTGCTGCTCGAGGGAGCGCCGGGCACGGGCAAGACCGCGCTCGCCGAGGCCCTCGCCGAGCTGGAGGGGGTCCCCCTCATCCGCCTGCAGTGCTACGAGGGGATCGACGCCTCGCAGGCCCTCTACGACTGGGACTTCCCGCGGCAGATCCTGCACCTGCGCACCCTCGAGACGTTGACGACGAAGGGGGAGGTCCTCCCCGACGAGGCGGAGCGCTCCCTCTTCGACGAGCGCTTCCTCCTCGAGCGCCCGGTGCTGCGGGCGCTGCGGCACAGCCCGGCGGTGCTGCTCATCGACGAGATCGACCGGGCCGACGACGAGTTCGAGGCCTTCCTGCTCGAGGTGCTCTCGTCGTGGACGGTGAGCATCCCCGAGCTCGGGACGATCAGCGCCACGGTGCCCCCGATGGTCGTCCTGACGTCCAACCGGACCCGTGAGCTGCACGACGCCCTCAAGCGGCGCTGCCTCTACCACTGGATCGACCACCCGGGCCTGGACCGCGAGGTGGCGATCGTCCGCAGCCGGATCCCCGAGGTGACCCGGACGCTGGCCGCCCAGGTGGTCGGTGCCGTCCAGCACCTGCGGGCCCTGGACCTGGTCAAGCCGCCGGGAGTCGCGGAGACCCTCGACTGGGTGGCCGCCCTGCAGCGGCTGGGTGCGCAGGAGCTCGACCTGCAGATCGCCGCTCGGACCCTGGGCGCGGTCATCAAGTACCGCGAGGACGCCGACCGGGTCCGCGATGCCCTGGACCGGGTCCTCGCGAGATGACCGCGACCTCGTCGAGCGCGCCCGGCCGGGACCGCGCGCCCCGCGGGGTCGACGAGGTGCTCCTGGGGCTGGCCCACGCGGCGCGTGCAGCCGGGGTGGGAGTGACGCACGACCGGTCGACCGCCTTCCTCGAGGCAGCGGCGATCGTGGGGGCGGGCGACCGTGAGGGCGTGCGCAGGGCCGGTCGCGCGACCCTCTGTGCCGGGCCGGAGGACCTGGTGCGCTTCGACCAGGTCTTCGCCGAGTGGTTCGGCCAGACCGCCGTGCGCGCGCGGCCGCACATCCGCGAGCAGGAGCGCACCACCACGTCACCGCTGCCCCTCGACGACGTCGCCCCCGCTCCCGGCGAAGGGAGGAGCGAGACCGTCCACGTCGCGGCCAGCGACGTGGAGATCCTGCGCCACCGGGACGTGGCCGCGCTCGAAGCCGCGGACAAGGCGCTGCTGGACTCGCTGCTCGCCGGCCTGAGGGCGCGGCTGCCGGTGCGACGCAGCACCCGACGCACCCCGTGGCGACGTGGCGAGATCGACGTGCGCTCGACCCTGCGCTCGATGCTGCGGCAGATGGGCGAGCCGAGTCGGATCGACCACCGACGTCGGGGGCTGCGAGCGCGCCGGGTGGTCCTGCTCGTCGACGTCTCGGGGTCGATGCGCCCCTACGCGGACGCGCTGCTGAGGCTGGCCCACGTGGTGGTGCACGCCCGCGGCCCCGCCGGTGGCGGACCGACCACCACGGTGGAGGTCTTCACCCTCGGCACCCGGCTGACCCGGATCACCGAGGCCCTGCGCACCCGCGATCCCGAGCGGGCGCTGGTGCGTGCGGGTGAGCAGGTGCCGGACTGGTCGGGCGGGACCCGGCTCGGCGAGGTGCTGCGGGTCTTCCTCTCGGGTGTCGGCACCCGCCACCTGACGCGCGGCGCCGTCGTCGTCATCATCAGCGACGGGTGGGAGCGCGGCGACGGCGGTGAGCTGGGCACGCAGCTCGGCCGGATCCACCGGCTGGCGCACCGCGTCATCTGGGCCAATCCGCACCGCGGCAAGGCGGGGTATCGTCCTGTCCAGACCGGCATCGTGGCTGCTCTGCCACATGTCGACGCCTTCGTCGCCGGTCACTCGTTGAGGGCGTTCGAGGAGCTCCTGGAGGAGATCGCTGATGCGTGAGGTGCTGCCGGAGCTGCTGCGGTGGTGGGAGCAGGGCCACTCGATCGGTGTCGGGACCGTCGTCGCGACCTTCCGGTCCGCGCCTCGTCCGCCCGGTGCCTCGATGCTCGTCGGACCCGACGGCACGGCCGTCGGGTCGGTGTCCGGCGGGTGCGTCGAGGGCGCGGTCTACGAGCTGGCCCAGGAGGTGCTGGACTCCGGCGACCCCGCCTTCCGCAGGTACGGCATCTCCGACGACGACGCGATGGCGGTCGGCCTGACCTGCGGCGGGATCCTCGACGTGTGGGTCGAGCAGATGAGCCGCGAGACCTTCCCCGAGCTCGGCGAGGTCGCCGCCGACATCGAGGCCGGACGGGCGGTGGCCGTCGCGACGATCATCGAGCATCCCGACGTGCAGTGGCTGGGGCGACGGATGATCATCCGCCCCGACGAGGAGCCGCGTGGGTCCCTCGGGTCGCCACGCGTCGACGCGGCGGTGCGCGACGACGCCCTCGGGCAGCTGGCGCTCGGCCACAACGCCACGCTCGGTTACGGAGCCGACGGCGAGCGCCGCGGCGAGGGCATGCGGGTCTTCGTCTGGGCCTTCGCGCCCCCGCCACGCATGCTCGTCTTCGGGGCCATCGACTTCGCGGCGGCGGTGGCCAAGGTGGGGGACTTCCTCGGGTACCGCGTCACCGTGTGCGACGCGCGCCCCGTCTTCGCGACCCACAGCCGATTTCCCGCGGCGGACGACGTCGTCGTCGACTGGCCGCACCGCTACCTGGCCGCCGAGCAGGAGGCGGGCCGGATCGACGGGCGCACGGTGATCACGGTGCTGACCCATGACCCCAAGTTCGACGTACCGCTGCTCGAGGTGGCCCTGCGCCTGCCCGAGGTCGGCTACATCGGGGCGATGGGCTCGCGGCGCACGCACGAGGACCGCGAGGAGCGGTTGCGCGAGGCCGGCGTGACCTCGACGGAGCTGGCGCGGCTGAGCAGCCCGATCGGCCTCGACCTGGGGGCTCGGACGCCGGAGGAGACCGC